>CAVXIA010000001.1:0-635774 GCA_963761675.1 uncultured Conexibacteraceae bacterium
TGATCCCAGCCGTTGAGGCGATCAAACCCGGGCGTGTGCAGGCGCTTTCCGGGGCTGCGGACCGGGTGAGCCGCTCGGTGGCTGAGGTGAAAGGCCCGACACGGTTCTGGGCGCTCGAGGCGTGTGCCGCGGGGACGAGCATAATGCCGACCCCTGCGGCGACGAGAGCGATCAGGGCGGCTAAGAGAAGAATCAGCCGGCGGGCATGAGCAGCGGGCATTACCGGGGAGTGTTTCACCAACTCCCGACGTGCCGGGGCCAACGGCCGGTCGCGGGCCGTCGTTCAGGAACCAGGGGACATGCGCAGCCGGACTTGGTGATTGACCGCGACGTGGTCGACCACAATCGCATCAACGCGAGCGCCAATGGGCGGAAGGCCCGCGGGAGGCACCGGCGATCCGTGTGGTCGGTAATTGTTGATCTCGACGATCGCCCGAATGTCTGGATGATCGTCGAGCTTCACAAAGAAGCCGTAGGTATGTCGCTCGGCGACAACTCCAGCGACGCGTGTCCCGAGCGGGACGGCCTCGGCAACTGATCTCAGCCAGATGGCGCCGGCGTCGCTCATGGGTGCCAGATCCTTGGGTACCCGTTGAGACCTTCTACTGAGCCCGAGGGGATCGGAACCTCGGTGCGAGGGCCGCCCTGGGTACGGCCGCTCGTACTGTGCGTACTGCTCGTCGTAGACACTTCGCGGGACTTGGGTCTCGATGATCCTCCCCGTACGAATCCGCGAACTCATCCGCGATCGACTTGTCTCGAGCGAAGTAGGCCAATCCGTCGGGCACCTCGCCGGGCGTCCCCGGGAAATCACTGGCCGCGTACCCGTTCTCGAACCGGGGACGCCCCGAGCCCCGCCTGAGGGGCCTTGTAGAGGCTGACCGTGTCTTCTGCGGCAACACAGCCCCGGTGTTCTTAGAGCGACAGTCGGTCAAATCGAGTCTGCCTTCTTCTCGACAACGAGAGAGGTCGAGTCGTCGTCCAGCTCCAGTCCGGGCTCCATATGTGCGTGGACACCGGAAAGGGACCACATCGTCGGCAAGCGTCAGCAGGTGCTGCGCTAGAGAGCGGAGCCCTTCGCTGTTGCCGCAGACGGTTACCCCATCCGCGCCGGCGACGACAGTCAGCGTGTACCCGGGCACCCAAACGAGGCGAAGCCCCGATTCCCTGGAGTAACTGCCGAGCTCGATGTTTGCATCCATTTCGTTCACTGGTCCGTTAGATAGACGTGGGAATTCTGCCCGACCATGAGGCGTCCCGGCCGGGCCGGGTTTGGCTCCAGGCTCTCAAAGTTAAACGTGGGGTCCACCGCCGTGAGCACCGGTGATGTCTGACTCGCCCATGCGAAATACGCGAGTCCCATCGGCCGAGACGTACCGTCCGCTCCCAGGCTCTGGCTCGGTGTACCCGTCGCCCAGGTAGGCCCCCCCCTGAGTCAGCGCCTCGTCCGTCGACATGCTGGACCCATCGAGCGGGAGGGCGCCTCCGTCTTCTGCGGCTAGGTCGCCACCCGCTTCCGTGGCGGCTTCGAGGAGGTCGCCTTCTGGGAAGAAGAATGCCATTGCGGCGAGTCCTGTGGCGCCCCCGGCGGTGTCGGCGTCTTGGTATGCGGTGCTGCAGACGTTTGGGCTGATCCCGATGTCGTTTAGGAGGTCTGTTGAGAGCCCGCCGGTGAGCCCCGCTCCGAAGCCGGCGAGTCCGTTGCCGATGTCGCTGAGGCATCCGCTGAGCGAGCACATGAGACCGCTTGGGTCGATGCCGTTGGTTGGGTTGCCGTTGGTGTAGCTGTAGGGCTGTTGGGTGAGTGTCTGGAGTGGGTCGTTGCTGATGAACTGTCCGGTTGATGGGTCGTAGTAGCGGTGCTCGAGGTACACGAGGCCGCTGGTTGGGTCGGTGTATGCCCCGGTGTATCCGAAGGCGGTGGTTGCGGTGCCGTTGCTGGCCGCAACGTTCCCGTATGGGCTGTAGGTGAACGTGCCGGTTGTCGTGCCGGCCTGGTTGGTTAGGACACGGGTGGAGCCGAGCTGGTCGTGGAGGTAGTAGGTTGGGGTGCTGCCGTCGATTTGCTCAAGCGGTGTCCCGTCGGGCCCGTAGATGAAATTGGTGCTGCTGTGTTGCAGTAGCTCGGGCGCGCCGGAGCCTGTCGTTTCGCCCCAGGTGAACTGCTGGGGATCGCCGGATCCGACGGTCTTTGAGGCGAGGAGCCCGTTGCCGTCGTAGGTGTAGTCGGCGTTCCCGTAGGAGGTCAGTTCGCCGAGCTGGTCGTAGGTTGCGGCGACCGTTCCTGCCGATGTTGTGATTGAGGTTCTGTCGCCGAGCGTGTCGTAGGCGAAGGTGGTGTCGTTGGTGCCGTCGGTTTGGTCGGTGATTTGGTGGGTGCTGTTGAACGTTTGGGTGTCGGCACCGAGGGTTGTGGGGTCGCCTGCCGTGTTGTACGCGAAGCTGGTCGTGCCTGTGCTCGCTGGCTGCGGGAGGCCTGTGTCGGTTTCGGACTGGACCTGGTCGTCTGTGTCGTAGCTGTAGGCCATCGACGCGAACGGTGTGCTTGGGGTTGAGTTCGACGCGTCGGCGATCGATGTGATCTCGTCGTCGTCGTTGAACGCCATCGTCGCGGTCGTGGAGTCCGGGTATTGCTCGCTTGTGATGTTCCCGTCCGCGTCGTAGCCGAAGTCGGTTGTGTTGCCGAGCCAGTCGGCCACCGATGTTTCCTGCCCGGCGTTGTCGTAGCCCTGCGTGACGGTGCCGGCACTCCCGGGGTAGCTGATCGTCGTGATCTGGCCGTCGTCGTTGTACCCGTACGCGACAGTCGCGCCGGCGCCGTCGGTGACCGATGTCAGCCGCCCCAGAGAGTCATAGCCGTAGCTGGTGGTGCCGGTCCCGTCGTCCATCTCTGACACGTTCCCGTCCGCGTCACGGTAGTAGTCCACCTCGGCCGGGGCTGTGAAGCCGGTGGCTGGATCCGAGTACTGGACCGAGGACAGCTGCCCATCGCCGTCATATTCGGCGGTCGCGTCCCCGCCGCTGGTGACCCAGTTCGTCGGTTCCCCAGTCGGGTCATAGCTGATCGTGCTTGTGCCCGATTCGGGGCTTGTGACCTGGATCGGGAGATCCTGATCGTTCAGATAGGTCACGGTCGCCTGGTCGGTCGGGTCCGTGGTCGTCGTGCAGTACGCTGCGGCGGTCACCGAGCTGGAGCAGTCGCCGGTCCCGGGCGCGATGTCGTAGGCGTAGGACACCGTTGAGGCCGATGAGGTGCCGTACCCCTGGGTTGCGGTCAGCGGCCGGTTGTCGGCGTCAAATGTTGTCTTTGTGATCTCCCCGCCGGGGGCGGTGACCGTGAGCAGGTCCCCGTCCTGGTTGTAGTCGTAGTCGGTTGTGTTTCCGCGCGGGTCGGTGGCGGCCGTGACCTCGTTCTCGGGGTCATAGGCCCAGGTTGCGGTGTGCGCCGCGCGGGGGTCGCCTGCGGCGGCGCAGCTGACGCTGTCAGCAACCTCGTCCGGCGCCACGGCACATACCATGCGGCCAAGGTCGTCGTAGGCATAGTCGGTGGTGTCCGTCACACCAGAACTCGGGTGTGTCGAGACTGATGCCAGGTCACCGTCGGTGTCGTAGGTGTAATCGGTCACGTTCCCGCGGGGGTCGGTGACCTCTGTGAGATCCCCCGGGTTCCCGTCGGTGTAGCTGTAGCTGGTTGTTAGCGTCGGTGAGCCCCCGGCACCGGTAACAGCCTCGCTCTCGGGGTTGCCGTTTGAGTCATAGCTCCAGGCTGTTTCGATTCCGAGCGGGTCGGTCTGTGTCAGCGGCTCGTTCAGCGAGTTGTAGGTGTAGGTGGTGGTGTTCCCGTCGGCGTCGGTCATGGACAGCATGTTTCCGGAGCTGTCATAGGTCATCGTGGTTGTGTCACCATTGGGATCGGTGACCATCGTCGGTGCGAGTGTGTTGGGGTCATACTCGTAGAACCACGTGCTGTTCTGTCCGGTTGGGTCTTTGGCGACCTCCTCAAGCACGCCGTCTGCGTAGTACTCGTCTGTGGTCTCGCCGTGCGGACCGGTGATGGTCGTCATTCCGCCGGTGTCTGAGTAGTTATCACCGGAGTAGCTGAAGGTCGTCTCGAGTCCTGCTGGGTCGGTTTGCTGCGTTACCCGCCCGTCGCTGTCAAAGACGTTGGTGGTCGTCCCGCTATCGGGGTCGGTCATCGACGTCATGAGATGGCTTGAGTCATACCCGAACTGCCACTCCCGGTCGGCGGAGTCCGTGACGCTCGTGAGGTTCCCGGAGTCGTCATAGCCGTACGTGGTGCTCTGCTCAGCCGGGTCCGATACGGATGACACCAGTCCGTTTGTGCCGTAGCTGAACGTCAGGGACCGGCCCTCCGGGTCGGTCACCGATGCCAGTTGCCCGGACCCGTTGTAGGAAAGGTCGGTGCTGTACCCGTTCCGATCGGTGATCGCGGTCAGCTGCCCACTGGAGCTGTAGGTGTAGGTCATCGTCGCCTGCCGGATGAACGTCCAGGTTCCATCCTCGTTGTGCGTAAGCGTCGAGTCAGCCCACGCGGGCACGTCGAAGCCGTCGCCGTCTGGGGTTGCGGTGACCTGCGAGCCGTCGCCCTCGGTGATCGTCACCGACCCATCGTCGTTGACCACCAGGTTAGAGTCATACGTGGAGGACCAGCCGTGCCCGAACATCCCCTCGGTCCCGGCCTGAAGCGAGTTGTAGGTGCGTGTTAGATCCAGGCCGGGGCCACGTCCCGGCACGGCTGCGTCGGTGAACGATTCCGAGAGGTCGCCGGAGGCGCAGTCGACCGGGTCGACACAGTGGGTGGTCTGGTTGTAGCGTGACGCGCCACCGGAGCCTGGTCCAACCCCATTGCCGGTTTCCGATGCTGCTGAGTCGGTAGCTACCGCTGTGACCGTGAAGGATGTGGCGTCGGATACGGTTAGCGTCTGACCGTCGGTGAACGTGACAGACGCAGTCTGCGTCGTGGTCCAGGTGCCCCAGCACGGCACATATCCGCCAGCGAAGTAGAACTGCGAGTCCAGAACCCCACCGGGGGCCTGGTAGCTGTCATAGAACGGCCCCCAATATGCGGTGTCGACCTGGATGACGTTTCCGCACGCGTCATAAATGGTTGTGGTCAGCGAGTTTGTAGCGGGAATCTCATCGCCGGTGTCCGCGTCGTAAGCAGAGATCTCGCCGCAGAACGTGACGGGCGGGGTCGTCCCAGGTGAGATTGCTGAATCGACCTCGAAGAAGCAGTCCGACGTGTAGTAGTCGTCGCTGACCTTGGTGGCGGTCACCATCCTCGTGCCTGTGATCTCCAGCCAGTCGCCGTCCCCGTCGCTGGCATACGACGGATCATCATCATCGTCGTCGGCCCCTAGCTCCCTTGCCGCGACCGCCGGCTCCAGGGCGGTCGCGGGAGTTGCCGCAGCCGCAGATGAGGTCGATGCACCCGCACGCAAGCTCGTCGTCGCGGTCCGCGAGCGTTGACCATCACGACCCACAAAACGGAGCCGGACCTTCGACAACGCACTCGAGCTGTGCGCGGGCTGCGTGTTCCCGCCGGTGGCGGTTGTCGCCGTGCTGGCCATGACCTGATTGACGCCTCCTCCACCAGGCATGACGACGTCGCCGGATGCGGCTGAGGTGAACATCGCGCCCGCCACCAGCACCATTGCAAGCGAGATCATCCCTTTGACGCGCACAATGCCCTCCCGTTCATCTCAAAGCCGTTGACCGTGGTACCCGTGTGAACCTCGGTGCTCATGTCATCCGCCCGTGCTCGTGTCGGCCTGTGTGAGCCGACCGGCGGGGTCGTACTCATAGGTGGTCGTGAACGTCGTCGATGCCGCGGAGACGACTACATCGGTCGCGTTGGACGCTTCCGAGTCGGTGCCAGACGAGTTTGTGGCCGTGATGTTGACGACGATCGTGTCGCCGACATCACCGCTGGTCACCGTGTAGGCGCTCGAGGACGCACCAGATATGTTGGTGCATGACCCGCCGCTTGAGTCGCAGTCCTGCCACTGGTAGCTGTAGGTGATCGGGTGTTTCCCAGTCCAGGTCCCGGGGTTGGCGCTGAGCCTCTCGCCCTCCTGGGCAAGGCCGGTGATCGTCGGCACAGCCCTGTTGATCGGCGACCCAGCCTCGATGACCCCGGTCGCGGCCGATGACGCGCTCGCCGTGCTACCGCCCAGAAGACCGCTGTTGTCAGCCGTGATCTTGACAACGATCGTGTCCCCAACATCGCTGTCTGTGAGCGTGTAGGTGCTAGAGGTCGCACCGCTGATATCGCTGCAGGACCCGCCGCTGCTGTCACAGTCCTGCCACTGGTAGCTGTAGCTGATCGGCGGGGTTCCGGTCCAGGTTCCGTGATCGGCGGTGAGCGTCTCACCGTCCTGCGCGGTCCCTGTGATCGTCGGTGCTGTGGTGTTGCCCGGGGGGCTGGCTTCAACGACAGCGCTCGCATCCGATGACGCGGTCGCATTACCGCCGGCGTTGGTGGCCGTGACGTTCACGACGACCGTGTCGCCGAGGTCGCTATCTGCAAGCGTGTAGCTGCTCGACGTCGCATCGGATATGTCGGTGCACGAGCTGCCGCTGCTGTCGCAAGTCTGCCACTGGTAGCTGTAGGTGATCGGCGGGCTCCCAGTCCACGTGCCGTTGCCGGCGGTCAGAGAGTTGCCGACGCGGGCGGTGCCGGTGATCTCTGGTGCGGCTGTGTTCACTGGCGCGGCCTCTGTCACAACGTCTGTCGGTGGTGTAGCGGTTGATTCTCCGCCGCCACCGGGCAGGCCCCAGTTGCTGGCGAAGACCCACACGACGATCGTGTCGCCGACATCGCTGTCTGTGAGCGTGTAGGTGCTCGCGGTCGCACCAGCTATGTCGGTGCAGGACCCGTAGTCGCCGCTGCTATCGCAGTCCTGCCACTGGTAGCCATAAGTCAGCGGCGGGGTACCGGTCCAGACCCCAACATCAGCGGTGAGGGTGTCCCCAACGTGCGCGGTACCGGTGATCGACGGGTCCGTAGTAATGCCGGGAGGGTTGGCTTGAACCTCGCCGCCCGATCCCCAAGCGCTGGCAGAGTTGCTGCCGTCATCGGCTGTGACCTTGACAACGATCGTTTCGCCGACATCGCTGGGGGTGAGCGTGTAGGTGCTAGAGGTCGCACCTGAGATGTCGGTGCACGAGTCGCCGCTTGAGTTGCAGTCCTGCCACTGGTAGCTGTAGGTCAGCGACGAACTGTCGGTCCAGTCGCCGGTGTCTGCGGTGAGCGTGTCGCCGTCCTGCGCGGTACCGGTGATCGACGGCGCGAGGGTGTTGAGTGGGTAATCGGTGATGTTGATCGTCGCGTAGACGTGATCCTCCTCGTCGTAGCAGTACTCGGTCACCGTGCCGTCCGGGGCGGTCTGGATCGTCTCGCCATATGCGACCTCGCCGCTGGGCGGATCACCGCACGGGACCGGCTGCTCAGTCGCCGGGTAATACGAGTAGGTGGTAGTCGGGCCGGTGCCGGCCTCCGGGTCGGTGACCTGAACGATCTGGGTGATCTGTCGGTCGTCGTTGTAGGCCAGATCCCAAACATCACCGTCGGGCTCGGTGATCTGGGTCAGGTTCGCGTTGTCGTCATACCCATAGGTCGTAACGTCGCCCGCGGTGTCGGTGTAGGACGTGAGATCATTGTTTGAGTCATAGCCGTAACTGATAGATCCGCCGGAAGGTGGTGTGATCTCGGTGTAGCGATAGTTGTCGTCGTCGAAGCTAAAGGCGGTGTCGTTCCCGTTGGTGTCGGTCGCGGTCATGTTCCAGTCGTCGTCATAGCTGTAGGTGATCGTGTCACCCGAGGCGTCAACGAGGCTGGTCGGGTCGCCCCACTCGTCAAACGTGCGGTAGGAACCGTCGGCGTACGTCAGCTTCCACGTTCCGTCCTCGTTCTCGGTTAACGTCGCGTCGATTCCAGGCGGGGTTGTGTAACCGCCATCGCCGTCGCTGTCTGGCTCGAACGAGAATTGCTGGCCGTCAGCGAGGTTGAACACCGCCGGTGACCCAGGACCCCACGGCACCTGCAGCACGTCGTCAACCCCGCTGCTGGTCCGCCACCCGTTCCCGGAATAGAACGCGCTGTCAAGCAGGTTGTTGTAGGTCTGTGTGACCTTGAGGTCCTCGCCGGTGCCCGGGAGGTCAAGCTCCTGGTTCTGGATCAGCAAATTCCCGTTGCCGACGTTGACCCCAAGCGTGGAGCTGCTGCTCAGCGTCTGGCTGAGAATGGTCGCATCGCTCGGATAACCGGCGCGCGGGTCGAAGTAGAGCGTGATGACCGGGTCCGTGTCACTGAAGTCAAATGTCAGGAGCTGATCGACGCTGTCATCCGGTTCTTTTACCAGCAGTCCGTCGTTTGGGATCGAACCATCAATCCAGCCCTGGACCAGCTCCGTTGGGTACCAGTCCACGGGATTTGCACCAGTGGAGGGATCGACGGTTTCCGTTTCAGACGCCGCAGTCGAGTCGTAATCACCGCCAGCATCGCTCCACGGGTTCGTCCCGTCATAGGAATCCCAGGTCGCGTTACCGGTGAACGGCTGAGTCAAGGCATAGAGCTTCAGCGGCGTTGAGTTATCGGTGGCTGCGGTTCCGCTGTACTGCATCTGGACTTGTGCCAGCAACACCTTCGAATCTGCCGGGGCGACACCATCCAGCGGAAAGTGCAGAAGCGTGTGCGCGACCGTCGATCCGCCACCAACCTGCGTGGTCACACCGTCACCTGAGCCGCTGTAGCAGGAGCTGCTGTCCGGTGAGCTTGCCTGGACCGTGCAGAACAGGTCCGCTGTCCACCCGTCGTACGGGTCCAAAGTCACAGGAAAACTCCGGCCCGCCGTGTCGAGCCACCCACGCGATGCGGTGATCACCAGCGACCATTGCTTGCCGACTCGCACGAGCCGTGTGCGCAGCGCGCTCGCCGGTGCGCGCTTCCCAGCCGCGTCGACCATGAACGCGCGTGACAACACGAAGCGCGGGCGTCCCTGCCGATCCACGGCCTCAACAAGACCACCCCGCATCACCGGTCGCAGCCAGCCTGAGAGCGACAGCCGATACACAAACCGGCGCCTGGCATGCCGATCGCCGAGCACAAGGGCGTCCTTCAGACCCCCATGGACCGCGTTCAAACGCAACGACACTCCCGGAAACGCGTTCGCGAACCGATCAGTGGCACCTGACACCACACCCCGGCCAGTAGCACCCAAAAGCGACCAGGACACAGACGCCCGGCCCTCGCTGAGGGTCACCGGACCCAAGCTGAGCCTGCGTGGAATGGAAACCTGATCATTGTCCGCAAGCGTCACCACACCGCCGCGGCGAACATAAAGCCGGTCATTGATCGGCTCCCACCGGCCCGACGCGGCCATGTAGTTCACCGGGGTCGGATACACCCGCGCCAGATACGCACCACTGGAGGTGGCATAAACTCGCGAATACTCCTTCGACAGCGACGGAATTTCTGGGCCGATCCGACCAAACCCTGACGAGCGAGCACCTGCCCGGCGTGAGCGAGAGGCACGACCACGGGACATCCGCACCGACGGCACTCCACGCCCCGGCAGCCCCTTAGCATTCTGGTTCGGAAACGCGCCGTGCGCAAGCCGCGCAGCGGCCACCTGAGTCGTTGATGAGGGTCTCACTGATCCCGCCGCCGCGATCCCAGAAGACATCACACCTATAACCGCCGCGATCGCAATGGAAGCAGCGACAATCATCATGGTCTTGCACTTCGCGCTCATCGACCCGACCTCCCGTTGCTCGCATTCGCTCGCGCCCTGACAGCGCACAAGACCACCCGCGACCACCCGCCGGCCGCGGCACGCACCACATACATAGGAGTGTCCCCGTCTCTTCCGTTGCCGACCTCATGCCGGCAGCTCGGGACAGCACTAGACCACGCGCAACAATCTTATGTCAACCTAAATCGAACATATGTTTAGACCTACCGTGTGCGAGGTGACCAGGCGCGACCCGCCGGCCGTCAATTGAGCGCTGTCGAGAACCAGTCCGTTAAACACCCCACGTCAAGCGCGCGTAATCCCAGGAACGAGGCCCGGGGTGTCAAGGAACACGACGCCCTCCCTTTCGCCAAGCGGAAGCCTCACGGACGGCGGCGGACGATCGCCGAAGGAATGGTGCGGCGCTCATTGGCTAGGGCCAAAGCGATGGTCCTCGGGAGGTGCTACGTCGAGCGCCTCTTCATCTGCGCCACGACGCCTGTTGAATTGGCTCGCCAGCTGAAGAGCTGCTGGCTTACGCCGAAATGTGCGGCGCCGCCCGTCATGTCGCCGCCGCGCTGCAGCCAGCCGAACGCGCCCTGGCGCGGGACCAACAATGCGCCGGCTTGCCAGGCCGCCTCTTCCTCCTGGTTTTTGTTCCAGTTGCGCGTTCCATCGCGCAGAGCGTTGCCGGGTGCGTGTTCGAGAACGACATGGGACAGTTCATGGGCGAGCGAGTTCGCGGTCCGTGTCGGGGGGTCGAAGGGGTTGTAGAAGATCTTGCACCGCGTGCCCCGGTAGACAGTCATTGCGGAGAACCCCGTTGAGGTGTCAAGCACGCAGTCGATGTCTACTGGGCCGGCACCGCTGCGTGTGAGGTCGGTTACGGAAGCGATCTCGATGGCGAGGTGTGTTGCCAGCTGTGTGCAATCGAGCCGATCGTGCGCCGTTAGTCCAATTTCTGCCCGAAGCTCAAGCGAGATGGTTTCGGACTGTGTTTTGAACCCGCGGCGCATGTCAGTGGGTCGGTGTCACTCTTTGACGAGGGATTCCCAGGCCGCGCGGATGATGTTCTCCATGGCCGCGGACTGCTCGGGTGTCATCGACCTCGACGCGCGCAGCAGCGCTCCGATCTCCTCGAGTTCGGCTCTGGCCGAGCTGGGAACTCGCTGCTCCGGTTCGTCGCCCACCATGTATGCGCTCGCCGGCTCGTTGAGCCAGCGCAGAAGGGTTGCGAACGCGTCTACGTCGGGACGTGCACCCTGAGCGATGCGCGTAAAGGTTGACGGGCTGATCTCGAGCTCCCCAGCAAGTTCCCTCCAGCTCATGTCGTGAAGTCTCCGTTTGCGGTCCAGAGCATCGTGTAGAGCGGCCACGTCGATGGTGGTCGTTGGCAAGAAAGCCTCCTCGGTCGGTGCGCATTTGTTCGACTGTAGCGACGCCGTTTGACAGAAGCAACGAGCCTGGTAATCTTTCTGTTCGAGATGTCAAACAACGTCCTGAATGGAGAACACAACATGGTGGAGCAAATCGATGCTGCGAACGCCGGCCCGCACTGGACGATCGAAGTTGCGGATCAGGAGGGCGACGACGCGACGGCGGTAGTCAATGATCATGAACAGCTTTCGCAGCTTTTGCGCAAGGGGATCGACGCGCTGTACGGCGAGCCGCCCCGGAACCCCGATGATTTCGATCTGGTTATCGCGGGCGCCGCTGCCACGAATCTGAGCGAGACCCTCATACAGGCCGGCCTGCACGACGGCTCCGAGGTCGTGATCAGTCCCAAGCACGTCGGTCGGGGCTGATGGATTCATCGCTCGTCAGCGGGCTCATCGACCGGGACTGGGCGCCGTTCGTCGAGCAGGCACGGCGTCTTGGTCTCGGAGAGCCCAGACGACACGCTGATCGGATCGATTTGCTGGTTACTCCGAAGGGAGCCAGCGAGCAGTTCCGAGCCGTTCTTTTCTGTGATGACTACGACGCTGTCCCGCCACTTCTCGACTTCGTCGATGTCGAGACCGGGAAGCAGCTCGGACGCGGATACTGGCCGCGGATGAGCGAGGCTCCTTACAACGAAGTCATCGCTCAGGGACGCAGTGTGCCGATCCTCTGTACACCTGGGACGCGCGGGTATCACCTGCACGCAAGTCACAGCAGCGAGACCCACGACAAGCGGATCTGGCTGCTGCCACGGCAGGCAGATCTCCTGGCTCGCCTGCTCAACCGAATGGGCACCTACCAAGGACGAGGGCTGTGATTAGGGTAGTGCAGTTCATCGACGAGCTCCCACCGGCTGGACCCAGGCCGTCGCCACCGGTTGTGCTTCAGCTACCCGCCGGGCTCGCCGTGCGGACCCAGGAAGAGCTAGCAGCTGCGAGCGACGGCCGGCGCGAGGCGATCGTCCTGTGGGCCGGCAGGCCGACTGCCGACGGTGCGGCCTTGATAACGCATTTGCTAATGCCAGCGTTCGAAAGTGACTTCGATCGGCTGGTCGTCCCGCCCCGTGTGCGCCACGAGCTCGCGCTCTGGCTGCGGCGCGAACGCCTGCTCGTGTTCGCCGACCTTCACGACCATCCGCACAGGGCGTTTCTTTCCGAGGCAGATGTCGTGGCGCCGTTCAGCTCAAAGGACGGGTTCTACGCAGTGGTGATCCCGGACTTCGCGACAGGCGAGCCTCTTCAGGGCTGGCACGGATACGAAGCGCTCGGAGGTCATTGGCACCAACGAGCGATCGGACGCCGGTTCCATGAGCTCCCCGTTTGACCGGACGCGCCTCTGGCTCGCCCAGTTCGCAGCCGACCCGGACACGCTTGCGCAGTCTCTGGCGCGGACGCACGTGGAACTGACGATGCCAAATCCGAGCCCGGACGCTGAGATCTCACTCGCGATGGCCGCCACGCTCCTGCTGCGTCTTGATAAGGCCGCGCCAACACTGCACCTCTGGACCCCCGGCACACGGTTACGTGCGATTCCACGACTCAACCCATGCGCCCTCAGCGAGGCCATCGCGCTCGAACATGTGGGATTCGAATCCACAGCTCGGCTTTCGAGCACCGCAGCTAGGGACCCGGTGATCAGGCTAGTGTTCGGAGCCGCCAGCAGCTCAGGCATCCCAGTCAACAGCAGCGGCTGGAGGGCGAGCATCGGGCACGCCACGCACATGCAGCGAGGGAACGAAATAGCGGCCGCATACGCAGGCGTTCTAGCTGCAGTCGAGGCGCTCAAGGCCATGCTTAGGACTCTAGGGATCCGAGCGCAGACACTGACCCCATGGGTCGGGACCGCGTCGCTATGGGATTACAAGCTGCCCGGCTCGCCTGGACCACACCTCGGGCCAGCCATCGATATCGACGAGGTCGTGCTCCTAGGTTGCGGCGGCATCGGATCCGCGACTGGCTGGACCATGGCGCTGCTCCCGCTGACCGGAACGCCAACGCTCGTAGACGACGACCGGATCGACGTCACCAACCTGAACCGCCACCTCACGGCTGGATATGCCGACGCGACCTCCGAGATCGCGAAGGTCGATGTGCTCGGTGACATGCTCGACAGCGCAGGCGCCAACTGCGAGCGTATGCTCACACGCTGGCAGAAGCTTGGCCCTGAGACACGCGTCAGACGCGAACTCGTAGTAGTCAGCGTGGACCACGATCCAACAAGACGCGACCTGCAACTCGATCTCCCGCGGCTCATTCTGAACGCTGGGAACGCTGACACAGGCCTTTACCGCGTGACCCGCCACGACTTCATCCATGCGGCTTGCCTGCGGTGCATCGCGCGCGCGGACCTCCATTCAGGAGGTCCCGAGGACTCTTTCGCGCAGCGACTCGGTCTACCACTTGCCGACCTGCGCCCCTACCTGGACCGGAACGAACCCATCCCCGAACCACTGCTCGGACGGGCCGCGCTCACCGTATCTGAGCGCGCCCGCCTACGCGGTGTTCGGGCGCGCAAGGCAATGGGAATCGCATGCGACAGCTTCGCCCCGGTCCCCGAGCTTCCCGCGTTGAGCATGCCGGCGCTCTCTGCCGCCCCCGGTGTGCTACTGGCCGGTGAGCTCGTAAAGACGATGCTGCGATCGGAACTGCCACTCAGCCGCGACAAGAACATGGTCGCGGCAGGCGTGCTCCGCGGACCCCACGACAGGTGGCTCAGTAGCCGCCAAAAGCGTGACGGCTGCGAGTGCGGCGAGGTGATCTATCAGCAGGCGTACAAACGGCAATGGGCAGGATGAGCGATACGGCGCCACGCGTGGCGCTCACTCCCGTCGCGAGCCGCCGCTGGCAGACGCGTACGAATACAGACTCGCGGCGACGATGACGATCTTCGACGTGATGCCGTTCTTGGGTCGCCGAGCCAGCGAGGCACTGGTGCTTGTCGCGACGGTGAGCTTCACGATCTTCCCGCACGCTACGAAGAGCTTTATTCAAAGCCAGGTCGACGATCTCCAGGTCGAGATCACTCACGACCTCATGCAGTCGATCCCGGCACAGCTCACGGCTTGCGCAAGCGTGGCGGGGCGCTCACGACGCGCGTCGTCTCGTTGGTGCTATGCGCGGCGGACGGCGAGACGGCCGATTCCGATCGCGATCAGGGCTAGTGGCAGACATGCGAGCAGTACGGCCGACAGGAGCGTCCACCGTCCGAATCCGCCGAGGAATCCGGCGTCGAGGGCCATCGAGAAGAACCACGGGAGCGCCATCCCGAGCGCGAAGGCGGGCTTGAACGGAAGAAAACAGAACGCCGCGACGGCGGGCGTATGTAGGCGAGGCTGGAGAGATCGGGGGCCTGTGACAGCGAGAAGTAGGCGAACACCGCCGCTGGAACCGCCCAAGCCCAGCGGCCGCTGGGCGACACCCGTCCCGGAGCGAACACGAGCAGCGCAAACCCCGCGAGTGGCAGCCCCAGCTTTGCGAACTGGACGACCGGCACCCATCCAGGGTGCTGCAAGAGGTGGAATACACATAGGGCGACTCCGACGATTCCGCTGATACGTGTGCGCTTCAGCGTGAACGCCACAACCACCAGCACCGGGAGAACGAAGGTCACGAACGTGCCGTTGGCGAATCGAACGTCGCCACTGGCATGGGCTTTCATCCCGAGGCTCCAAACCACAGCAGTCACAACAGTCATCACTGCCGCCCATGCCAGGGTGTCGCTGGCGATCTGCCCGACAGGCTGGGTCAGAGCCTGCCGCGCTCGAGCAGCCAGCCCCGCGCCTGCGACCGATGCGAGCTGGCCCACGAATGCCGCTCGCGAAGCCTCGCCAGCGTCAAGGACCGTCCCCACAAGCTCGCCACCCCTTTCGGCGCGCACCGCCTCGGGGTAGAGGCGCACAGCCACCCACCCAAGCGATGTTCGGTTCATGTCGCGAGCGCTCCAGTCGCCGATAGACGGGCGTGAACCGTCTGACCGTAACCGTCGTGGCTTGCTGACCGTAACCGTCGTGGCTTGCTGACCGTAACAGCATAGGTGGTTGAGTGGATCACGGTAGTGAAGTGCTGGTAGGTCGTAACGGAACTTCGCTTCGGTATCAGCGGTCGGATCGTGGGTGGTGACCTGCACACGCCGCCCACCAAGCGTGACCTCCCCGGGCTCATGGCTATGACGCTCCTCCGGTCAGGGTCATGCTTGCCCTTCGGGCCGACGATCTCGGTCACCTCTCCTCCAGCAGCTCGCCCAACACACCAAGCCCGACCCCGACACTCAACGCCAGCAACCCTCCTGCGCGACGCGAAAGCCGCCGAGCGCTGCTGCACACGCGCCGGTAGCGCAAACCCCGCGGCTCCAACTCCTCAATGTGTGCGGTTGCACGGGAAGGTAGCGTTGTGAATGATGTGAGAGGTAAGGAGAGAAAGATAAAAAACGTCGTGGCTTGCGTCAGTCATCGCGGTCGTCGGCTACGGAGCGTGCGGTCTGCCGCAACAGCTCTCGGGGCAGACGCGACTCGAGTGCCAGGGTACGGATGGGTCTCAACAACTCGCTTCCGAATCGATACACCAAGTGTGGTCAACCCCGTAAAAGCAGGTCAGCGAACACACCTAGAGAAAGGACGGCCCCCCAGAAAATTGCTGCCGCCCTCCATGGATGCTCGCTCCACCACGGAGTTACGCCACGATAGGTTGCTCGCAAGTCACGAACTGTCTTTGGCCCGTCGATGACCTCCAGTGGCAGCCCAAGCAGTTTCCTCAGAGCTTCCAAGCCATCCTGCTGCCACCGACTCCGCTCAAGCTTCAGGGCGACCGAATTGTCAGGCCTAACGAGCAGCCAGAACGGCACTGGCTGTGGGTCAGCTGTGCCACGAGGTTGGGTCGCGTCAACCTGCACCACGCGAGCAGGTTGGCCACGCCCTAACACGATTCGTTCCCCTCTCGGGGACCTGTAGAAGAGCTCTCCGTTGCGAACACCAACTGCGTAACGTGGACGCAAGACGACTGCAGCAAAGACGATGGCGAGCACGATCGTTGCGTCGACAACGCTGGCAGCAACAAGCAAGATGCCATGAAGGCGCAGGAGAAACGCGACCGAAGCCACTACCCACCCCCCGGCCAGCAACATCCCCGTTCCGGTGGCACCTCGCATCGGCTCAGGTCGTAGGACGAGGTCCTCCGTGTCAGGCATGACTACGTACAGCCAGCCATCGCAGCAGCGTTCGCGTTTGCTGGATCGAAGAGTCCGGGGACAAGGGTCGCGGCGGTGCCAGTACCGAACGCAAATGCAGACGCCCCAAAGGCCAGACCAATGCCCGGCACCGCAGCTTCGACGCCACCGCCCAGCAGTCGGGCAATCGCCTCGCCGCCGAACGGAGCCGCTAGCCCAATCACGTCAAGCGGTACTGCGAGCTCGGCACCGGAGTCGCCGTTCAAGGCCTTATAAGCGTCCGCCGCTGTCGCCAAACCAGCAGCGGCCGCAGCGATCAGCTCCACCGCACCACATTCCTCGGTAGTGGCGGGAACATAGACCCCTGCTCTACATGCGGCGACCGCGAGGCTCCCAGCAGTCGCGACCACGCCACCCGCCGCCGACGCAACGGTGTTTGTCGCGTTGAGGGCGTCGCTCCCGCAGTTTGCCCAGAAAGCACCCCAAGAGGACGTGTTGAAACACAGCCCTGTTGGGTCAATGTCGGCAATCGGGTTGTCGTTGGCGTAGCTATAGGGCTGTTGTGTGTGCGCAACGAGGGGATCGACTGAGATGAACTGTCCCGTATTCGGGTCGTACCAGCGTGCCTGGTCGTACTCAAATCCGGTCTCGGGGTCGGTGTATTGGCCTGCGTATCCGAGGTTGCTGGTGGTGGTGCCGGTGCTTGCGGACATGTTCCCGTAAGAACTGTAGGTGAAGGTCCCGACGGTGTCGCCGCTTGAGTTGGTGATCAGGCGGGTTGACCCGATCTGGTCGTGGTGCAGGTAGCTGACCGTCCCGCCTGAGCTGATCTGTTCGATCGGTACGTCGTCGGGCCCGTAGATGTAGCTGGTGGACCCGTCGGTCAGGAGCAGCGGGGTCGTGGTCGTGAGGTTCCACGCGAACTGGCTCGTGTCGCTCCCCGTCGTCTCGGATGCGAGCTCTCCGTTCCCGTCATACGCGTAGCTTGTGGCGCTGCTTGATGGCGGGGTGACTGCGGTCAGGTTCCCGGCCTGGTCGTAGCTGTAGTCGGTCGCGCTGCCGCCTGTGGGGGTTGCGCTTGTGCGCTGCCCGAGGTTGTTGTAGCTGTAGCTGCCGGCTGGACTCGAGGTCAGCTCGTTGCCATCGTTGTAGCTGTAGCTTTCGCTGCCGCTGCTGTCGATCTGGGTGGGGTCATAGTCGCTGTCGTAGCTGTAGTTGTTGCTGCCGGCGGTCGCGAGCTGCTGATCGGCGGTGTATGTGTAGTCGGTGCTTGTGGCGCCTGGTAGTCCGGTCTGGGTCTGGTTGGTCACGAGCCCAGCTGGGTCAAGCGTGTTGTCGATGCTGGCGAGGGTGCTTGAGCCCTGGCTCATTGTGATTCCGGTCAGCCGGTCGGCGTTGTCGTAGCTATAGGTGTCGATGTCACTGGTCGCGGACGGGAACGTGGTTGTTTGGAGATTGGAGTCGTGGTCGTAGGCGAAGCTTGTGGTGTTTCCGAGCCAGTCGGTCACGCTGCTTAGCTGGTCATCGTCGTTGTAGCCCTGATCGACGGTCTCGCTGTTCGGGTAGCCGATCGATGTGACCGCGTTATCGGCGTTGTATCCGTATGAGACCTCTTGGCCGTCACCGTTGGTGTCCGAGGTGAGGCGGTCAAGCCCGTCGTAGGTGTAGCTGGTGGTGCCGGTCCCATCGGTCATCGATGTGAGCAGACCGTCGGAGTTGTAGTCGTAGCTCACATGCGGGGTGATGCCGTCGGAGTACTCGACGGAAGTGGGCTGGTCTTCGCCGTTGTATGCGTAGGTCGTGGTGCGGCTCTCGGGGTCGGTGATGGTCGCGACGTTCCCGTCGAGATCATAGGTGTAGGAGGTCTCGTGATCGAGTGGGTCGGTCTCGGTCTGCACCTGGTCAAGCGGCGTGTATGTGTAGGTGGTGGTCTTGTCGTTCCCGTTGGTCTGGGTCAGTGTGTTGCCGTCCGCGTCATAGGTCGCGGTTCGTGTCGTGCCGTCCGGCAGCGTCGTGGCCGTCAGCTGACCGTCACCGTTATAGGTGTAGCTGGTCGTCTTCCCGTCCGGATCGGTGGTTGACAGGACGTGCTGGTCGGGGTCGTAGGTGTTGCTTGTGATGTCCCCGTCGGGGTCGGTGATGCTGGTGAGGTCCCCGAGCGCGTCATACGTATAGGACGTCGTGTAGGCAGACGGATCTGCGCCAGATATGTTCCCAGCCGGCGCCACCTTGGTGGTCATGCGTCCGTCATCGTCGTAGCTGTAGGTGGTCTCGTTCCCGAGCGGGTCGGTCACACTCGCAAGATCCCCGTAGGCGTCATAGGTGTAGGACGTGGTCTTGCCGCGCGCATCCTCTGATGACGTGAGCTGCCCGTCGCTGTTGTAGGCAAGGGTCGTCGTCTCAGTCGTGACGCCGGTTCCGCTGACCGCGATGCTGGTGGGCAGGTTCTGGCTGTTATAGCTGTAGCTGGTCTATTTAGCCGGAGGGCAGCGTTTCGCTGGTCACGTTCCGTGCCGTGTCATATGTCCAGGTCGTCGTGTGCCCATCCTGGTTGGTTTCGCTGGTCCGGTTGCCGGAATCGTCATAGGCATAGGTGGTTGTGTTCCCACCACCGCTTGTGACCGCAGTCGGCTCACCGGCATCGTTGTAGGTCGTCGTTGTTGTTGTCGCCGCGGATGTCCCGTAACCACGAGTTGCCGATACGGGCTGGTCCTGGTCGTTGAACAGGTAGTCGGTGACGTTGCCGGCGGGTGAGGTGACCAGTGTTTCCCCGGGCGCATAGGACCACGTTTCGGTGTGGTCAAGCTGGTCGGTCTGTGAGACGACCTGCCCAGCCGAATACGCGATCGTGGTGGTGTTGCCGTCCGGGTCTGTCATCGACGTGAGCTCATGCAAGTTGTCGTAGCCGAACTGCCAGCCGGTGGCGTCCGGCCCCGCCGACGGCGTGACCGAGGTCAGATCATCACTGTCGTCATACCCGTAGCTGATCACCAAGCCGGTCGGGTCCGTGGCGGTGGCGACGAGCCCATCGGTGTTGTATGTGAACGTGATCTGCCGCCCCGACGGTGCTGTAACCGACGTAAGCTGCCCATTGTCGTTGTATCCCAGGCTTGTTGTCAGCCCCCTGCTGGAGGTCTGCGACACCAGGTTCCCGGAACTATCGAAGGTCATCGTCGCCTGGTCAGGGAGCCGGTAGCTGTAGGTGCCGTCCTCGTTTTCGGTCAGGGACGCCTCCACTCCCGAGTCTGGGATGAAGCTGCCGTCCGTGATCGTGAACCCGGCCATGCTCCCGTTTGGCTGTTGGACCGCCGCGACACCATCGCTGCCGTCAACCCACAGGTGCGCTTCAAACGAGCTCGTCCACCCATACCCGAACATGCCGGGGGTGGTCTGGGAGGCGGCAAGCTGCGAGTTGTAGGTTCGCGTGAGGCTGAGTCCTCCAAGCCCACCGAACGACAGGTCCGTCTGTGTCTCGGTTTGATCGCCCGTGGCGCACACGACCGGGTCTCCACACCGGGGGGTGTCTTGGTACGGGGCGGCAGGGTTCGAGCCGCCGTACCAGGAGCTGCCGGTGGGGTCGATGTTGTCGGCTGGAGGCGATGTCGTGCCGTCCCCTGTGAGAGCCCACTGAATGCGACTGCCCTCGGTCGGGACATATTCAGGGATGGTGGATTCGTCCGCGGCGGTCTGACCCGGGTTGTCATCGATTATCGAACCCGTATTGTCGATTTTCGGTGTCGTTGCTCCTGGGATCGCGGAGAACAGCGCGGCGTTGATGTCCATCGTGCCGCTGTTGTTGAGCACCGTCCCGCCGTTTCCTTGAAGATCGAGTGCTGCGGCCGGCCACGGCGCGACGAGATACCCGTCATTGTCAAACGTGACGTCCTTGAGCGTGATCGTGTCTTCAAGCTCCAGGCCGCAGTCCGAGGACTCGTTGTCGATCGTTTGTTGGCTGATCTCAACGTTCTCGAAGGCTGCCCAGCATCCGAAGACATAAGGCCCGATGTCGTCGGGCTCCTGGACGATGGTGGTGCCTGTGCCGTCCAGCACGCCACCGACACTGCCGCCGCCAGCACCGCCTAGCCAGGTGTGGCTTGCCTCGGCACCGTCGAGGATCAGGGTGCCGTTCTGGTTTGCGACGCCTCCCTGCTCGATAGCGAGATAGTCGTTCAGGAGCGTGAGGGTCCCGTTGTTGTTGAGGGTGCCCTGCGAGTCGGTATATGGGGTTCCAAGCGTCAACCCGTCGCAGCCAGTCACGGTGGTCGCTCCATACAGATTCAGCGTGGCGCCGTCGGTCACGTTGACGCAGCCGAGCGTGCTCGGGTCCGAGTCTGGGGAGGTCAGGGTGGTGGTGCCGCCCGTGACGTTCAGATCGAGATTCGAGGGGTCGGTGGAGGACCCCAAGGAGAGCGTCCCGTTGGACTGTGAGAAATACGATGAGGTTGGTCCGACCGTTACGTCGGGTGCCGCTGCGCTGTCGCCAAGCAACGACGCGAGCGGGTCATCACCCGGGTCGGCGTTCCCGACATAGAATGTCCCGACATTCAAGCTGGAGGCGCCGGTGAAGTCGTAGGTGCCAGACAGCAGAGCTAGGTATGACCAGTCCCACGTCCCGTCCTCGGAGCCTGCTCCCTCGCCACCGGCCAGCGCCAGGTACTGGTCGGCGCTGTCGGGGCTGCTCACAGTACCGTCGGTCGTGTTCGAAAACGCCCAGCCAATGAACGTTGCTGCCGAAACGCTTGCTTGGCCAGCATTCGTGACCGAGGCCGCCGCCCCGGTTCCCTGGGTCAAGGCGCACATCTGCCCTGAGTCGGTCCCGAGGTTCAGGGTGCCGCTGTTTGACAGGACCGCGCCGTCGCTGCCGACCAGCTCTGTGGCGCCGGTTTCGTCCGTCGGGTCAGAGCAGTCGAACGTCAGCGTGCCAGCGTTATCTACATTGGCCCCGTCGAGCGTCACTGGGCTTCCATACACATCGGGAGCGATCGTCGATGTTGCGCTGGAGGCGAGGGCAACGGCACCGGAGCCGACGATGGTGCCGCCAGTCCAGTCCAGACCGTTGTCGACGGTTAGCGTCCCCGTACTGTCGACCTCTCCACCTTCTATCTCAAGGTTCGCGAGCTCGGAGTCGTCGCTGAGTGTCAGCGAACCGGACTCGACGGTGAGGCTCGCTCCCGCACCCTGAATGGAGTCAGCCTCCGCCGTGCTGTTGATCGTCGGCGCGGAACCGGCGCCAAGGCACACAGTGTCTGATCCTGTCGGCGCCTCTCCGGTGCTCCAGTTGCTACCGGTGTCCCACGCGCCGCTACCAGCCGAAAGCCAGGTGTCGTCGCAGACGCCCGTGGATGGGTCGACGACATCTGTTGCAGCTGAATTGGCTGGGGTGCTTCCGTTGCTGTCTGTTGCGGTGACCGTCACCTCGATTGTCGAGCCGACGTCCCCGGCACCTGGTGTGTAGGTGGCGCTGGTCGCACCAGTGATGTCGCTGCAGGTATCGCCTGCCGGGTCGCAGTCCTGCCACTGGTAGCTGTAGGTGATCGTGCCGGTTCCTGACCAGGTGCCGTCACTGGCGGTTAGCGTGCTGCCTTCGCGCGAGGTGCCGGTGATCTCTGGCGCGGCAGTGTTCAGGGGGCCGAGCCCGATCACGACCGCTGTCGGGTCAGAAGGTGTGGAGACGCCAGCACCGCCCGGAAGGGTGATGTTGCTCGCGCCGACCCAAACGTCAATCGTGTCGCCAACATCGCTACCGGTGAGCGTGTAGGTGCTTGACGTCGCACCAGAAATATCGGTGCAGGAGTCGCCGCTTGAGTCGCAGTCCTGCCACTGGTAGCTATAGGTCAGCGGCGGCGTGCCGGTCCACTCACCCGTGTCCGCCGTGAGCGTGTCGCCCTCCTGCGCGGTTCCTGAGATCGATGGTCCGGTAGTCGGGCTTGGATCGACGGCTTGAACGACGCCTGTCGCCGATGACCAGGCGTTTGCGGTGCTTTCAGGAGTCCCGCCGGTGTCGGCCGTGACCTCGACGACGATCGTGTTGCCGACATCGCTGGGCGTGAGCGTGTAGCTGCTCGAGGTCGCACCAGGAATATCGGTGCAGGAGTCGCCGCTTGAGTCGCAGTCCTGCCACTGGTAGCTGTAGGACAGCGACGAACTGTCGGTCCAGTCGCCGGTGTCTGCGGTCAGCGTGTCCCCGTCCTGCGCGGTGCCGGTCACCGCAGGCGCGGTCGTGTTTACCGGGAAGCCGGTGATCGTCGCATACACATGGTCCTGGGTGTCGTAGCAGTACTCGGTGCCGGTCCCATCCGGGGCGAGCTGGATCGTCTCGCCGAACGCGGTCTCACCGCTTCCCGGATCACCACACGGGACCGGCTGCTCATCGACCGGGTAATACGAGTAGGTGGTAGTCGGCCCAGTCCCGGCCTCAAGGTCGGTGACCTGGACGATCTGGGTGATCTGACGCTCATCGTTGTAGGACAGATCCCAAACATCACCGTCAGGCTCGGTGATCTGATCCAGGTTGTCGTTGTCGTCATACCCGTAGGTCGTCACGCCTCCTGAGGTATCGGTGTATGAGGTCAGATCATCGTTTGAGTCATACCCGTAGCCGATCGGGGAGCCTGATGGTGGCGTGATTTCGCCGTAGCTCCAGTAGTCGGTGAGGTCCGTGTCGATCGCGAACGTCGTGATGTTGCCGTTGGTGTCGGTCGCGTAGAGATCGTTCCAGTCATCGCTGTGGCTGTAGCTGATCGTGTCGCCCGAGGCGTCGACGAGACTTGTGGGGTCGCCGTACTCGTCGAAGGTTTCGTAGGACCCGTCGGCGTAGGTCAGCTTCCAGGTGCCGTCTTCGTTCTCGGTGACTGTTGCGTCAATCCCGGGCGGGGCCGTGTAGCCGCCGTCCCCATCGCTGTCGGGCTCAAATGAGAACAGTTGGCCGTCAGGAGCGTCGAACACAACTGGGGACCCAGGGCCCCACGGGGTCTCGAGGTAGTCGTCAACGCCGCTGTTGGTCCGCCAGCCATTGCCGGTAGAGCCGGCACTGTCAAGCAGGTTGTTGTAGGTCTGTGTGACCTTGAGGTCCTCGCCTGTGCCTGGGAGGTCAAGCTCCTGGTTCTGGATCAGGAGATTGCCGTTGGCGACGTTGACGCCGAGCGTCGAGCTGCTGCTCAGCGTCTGGTTGAGAATCGTCGCATTGCTTGGGTAGCCGGTTCGCGGGTCGAAATAAAGCCAAAGGAACGGCTCCGCGTCACTGAAATCAAACGTCAGCAGCTGATCGACGCTGTCATCTGGTTCTTTGACGACCAACCCGTCGTTGGGGATCGAGCCGTCAATCCAGCCCTGCGCCAGGCTCGTGGGATACCACTCCACCGAGTACTCGCTGCTTGAGGGATCAACCGTTTGGGTTTCGGCCGCCGGGGTCGAGTCATAGTCCCCGCCCGCATCCGCCCAAGAATTCGTGCCGTCGTAGGTGTTCCACGTTGCGTTGCCGGTGAACGGTTGCGTCAGCGGATAGAGGTTCAGTGGTGTTGAGTTGCCGGTGGCTGCGGTTCCGCTGTATTGCATTTGCACCTGTGCCAGCAGGACCTTCGAGTCGGCTGGTGCGACACCGTCCAGATCGAAGTGCAGAAGCGTGTGCGCGACTGTGGAGCCGCCGCCGACCTGCGTGGTGATGCCGTCGCTGGAGCCGCTATAGCAGGAACTGGTGTCCGGTGAACTCTCTTGGATCGTGCAGAACTGGTCCGCACCCCACCCGTCTGTCGGATCCAGCGTTACCGGGAACCGCCGGTGGGTCACAGCAAGCCATCCACGCGATGCGGTGATGATCAGCGACCACTGCTTGCCTGACCGCACAAGCCGTGTGCGCAGCGCCCCGGCCGGCGCACGTCTACCGGCCGCATCAACCATGAACGGGTGCGACAGCACAAACCGTGCGCGACCCGTCCGATCCATGGCCTCAACGAACCCGGCGCGAGTCAGGACCGGTCGCAACCCCGGCGAGAGCGACAGCCGATACACAAACCGGCTCCTCGCATGCCGGTTTGCAAGAACAAGAGCGTCCGTCAGGCCACCATGGACTGCCCGCAGGCGCAGTGACACCTCCGGGAACACGTTCGCGAACCGATCGCTGGTCCCTGACACAACACCGCGACCGTGAGCACCCAGAAGCGACCATGCGACAGACGCCCCACCCTCGCTGATCGTGACCGGCGCTGACGCGAGCAAGGCAGGAATGGAAACGTGATCGTTGTCGGCAACCGTCACAGCGCGGCCGTGGCGAACATGCAGCCGGTCATTGATCGGCTCCCACCGACCCGACGCGGCCTTGTAGTTGACCGGTGTCGGGTAGACGCGCGCCAAATACGCGCCACTGGATGTCTGATAGACGCGGGAATACTCCTTCGACAACGACGGAATCTCCGGGCCGACCCGACCAAAACCTGTCGAGCGAGCAGCAGGGTGTTTGAAACCAGAGCGGGCCGTAGGTGGCATCGGCACCGACGGTTCGCCATGACCCGGCAGCCCGAGCTTCACGCTCGGGGCTGATCGCCGACGGATCGCGGGCCGACGGGCGATCGTTCGAGTCACGAACGTGTGCCTGACCGATCCCGCGGTCGCGATCCCTGAAGCCAAAGCGCCAGTGACCACCGCCACTGCGATGGACGCTCCGAGAACCGTCGCTGTCTTGGTCTTGGTGCTCATCGCGCTGATCCTCCGTCGCTCGCTGACACGCCCGGCCGGCGCGTCGTATGACCTGCGGCCAAACACGTCAACACCAGCTTCCTGACCCGCATCGCCCGTGCTCTCGCGGCCGTCCTCGATAAGCCGGCGTTGGGTGTTAGCGCGCCCGAGCGCTTCAAACATGCGGACGGGTCGGCTCTGACCGCCTCCGCGGTCACCTTCTTGGCGTGCTCCAGAGCGCGACGATCCTGAGATTTCGCCCGGCGTTCAGCCGCCAGCACCTGCGCCCTGGAAACGTGCTGCCTGTGGCCGGCATGGGCAGCACGGATCGCAGCGGCCTCACGCTTCGCGGATAGCAGCTCGGCCGCGCGACGGCGTGCCGCCGCCAACGACACCATCCGCTCCCGCGCAACAGCGGAGCGCGGGCCCATGACCGTGCGCCGCCCGGTGCTCGATCTCGACGCGGAACGGGATGCCTTCTGTGGGGTTGCTTTCCGCGTCCGTGCCTCAGAGGCATTCGTAACCAAGCTCGTGGCCGTCCCTGTGCGCGTGGTCAACGTCCGTGTGCGCGTGGTCATTGGCCGCGGACGCCGCCCAGTGCTGTGCGAAGCGGTCGTTGACGACGCCAGCGCGACCTTCACGCCAGACCCGACGTCGGCGGTTGAGCTGCCGCCCGAACCGCTGCTGCCGCAGCCGGCCACCAGCATGCAACCGGCCACCGACAGAACACAGACACCCAAGCGCGACCGCCGTGCGATCACGGCACCCAGCACGTTCATGACGAGCCCCTGTCCTTAGAAGGAAGACGCCCTCAAACACTCAGCTCCCGGCAGGCACTAGATCAAACGTGCAATTGTTATGTCAACCGAAATCCAACAAACGTCCAGAGGCGCACAGCGATAGCTGCAGCAGTAACGCCCAAGCAGGCCCAGGACGGTGGGACGTGTGGTGCAGACCTGCAGGTGGCTGGGAACATGAGGTTTGTGAAGAGCTAACGGATAGTCGTTAGCGTCGGTCAGTGAATGGATGCTCGCGGGCGCCGTAGGCTCGAGGTGGCCGCGAGCACGAGACCAGCTCCTGCTAGCACGAGGCCCCAGGTCAACAGGCCGCCCAGGTAGATGTTCCATACCGCGCGTGCCGCGGCGCGCGTGTCCTGATCGGAGAACCTGCTGAAAGCAACTTCGCGGCCGATGAGGTAGCCGGCAGCAGCGAGCAGCCCGCCGGCGAGTGCGCCCAGACCGAGCCGACGCAGAGTGCGCAACCGGTTCGGTGAGACGGTGAGCGCCAGCAGGACCAGTGCGACCGTGATCGCGAGCAGCAGCCACGCGTCCCGGGCCGCTCGCGTGACGTGATGCACGATTCGAGCGTCGGTCCGTGGGATCCGCACGTTGAGGACCGTGATCGAACCGAGACCCCGGACCGCGGCAGTCAGCCGCGGGTTGTCCGGCCGACGTTGGCGGCGATCACCTGACCGGCCTCGGGCACGGTCAGTGTCAGCGAGTTCGCTGTCCCGGACATCAACTCGCGATGCAGCAATCCGGCGGCCGCACGGATCTCGCCGTCGAATCGGCCGTCCACCAGCGCGGCGCGCACAGCGTGGTCGACCAGCGGCTGCACCGCTACCCCGCCGCCCGTGTCAGCGACGACATGATCGGTGACGGTGCTGATGATCAGCGTCTCAACATTTCCGCTGTGCACGACGCTGAGGGCACGATCCGAAAAGCCAGACGAACTGACGAGTGCGTAGTTCGCGTACAGGGCAAGCAGGGTTGCGAGCATCGCAACGCTGGCAAGCAGCGTCAGCATCCCGGCCAGGACCCCGCGGCCCGTGGCTGTCATGCCTGAGGACCTCTGCTCACCCATCGCAGGCTAGTAGCGGCTGGAGGTCAGCTGGATCACAGGGCCCAGCCATCAGCCTCCTGAACACCGCGAAGATGAGCCAGGAGCTTCTCCCGCAGGCTGGTGATGATCGCGTGAGCCGCGGTCTGTGGCCAGTCGTGAGACTCGCAGGACTGGTAGCAGTAGCCGCGCAGCGCGTTGACGAGCTGCGCGCAGGTGAGGACCGGGCCCAACCCGACGCGCACAAGGTGGCCGGTACGGACGGTCTCGGGCACAACAGGTTCGAACACGTAGGGCAGCCAGTAGTAGGCGTCGGCGCCGGGGAGGTCTCCGCTCCGGCAGTGGTGTCGGGATAGCGGCCCTGCACGCTGCGGATGTTCTCGTTGAGCAGCAGCTGCCCGAACTGGGAGGCCGTCAGCGTCTCACTGCTGCTGCCGTCAGCCCGGCTGTCGCTGCGTCCATACAGACGGCGGTACTGGCCATCATGACCCAACCGAACGCGCCTTACTCGACCCAGCGACCTTCGCTGTCCAGGCAGCCTGCGACGGCCGCCCGGACGAGATGGTCGATGTGCTGCTCATTGACGATGTGGGCGCTCACGTCGCGCCCCGAATGAGGTCGGCGTCAAAGATCGTGCGGGCCATTGGGATCGAGCAGCTCGCACGCGCCTCTTGGAGGTAGAGGTTCACGATCGCCTCAACAGCGTCGAGCCCATCGCTGGCCGGCACGACGTCTATCGGATAGACCTGACCGCGGCCGCTGACAGGCTCGTCGGTCAAGACGGTCTGACCGTCGTTGACGCAGGCGCAAAGCTTGCGGCCACCGTGCGGTGTGGTGTAGCGCCCGAGCACGTTCAAACGCGGTGCGGTAGCGGTATGCGCATTCATCAGCACGCCTCCCGCATTGAGAAGGTGAGCTGCTCAAGGTGATCAGCACCCTGATAGCTCCATGCACAGGAGCGGCATTCAATCCCGGCCGTGGTGGACGAGTCCCAGTTGACGTCGGTCCAACCGCCCGGGTGAAACTCCGGGCGCAGCCCACCGTCGGGCTCGATCGTGAGCGTGGCGTGCCCCTGGCAGCTCGCCGTGAGCTGCTCGATGGTGGCCAGGTCAGCGGCGCGGCATTGCGGGCAGCGCAGGCGAAGCTGCACCGCCCTTGGGGTCTGGGTCGTTGCGTGATCCATGATCGCGATCTCCCGGTTATGCGGCGAGCACCGCGCCGGCGTCGGCCGGGTCGGTCGGGTCGTCGTCGAGGTCGATGAGCACGATGACCTTGCGGTCATTCCACACGAACCGGATGGCCGTCCCGTCGTGGTGAATCTCATCGGGCCGTGGGAGACGGGAGTCCTCGACGAGCTGAGTGAAGCGCGTGATCGCGAGGTCCTGACGCTCGCACAGCGCCGTCAGGCGTTCGATCTCCTGTCGGGCATGCTCGACAGTGCCAGGGTAGGTGAAGTCGGTCCCGGTCCTGGTGTTGAGGTCCCGGATGAGCGCGAGCTGTCTGCTGGTCGCCCTGGGCGGTGTCTGCGCCTGACTGGCCATGTTGTGCTCCTTTGGTTGGGTTGAGCCATGCGGCATGACCGCGAAGCCCTCCTGGGGCTGCGGCTGTCAACAGAGCCCCGACAGGGGCCGGCGAAGCCGGGGGCGCAGCCCCGACCTTGACAGCGGCAAGCAGCCCCGGAGGGACACTGAGCGGGTGCCGCTGGCGCAACCGACGGAGCGCCACTGCTGACAGTGACAGCTCTCTGTTGGACCGTCACAGCACCCCGTGTAGACCGCTTGGGTGTCGACGAACCCGCACGAGCACAAGTCCAGTTCTGGCGTGATCCCACAGGAGCCGATGCGTCCACCCCCCGAGGAACCTGAGCGCGCCTGTACCGGACGGGCGCAGGACGCGACCGTGGTCACCGCGATCGGAGCCTCGTCGACTACTACAACAACCACTGCCAACCGGTCAGCCGGACCGAGACCGCCGAGACGTCCACCCGCGCGCCCACGACCATGAGCGTCAGAGAAGCGGCACTACTGGTGCATCGGCCCTGCGGGTCGATCAGGCTGATGCCTTGCGCAAATGGGACAGTGGCAGGCGCGACGTATCCGGTTGCGTGGGCTGGCCTGCCACTCATGCCCGTTGGGGCACAGCCACCAGACCTGCTCCTCAGAGGAGGCTCTCAGCGTGCGGGCGTCAACCCTGGGGTTCAGTGTGGGGTGCAACTGCGAGACGAGGTCGGGATGGCTTGTGGCCAACAGGCTTCGAGCCTTACGACACTCGGGACACCCTGCGCCACGTTTCGCGCGATGCTCCACACGTGTGCGCCACTCATAACCGCAGCTGACGCAGAGCCACCAGACGGTTCTGCCGGAGCCGGGCGCAAGGCTGAACGGGTCAAGAGCACCATTCCGGGCCGGGTGCCATTCGGCGAACAGGTCGGGGTGCAGGACGGCGAGTGAACGGTCGCGCGGCGTGTACCGCCCCGCGCAGACTGGACAGCCGCCACCCACGGCGCGGTTGTTGACCTGGGCCTGCCACTGGTGGCCGCAGGCCGGGCACAGCCACCACAGCTTCCGGGCTGATCCGACAAGCACAAGCCCGAGATCAACACCAGGGTTCAGCGTCGGATGCAGCTGCGCGGCAAGATCCGGGTTTGTCCGGATGATCGAGCGCTCCGCAGCGCGCTCCCGGACCCGTGACTGGTTGAGTTCTCTGGCCTCGCGGCTTGCTTTCTCACTCACGCAGCGAGGACATCGGGAGCCGCGCGTGCGACTTGCGACGCTCGCCTGCCACTCATGGCCGCAGCTTGAGCAACGCCACCAAACACTTCTTGGTGAGCTGACACCAAGCCTGTCGGGCGAGACCCCCCGGTTCAGAGCCTGATGCCAGTCCTCTGCGAGCCCTGGGTGCTGCGTCAGAAACGGCTTTGTGACACGCGGAGCCCGACGGCCGCTGCCGGCCCTGCGGGCACCAGCACTCGCGGCGGCGCGGTCGCGGGCAAAGCGCCCAGCCATCGCTGCCATGTCCCCACCCGGAGCGACCTGCCTCAACGCGCGTTTGCTTTGGGCCGCGCTGACACCGCGACCCCAGGTCGCGACACGTTTGGGGATCTCAAACACACGGCGGTACTGCTCGGTGCTCCACCCGTGTTTGCGTCGCAGGTGGCTGCCACCGACCTTGTGCAGCCAACGGCCGCAGAGATGGCATTGCACCTGGTCCTCCGCGGCGTCATAGGCCACCTCGCCAAGACGCCCGTGGTAAGGAGTCCCGTCCGCGAGCACACCGGCCGGGTTATTCAAATGGTGTTGACGCTGATTCAAAGGTGGGTGCCGTCAGATCAGTTGTAGTCAGAGATCGAGAAGCCGCTGCCGGTCAGCGCACCCGGGGTCGCGCCCGACGTTGACAGCTCAAGCATTCCTGAGCCTGCCTGTGACGCCCCAAGGTTGCTGAACGTGCTCGTCGACGCGTAGCCGGTGGCAGCTGATCCGGCCGGTGTTTCGACGATCCACTCCGCCGTCTCGTCAGCTCCGCTGTAGCTGACTTGGGTGGCGAACCCCTGACCGCTGGTGGTGTCGTTGAGCGTGATCTCCCACTCGCCCGTACTGATCTGCCAGATGTTGACGTTGATCGTGTCCCCGGGACCGGCCTCGAACTGATCTTGTGGCGAGAGATTCTGAGCCGAGCCGTTGGGGCCGACCGTCTCCCACCACGCCTGATATGTGTCCGCGGCGCTGCTGTTAGCGAGTGCCGACACTCCCGCCTGGATCAGATCGTCGGTGCCGTATCCATCGATCCCGACCCATGGCGTGACTTCTTCTGAGGGGTTGAGTTGACCGTCGGCACCGTAAGCGTGCCCGAGACCGACGTGAATGGCGTCGATGACTGCTCGACATAGCCAGCCCAAGTCGTGTTGGTAGTGCTGCTGGCGACGGTGATCGTCGGACCGGTTTCGCTCGGGGGCGATCTCCATGTTGAACGTTTCCTGGGCGGTTGCCGGGCTGCTCTGGCTGTCGGCGACGCCGATCGTGAACTGGTAGCTGCCGGATCCGGCGGTTGGGGTACCGGTGATCGTGCCGTCGCTGAAGTGCAAGCCGGTGGGCAGCGATCCGGAGAGGAGCGAGATGCTGTAGGGGGCCTGCCCGCCCTGCGCGACGATCTGCCCGGTAAAGCTCTGACCTTGGATGGCGGTCAGCGTCGCGGTGGTGAACGTCAGTGGCGCGAGCGTCATGTTGAGCGCGAAGGTCTGTGTGACCGGTGGCACGTTGTCTGCTGCGTCTTTGACGGTGACTGCAGGCTGTAGGTGCCGCTCACGGTAGGTGTGCCGGAGAGCACGCCGCCGGTCGAGAGCGACAAGCCCGTCGGCAGACCGGTGGCTGACCAGATGTACATGTCCGAGCGGTCCTGCGGCGGGAACTCCATCGCCGTCCCGCCCGTCGCCGTGAACGTCTCGCTCGTTGTATGCGACGGTGTCCTGACCGCTGTTGAGGCTGCTGGTTGTGATCTGCAGCGGCGGGAAGATGAGCGTGATGCGTGTAAGTAACGCGGTGACGGCAGGCGGTGGCGCCGGTTGAGTCGGTGACGGTGATCTGCGACGGTTGTAAGTGCCGGTCGTCGGTAGGGATTCCGGAGATCACGCCGCCGGTTGAGATCGAGAGGCCGTCGGGAGGCCTGTGGCTGTCCACTGGTAGTCGCCGGGCTGCCCGCCGGTCGACACTCAGGGTCTGGTTGTAGGACACGCCGTAGGTGCCCGCTGTTGAGGTTCTGGGTGGTGATGCTCATCGGGGGCACGCCGACCGTGAGCGTGAAGCTGCGCGTCGCCGGGCTGCTTTGGGCATTGGCTGTTCGTGGCCTGGACGGTGAAGGTGCTCTGTGTGCCGGCTGTGCTGGCTGCTGGGGTGCCCGCGAGCATCCCGGCCGCTCGAGAGCCTCAGACCGCGTCGGCAAGCTTCCGGATTTGAACGTCCATGACCAGCTCCCGCCGCTGACCCCGCCGGCGGTCAGTGTCTGGCTGTAGGGATCGGTCGCGGTCGGCCGTGCTGAGGCTGCTGGTCTGGATCGCGACGACGCTGCAGTCGACGGTCGGCGTTGGTCGTGGTGGTCGTGCCGGTCGTGGTGGTCGTGTTCGTGCCACCCTCCCCGCGTCTTGGTTGCATGGGATGGTCGCGAGGGCGTATCCGACGATCTTGCCCCGCAGGCCCTTGGGTTGATCCTTGCCCGTGTATTTCTTCAGGCCGCCGGCCCGGTACTTGTAGCGGCCGGCGTCACCGAAGCCGTAGTGCGTCTTGGTGGTCACGATCCAGTAGCCGCCGCCGTTCGGCGGTGCCTTTGATCCCGGTGATCTCGCCCGTGTACTGTTTGCCGGCTTCTGACCCGTGGGGCTTGGCTTTGCCGTAGGCGAACACCTGCCCGGTGGAGGACACCAGCCAGTAGTTCTTGGCTGGGTCGCGCCAGCGACGCTCGCAGGCCAGCAGCAACGAGCACGCGAGGCCGGTCAGCAGGCCGATCAGTGATCTTGTGACGCGATCGACGACATTCTTGATCTAACTGTAGGTGCTCGTTCCCGGTTCTCCCCGGCGGACCGAGTGCCGCCGGGGCGAAGCCCTACGCTAGGTGATGTAGGCGCCTCTGGATCGGTAGGCGTCGCCCATCGGCTGTGCGGCTAGGCCACGTGGAACCTCAGACGTTCGATGCGTCGCGGCCCTGAAGCCCCAGCCGGCCTGGGTCGGGACCTTGATCCGGACCCGGTAGGTCAGTCCCGCGCTTGCACCGTGGTGATCGGGAAGCGGATCACGAAGTTGCCGTGTGGTGCTGGAGCGGCCGGGCTTGAACGGCTCCCAACCGCGCTGTCTGGCCAGCGATCGTGTACTGCATCTGCACGAGCGCGCCCTTGGCCTGCGATCGACCCGCCAAGGATCCGGCCGGTGATCCGCATGTCTGACCAACCCGCACCGTTCGGGCGGCGTGAGCCCGCAGTTTGCCGGCGGTGGTTGTGTCGAACGCCGTGTCGACGCCCTGTGGTGCCCCACTCCCGAGGTAGATCAGATCGACCCGCCGGTCGGGGCCCGGCTGCGAGGCGGTAGCTGAAGCTCCCGCGTGGCCCGGTGTCTCGACGTGCGCGAGGTTGACCTGGTCGGTCGCGAGGTTGGTGGTGTAGATCCCGATCGCTGCCGCCGGCGATCGGGGTGTGCGTTACCGGTGTCGGTCAGCGTGCCGGTGATCTCCGTCTCTTGCTTGTAGTTCGCCGGCAGCGCCTCGGATCTCGGCGCCCTGGCTCGTGAGCGTCCGGCAGGAGCGCTTCGGGGCCTTCCTCGCCGGCCTGCCCTTCTCGGTTCCGCGGGACTTCTTGCTGCTGTTCTTCTGGGGTCGGCTTGCATACCGAGTGCGGTCCAGCTCGCGACGGTCGCGACGAGCCGTTGGCGCGACGCGGGTTGCTTGCTGGTGCCCGGTAAGCGCCGTCGGCAGCTCCGCTTCTGCGGGTGCCGGCCGCGGTCCACGTGCCCGCCCTGCGCGGTCGCAGTGATCGCGGTGCCAGTCACCGTTGGTCGGAGTAGCCAGCGCCGATCGGTTGGGGTTCTGCCCCAAGCTGCACTGGGGTCACCACCTCCGGCGAACCGTCCTGGCCATGGTCGTGATCGTGCCGGTCAGGCCGGCGTTCGTGGTGGCGCGTCGCGACGAACTTGATCTTGTCGGTCAGGCTCGGGAACACGCCGGGATTCACCGTGAGGTTCCAGGTACCCGTCGTTCTGGTCCAACGTCGCGTAGGCCGTGTGCCGTCGGCGGGGTTGGCCGTCAGCTGCTCGCCCGTATACGCAGTCCCGGTGTTCTCGTCGGTGGCCTGCACCGCCACCTGCTTGATCCCGGAACCGCCGGTTCGACTCGAGACATTGAGCTGCAGGATGTTCTTCGCGGCGCCCTGATCACGCCCTGCGGCTCGAAGAACCCGACCGGGGTCGAAGGGTCGATCGACACGTTGTAGGTGCCCAGCTCATAGCATGTCGACGGGACTGGCGGAGTCCGACGCGGAGCAGTCGAGCTTCCCTCCATGCGCTTTGATCGTCGCGATCACCGTCAGGCCGTTGTGGCTGTCGACATCCTGCGGGTCCGCCGACGCAGTCCAAGACGACACAGGCATCGGCACACCCGAGCACGTGATCGACGTGATCGGAGCCGAGCACCCGGTGTCATCAGCCGTGATCCGCACGTTTGAGCCGACGAATACCAGGTCGTCTGCGACGGCCCATCGCTGTAGGCGCAGCCACCGTTATCGATGACCGACGAGATCCCGCACTGACCAGCCGTCGGAGCGATGCGGAGCTGTTCCCAGGCATCGTCGGGCCACGACGGGTCATTGACGTCGACGTACTCGATGCTGCTGGTCCCGGCGGCGGCCCGTCGGCGCCGCTCACACCCCGCCAGCCGTCACTGCTCTGGCACGCGACGGCGTTCTGCCCGTCGATCCACCCGTTCTTCGGGTCAGCGATGAACGACGCCATGAACGGGGTGTTCTGCGCGATGCGTGCCGGAGCTCGGAACGTTGGCCAGGATCACCGGGTCGCGTCGTGTAGCCGTTGATCGTGCAGATGATCGTCTGAACGCCCGAGTCGACGGTCGGCTCGGTGCCGGTCACGCCACCGTGATCGTGCCTTGGAGCCGTTCGAGCCAGTTCTGCCCGGAGGCGGTCTGCGGATCCGCAGCCTGGGTGCTGGTGGCGGCGTAGCCGTTGCCGGTCATGAAGCTCGTGACCGGGAACCTGCGGAGTCGACGTCGACCTGGTAGCTCGCCTGAGCCGGTGATGCGTCGGGGTGCCGGCGTTGTCAGCGGCTACACGAGAGGTCGTGCGCGCCGTTGGCCGAGACCGTCACAAACGCAGTCTGCGTCGCGCCCGCAGCACCCACGCTGTCGGTGTCGCCGGCGCTATCAGGAAGCGTGTTGCCGTCGAGCGTGCAGGAAAGGCCAGTGATCCCGGACGGGCCGCCCGTCGCACGTCACGTTGACCGTCTGCTTGAGGCCGTCCAGGTCCCGGGGTGTAGCCGGTGTCGGTGAAGGCGATCGTCGGAACAACCGCGTCCTGCTGATAGAGCTGTGTGCCGCTGTTGCCGACCAGCGCACCGTTCGCGTCACCATTCGCCGCCGCGCAGCTGATGATCATTGGCTCCCGGTGCTGAGCGGCACCGTGTAGACGTAGGTGTCGCCACTGCTGCTCTGGAGCGTCGCACCGTCACCTGCAGCCGTTATCGGTACAGGTCAGCGACGACAAGCCCGGACGGGCCCGGTTGAGACATCGACGGTCGCGGTGGAGCTGCTCGTCCAACTGCCCGAGCCGGTCGGGCTCAACCAGTTGAACCGTCGGTGTCTGATCGTCAACCTGAGACCGACCCCGCGGTCGCGACCGTCGGAGAGCCGCTCGCGCTGAATCCCTGCGCCTCGTAGTTGCCCGGGTTGCTGGCCTGCAAGCTCGCTGTGTAGCTTCCGGACGCGAACCCGGCAGGGAGTGTCCAGGACCCGGTGTCGGTCTGCCCGGTCCAGCACGGGTTGGTGCCGTACTGAAACTCCGTGCCGATCACCCCACCAACGTTCGTGACCCCGGGGCCCTGGTTGCCAAGAGCCGTCGCTGAGGTTCTGCGGGCCGGTGAGGCTCGCCTGCATCGAGCAGACACCAGCCAGGATCATTCGCCGACGCCGCACAGGCTGACGTTGCCGCTGTTGGTCTGCACCCAGGAGCCGCCGCCGACCCCGCTCCACGAACGCTGCCTGACGGCTGGTCGTAGGAGTCGTCGAAGTTACCGGAGAGGTTCGTGACGCTGACCGAGGCGACGCCCCGCTGTCGCTCGGGTCATAGTTGCATGAGCATCGCGGGCTGGCACGAACACCGACAGCGTCACAGCGTCTGATAATCGGTCTGCGGATTGCGAGCCGCGGTGAACGGTGGATTCGACCTCAGCGTTGGTGTAGTTCCAGCCGCTAGTGTTCCCGGTCGTGTTGCAGCTCTGCTGCCCGCTGGTGCCCGCCGTGGCCCCGTCATAGGTCCACTCATGCAGACTGTTGGTGATCGAGCAATCACCGGTCCACGGAAACAGAATGCTCGGCTGATTCGCGCTCCCGTCCCCACCGAACCCGGCAGAGACACCACCGACCGAGTTGTCGCTCTTCGCGCTAAACGCGCCGCTGGTGTACGCAAACCCCGCGAACAGGGTGCCCGTCGGAGCGGTCCACGAATCATCACCATAGATGTAGCCACCCGACTCCGACGAGCCGTTCGAAGTGATGTTCAACGTGCCGGCATACAGCAGCCCTGTGTAGCTGTTAGCCAACGCCCCGACAGCCATCACCCCGCCCAACCCGGTGACGGCGACGAGCACGATCAGGAGCCTGGTCAGGCGTACCCGCGCCCGCCCCCAGCAGGCGCGCGATCGCCCCCCAGCGGCGCCTTCGATATAGGAGTCCCCAACTCGCATGGTTTGCGTGTCCTTTCGCATCAGGGGCACGTCTCGAGTGCCCAATGTCAATCCATGACTGCTCTACGGCTGCTGCTCTGTCTGCTGCAAATCAGGAAGCCCCCCTGCGGACGAGCCAGAGCTCGACCCGGTCGTCGCTGACGGCGCCGAAGCTTTCGCGCCAGTGCTTGAGCCCACCGAAGGCGTCGGCGTGCTCGTACCCGCCGGGGTGCTCGAACCCGCAGACGTGCTGGTCACCGTCGGCGCGCTGACCACCGCGGGCGTGCTGGCCACCGCGGGCGTGCTAGTGACGGTCGGGGTGCTCGCCACCGTCGGCGTGCTGCTCGTGGGATGTGACCGCGAGCGACCGCCCGCCCCGCGCCCCGGGCGGCGCCTCGGGTGCGCGACTCGTTTCACGGACGTCGTGCCCCTCACGGCGCCCAATCCCATGCCACCCGCCCGGATCGAGGATGCCGCGTGCGTCTGAGGATGGGTGTTGCTCGGGGCGTTCAGCCGCGGCGTGCCGCCGTTGCTTATCGAGGCTACGACGATCGCGGCACCGGCGATCAGCCCCGCAACAAGCAACCCAACCCATGCCCGTCGACGGCGCGGTTCATCCCGCACACCCGTTTGACGCGGAACGGCACCGGTGACGCCGTCACCCACCCGGCCCGTGGCTACAGAGGGCCAGTCGTCCCGGGCGGGACGTGACGACCGCGAGCCGGCAGCAAACGGCGGCCCGGTGCCGACAGCATCAGACACTGGTCCAGCTCCAGGCTCGATCCCGCTCCACGAGTGCCCGCCGAAATCTCGGCCGCCCGCAACGGCAGCTGTGTCCAGATTGCTGGCAACCCCAGCACGCTTCGTGCGAGCTTTCTGCTTGCGCAACCCGCGGCGCCTGGCTGGAGGGCCGGTCGGTGTTCCGTCGGCCCACTGCACCTCCTCGCCACCGGGCTCGATGCCCGGCAAGGCCGCGGCAGAGGACCGGCGGTCATGCATCCCGTCTGACTCGCCCGCCACCATCGCCGGCCCTTGAGCGTCTGGCGCTGGGCTGGGTTGATCGATCCCCTGGCCGGCGATCAGACTCTCGCTGATCGAGAACCGCCGGTCAGGTGCAGTAGCGTCATCGCCATCATCCCGAGGGCGCAATCTATGGACGTTATCTACGGTGTTGTCGTCGGTCACGGTAATCTATGAGCGGTTGAACATGGCATCAGCGGCAACCATAACATAATTAGTGTTGTATAGCGTAATTTCGTGTGAGGATTGATGAGCGAACAGCATCTACCTGACGACTACACCCTCACGGTCAACGACGTCGCCGACCGGTTTCGGATGAAGCCGGCCACGATCCGCCTCTGGATTCGTGAGGGCAAACTGCCTGCGAAGCGTTTCGGTGAGCGCAAATACCTGATCCGTGAAGCTGACATTGCCGACCTGGTGGGCAACGCAAGCGACGCGCCGGTCCCCCCAGCGCCGCGTAGCGATGCCTCCTCGTTTCAGGTTGTCGGCACGTTCATCCAGAATGTGAAGCGCTGAGCGATGAATGTGGCCACAGCTATAGATCGCACCCGCGCAGGCGACGCCGCCTGGGCCGCAGCACAACGCGCACACGAGACCGCCCCACCCGACGCAGGGTTCGCCGAACGGCTACGTGACACCGCACGCGCAGCGTCTATCGAGGCCGCCGCGCTGGAGTACGCGATCACCGCAGGACTGACCGGCAAGCAACCCTGGCCAACCGCACCACAGTTCGCGCACGAACTCACCGCGGGCGCGAACCGCCCCGGCGACCCAGACCTATGGGAACGCTGGGATCAGACCGTCAGCGACTGGCAGACCGCAGCACAGGGCACCAGCATCGCTGAGCTTGCCCGCACCTTCCGGCTGGTGGCCGCCTACGCCGAAGCCCTCGCCGAAAGCGTCGACCAGGAACGCGGCACCACCCAAGCCGATCACCCGGACCAGCGTCAAGCGAGCTAGCACCAGCCGCGGGCGGCCAACCACCCTCACGCCGACCAGGAGCGGACTGCCACCGAGCGGGTCGACGAGAGGAAACGCGCGCGTGAAACGAGTGGCGCCCTGACATGAGCTCCCCCGGTCTCAGGCGCTGCTGGCCCGCTGAGCAGCAGTCGGGTTCAGATGCTGCCCGGGCCGTCGGTGGCCGCGGAGCGATCATCGTGAAGGACTGTCTCGATGCGGCCCGCGAGACGGTCGATCAGCACCGCGGACCGCTCGATCACGCTCACATCCGTCTGCTCAGCCCACGCGGCCAGATACGGGATCGACTTGCCGTCGGCATCGACACCGAGTGACCGGATGCACGTGAACGCGACACTCTCGACAATCAGCTCCTCGCTCGCGTATGCGAGGGAAGGGTCGTCGTCCTGTGGTTCGGCGCGAACCAAGGCGTGCGCGAGCTCGTGGCACAACGTCGCGACCTGCTGATTGGCTGACATCCCCTGCTCGATCACGATCCGCCCGGTTGAGGGCTCATAGAACCCGCGGGCGCCACCCGCGACAGTCGCGAAGCTCACCGTCGACCCGAGCTCGGAAGCGAGGTTGATCAGTCCCGGCAACAGGGGCGCGAGGTCGTCGCCACGGAGCTCCCGGATCGGGCACTCGACCGGTGCCGGTGCCGCCGGCGGCGGGAGCTCGTTGACCTGGTCCTGCGCGAACACCGCCGTCAGCTTGAAGAACGTCCGTGGCCGCTCCTCAGGAGCTGAGCCGTTGGACTGCCACGCCTCTATCTGGCTGCGGGTCGGTGGGCACGGCGCCCAGATCCGAACCCCCTTCTCGCCTTTGCGGACGCAGTAGCCGAGCTTGAGCCAGGCCCTGAACCCGGCAACCCGTATAGCGGTCGGGTGCTGCATCGCTATCAGCAACTGATTACCGAAGCTATAGGTATGAAAGCTTGCCCGGGCACGCAGCCACTGCTGCCAACCCTCGGTGCTGCGCAACTGCTCAACAGCCTGCCGCGCGTACCGGCGGTCCTGTTCGCGACGCTCCGCCCGCTCCTGGTCGCTGAGCCTCCGGCGAGTACTCGTGGTCGACATGATTGACCTCCTGTGTCGGTGGCCCGCCCGGGTGGCGGGCCGTCACCCGACCCCAAGCGCCCCACAGGGCGCAACAATGGGAGGGGACAGCCCGCCTGCCCGGGCGAGTTGCCACCGCCTCCGACGCGCAACTCTCCGGTCGCTCGACGTGGAGCGAGCGCATGGGACCGCGTGGCGCGACAGGAACGTGGTGTTTCAGTCGCGGGTGACGCCGGTGTCAGCCGGTAGCCGACCCCCACACGTTCCTTACCCCGCAGCCGTCGCTGACGCTGTTCAGACGCCTCCGCCACCGTGCGCCATAGCTGCAGCCGTGCTCGCTGTCAAGCAGTTGGGCCGTCGATCGAATAGCGCGGTGGTGCGGGAGTCTCGCACGACCCGCGGCGCCGGCCCGGCGACGTGCGACAGTTTGTGAGGTTGAGCGAGTGCTTCTAGCGTAATAATCGGATTAAGGACCGTCACGTCCGGGCAAACGTCCGAGGATGACGTTTTCTGGATTCATGTAGGCCACTGACGGTTGATTCACGCAGTCGGATCGGCAATGCATAAGTGGCGCTCGGACCGTGCTCCCTCGCACCCGGCGTTACCAGACTCCCCGAAAATCGGAGCCACGTCAGGATGACACGAACACTCAGCTTCCAGGCGTCGGATTCGCGCCCGGGCTGTCTAGACCCCTGACGGCGGCCATGTGATTCTCCCCAGGGGTGGCCATCGGAATTCCCCACCGGCGGCAAGTTTTTCTCCCCAGGGGTGGCCATCGGAATTCCCCACCGGCGGCCAGTTTTTCTCCCCATGGGCGGCCAGTTTTCTCCTCACCGATCGTGTCCTGATCGGTCGGCTATCCACCAGCCCATTCGTTCTCTGCGCGTGGCTGGAGGGCTGTTGAAGAAAGCTGAGGAAGTGATGTAGATACTCGAGGCCTATGACCTGACCGGCACTCTGCGGGGTGCTGCGGAGCTGGCGGGTTGTGATCACAAGACGGTCGCTCACTGGGTCCGGCAGCGTGAGCTGGCGGCCGGAACGGTTCCGGTGACGGATCGCAAACGCCCCGCGATGGGCGGTCTGTTCGCTCGGAAGATCGATGAGCTGGTTGAGCGCTCGAGCGGGAAGATCCGGGCGGATGTCGCACACGACAAGCTGATCGCGATCGGCTATGAAGGCTCGGAGCGGACGACCCGGCGGTGGGTTGCTGACTCAAGCGCCGCTACCGGCGGGAGCACGGCCGTCGGACCCGGCCGTGGATCCCCCAGCCTGTGCTGTGGATGCAGCGGGATTACGGGGACGGGCCGGTGATCGATGGGCGCAAGGTCGTGCTGTTCTGCGCGTGGCGTGCCTGGTCGCGGTTTCGGGTCGTGATCCCAGTTTGGGACAAGACGCTCCCGAGCGTGGTGATGGGCCTGGATCGCGCGTTCCGGTATTTCGATGGGGTCCCGACCTATGCGCTGGACAACGAGAAGACCGTGTCGGTCGATCACATTTGTGGGATCCCGGTCCGGAACCCGCAGATCGTGCAGGTCGGTCATCACTATGGTGTGAGCGTCCAGACGTGCGTTCCCGCGGATCCCCAAGCGAAGTTGCGCCAATGGTGCCGTCCAAACCAGCGAGTAGCTGTCTGTCGTGTCCCAAGCTGGGAATAAGACGGCTTCCAGCACCCCGCATTTTTGAGATCTCGAGCGCCGCCGCCACTAGACCCGCATCCACGAATGCCTTCGAGCGCGCAACCTTTTGCACCTCTTCTTGCCTTTAATATCTAATGGAACGAAACTGCTCATCGTTTGAAGACTTTGTGAGGCAGTATGGCGCTGGGCTACTGCGAACAGCCTATCTAATTACTGCTGATCCTCAGGAGGCAGAAGATCTTGTACAGGAGTGCCTTCTCAAGGTGTTACCCCGATGGCATCGCGTAGCCGCAATGAAACATCCGCTCGGATATACACGTCGGATCCTGATCAATCTATGTCTAAGAGGAGCCGATCTCAGAGGACGACGGCGAGCCGAACTCCGCCAGCAGCTTCCGGAACGCAGCGCCAACTCGCGTGCACTGGAGCTGGTTGCCGTCCACGACGAGCTCCGGGCGGCGTTGCTTCAGCTCTCACCTCGTCAGCGCACCATGCTGGTGTTGCGCTATTTCGACGACATGTCAGAGGCAGAGGTCGCCAAGGTACTTCGGTGCTCGACCGGAACGGTTAAAGAGCACGACGTCGCGCAGCCTTTCCCAGCTGCGAGCGCTTACAAACGTGCCGTCTCAGGAGAAAAGGAGCTATCAGCGATGATCGACACCCTTGAACAGGATCTCCACGATCTCTTCGCACAGGACGCCGACAGCTACGATGTTTCCCTCGCGCTTATGCGCCTCGAGGCGTTGGGCGGGCGACGGCTGCCTAGGTCTCGCGCCATGTGGCCAAGTTTGGGGGGAGCTACCGCAGTTTTGGCCGGAGCGATCGTGACGGCGGTGCTTTTATTCACAACCGCGGGACCAGCCGCGTATCCAGCGTGGGCAGCTGTTCCAACGGCAGCCGCATCGTCGGCAGTCTCGGTCGCCGGCAGCGATTGCGCGAATGGGTTCACTGGTCGCGGGACTGCGGTCTACAAGGCAGCGTTTAGTCAGCAGCCTGTCCTGGCAGAAACACGCGGTGACTATACAGCTCTGGTGAGCACAGCCGACGGGAACCTTTATTCGTGTCTTACTATCAGCGGCTCGCGCAATGAGAGCAAGCCCGCACACATAAGGATTTCTGATTACGGCCAAGTCTTGCGATCGCCGCCTGCCGGTCGCATAACCGCCCCGTACCAGCTGCAGGGCGGCGTTGGTGGAGGGGACGGCGTGCTGGGAGCCAATCTGCGGGCGGCGAAACCAAGCCTGTCGGCGCTCCGCCCCTACTCGGCTCGTATTCGTTTTGGTGGCTACGGGCCTACAGCAGTTGGTCAGGCGGGCCCCGGCGTCGCCGCCGTGACCTTCACGTTTGCCAGCGGACAAACCGTTTCTGCGACTGTTCAGGGCGGCTGGTACTTCGCTTGGTGGCCGTGGCTGAGAGATCCGGCTTCGGCTACCATCTCAACCGATTCCGGAACCGCGACCTCGGCTCTGAAGAGCTACAATCTATTTCGCGACTCCATGGTGCCACAATGCCGTGGAGGGTCAGCTGGGTGCGTCTTCACGAGCGCCGGTGAACCGGCAGCGCCGACGAACTAGGAAGAGCTGTGACACGGTTCCATACGCTCGCGAACAGCCGCCGATTCGACCGGCGCCTGAGAGCGCTCGAGATGTCCAGTGTGCGCGCCGCCAGACCGGATCCTGATCGTCGACCGTTCTATCCTTCTCGCGGGTAGCCACGGCGATGTCGCCTCGACTACCCGGATCTCCCGCACCCGCGGCTGTTGACCGGACGGCCGTGGGTCGGTCGTGGCGCGGACATCGACCCAACTGCCTCGATCACTGTGTCAAGGTCGCGCGGGAACTCAGACCCATAATGAGTTTCGGTGTACCTTAGCTTAGGCTCGGAAGTTACCCACGTCACCCCTGCGACGCGCTAGTGCAGCGTCCCATTAGTCTCTTGTAATTGGAAGGGATTTTTAGTACGGTCTGTCGGTGGCCAGGGCTGCGGCGTCGATCGAGCTGACCGAGGATGAGGAACTTGCGCTGAGGGCGGTGCTGCGGACGCCGTCGGCCTCGCAGCAGGAGGCGATGCGCGCCCGGATCGTTTTGCTGGCGTCTGACGGGGCATCGAACACCGAGATCGCTCGGAAGGTCGGGGTGTCGTTGCCGACTGTGGGGTTGTGGCGCCGGAACTTCTGCCAGAGGCGTCTTGATGGTCTCGCGGATGCGCCGAGGTCGGGACGCCCGCGGGAGATCGATGACGACGAGGTCCAACGGGTGCTGGCCAAAACACTGGAGGCGCCACCGGACGGGAGCACGCACTGGAGTGTCCGCCGGCTCGCGGCAGCCACCGGGATCTCGTCATCGACGGTGCACAGGATCTGGCGTGATCACAAGCTCAAACCCCATCAGGTCCGGTCGTTCAAATTCTCCAAGGACCCGCAGCTGGCGGAGAAGGTGATCGATGTTGTCGGCCTGTACTTGGATCCGCCAGACGGCGCGATCGTCCTATCGGTGGATGAGAAGACCCAGATCCAGGCTCTGGATCGCACCCAGCCGACGCTGCCGATGAAACCGGGTAAGGCGCAGCGGATGACTCATGACTACAAGCGCAACGGCACGACGAGTCTTTATGCGGCGTTGGAGATCGCGACCGGCGAGGTGACCGGCAGTTGCTACCCGCGGCACACCCACCAAGAGTTCCTCGCGTTCCTGAACCAGATCGTGCGCGCCTACTCAAAGATGCCGTTGCACGTCGTGCTGGACAACAGCTCCACGCACTCGACCCCCGAGGTCAAAGCCTGGCTACAGCGGCACAAGCGAGTGCAGTTCCACTTCACCCCGACCAGCGCATCGTGGATGAACATGGTCGAGATCTGGTTCTCGATCCTCACCAAGCAGCAGGTCCGCCGCGGCGTCTACCACGACGTCCCGGAACTCATCGCAGCGATCGAACACTTCATCGACGGCTACAACGAGCATGCACAACCATTCGTCTGGACCAAGACCGCCGAGCAGATCCTCTCAAAGGCCATCAAAAAACAAGACACTTCAGAAACACTGCAAGTTGCCGCGGCCCATTAGTCTCTTGTGCTTGGCAGGGACTTGTAGTGCGGCTTGGTCGTGGCCATAGAGCCAACGCCGCCATTTGTCGTGGCTATAGCTCACGGGGATCGGCCAGCATCCAGTCAGCCGCTGCCTCGGCCTCATCGAGCGTTCAGCGACGGCATCAACACGGGACGGCATCAACACGGTCGAGCAACGGCAGCGAAAGACCGACTTCGCTAACAGGACGGCGTCTTCGTTGGCTCGACCAACAGGCTGAATCTCTGGCCGCGTGCCCACGCCGAACTCGCCAAACCCGGCTACATCGCAACGGGACCGCCGGGTCGGCACCCCACGCTCAAACGGTCCGAACTCCACGCAGACAGGAAGCCCGCTGTGATTCGTCGCCCCCCGGCGCGGCGCCACAAGATGATCTACCTACACCCTAGCGGAAAGCGCTTCCCGACACGCGATCAGGAGCCCCCCCGGATTAGGAGAGTCCCCGAACGCGCGGCCGGGCGTCACAGAATGCCGATGGGTGGCTATCCCTGACCGAGCCCTGGCGTCCAGTCCGCTGTCTGCGTCTCACCCGATGAATCTACATCCGTTATTCCGGTAAAACCACCCGGGTTGGCGGTGGAGGCTGACAGGGCGTTGTCCGTTACGACGACCGTGCTGGTCGTACCATCGGCGCTTGTCAACCCGACCGTCGCATTACCGTCCGGAACCAAACCAACAGCTACATAGACCCCTGCATCTTGTCCAACGAATCCCAGGAAGCCGTCTGCTGGCAGAGCTGAACCGCCGGCGCGAACCGCCGAGCCGGTCGCGGGGTCGTAAACGATGACTGAATATCCGCTCGTGCCGGGGATCAACCATACGTCTGTGCCATCGGATGCGGTCGCCATCCTTGCCGCGCCAACGTTAAGACCCAGGCGCTGAACGGCCTCCTGGAACCCGGGCCTAGCCTCCATCTTCGACGGGATCGGCGTCTGACTCGTTGACGTGTTCTCGCTTAGCAGCCCGTATTGGGACACAAGCAAACTCGTCATAGTCGCAGGTGCGGAGGAGTCACTCGACGCGTCTGGCATCGCCGTTCCGGCCGCTGGTGCAGGGCTCGCGAACGCCCCTGTGACAGCGAGAACTACCGCAGCTACGGCAAAGACCGCGAGCGGGATCGCGAGGCGATCCCGTCGGGACAGAATTTCTCTCTTCAGTTTGTCTAGCATTTCGACTTTGTCATCCTCTAATTATCGGCTTGATTTGGTCCGTAGTTCGTGTGGTGCCGATCTCCTCGTCGAAGCCGTCGTATATGCGCGACTTAGTGAGCTCACGGCCAGGCCACCCAAGCATCTGACCAATGCAAGTACGCATCGTTGTAGGCGTAGCCAAAGGCTGACTTGTTTCGTGTTGCCGCAACGCTATATGACGCAGAGCGTTGCCACTCAGCAGTGCACCGGGAAAATGCATCATTTACGCTATTCCTGTACAGGATACAGAGTCGATGTGACCCGACCTCTGTTAATAGAAAGGTGTTACTCAGCTTATGTGTCTGATGCGCGTACGCGCACTGGAACGTCCAGATACCAGCGGAGCAGTGGGCCGTGCTGTCAGCAGCCGTCATCCACGCAGTAGAATTAGCGCGCGCGGTACCAGCTGCGACGCCTTCCGTCATACCCGTACCCACCGCTCCTACAACGGCGGCGGCAACGCCAGTCCCTAGGTGGCGCGTGCTGAAGCGCTTCGGTCTACGCGACGCACGCTTCCGCGTTTCCTCGCCAACGGCCGTCGCCCCGGTGACGCTGCGCTCGCACTCCCCAGCGGCGGCTGAGTGGAGTGTCATATGTACCCTCCTCCATCCGAGTAGGAAAGCTACCCAAGCGCCGATCCGGCCAACGCAAGGCGTCGCGGCGCGCGGCAGCCAAGATTGGTATGAACACGCTGATCATATGAGCCGCCCCACGTAAAGGCAACCTACTGGGCGAGGTTTCACGAATGACAATCCGCTTGAATACACCTGAAACCTTCCGGCGCATAATTTGCTATCGCGGCCTGATTCTCGAGAGCATCCGGCAGGCTTCACGAATGTGCACTGAGGGGCGCTTCTGCGCTCACCGCATGTCACTGAGAGATCGTGCCCGTGTAGGGATCGGCCGCTTCAGCCATTGATCGTCGCCACCGCCGCGCGCGCTGCCGACGCCAGAGCGAATGTCTCCGACAGCACCACGGCGACCGAATGCCCGGCGCACCGGAACGCGAAGAGTCCCTCGACCTGGAGGTCATGCCGCTCGATGCGCTTCGCTACATTCAAAGGCAGAACAATGACGACGACGCTGGAAGCGGTAACAGCCGCAAACCTTGTCCGCAAAGGCGAGTGCGAGCTATTTGCATTCAGCCGGCATGCACTATGACTTGCCCACACCTCGGGCATAGAATCAGCACTTGAGGCTGAGGCTGGTCCCCTGAGTGGGGTCCCGCTGCATTGATGCCCAAGCGTGCGACCGCTGCGTTGCGCTCCCTACCGACCCGCATCCGAACTGCTCTCACGGTGAGATGTTCCCTCGCCGCCTGGTCGAGCCAGCGCTCCTGCTCGGACAGGGCAAGCGGAGCGACCTCCGAGTGATGGCTCCAGGACAAATTCTCCCGTCGTCGGGAGAATTCAAATCTTCCGGCCACGTAAGCGAAGTTCCTAACGGTCTGCACTTCGTAGCCCGTGATTCGCGCGGCAGCCTCGAAGCGGTGGTCGCCGTAATGGCGTTGCCCAAAGCGCATCCAGTCACCTATCCACCAGCTCGTCCGACTCGACGCACGCCCCAAGCGCGATCCGAAGTCCTTCCATTCGCGTTGGGTCAGCTCGGTGTGACCAAACCAAGCTACCGGTGTCGTACGGATCCGGTCGACGACGAAGTCCCTGCGGTCGTATGTAGGTCGGTCAACCGGCTCAGGGTGTGGCAATGCGCTCTGTGTCTCCGCTCGCGCCGACGCTGACCGCCTTTGCCTCACAGATGGCGTGCCGTGTAGTGGTGAAGATCGAAGGGTTGTCATGTACAGCCCGCAGTGGTTGCCAGCGGGAACAGTCGGGATGGGTAACACTCCTGAAAGGTCCTGAGGCCTGACCCACGCGCCCCCGCCCTCGGATCACTCCCAAGACCCCGCCCTAGCCTTGGCTGTTGAGAACCAATTCGCTCCGAGGAGCACGGCCTTCGCAGTCTTCGACGAGCCCGGTAGGCAAGCTGGCCGAAGAACGAGATAATGGGACAGCTTCGTCGGCGCACGTTCCTTAAGGATTGGGGCCAATCCACCGCGTCGATCAAGGCGCGTTAGTGATGCGCCGTTTTTAGCATTGCGGTGAGTTCTTCGTCAAGGGGCGGGCGGGAATAGCCTCCACTAGGATGCGAACGCTCCGGGGCGACGATTCATCCGAGCTGTCGACCGCAACACAGGCTGGCGGCCCAGAATATTGCTGTCGCTTTTCACGTCAGACGCAGCCTCCGCTAGTGGACAGTCCCTTAGCGCGGTGTTAGCGTCGTATGTAATGCCGGGCATCGATGAACTGCTGTCGCTTCTCTACAACGCACACCGGAACGTCGAATCGATCATGCTCATCGCCCGTGACACGGTTGCGTGGGTTCCCAGCAACACTGTGATCTTCGACATCGATGACGCAGGCGCCGGCCACCTACGTTGGACCGGCGGCGGGCCGTTCGGCAATAGCGCAGTCACAACTCGGCAAATCTGGTTTCAGCAGCCTGATCGTGTGCGCGTCGAAGTGCTAAATGGCCGCACTATTCTTCGTGCCGCAGTGCGCGACGGCACAGCGTGGTGGCGCTGGGATCTCAGCGCGGGGGAGACAGCAGGAGACCTGGGGGCAGGCGACGGCTTGCCTCCTCTACTTGACATCGTTCTGCTGAACCCCGAGCAGCTACTTCCGTCCATGCGCTTCGACGTTACAGGGATGGGTTCCAGGGCGTCGCGACAGGTAATCTCTGCCATCGGAACAGGACGCGGTCCGGCTGTCGAGGCGCGACAGCGCGTTCAATACGAGTTTGACCGCGAGCATGGAACGCCGCTTTACATCGCACAGACATCTGAAGGGCGAACCACCGTCACAGAGGTGACAGAGGCCAGGTACGTTGATTCAGTGGACCCTGACGTATTTCGGTTCCGGGTGCGCGAGGGTGCTCACCGCTCGCGACCAGTTGCGCTATCCCGGCGAAATACGTCGCGTCACTGGGGCAATTACCGTCAGCCGCGCCCCAGAAGGTCAGCGCTATCAAAGCTTTCGACTGTGTGGCTGACCGGACTCTCGGGTGCAGGCAAAACCACAATCGCCGTCGCGACTGAGCGGCTCCTGCACCAGCTCGGCCTCACATGTTGTGTGCTCGATGGAGACCGGCTGCGCCAAGGCTTGAGCAGCGATCTTGACCTTTCACGCGACGGCCGGCGCGAACAAGCGCGGCGCACAGCGCACGTCGCGCTCACGCTGTCAGACTCAGGCGTGATCCCAATCGTCGCGCTGGTATCCCCCTATGCATCGGACCGTAACCACGCCAGGGAGCTTCACGCAGCGGCAGGCGTCGGGTTCGTCGAGGTCTGGATCGATACCCCGGTGGATGTGTGCGCCGCGCGGGACGAGACCGGGCTTTACGCGGGCGCGCGAGCGCACATCTCGACTAACGGGGCAACGACACTATGCGACGGGAGTGGTGTCACGGGCATCACGGCTCCCTATGAGCCGCCGAGCAACCCCGAACTCCGGATTAGCGGACACGAACAGCATCCGAGGGCCGGAGCTGAGTCGATCGTCAGCTGCCTGTTCGAAGCGCGCGCCCAGTCCTGGGTTCTTGCTATCGACGACCGCGCTTAGGCGGTTAACTGGGTCAGTCAGGGTAGGCCATGCCACCGTCGTCAACACGGCGAGCTGCCTACGGGCTCAAAGCGGTGGCCCTACCCCAATGCCAGAAGCACTGCGGTTTTCGCGTGCAAGGCGGATCGCACCCTGTCGATTTGACGCAGGCTTCGGGTGGATTCCGCACCCGTTTGCCGCTGCGGCCACGGCGGAGCTGGCGGTGCGTGCCTCCAATTTTCTCGGAGCGCTCTCATGCCGGCACTGCGGACGTAATACTGGGCATGGCCACAGCCTGCGGGGCCTCAGCCGGCGCATCCCGATCTTGGATGCAGAGGTGCAGACACGCTACGACTTCGCTTATCTCTCGAAGAACATCGTGGCCGGACTCGACACCTTCCTCCGCGAGAAGATGACGGATTCGCCCTGACCGCAGCAACACACCCAAGTTCTCTTCCCGTCTGAGCATCAGCACCAGATCCTCTGCTGTGCCGGTGATGACGGCCTCGACTTCGCCGTCGCCAGTTCGGATGCTCCCGTTCTCGAGGTCAACGATCCATCGCAGCTCGAGGTAATCCTCGGCCACAACCGCGAACGGTCCTATGCCCGCTCGCTGAGTCGGCTGTGCCCTCACGTCCATCAACTGCTGAAGCTGCCTGCTCCATATGGAGTGATTCTGTGCAGGGACCGCGCGCTCGGCCGTGTTCCATGAGCGATCGAGTGCCGGGTACCCGAGTTGCTCAAGCTTTTCGTTGATCGCGTTCAGCAGCGGGGGTGGGATCATCGCGACTGGTACTCGCTTCCCGTGGCCGATCGAGTCGGTGTGCACGCTGCTGGTGTGCTCGACTTTGTAGTCACCGGGGCCACGGGTGCGCTCTCGATCGAAAGCAGATCGCAGCACCGTGAGGTCGTGGCGAACTTCGAGGAACCTCTGCAGCTCGCTGACGGTTGCTTCCGGCTGCAAAACCAGATCCTCGTATCTGACGCGATGGCAAGCCTCAGAGTGATTCTTCTCCCAGGCCAAGGCCTGTTCGACGTGATCCAGCCAGTAGCGAGCTAACGCCACCACCGTGTTGCCGGGAGAGGACTGGACGTAAGGTCCGTACCCGTAGGCGTTGAAACCCCACGGTGATGCTTCGATACCCGACGCGATCGTGTCCATGACATGTCGAACCGTGAGAACACACCGCAGATCGGGAAAGACTTGCCGTACAAGTTCTAGGTAGAACACGGAATCGAGCGACTTGTCTATGTAGAGGCGCTTGCGTCCACAGTCGCAGTACTCGCGCATCGGCTTCAGCATCGCATCACGTATCCATAGACGAGTCGACTCCGGCAGCGGGGGCATCGGACGCTCTGACGCAGCGTCTGCGTCATCAGCAGACCCGTCAGCTCGCCGCTTCGGACCCTCAGGCCGTTCACCGGTCGCTTGCCCCGGATCGGTCGGCGGAACATCAAGCACGTCAGCATTGATCGTCGCCCACACCCGCGCCATCTGAGCCATAAGGCCTGGCAAACCAGCTTCCGCTGGACAGCCCACCTCCGGGTGCGCGTCCAGAAGGAGGCGGAGCAAGGTCGTACCTGATCGCGCGCCGCCGACGATGAGCGCGAGCCCCACCGAAGACGCATCCTCGTGCGAAGCAGACGATCCCATAATCGCTAAGCTTCCCTTATTGTTTAATGCCTGACAAGTCAGCTGGCGACATTTGCGCTGTCCCGTTGGGCGACGCACGCGCATCGCATTAGTGCGAGCTATCCCCTCCCGAGTACAACGCGCCAGCTGCAAGAACTCGACTGTGCGCAAGCGCCATCTGAAGCGGCCATCGCTATCGGTCTCGGAATATGAAGCCCTGTATGCTCGTGCTGCTTGAGAAGCATCCCGATGCGAGCTTCCCGGCGCCGTAGGCGCTCGTCAGTGGCTAGACGAGACGATCACGAACGGCTCGACGGCGAACCAGAAGAACTCCTCGACCCATAACCTCGCCTTAGGCGATGCGCTCTCGGACCTGACGATCTCCAACGTCGAGCTGCAACAGGCGGTCCCGTAGCGGACGCCTACGACCGCCGCTACGTGGGGTGCATCCTACTCTGAAACCGCCTGCGGCCCCGGAACCCGATTTGCGGGTCCAGTAAGGGGTGAATAGTTCGCAAATAGCAGACTTCACGCATAACCCCACGTGGTCTGGGGTTTCTGCCCCGTTCATAAGGAGAGCAGACGCGGGATTCGAGCCCCGGACCCTTCATTACGAGGGAGATACTCGCCGATCGCGCGTTCATCTGATGCCGGCGTCTGCTCGCCGCCGTTAGGCATCCTGCGCTTGACCCGGCTTCGTTCCAGACTTCCGGGGCGTCGCAGAATGCCGTTTGCGCGCCTCAACCTCCTGACGGTATACCCGCCGAGCGTGCGCGACGAGCTCGCCCAAAACGAGAACCTGCACCGTGCGCCCATGGCAAACCGCGCCCCGCAGTGCGGCGTCATCGTCCGTGATGTGAAGCCGGCGAGCATCGCTGTCCCACACGAGCATCGCCTCAGCACTTACGACCGTCGCCCGCAAGTGCTCTCGCACGTCGCCCCAGAACAGGGGAACGTGGCTCTTCTGAATCTTTGCCAGCAGGTCTTTGAGCACCACCTGCTCGATCACGTCTAGCTCACCGTAGCCCTGGGCAGACCGCAGAAATCCTCGGTCAGCCCAAGTGGCCCTCGTCTGCGCTCGCACGCCGGTTAGATCGCACACACGGTTGGCGGTCAGCCTGTCCGACTTGCCTTTCATACTTGTGTCCGGAATTATCTCAAGAAGCGGATCAAAAAATGGATATTGCAATTCGTATAGAGCGCGCCAAGCGTATCCGGGCGGCGACCAGAGAGCCAGAGAGCTTGGTGCGGACCGCTCGAGAGCTCTTGAGCGCAACGCCTAGTGGCTGCAGTCACTTGGTCGCCTTTTCGCCAGAAGGCCACGCCATCGCTTCTGCCGCGGCGGCGCTCGCACTCGAGGGGGGCCGCAAGCTCGGCGTAGAGCGGGCTTCTCATGTTGCGCCGCTCCAGCCAGGCCCGGACGCGGAGTGGCGTTGGGTGTCGGTCGAGGAGGCTCTCGGCCTGAGCCCTGTACGTCCGTGGGTGGCGCACTGGGCTGAGGAGCGCGGTGGGGTGGGGCCGCTCTCGCCGCTAGCTCGCCCGCATCTCGCCCAAGTCGCCTAGAGCGGTGCACGCCGCAGCAAGCGCCTCACGCGGCCCATCGTCGGACGGCGCGCCGGGCGCCGCGTGCGCTTTTGCTGTGATCGCCGCGCCACGTCCAAGCTGGTTGCTGCGGTACTGGAAGTAGCGCTTGTTCTGGACGTGGGCAGCCAGCATCGCGGCTCCCTCGAAGCGAACTCTTCGGTCGTACGGGTTTCCCGGTCGGCCGGGAGGCGACTCGACGCGTTTGACAGCGACCGCTGTCGCCGCGCCGAGCTGCGGCGAATCAAGCGCGTTTCGGACCGTGTCGTGGGCATCGATCAGCTGCGATGCCTCGTCCCGACCCTTAGTTGCCCGCCACCGCTCGTAAACAGCCACTGCGACTGTGCCATCGTCGCCCAGCTGGACTTCTACAAGCCACACCGACAGGCGATCCTCGTCGCCCCGGCTGGCTAGCCCAAGTACCGTCGTCGCGCCGTCACTCACGCCACGTACCCTGACAGCCGTGGGTTTTGAGTTCAACCAAGAAATAGGCCAGCGCTACCAGCTGAAAGAAAAGCGTGGGGAGGGCACGCACGGGACGGTGTTCCGCGCCTACGACTCGGTGCGCAAGGGCGAAGTAGCAGTCAAGCTTTTCAACGACGGTGCCTTAGATGTGCAGAGCGCTGAGGCGGCACGACATTTTCAGGTGGCAGACAGTGGCCCCATCCTCCCACTGCTCGAAGTCCATCCCGAGTTCATCGAGGGTCCCACTACAGTTATGCCTCTTGCGGCCGGAACGTTCGCCGATCCAGGCTCCATATTCTCATCGACCGCTGTGCACACGACGAGGCGCGTACTCACCGCCCTTGAGTTCTGTCACGGGCGTCATGTGATTCACGGTGATGTAAAGCCGAGCAACATCTTCCGCGACAAGTACGAGAACGTGATGCTTGGTGACTTCGGTGTTGGCGGTTACACCCCTGAGTATGCCGCCCCGGAGCTCTTCGCCGGTGGCGAGAAAGCCGTTGCAACGGACCTCTGGGCGGTCGCGGTCAGTTTCTACGAGATGCTCTGCGCCGAGCTTCCGTTCGGCGCGCGGCCAGACTGCGACGAACAGCGGATCGCAACACGCGTCGCAATGTGCGACTACGTTAGCCCAGATGAGCGGCTGCCGTTTCTGCCGCTCCGATTCCGCAGCTTTTTCCGCTCCGCATTTGCCGCAGAACCCGCGAAGCGTGGGTTCGCTACCGCGGCCGCAATGAGGAACGCGCTGGCTGAGCTCCCAGTTCGCGTGGAATGGGTTCGCGTGAAGCACGACGACAGCGTCGTCTGCTTCGAAGGACACGAAGTCGCCTCGGATGCCCGTCGCACCGGAACAACGTTTGATGCGACGATCATCGAGCGCCCCAGGAAACATGACTTTCTTCCTGAAATCAAAAAGATCGTTCCCGGTCAGCCAGCGCGTCGGCTGACCGGATTGCCGAGACCGCACGGTCTTTCCAAGCCGAAGGCAGGCCAACAGCTAAGCGTGTGGATGCGGCACTTGACCGAAGCCGGGGACTTCCGCGGCTAGCCGCATTCCACTTGGCGCGCTCTTCGGCCAAGTTTGAGTCGACGCAGGCTTAGGCCTACCTCGCGATCGGAGCCAATTGCTCGAGAGTACTCGCCTACCGCCGCGTCACGTCGATCACGAACTCACAGGCATCGGGGAGCGGTGTGGGATGGTCAGCTCGACGATAGGCTCGTTGCGCGCAGCCTGTAAGCGCTCACTACAGGGATAGTCGGCGATCCGCCGGAAGGTCCCGGCGCCGGCCTCGCGGATAGTTGGCGGAGGGATGCACGGCGCCGCTATTAAGATGCGCAAGTTCGACTCGGCTGGCATGCACCTCGAGCAGCTTCGCCGTGTCGAGCGTCAAGATGTCGTGCTCGCGCTCACGGTATGGGGTTCGCCGCGCAGACGGTCGAGGCGACTTCGCGTGAGCAAGAAGAAGAGGCGGCCGTTGAGCTCGCGGTACCGCTCCGCTCCCGACATCCCCGCCAGCGTGCGGCGCAGCACCGTCTCGTTGATCGGTTTGTTGTCGCGGATCCAGGCGCTCCTGTGCGTTGGGTGGGTGATTTCGACCGAGTGGGAGCTGCGTGCCGACTCGATCGCCTCGCGTCGTTGGCCGGTGACCTCGAACAGATCGAGCAGCCCGCTGGTCGAGAGCGGGCCATGCCGCTCGATCGAGTCGCACGAACCTGCCTCGGCCATGTGGTAGAGCTGAGGCCAGCGGTGCGCGATGTAGTGGGCGTGCCGGGGAGCGTCACCATGCCCGGCGGTCGATCATCCCGCAGTCGCGCATGAACCCGGTTGAGATCAGCGACACTCGTGCGCCCGCGGCGCGCTCGATCTCGTCGATGAACTGCAGTGTCTCCTCGGTGAGCTGCTCGAACCGCACGCCTTGGCGTTCTGAACGTCGAGGTAGTCCGCGAAGGTAAGGGCGATGTCAGTCGGTGCGTTGAAGCCGACCACACGACGCAACAGATCCCATTCGAACTCAGAAACGGCACCGTCGCGCGATCATCTGCCGCAACTAGCTAGCTCTTATGGAGAGCGTTGTGTCAAGTGACCAGCACCGGATGCCCGCGGCTTGGGCGGGGATCGTGTCGGTTGGAGGGGCGGCAGGGCCTGACTGGTGCGCGACGCGCGGTCAGACTCTTATGCGCGGGTGCACGGGTTGGCTCCGGTGTCCGCAGGACCGGTTTTCGTCGTGAGAGCCCGGCTGTCTAGGATCGAACGTGACCGTGTCCTGTGGCGGTTGTTCATAGCTAGATCGCGGATGCTCTCGCGCGAGCGCCAGGCGCCTGCCGCCTCTGCAACCGACGTGGTGCTCTGAGATGTCAGTCGGCGGTCGTGATCGCCCAGCAGAACCCGGCGAGTTCGCGGGCGACGGCGACAGCGACGATCGTGCGGCGCTTTCCGCGCTCGGCGTCGAGGTGTTGCCAGACGCGGTAGAGCCTGCGTTGCGTCTTCCACGAGAGCTCAATGATTGGCGCGGGCTGACCGGCCTGTCTGCGTTGAAGCACGGTGCCTCTGCTGGGTGTCTTGCGGTAGTGCCAGGCCGCTTCGACGAGCAGTCGGCGGGCGTGCCGCGATCCGGTCTTCGTGATCGCTCCCAGACGTCGCGATGCGCCTGTGCTGTTCTCCGACGGGACGAGCCCGACGTAGCTCATCAGCTGCGCGGGACGCTTGAAGCGTGCGAAGTCGCCGATCTCGACCGCGAGCCCGACCGCGGAGAGCGTGTCGATCCCACGCAGGCACCTGAGCCGGGCCACCCCCAGCGCATAGGGCGAGGCGGGGATCAGCTCTGTGATCACTGTTTCGAGCTGCTCGCGGCGGGACTCGAGGACATCGATCGCGCCCAAGTGATCCAACAGCGTGATCTGTGCCCCGCCGCCGATGTCCTGCGCGCGCAGCCACGCGCGGTGACGCTTGGTCCAGGCGCTGCCGGTGTCCTCGTAGAGCACGTCGTGACGCAACAGCAACTTGGAGAGCCGCTGGCGAGCGCGCATCAGATCGCCGCGCACGTCATCGCGAGCGCGCACGAGATCGCGCAGTGCCTCCTCCTCCACAGCCGGGACCCGGACCGGATGCAGTCCGTCGATCATCAACAAACGCAGCAGCCGGCCGGCATCCCGCTCATCGGTCTTGACCCGATCACCACTCGGCCGCTCGATCTTCCCAGGCGCCGCGACCACGCACCCGACCCCGACGGCCTCAAGCGCGCGGGCGAGCCCATAGCCGGTCGGCCCAGCCTCATATGCCACCCGGGTCGGCCCGGGCAGCGAGCAGCAAAACTCAACGACCTTCGCGGTATCACCCGGCAGTCGCTGCGAGCGAAGCTCGCCCGTCTCGGCGTCCGTTGTGACAGCGAGCACGCTGCGTGCGTGCACGTCCAGACCTGCCCAGCTGCGAACCTGTGCCATGGTCGGCCTCCTATGCGGTTGTGGGCCCGGCCGCGCGGGTCGCATCCGCAGCGGCCAGAACATCCCCACGCTCGCGTGGGGGACCGGCCGACTTCACCAGCCCGGCCGGACGTCAACCTCCATAGGGTCTAGCTAGATGACGAGCCGATCGCACGGACGCCGTGCCGCTGGCGCACCGGAATTGTGACCAAATTCCGATCTGCTCGGCGCTCGAATCAACGCGCTGTCCGGTTCCCCGCATAGTCTCGGCTCCATGCGACTCATAGTCGCCCGCTGCTCCGCCCAGTACTCGGGGCGGCTAGACACCTACCTTCCCGAGGCAGTCAGGTTGATCATGATCAAAGCGGATGGAACCCTTATGATCTGGGCAGATGGCGGGGGGTCTAGTGTCAAGCCACTGAACTGGATGACGCCGCCGACGGTGATCGAGGCGGGCGAGGAGCCATCGGACCGGATCGTCGTTCGCAAGCGCGCCGGTAAGACCGAGGATCGCCTCGAGATCACATTGCACGAGGTGCTATCCGATGTCGACCACGACATGGGCGCGCCGGATGAGGCCGCCGGCCTGGCCAAGGACGGGGTCGAAGCACATCTGCAGGAGCTGCTCGCCGAGCAGCCACATTGGTGCGGAGAGGGGTTGCGGCTGGTCCGGCGAGAGTGGCCCACGGACATCGGCCCGGTCGACCTGATGTGTCGCGACTCCGATGACGAGTGGGTCGCAATCGAGATAAAGCGTGTTGCCACGATCGAGTCGGTCGAGCAGATCAGCCGTTACCTCGAGCGACTGCACACCGACCCGCAGTTCGCCGGCTGCCGTGGGGTGCTCGCCGCGCAGACGATCAAACCGCAGGCGCGGGTGCTGGCCGAGTCCCGCGCAATCGCCTGCGTGCAGGTCGACCTGGAGGTCCTGCGAGGCGAGCGCGAGCCCGAGCTGCGATTGTTCGTGTCCTGACCCCCCAGGCCGACCCTCAGGTCGGCGCGAGAACCAGGAACGCGACATGACCGACCAAGCAGCCGTCCTCACCGAGCGCCGCGACCGCGTGCTCGTGGTAACCCTCAACCGACCCGACCAGCGCAACGCCGTCAACAGGGCCGTCGCCGAGGGCATCGCGCACGCGCTTGACGAGCTCGACGCCGATCCCTCGCTCGCGGTCGGGATCGTCACCGGAGCCGGCGGGTACTTCTGTGCCGGCATGGATCTGAAGGCCTTCGCCGCGGGCGAGATGCCGTGGGTCGATGGGCGCGGTTTCGCAGGGATCGCCGAGCGCGGCTCGACCAAGCCGCTGATCGCCGCAATCGAGGGCTTCGCCGTCGCGGGGGGCCTCGAGATCGCGCTCGCCTGCGACCTGATCGTCGCCGGCGAGGGGGCGAAGCTGGGGATTCCCGAGGTCAAGCGCTCGCTGGTGGCCGCCGGCGGCGGCCTGCTGCGACTGCCGAACATGATCCCGCGCAATGTCGCCAACGAGCTGGCGCTCACCGGGGATCCGGTGACGGCGCAGCGCGGCTACGAGCTGGGACTCGTCAATCTCGTCAGCCAGCCGGGCGGGGCGCTCGACGCGGCCCTGCAGCTCGCCGAGCGCATCGCCGCCAACGGTCCGCTCGCGTTGGCCGCAAGCAAGCGCATCCTGCACGAGGCCGGCGACTGGCCGCAGTCGGAGGCGTTCGAGCGTCAGCGCGCAATCTGGGAGCCGGTGTTCGCCTCAGACGACGCCCGGGAGGGCGCGACCGCCTTTGCAGAGAAGCGCGCCCCGGCCTGGCAGGGGACATAAACGCCCGCGCCTGGCCTCGGGTGGCCACCGGGGAGGGCGGACGTTTGCTGCCGGCCGCGGTCCAGCGGGACCGGCGGCCGGGCGGTCGCGGTGTCAGGCCTCTCCCCAGGCGGTCGCCACCAAGGATCGGGGACCTCCCTGATCGCGATGCTCACAGAGGTAGATGCCCTGCCACGTGCCCAGCGCGGGACTACCCTCGGACAGCGGCAACGTGAGGGTCGGCCCGAGCAGCGAGGCCTTCACGTGGGCGGGCATGTCGTCGGCACCCTCGAGCGTGTGGGTCCAGAGCCGCGAGCGCTCCGGGACCGCCTCGCTGAACCAGGCCTCGAGGTCGCGCCGCACATCAGGGGACGCGTTCTCGTTCAGCGTCAACGATGCCGAGGTGTGCTGGATCAACAGGTGCAGGATCCCAACGCGGATCTGCTGCAGCCCGGTGACCCCTTCGAGCACCTCCCCGGTCACAAGGTGGAAGCCGCGCGGCCGCGGAGACAACGTGATCCGACCCTGAACCCAGAGCATTGGCGGAGGATATTGCGACCCACCCTCGGGGCGCGTTGCTAACCTCGCACGGTCGGATCCCGCCTCTGGCCGGGAAGCGGCGCCGGCCATGACCAAACCGGAACGACGACCTCGACGGCGCGCGTGCGTCGCTCTCATAGCCTTGATCTGCATGATCCCCGCGCTCGCCGGCAGCGCTTCGGGGGACGGCATCTCACAGCTCCAGAACAAGCTGGGCACCGCCCAATCGCGGCTCACCACCACCAAGCAGCTCGAGCGCGCGCTGACCAGAAAACTTGCGGAGCTCGATCAGAGGGCGGCCTCACTCTCCAGCCAGATCGCGCTGGTGGAGTCACGCGAGGCCTCAGAGCGAGCTCTGCTGGCAACCTACCAGCGGCGAGAGGCGGCTGACCGCGCGGCGATCAGGCGCGAGCGCCGGCATCTGGCACAACTCCGGGTGGTCCTGAGCCGATCGCAGTCGGTGCTGGCGGCCGAGCTCGTGACCGCGTATGAGCAGCCGCAGCCATCGATCGTCTCGCTGATCGTGGACTCAGGCACCTTTCAGAAGCTGCTTGACGGCGTTGAGTACGTCTCGAGCGTCAAACACCACGAGGAATCGGTCATCGACCGGACACTTACGGCCAAGGCCGGCGCCGAGGCGACGGCCGCTCACCTGGCTGCGCTCCGTCGCAACGATGCCGCCGACGTCCACGCTGCATCGTCTCAGAGCGAAGCGCTTCAGGGGATGAACGCCCTGCTGGACTCGCGCAGGTCGGCGCTCGCCGACGAGCGCGCCGCACAGAGCGCCGCGGTCGCCGCCAGCAAGACGAAGGGGTCGAAGCTGCTGGTCGCGATCTCGACCATCCAGAAGGAGGAGGCGTCCGCCGAGGAGGCCGCCCGGCAGATCGACTACGGCGGCTCCGGAGTGCCGCTCTCCGCCGGCTGGGCGATTCCCGTCCCGATCGTGCTGTGCGAGTCCGGCGGCCAGGATCTGCCGCCCAACTCGGCCGGTGCGTCCGGGTACTACCAGATCATTCCGAGCACCTGGCGCGGGTTCGGCGGGAGGGGTCCCGCCGCCTATCTGGCTCCAAAGAAGGAGCAGGATGCTGTGGCCTCCAGGATCTGGAACCATGGCGCCGGCGCGCGCAACTGGGTGTGCGCCGGGATCGTGGGCATCACCTGATCCCAACAGTCACACCCTAATCTGAGTGTATGAGACTGAGATCCGCCCTGATAGCGGCGTCGGCTCTTGCCGCGCTCGCCTTCGCGATCCCGGGCCGCGCACTGGCAACCACCGGCACCCCAGGTCCTCTGAAACTCACCTCCGGCGTGCCGCTCACGAGCCTGTCCTGCCCGTCTGCGACCCAGTGCACGGCCACCACCGGAACTCAGGAGATCACCTTCACACTCTCCGCCGGTGGCCGGGCCATCAGCCACAGGTGGATGCGCACCCCGTTCGAGGGGCGCGGAGTGCAGATCAACGGTATCTGGTGCCCCCTGACCACGCTGTGCACCACCTTTGAGAGCCAGTCGGTCACGAGCTTCAACCCACGGGCCTTCGGCTACCGCGCCGCCAGGCTGGTCGCGCCGGACTACGGCGAGGGTCTCGTGAGCGTCCGCTGTCCCTCCCGCTCCCAGTGCGTGGCGATCGACGGCTTCGGCCACGGCGCCACCTATAACCCGCAGACCGGCAAGCTGCTCAGGAGAACGATCACGATCGATGGCGACGAGCGGCTCACAGCGCTGGCGTGCCCGTCGGCGACACAGTGCACCGCGCTCGACGACGCCGGCTCTCAGATCACCTTCAACCCGACCACCGGGCGGCACCTGAACAGCGCCAGGATCGACCCCGCCGTGGGCATCGACGACCCGGAGCAGGGCGAGGGCAACGAACTCGACGCCGTCTCCTGCCCGACGACCAGCAGTTGCGTCGCCGTCGACACCCTCGGCAACGTCACCACCTTCCGGCCGCTGGGGGCCGCCACCGGCGCCGCAACCGTGGCGTTCGCCCAGCATTGGAACTCGATCAGCTGCAGGCGCACCGGGCAATGTGTGGCGGTCGGCGACAGCGGCGCCGTCCTGGCCGGCTCAGCCGGTGTGGTCGGCGGGTCGTCAGGCCCGTGGACGACGGCGACGCTGCCCGGCGCCGCGGACCTCAAGGCTGTGGCCTGCCCGAGCGCCAGCAGATGCGTCGCGGTCGACACCGCCGGCCACGCGTTCGCGCTGGTGCCGGCGGCGTTCTGAGCCCGGCCCACGCGAACTTCTGACGTACACGCCCTGCGGCCGGCCGAGGCCCAACGCCGCGGTCGTCAGGCCCTAGCGGTCGCCGGGCTTCACCGACGGATACTGCGAGATCGGCTGAGACAGATCGAGCGCCGTGGTGACGATCCGGTTCTGCTCGCGCCCGTGCGCAGCCGGATAGCCCTCGCCCGAGGCGGCTCGCTCCGGGCGCCCAACGTAGCCGAACTCGAGCGCGTCGGGGAGGATCTGCTGAAGCCGTGGGGACATGTGTGCGCGGGCGCCCATGTTGCGCGGCTCCTCCTGCACCCAGACGACCTCGCTCAGGTTTGGATAGTTCTCGACGAGCGCCAGGATCTCGACCTCAGGGAACGGGTAGAGCAACTCGACCCGCCCGATCGCGACATCGGTGGCGGCGGCGCGTTCGGCGTTGCCGATGATGTCGTAGTAGATCTTGCCGCTGCACAGCAGCAGACGCGTGACCTGATCGGCGTCGACGCCGCCCTCGGCCAGCACGGGCCGGAAGCGGCCGCTCGAGAGGTCTTCGATGTGGGACGCGGCGGCCGGCAGTCGCAGCAGGCTCTTGGGAGTCATGACCACCAGTGGGCGCTGCTGCGCAATCCGCGCCTGGCGGCGCAGCAGGTGAAAGTACTGGGCGGGTGTGGTGAGGTTGGCCACGCGGATGTTGCCCTCCGCGGCCAACTGCAGGAAGCGCTCGAGCCGCGCCGAGGAATGCTCGGGCCCTGCACCCTCGTAGCCGTGCGGCAGCAGCAGCGTCAGTCTCGAGGTGACACCCCACTTGGCCAGACCGGGAGCGATGAACTGGTCGATCATCACCTGCGCGCCGTTGGCGAAATCGCCGAACTGAGCCTCCCAGAGCACCAGCGTCTCCGGCGCCTCCTGCGAGTAGCCGTACTCGAAGCCGATGCACGCCATCTCCGACAATGGGCTGTTGTGGAGCTCCATCGTCGCCAGTGCCCCAGGCAGGTGCTGGATCGCGCTGTGTTCGCGGCCGGTCCGCGAATCGTGCAGCACCAGGTGGCGCTGGCTGAAGGTGCCCCGCTCGGTGTCCTGGCCCGTCAGCCGCAGCGGAATCCCCTCGCCGAGCAGCGTCGCGAACGCCAACGCCTCCGCGTGCGCCCAGTTGATCCCGGCATGTTCGGGCCCGAACACCTTGCGGCGCTCAGCGAGCTGCCGCACCAGCTTGGCGTTGACGTCGAAGTCCTCAGGTAACGCCAACAGCTCCTCGTTGAGGATCTCGAGCTTGTCGGCGTCGACCGCGGTGGATACCTCCTGGGCGATCAGATCGCCGAGCTTGTACTCGCCCGTGGCACCCTCAACCGGGTGGTCCTTGGCGTCCGCCAGGCGCTCCTTGAGCCGGTTGTGGTGCTCGGTCAACACCGCCCAGGCCGCGTCGGCCATCGTCTTTGACTCCTCAGCGGTGATCACCCCGGCAGCCACCAGCTCCTCTGCGAACAGCTCTCGCACCGGCTCGTGCTGCTTGACGACCTTGTACATCTCCGGCTGCGTGTAGGCCGGCTCGTCGCCCTCGTTGTGACCGTGGCGCCGGTACCCGATCAGGTCGATCATGACGTCGTGCCCGAACTCGCGGCGGAACGCGAATGCCAGCCGCACCGCGGTCACGCAGGCCGACACGTCGTCGGCGTTGACGTGGATGATCGGCACGTCGAAGCCCTTCGCCATGTCAGAGGCATAGGTCGTCGACCGCGAGTCCTCGGGATCGGTCGTGAAGCCGACCTGGTTGTTCTGGATGATGTGGATCGTGCCGCCGACGGTGTAGCCGTCCAGCGCCTGCAGGTTGAGCGTCTCGGCCACGACACCCTGCCCCGGGAACGAGGCATCCCCATGCAGTACGACCGGCACCGCCGCGTTCGTGTCCTGACTGGGGTGCGCACCCTGGCGGTTGGTCTGGGCGGCGCGGGTGGCGCCGGAGACCACCGGCGCGACGAACTCGAGGTGGCTGGGATTGGATTCGAGCCGCACGATCAGCGACTCACCATCGGGCAGCTGGTAGGTGCCGGAGGCACCGTGGTGGTACTTGACATCGCCCGTGCCGCCATCGGGAATCGTCGTGATCGCCTCGAGCGTGTTCGCGCCTTCGAACTCCGCGAACAGCGACTCATATGAGCGACCGAGGTTGTGTGCGAGCACGTTGACGCGGCCGCGATGGGCCATCCCGACCACGACCTCGCGGGCCCCGTGCAGCCCCGAGAGCTTGACGATCTCGTCAATCATCGGCACCGTCATGTCGAGCCCCTCGACCGAGAAGCGCTTCGCCCCGAGATAGACCCGGCCCATGAACCGCTCGAACGCGTCGACGTTGGTGAGGCGCTCGAGCAGGGCCTTCTGCTCGTCGGGCTTCAGCGGCTGCCGGTAGGTGCCGGACTCGATCGCCTCGCGCAGCCAGAGTCGCTGCCGATGCGAGGCGATGTGCTCGATCTCATACGCGATCGGCCCGCAGTAGATCGCGCGCAGATGCGGCAGCGCCTGCTCGAGCGTCTCGCCGGGAACGTACATACGCAGGATGTGGGCCGGGATCTGCGCCATCAACTGCGGCGTCAGCCCGACGGTCGCGGGGTCGAGCGCCGGATCGCCCTCCGGCACGCGCCCGAGCGGCTCCAAGCGCGCTGCCAGGTGGCCGTGCATGCGGTAGGCCTTCAGCACCGAGGTCGCGGCCTGGACCGCCTGAAGCAGCTCCTCGTTGGGCGCGCCTGCGGTGGTTGGGGTGGGGGGTGGGCGCGAATCATCCGCTGGCGAAGCAGCAGCTGTCGGAGTGGGGGCCGGAGCCGTCGCTTCCGGGCGCATCGGCAGTTCCGGCAGGCTCGCGCCGAGCGCTGCGAAGACCGCCTGATAGAAGCCATGCTCGCCCTGGAGATACTCCTCGATCAGCTTGAGGAAACGGCCGGACTCGGCGCCCTGGATGATGCGATGGTCGTAGGTGGAGGTCATCGACATGACCTTCTCGACTCCCAGCTGTGCGCCGACCGCCTCGAGCCCGACGGGGTAGGCGATCGAGCCGGTGGCGACGATCGTGCCCTGGCCGACCATCAGCCGCGGCACTGAGGCCACCGTCCCGATCCCACCGGGATTGGTCAGCGAGATATTGCCGCCGCTCAGATCGTCGGCCGTGAGCGTGTTGGTCCGCGCCTTCTCGACGAGCGCGTTGTAAGCGCCGAGGAACTGCCGGAAGTCCAGGCGCCCGGCGTCGCGGATCACCGGCACCATCAGCGTGTGCGAGCCGTCCTTCTTCTCCACGTCAACGGCAAGCCCGAGATTGACGGCACCGTCGTTGACCCGATACGGCACGCCCTGCGACGCGAGGAAGTGATGTGCCATCACCGGCATCTCCTCGGTGGCCGCCCTCGCGATCGCGTAGGCGATCAGGTGCGTGAAAGACACCTTCTGGCCGGCGTCCTTGAGCTGCCTGCGCCGGGCGTCCAGAGTGGTGACGGTGAGCGTCCGGAACGAGGTGGCGGTCGGGATCTGCCGGCTCTCGTCCATGTAACGCGCAAGCGCGGCGCCACCACCCTTGATCTTCTCGGCGCCCGCGGGAACCTCGACAGCGGTCGCGGCGGCCGCGAGCACGTCGTCCTTGGTCACCCGGCCGCCGCGGGCGGTGCCGGCCACGTTGGCGATGTTCACGCCGAGGCCGGCGGCGACACGCTGTGCGACAGGGGTCGCAGCCTTGGCGGACTCCGCGGCAGCAGCGGGTGCGGCCCTGGCAGCGGTCTCGGACGGCGGCGCGACAGCGGGAGCCGCCGCCGGGGCAGCGCTCGCGCCAACGGCCATCCGCGCGATCACCTCGCCGACGCCGACCGTGTCACCGTCCTCGTAGAGGATCTCCGTGATGACGCCATCAGCAGGCGCGGGCAGCTCCATGTCGACCTTATCGGTCGAGATCTCGACGACGGTGTCACCGTCGCTCACCGCGTCACCGACCTTGACCGCCCACTCGAGGATCGTGCCCTCGGTGACGCTCTCGCTCCCGGCCGGGGTGATGATGTCGATCACGGCAGCGGCCGATTGCGCGACGGCGGACTCGGCAGTGGCCGATTGCGGCGACGGGGCGGACTCGGCAGTGGCCGATTGCGCGGCGGCGGACTCGGCAGCGGCCTGAGGGGCCGCGGAACCGTTCGTCGCAGAGCCCCGCGACCCGTTGCCGTCAGCGAGCGCGATCTCCGCCAGGGGATCCCCCACAGGCACGGTGTCCCCCTCGGCCGCGTAGAGTTTCACGACCTTGCCGCTGACAGGCGCGGGAACCTCAGCGTCGACCTTATCGGTCGAGATCTCGACCAGCGTCTCGTCGGCGCTGATCTCCTCGCCCTCCTGCCTGTGCCATTCGAGGATCGTGCCTTCGACGACGGAGTCACCCATCGCAGGCATCACAACCTGAAAAGTCCCTGTTTCAACGGCCATCGAAGCTTCTGTCCTCGTAGGTTAGCGTTTGGTGGCCGGCGAGCGATGGGCACGCCGGCGCGACTCGTAGATGAATCCGGCGGTGCCGAAGAACGGACCGAGCCCGCCCAGCACCGCAACTGTGACCGCCAGCCAGAAGGGGATGACACGCCATCGCACCGCGGCGATGCACGTAAGCGACATGGCGATCCACACGAGCCCGTGGGTGAGACCGAAGATAAACGTCGCCGGCTCGGGCTTGCCGAGGGCGAAAGCACTGATGAGCAGGGCCAGATACACGCACGAATGGATGCAGGAGATGATCTCGAGCCGCCGGAAGGTGACCACGCGCGTGAACATAGGTTGCTGCTGGCGAGCCACGTGCGGCCGTCCTCAGGTGCTCTCAAGCATCGCGCCAAGGCTCCGAAGCGAAGCGTCGGCCTCCGCCGGCCATCGCTCGGGCCGCGACGGCCACCAGGCGAAGGCATCGTGTTCATCGTCGGGCGTGACCTGCACCCCACGCGGCAGCCAGGCCTGGCCCACGAGCATCACCATGCCGCTGGCGAGCTGGACCAGAGCCTCGATCCGCAGACGCTCGGGCGTGACACTCCACTCCTCATCGAGCTCCCGCAGGAGCGTATGCGCAGGGTTCTCATCGACCTCGACCGACCCGCCCGCTCCGAGGGCCCAGCGCCCAGCCCACGACGCGACCCAGGCTGCCCGCCGCCCGGCCAGCCACCTGCCGTCGGCGTCGCGGACCACGCACAGCGCCGAGATGCTCGCGCCCGCATCATCGCCAAGCAGCCGCAGCGCCCAGCGGATCGGTTGCAGTTCGAGCGCCAGGCCATCCCTGGTCTTCTCGTATCCGACCATGCGCGCCGCGAACCCATCGTGGCTGGGTGAGCCGCGTTCGCGCAACTGCTGGAGCATCCGGTCCGCTGCGAGGGTTGCGCCGGCGTCGGGCTGAAAGGGGTCCGGCCGCCAGGCGACCTGGATGGCTCCAGGTTCCCACGGCCCTCTCGCCAGCACCTGAGCGTCGACTGGCACGCCGGGTCAGAACGGCGGCCGAACCGGCGGGACGAGCTCCTCGCCGCCGCCACCGGGCGTGACGATCTCGAGCTCGCGCGCCTCCTCGGCCACAGCGTCGACGACCTCCTGCTCAGACTCCTCCTCGTCACGGTTATGGTCGCCGTCGCACAGCACGCGGAAGGCACCGGTGACGCCGCCGTCGGCCTGCAGCACGATGCCGGGAAGGATCTCCTCGCCCTCCTCGAGCCCAAGCCGTTCGATATCGAAGTGCGCCATCCCGATACCCCAGGTGTGGTGGCCGGGGTTCTCCCGGTCGTGCGCGGCGACACCCTGAGCGAGCCGCTCGAGCAGGTAGGAGATCTTGCTGCGTCCGCCTTCGGCCATCTGCACCGAAGGCTATCTGAGTTCGGCGGCCGGCTCGGATGGGCGCCACATGATGCTGCGGTCGCGGCCATCGCGCTTGGCCCGGTACAGCGACTCGTCGGCATGCTCGTACAGCTGCGCCGCATCCTGGAGATCGCCCCTCAACGCGACCCCGATCGAGATCGTCATCCGCCCGACGCCCTCGAACGGCTCGTCGCAGATTGCCCGACGTGCGCGCTCCACCGCAGCCCAGGCTCCGTGGGAGTGGACCTCTGGCAGGATCCAGGCGAACTCCTCGCCACCGATACGCGCAAGCAGGTCAGCCTTGCGGATCACGCGCGCGAGCCGCTCGGCAGCCTCACGCAATGCGCGATCGCCCACGGGGTGGCCATGCCTGTCGTTGACGGACTTGAACTGATCGAGGTCGAGGATCGCCACTCCCAACGGGCGCTCGCGTCTGACCGCGTCCGCCAGCTCCTGTTCGAGCCGCTCGTCGAACAGGCGACGGTTGGCCAGGCCCGTCAGCGGATCGTGCGTCGCAAGCCGCTCGAGCTCGATCTGGTAGTCATGCCGACTCGAGATGTCGCGGATCGTGCTGACCCAGGCCCTGACCGCGCCGCCCTGGTCGCGCACCGGCGCGACCGTTACCTCGCCGACGAAGCGGCGACCGTCCTTGCGCATCATCGGCAGCTCGATCGGGTCGCTGCGGCCGTGGTCACTCTCGAGCGCCTGCGTCAGGACCCGTTCGCGGAGCGCGTGGCTGAGCTCGATTCCCTCCGGCGGGGTGAACGGCCACGGCATCGTCTGACCGAGCAGCTCCTCACGGTTGAACCCGAGCACGTCACAGAGCGTCTGGTTGACCTCGACGATCCGCTGCTCCGCTGTGACCATGTAGCCAACCGCGACCGCGTCGAGAATCGCGCGAGCGCCTTCCTGCGCGGCGTTGGAATCGCGCGCCTGACCGATGCTCTCGCCGCCCAGCGAGAGAGGAGCTTCCCCATCCATCTCGAGAGGTGATAGCGCCACGTCCGCCGAATCGCAAGCCTCGTGGACGACCGGACGAATGGCCGAGAACAACGGTACCAGCGGCGGCACGCCCCGGACAGCGAGCAATGGACGATCAAACGGTTACGCTCTTCTGAGTGATCATCGAACGCAGCATGAGCAGGCCGTGGCTGTCGAACACCTATCTGGTACTGGATGACAGCACCCTGAAGGCTGTGATGATCGACGCCGGCGGACCGGTGGAGCCGTTGCTCGATCTGCTCGAGCGTGGCGGTTATGAGCTCGCATATGTGCTCCTGACCCATCACCACCATGACCACATCGCCGAGCTCGACACCGTGATCGCGCGGCATCCGCGGGCGCCGGTTCTGATCCACCCGCTCGAGCGCTCGGCCGTCCCCCAGGCCACGGGTGACCTGCTGCCCGGCGAGACGCTGACCGTCGGTGATCTCACGATCGAGCTGCTTCACACGCCCGGCCACACCGCCGGAATGGTGTCGCTATTGATAGACGGCACAGACCTGTTCACCGGCGACACGCTGTTCAAGGGATCGGTCGGCGGCGTGCGCGCGCCTGGACACACGACCTATGCCGACCTCAAAAGCTCGGTCATGGACACGCTGCTGACGCTGCCGGCGCAGACGCGCATCCACCCCGGCCACACGGAGCCGACAACCGTCGCGCAGGAGCTCGATCACAACCGCTTCGTGCGAATCTGGAGCGGACACGAGCCCGAGGGGAGCGGGTCCTGCAGAGCGATGGGGGAGCCGGCAACGCTGGTCCTGCTGGGCGACGATTACGACGGCGGCCACAAGGCGTGGGTGCGATGGCCGGACGGTAGCGATGACATCGTGCCCGGATCTCAGGTGGTCGTCGACGATCCCGACCCGCGAAGCGTCTCGCAGTAGACGCCCGGGCACGAACGAGCCTCCCGGCGGCTGATGGCAAACGATGGCTGACGGCAGCAAGATCCCCAAGTCGAGGGTTCAGCGGACCGCCAAGATCGGCACGCTCGCAGCCAGTCAGGCGCTGCGGCAGGCGGGCACGATCGCCGGCAACGTCGCGCGTTCCAAGGAGGGACGCGAGGCGGCGCTCGAGCGCCGCAACATGGAGGCGGCAGAGCAGATCGTGATCGCTCTGGGGACGATGAAGGGCGCCGCGATGAAGGTCGGCCAGGTGCTGTCGTTCCTCGACACCGGCCTGATCCCGCCTGAGCACCGCGACGAGTTCCAACGCAGGCTGGCGCAGCTTCGGGATTCCGCGCCGACCGTCTCCTTCAAGGACATGCGCAAGGTGATCGAGCAGGAGCTCGATCAGCCGCTCGATGAGATCTTCGGCGAGTTCGACGAACAGCCGGTGGCGGCCGCCTCAATTGGCCAGGTTTACCGCGCCCGCTTGCACGACGGGCGCGAGGTCGCGGTCAAGGTGCAGTACCCCGGCGTGGCCGCAGCTGTTCGCGCTGACCTCCAGAACCTCGGCATGATCCTACGGCTCGCGAAGCGGATCGCGCCCGGGCTTGACCCCAAGACGGTCGGCGGCGAGATACGCCAACGGATCGAGGAGGAGCTCGACTACGAGCTCGAGGCACAGAACCAGCGCACGCTCGCGCGGATCCACCGCGGGCACCCGTTCATCGTCGTGCCTGACGTGATCACCTCGCTTTCGCGCGAGCGCGTGCTTGTGACCGAGTTCGTCGCCGGCGCCGATTTCGAGCAGGTGAAGACCCGCTCGCAGGCCGAACGCGACCGCGTCGGCGAGATCCTGTTCCGCTTCTACTTCGGCTGCATGTACCGCCACCATCAATTCTCCGGTGACCCCCACCCGGGCAACTCGATGCTGCTGTCCGATGGTCGCGTGGCCTTTTTCGACTTCGGCCTGTTCAAGCGCATGCCGGCCGGTTCGGTCGAACTCGAGATGGAGATGGCCCGCGCCGTCGTCGAGGGCGACACTGACAGGATCATGCAGCTCGGGACCGATGTCGGCTTCTTCCCGGATCCGGAAAGGTTCGATCCCGAGCGTGTACTCGAGCATTTCCGGGCTGCCACCTCCTGGTACACGGTCGACGAGGAGATCGAGATCACTCCCGAGTACGCGACACAGGTGATGATCGACATGAGCGACCCGCGCTCCGAGTACTTCGGGCAGCTGCGTCAGGAGTCGGCGCCGCCCGACCACATCTTCGGCCGGCGCATGGAGATGCTGACGCTCGCGGTGATTGCACAGCTGCGTTCACGCGGCAACTTTCACAGGATCGCGCGCGAGTGGTATTACGACGACCCTCCGGCGACGCCTCTGGGCGAGCAGGAGGCGGCCTTCTACGCCGGGCGACCCGCCGCGATCTGAGGCTGCTCGGGTTGCCTCGTCTGCGATCTTTGGCAATTCAGTGTCCGTCCTGCGAACTGGATTGCCATTGTTCGCGCCAGCGCCGCTTCAGACCCGCTGGATCTGCACCAGGCTGGTCGTTCCGGGGCGCCCGCTCGGCAGACCGGCCGTGATCGCCACCCGCTGACCGGGCTTCACCCAGCCCAATTCGACCACCCTCCGCGCCGAGTCGGCGATCAGCGCCTCGGTGACCTCATGGCGCCGCATCGACGCCGCACGCACTCCCCAGATCAAGCCGCACCGGCGTACGGTCTCGCGCCCTGGCGAGAGCGCGTAGATCGGCACGTTGGGGCGATGCGACGCGACCAACCTGGCTGAGCGTCCTGACAGCGTCGGTGTGATGATCGCCGCGAGATGCAGTTCGCGAGCGGCCGCGCAGGCGCTGTGCGCAACCGTGTAGGCGGGGTCGCGAGCGTCGCGACGAACACGCTCCTCGTTCCATTCGCGGTAGGGCAGGGCCTGCTCGGTGTGCTCGGCGATCGACGCCATCATCGCGACCGTCTCGACCGGGTACTGGCCCACGGCAGTCTCCTGAGAGAGCATCACCGCATCGGTCCCGTCGAAGATCGCGTTGGCGACGTCTGTCGCCTCGGCCCGGGTCGGACGCGGCGAGGAGACCATCGAGTCCAGCATCTGGGTGGCCGTGATCGACGGCCGCGCCAGCTGGCCGGCCAGTTTCAGCAGCCGCTTCTGCGCGAGCGGCACCTCCTGGATCGGCAGTTCGATCCCCAGGTCGCCGCGCGCGACCATCACGCAATCGGCGGCGCGGATGATGTCCTCGGCAGCCTCCATCGCCTGCGGCTTCTCAATCTTCGCGATCAGCGGGAGGCGCGTGTGCCTGCGCACGCTGGTGACGTCCTCGGCACTGCGGACGAACGAAAGCGCGACCAGGTCGACGCCGATCTCCTCCCCGAAGCGCAGCATCTCGAGGTCCTCGGCCGGCACCGCCTGCAGCCCCCGGGTCGAGCCGGGGATATTCAACCCCTGACGCGATGCGACAGCACCGCCGACCTCGACGATCGTCTCGACCTCGCCGTCACCGGGACGCACCGCCCCGACCCGCAGCCGGATCTTGCCGTCGGCCAGGTAGATCACGTCGTCGGGGTCGACCGCATCTGCCAGGCCGCCCCAGCTGACGGAGAGCCTGTGCTCATTGCCGACGGCGGTCGAACCGCACGTCAGCACAAGCCCGTCGCCGGGCTTGAGGTCGGCATAGTCGTTCTCGATCGCGCCGACGCGCAGCTTCGGGCCCGGCAGATCCTGGAGGACCGCGACCTGGCGTCCGGCGGCGCTCGCCGCGGCCCTGACACGCTCGGCGTTCTCAGCGTGGAGTTCGAGGTTCCCGTGTGAGAAGTTCAGGCGCGCCACATCCATCCCGGCCTCGACCAGGCGCACCAGAACCTCGGGCTCGCGCGATGCCGGGCCGATGGTGGCGACGATCTTTGTGCGACGCACCTAACGCACCCGAGTTTTGATCGCCAGCACGCAAAACACCCTACTGAACCCCGTGCTGAGCTGGCGCCGTAGCACCGCGCGCCCTAGCCCAAAGACGTTCTAAGTGAAGGCTCCATCGCAGATCAGGACGTCACCATCGACGCTCAGCTGCCCGCCCTTGCGCAGGTCACAGATCAGGTCCCAATGCAGTGCGGAGCTATTGACGCCGCCGGTCTCCGGGTACGAGCTGCCCAGGGCGAGATGTACGGTCCCGGCGATCTTCTCGTCCAGCAGCGTCGAACCGGTCGCACGGTCGATCCCGGTGTTGGTGCCGATCCCCAGTTCTCCGAGGTGGCGGGCGCCGCGATCGGTCGCGAGCGCCGCCTGCAGATGCTCATCGCCCACGGTGGCGCGGGCCGCCGCGACCTCGCCGTCCCTGAAGCGGATCTCCACCCCGGACACGTCCGCCCCGCGCCCCCTCGAGGGCACGTCGAAGTGGATCGTCCCGTTGGCGGAGCGTTCGCGCGGACCCGTGAAGACCTCGCCGCTGGGCATATTGCGCCGCCCGTCCGAGTTGACCCATGTGCGCCCTTCGACGCTGAGTCGCAGGTCAGTCCCGGCGGATTCGATCCGGATCTCGCGCGCCGGCGCGAGCCGCCCGATCAGCTCCGCCTGCCGGTCGCGCAGGCGTGCCCATGCCGCCACCGGGTCGGGCCGGTCGAGGAACAGCGCCCGCTCGACGAATTCCACATATGCCTGCTCTTCCATGCCTGCCAGCTTCGCCAGCGCCGGCGTCGGCCAGATCGTCACGCACCACCGGCGTTGCGCTCGAGCGACCCGCAGCGGAGCCTGGGCGCGTGCGTGCCGCGAGACCAGGTGCGGATCTATCGCCGCCAGCGCGTTCACGTCGGCCGGCGCACCGACCCGCACGCTCGCGTCGGCGTGCTCGAACTCGGAAAGCTGGATCTGAGCGACTCGGTCGAGCTGGGCATCACGCGCGTGGCGGTAGAAGTCGGCCTCGAGGCCCGGCGGGGCGAGCCGCAAGAGCGGCCACGCCTCGCGTTGGAGCACGGCCCGATGCAGCGCGACCGCCAGCGCCTGCGCGAGCGTGCCGCACTCGATCAGGATCTGCTGGCGCGGCTGCACCTCGAGGCACCAATCGGCCAGCAGCGCCGCGAACGCGTCGGCGTCGATCATGGAGCCTCGAGCTCGGGGAAGTTATCCGCGACATGGGCGCGCAGGCTCGCCCGCACGAACCGCCGCTCATCGCCACCGGCCATCCGGTAGCGCGCGAGCAGCTCCCGTTGCCGGTCCGTACGAACTCCGGCGATCGTCCACGATGCCGCGAGCCGCTCGAACAGCAGCTCGGTCGCGCGCTGCCAGGCATCCTCCCGGTTCAAACCGCCGGCGAGCGTGGCGCTGTACTCGGCCCGTGCGCGCGGAGTCATCGACCCGCGGAGTTCGAGCTCGCCGCCTTCAGGATCGCTGTAGGTCGTCGTTGGAGCCGTCATCTCGGGGCCGGTGACCTGCTGTTCACCGGCCCCGCCCGAGCGCCTGCGCCCACGCTTTCCCATGCGCTCGAGAGGCCGCAATCGAGCTGTCAGACCGCCGCCGAGGCGGCACGCTGCAGCTGCAGCTGCACGTCATCCCCGGAGACGGGTCTGGCATGTGCGGGCCAGACGACCTTCGGATCGAGCGCAGCAAGCCGCCGGATCGACTCGCGGGCCTGGTCGGTGTCGAGGTTGAAGGCCCGATCCGGCACGTGCGCCGCGGCCCCCAGGCCGGTCTCCGGATTGATCGTGAACAGCAGGTCAGAGACGAGCGCCAGACCATCCTCTGCCCGGTACAGCCCGATCAGGCCGGGGGCGTGCCCGGGCAGGTGCAGGACCCTGAATCCGGCGACCTCATCATCCTCCTCGACAGAGCCGGCGGGCTCGATCGCGCCCCCGTCCCAGGACGCCAACAGGCGCGGATAAAACGGCCGCGCCCAGCCTTTCAGCAGGCTCAGGTCCCAGTAGTCACGGTAGGGCGTGGCGGCTTCGACCGCGAGCCGCTCCAGCGGATGGCAGTAGACCGGCGCGTCGAGGCCGGCGGCGCCGCCACGTGCGCCGCAGTCGGCATGCCCGAGGACCACGCGCCGGATCCCGCCGAACCGGGCCGCGGCGGCGCGGATCGCACCGGTCATCTGCGCCGAGCCGGTATCAAAGACGGTCAGGCCGCCCTCGTCCTCGATCAGGTAGGCGTTCATGCGCCTCGCGAGACCTCCGCGCAACACCCAGACGCCGGCACCGATCGCCTCCGGCTCGGCCCCGTAGACGGTGTTGCGAAGCCGCGTGCGGGTGTTGGCCAGAGCGGTGACGGAGCGTGGAGCGGGAATCAGCCCGAGCTGCTGGATCACGGCGGCGCCGTCGAGGTAGAAGTCACCGCTCACGATGGTGTCGTCGCGGACCTCGAGCACGTCACAGCCGTCGACCTCCATACGGCCGCCGTTCGGCTCAAAGCCCTGGATCCGGCCCGGGCCGATGAAGGTTCCGGTTGCACGCCAGCGGACCACGCAGCGGCCGCGCTGCGTAATCGTGTCGAGCACCTCAATCTGCAGATCCGGGAAGGCCTCGAACAGCTCCCCGAAGCGGACGCTGACCAGATCGGTCGCATCGGCCGCCCAGTGGCTGGAGGCCGCATCGAGGTCCCGATCCGCCAGCGCCTCGAAATACTGCCGTGCGATCACCGAGCTCGACGCCATTGGCGACGCAGTCTAAAGGGGTGGCGATTGCGCCGTGGACCGAAGCTTGGCGAGTTTGGGGGCCGAAATGACCCCTTTGTGCCCACCGAACCCGAGGTCTTGACCAAAAACGGGCCGGCTACGTGACGATCGTCACGTTCAGGTGCTCGAGCCCGACCCCGCTGCGCAGCCAGTCGGAGGCGATCTCGGCAGCACGCTGCTCGTACCCTCGCTCGCGGACCTGTGGCGCCGCCCACACCCGGACCGTCGCGGCGCCCCGCCCCCAGTCGATCTCGTCGACCTCAACCCGCCCGCGGCAGTCGTTCTCGCCCGGCTCGACGATGGCGAGCTTCACCGAGCTGCCGGACAGGCGCTCGGGCTCGGCCTGCTCGACCTCGCGGCCGAGTTCGGCGCCGGTCGGAGCCTTGGCGCGACCCAGACGCCGGTGCAGGTCTGGGTCATCCTGATGGGCGATCAGCACCTCGGGGATATCCCATTCGGCGATCTCGCGCAGCTCCACGAGCTCGTCGCCGAAGCGGTCCGGTGGCTGCGGGATGGTCGGCATGTCGCGACTGGACCGTACCCTTTCGGGGCGTGTCCCAGCAGCCAGAGCCGTTCCCCACCCCACCGGTGCAGCAGCCGCTGTTCCCAACGCCGCCCTCAGCTCCCGAACCGGCACTCCGATACCGGGTCCGCCGCTCGGATCGAGCGCGCCGCGTGCGAGTAACGGTCGACCGCGCCGGCACGGTCGAGGTCGTGCTGCCGCGGCGCCTGCCACAGCGCGCCGCACTGGACGCGATTTCCGAGCTTCGACCCTGGATCGAGCGGCGGCTCGCGGACGTCGGGCGGCAGCGCGCGGCGGTGCTCGCCCGAGGTGACAGCGTCCCGTACCTCGGTCAGACGCTGACGCTGGCGCCGGAACCCGGACGCGAGCGCGTCACGCGCCGCGGTGAGGTCCTGCTGGTACCGGCCGGCGGCGACCGCGGCGCCGCCATCGAGCGCTGGTATCGCCGGATGGCGCGTGAGGAGATCGGCCGACGGCTCGGCCCCGCCTGCGCAGCCCTGGGCGTGAGCCACACGCGCCTCAGCATCCGCGACCAGCGCACGCGCTGGGGCAGCTGCTCGCGCGGCGGCGCGCTCAGCTTCAACTGGCGGCTGTTGCTCGCCCCTGAGCCGGTGCTCGAATACGTGATCTGGCATGAGATCTGCCATCTGCGCGTGATGGACCACTCGCCGCGCTTCTGGTCACTGCTGGCGGGCCACTGCCCGGACTACCGCGACCACGTCAGCTGGCTGAGGCGCAACGCCGGCACGCTGACGCTGTGACACCCGGCGCCGAGCAGGTCCTCGCGGCGATCCGCAGCTGGAGTGCGCAACCGCCACGGGTCCAGCCGCACCGAACCGGCCCGACGCTGGTGGTGGCGATCGACGGCTATGGCGCCTCTGGCAAGACCACGCTCGCGGCCGAGGTCGCGGCCGTGAGCGAGGCGGTGGTGCTGCACACCGATGACCACTTGCACGAGGCGAGGGCGATCGAGGAGGCTCGGCCGATGGCGCAGTATTACGACTGGCCTGCGCTGCGACGACAGGCGAGCGCGGTTGCGGCCGAGCTCCTCCTGATCGAGGGCGTGTCCTCGGCAGCAACCGCGCTCGCCGATCTGGTCACGCACACGGTCTTCGTCCATACGCCTGAGCCGGTCCGGCTCGAACGCCTGCACGCCCGCATCAGCGACGAGGAGTGGGACGAGGACTGGCTCGCCGCAGAGCGCGCCTACTTCAGCGCCCGGCCGCTCGAGTCGTTCGACCTGATCGTCCCGGGCTCGGGCGGCTGCGACGCTCCCGGATGAGCTGCAGGCCCGCGGTTCAGGCGGAGAGCAGCTCCGCGCGCCGCTGCCGGGTGCCGCGCTCACCGGGGACGACGCCTTTGGCCTCGAACAGCGCCAGGGCGGTATCGAGTTCGGCCAGCGCCTCATCACGGCGACCGGCGAGCAGCAGCGCCTCGGCGAGCTCGACCCGGGCCTCGGCCTTTTCCGTCGACATGTCGGTGTCGTCCAAGAGCGCGCAGGCCGCCCTGATCAGGCTTTCGGCCTCGGCATGATCGCCTCTGCGCGCGGCCAGGGTTCCTCGAGCGCAGCCGATCAGCGACTGCGTGATCACGTCGTCGGCCGAGCCGGTCTCTTCCGCAACCTCTACGAAGTGAGCGGCCTCCACGTGGTCGCCGGCCTGCAGGCAGGCGCGCGCTCCGAAGCCCGCGGTCGTTGACAGATGCGCCAGCTGACCGAGATCGCGCAGAGCCGCGCACGCGTCGCGCGCCTCCGCCACGGCTCTCGCGGCATCACCGGCTGTCAGCTCGTTGATCAGTGCCATGTAGGCGGCCATTGCGATCCCGTGGCGTGAGCCGAGCGCCAGCTCACGCTCGCGCACGAGCTCCAGCTGCCGGCGCGCCGCCTCGATGTCACCCTCCAGCGCGATCAATCGGGCGGTCAGAAGCGCGACGAAGCGAATGTCCGCGAACAGCGCTGCGCGCGCGTCCAACCAGACTCGCGCCTCAGCCACGGGCGTCGGGCCCACCAGGTGAGCCATCACCGCGTTGCTCAGGAGGTGCCGCTCGAAGGCCAGATCCCCGCAACGCCGGGCGTGCTCCGCCGCCCGCTCGGCGGCTTCGCCCACCGCCGCCCAGCGGCATCTGCCGTTGTTGACCATGCTGATCGCGAGCCATGCGATCGCCAGCAGGTCGTCGTCGGCCACCGGCTCCGCGATGGCCATAAGTGCGCGGGCTCTCGCACCCAGTTCGTCGAACGTGCACACGCCGACCTGCACATCCATGCACGCTCGGAGCACGTCCGCCAGCAGCTCGGCGCCTCGCTCAGCGGCCGCGGCCGCTCGCCGAGCTAGCTCCGCCGTCCGGGTCTCGGCCTCCTCGAAGCGGCCGGCATCCAGCAACGAGAGGATCAGCCGGGACTCGTGGCGGCAATCGATCACTCCCGCGGGCGCCAGATCCAACAGGCGCCGGTAGAGGCTCACGGCAGCTGACGCGTCATTCCGGAGGAGCGCTCGATCAGCCGCAGTCCTCAGACGCTCGGCGGCCCTTTCTCCCAGCTCCTGCGTGCGAGCATCCAGCAACCCGAGCTGCATGCGGTACCTGTGCGCCTGCTCCAGGTGGTACCCGGCGATCTCATCAAGCTCGGGAAGATCCTGGCCACGGGCCTCGAGCCAGGCGGCGAAGCGCTCATGCAGATCTGACCGCACCGCCTTCGGCAATCCGTCGTAGGCCGCATCACGGATCAGCATGTGGCGGAAACGGAAGGCATCCTCGCCACTCAGCTGCGCGCGTTCGGGTCGGACAAGCTGCTTGCGCACGAGCATCATCGCTCGGCGCGGCAACTCGGCGTCGGGCGCCTCTTCAAGCGCCGCCACTCCGGCCAGATGGAACACCTGTCCCTCGACGGCGCCGCGCTCAAGAACCGTGCGGTCAGCGCGGTCAAGCTGTCCGAGCCGGGCGGACAGCAGCGCCTGGACGGTCGGTGGGACACTGATCTCCTCGACGCTTCCGTCGGTCTCAGTGGCCATCGCCAGCATCTCCTCGACGAACAGCGGGTTGCCCTGAGCAGAGGCGAGAATGCGTCCGCGCAGATCCGCAGAGAGCTCAACCTCGCCGAGCAGCTGTGCCACGAGCTCGTCGGCCTCGCTCGAGTTCAGCGACTCCAACAACACCGTGGTCGCGTTGAGCTTGCCACCTGCCCAGCCCGTCCGATGATCCAGCAGCTCCGGACGCGCGAGGCAGAGCACCAGGATCGGCGCATCCTGGCTCCAGTCGGCGACGTGGTCGATCAGATCCAGGAGCGTCTCCTCCGACCAGTGGATGTCATCGAACACGCAGACGACCGGCGCCAACTCCTCCAAAAGCCGCCGGAAGGCCCAGGCGATCTCATCCGCCCCGATCGTGTCGTCGCGCTCCCCCAGCAGCGTCGCCAGCACCATCGCGGCACGCGGGTCCGACGGCCTGGTATCGGTCAGCGTGAGCATCTCCAAGACCGGTGAGTAGGTGATCCCCTCGCCGTAGGAGAAGCTGCGCCCGGTGAGCACGGGCACGTCCCGGAGGCCCGCGAGGAACTCAAGCACGAGCCGAGACTTACCTACGCCGGCGTCACCCAGGACCGTGAACAGTTGACAGCTGCGCTCCGTGCAGGCCCGCTCCCAGGCCTCGTTCAACAGCCGCAGCTCGCGCTGACGCCCGACGATCGGCACGTCCAGGCGTCGAGTTGAAGCCGGATCGTCGACGACGGCGGACAGCGGATAGGCGACAACGGGCTCGCGCTTGCCTTTGAGCGTGAGTTCACGGCGCTCACCGACCTCCACAAGCGAGCGCAGCACCCGTCGCGTGCCGCTTCCGATCAGGACCTCCCCGGTCGCAGCGGCCTGCTCGAGGCGTGCGGCCACGTTGATCGCATCGCCGGTGGCCAGGCGGTCGGCACCGACCCGATCGCTCGCTGCCGAAGGCCCGGTCACGACCTCCCCGGTGTTGACCCCGATCCGCCCGTTGAGCTGCAGGCCCGGGAACGCGTCGCGCATCTCCAGCGCCGCCCTGCACGCCCGCAAGGCATCATCCTCATGGACCACCGGCACCCCGAACACGGCCATCACCGCATCGCCGATGAACTTCTCGACGCTGCCCCCGTGGCGCTCTACGATCGCGCGCATCTGCTCGTAGTAGCGAGCCAACATCGACCGCAGTGCCTCCGGGTCAATCGACTCGCCCAGGGCGGTCGAGCCGGACAGGTCACAGAAGAGCGCGGTCACCGTCCGACGCTGGTCGGGGACAGCCGGGACGTCAGCGACCGGAGTCCCGCACTCGCTGCAGAACTTCGCACTCGCCGCCAACTCGGCGGCGCACTGGGCGCAGACATTCACTCGCACACGCTATCCCGGCGGGTTCCGCCGCTCACTGGACTGGACTGCGGCGAACCCTACCAGCGGCTCGCCGAAGGTTGGCAACGCCTGCGGGCTCGCCTAGACTCCGCTGAACAACGCGGGAGCCCACAGGGCTGAGAGGGCGTCGGACGGCGCCGACCGTAGAACCTGATCCGGGTCATGCCGGCGGAGGGAGAGCGCAGTGATTCGCAATTGGCGCGTGGGGTTGGCGGCCGTGGCCGCAATCGTCGGCGTGGCCGCCTGCGGAGGCTCGTCATCGGGCGGCGGCCCTCCGACCGGTGCCCGGCAGGTGACCGCCAGCACCGGCACGCCGGTGAGCGGCGGCACCGCCTACTGGGCGGAGCAGCCCTTGCAGCCCCCGAACTACATCTTCCCGCTGATCTCGGGCCAGTACTACTCGAATGAGAACGTCTACGAGTTTCAGACGCTGATGTACCGGCCGTTGTACTGGTTCGGCGACCGCGGCAGGCCGGGCGTCGACTACCCCCTGTCGCTCGCGGACAGGCCCTCCTACAGCGACCACGACCGGGTTGTGACGATCAGGCTCAAGCGCTCACGCTGGTCAAACGGCGAGCCGGTCAGCGCCCGTGACGTGATCTTTTGGATCAACCTGCTGAAGGCCAACAGGGGCCAGTGGGCGTCGTACGTGCCGGGCGGCTTCCCTGACAACGTCACCGCGGCGCGCGCCAGCGGGCTCCGCACCGTCCGGCTGACGCTCGATCGCAGCTACAACCCGATCTGGTTCACCGGCAACGAGCTGTCGCAGATCACGCCGTTGCCACTGGAGTGGGATACGAGCTGCCGTCCCGGCGAGTTCTGCCCGCTGCAGACTGGGCCTCCCACAGCCGACACGACCCCGGCAGGCGCGCGCGCGGTGTACGCGATGCTGAACGCCCAGGCGAAGGACCTCTCGACCTACGCGACGAGCCCGATCTGGTCGATCGTGGACGGCCCCTGGAGGCTCAAGCAGCTCACCGCCGATGGCCAGGCGACCTTCGTGCCGAACACCGAATACGACGGGGCGAACAGACCGAAGCTCGCGAAGTTCGTCGAGCTTCCCTTCACCAGCGAGGAGGCTGAGCTCTCGGTGCTGAGAAGCGGCTCCGCGAAGGGCGATGGAGGCGGCTCGGAACCCCAGATCTCCGCCGGCTACGTGCCGGACACCGACGTTCCCCAGAGTTCCTCGCTCAGGGCCCAGGGCTACAGGCTGAGCCAGTTTCAGCCTTACGGCTTCGACTATTTCGAGCCGAACTTCAACAACCCGACCGTCGGCCCGATCCTGAGGCAGCTGTACTTCCGTCAGGCGTTCCAGCACCTGGTCGACCAGCGGGGCTGGATCCATGCCTACTACCAGGGGATCGGCGTTCCCACCTACAGCCCCGTTCCATCGCAGCCGGCGAACCCATACTCGAACGCGCGGTCGCGCGAGGATCCGTATCCGTTCAGCATCGCAACCGCCGCGCGCATCCTCCGCAGGCACGGCTGGAAGGTTGTGGCGGACGGTGTCACCACCTGCCGGGACCCCGGCACCGGCGCCGGTGAGTGCGGCGCCGGTGTCCCGGCGGGAAAGCCGCTGCGATTCACGCTGATGTACCCGAGCGGCATGTCCTCGACCGACGGCGCGATGGTCGACCTGCAGTCGGACGCCAGGCAGGTCGGCATTCAGATCGGGCTGAAGGAGGTCACCACCGCCACGATCGATGCCGAGATCGAGCCGTGCAAGCCGAGCAGCTCCACGTGCGACTGGCAGTTGGGCCAGTACGGCAGCGCCTGGGTGTTCGCGCCCGACCACTACCCGACCGGCGAGGAGATCTTCCAGACCGGCGCGCTCGGCAATGTCGGCAGCTACTCGAACTCACACGTGGACCGTCTGATCAGGAACACGACGACGACCCCGGCGGCGGACGCACAGAGGGCACTGGACGCATATGCGAACGCCGTGCGTCAGCAACTGCCGGACTTCTGGCAGCCCTCACCGGGCACGCTGCTCAGCTTTCAATCAAACCTCGCCGGCGCCACCCCCAACGCCTACGGCTACCTGAGCCCAGAGGAGTGGTACTTCACGAGGTGACAGACCGCGGCGTGACCCACTCCGCGACAGGCCGGCGATGACGGCCTTCCTCGTGCGCCGCCTGGCGCAGGCCGTCGGCGTGCTGATCGGGGTCACGCTGATCGTCTTCATCCTCGAGCAGCTCACGCCCGGCAGCCTCCCCCACGCGATCCTCGGGCCGCGCGCGAGCCCGCAGGCGGTCGCCTCCTTCAGAGCGGCCAACGGGCTGAATCACCCGGTCGTCGTCCAGTACCTGGACTTCCTGGGACACCTGCTCCGTGGCGACCTCGGTTACTCGTACAAGCTGAACCGCAGCGTCGGTTCGCTGATCGCGCACGAGGCTCCAAACGACCTGATCCTGGTCACGCTCGGCCTCCTCTTCGCGCTGCTCATCGCGATCCCGCTGGGGATCGCCCAGGCGGCGCGTCGCAACAGCGCCTTCGACCATGCCGCGACCGCCGCGAGCCTGGCGCTCTACTCGATGCCGTCCTACTGGCTGGCGCTGGTGCTGATCGCGGTGTTCAGCATCGGGGCGCACCTGCTGCCGCCGGAGGCGGGCCAGTCAGGTGCGACCGCGGGGATCCTGGCCGACCCACGTGGGCTGATCCTGCCGGTGCTGACCCTGACCCTGATCAACGTCGCCTGGTTCAGTCGCTACGCGCGCTCTGCGACCATCGACACGCTCGCCCAGGACTACGTTCGCCTTGCCCGCGCCAAGGGCCTGCCCGAACGTCTCGTGCTCGGCCGCCACGTGCTGCGCAACTCGCTGCTGACGGTCGTCACGCTCGTCGGCATGTCGGTTCCGATGCTGCTCACCGCCGGACTCGTGGTCGAGTACGTGTTCAACATCCCCGGCATCGGCCTCAGCTATTGGACCGCCGCCTCGGGCGCCGACTACCCGGTCGAGCTCGGGGTCACATTCCTGGTGGGCGTGGCGACCGTGCTCGGCAGCCTGATCGCGGACATCGCCTATGCGTTCCTCGATCCGCGAGTGAGAACCGGGTGGAACGCCGGTCTGCGACGACGCACCCCCGCGGGCGGGTGGACGCGATGATGCGCGAGTTCCTGCGGCACCGGCGCGGGGTGGCCGGACTCGCGGTGATCGGGCTGCTGGTCCTGTTCTGCTTCCTCGGGCCGCTGGTCTACCCCACCGATCAGGTACAGGCGAACATCGCCATCACCAGCATGGCGCCGGGGAACGGCCACCCGCTCGGCACCGACGCCAACGGCTACGACGTGCTTGGGCGGCTGATGGTCGGCGGGCGAGTGACGCTCGAGATCGCGGTCGCGGTCGCGCTGCTGGCGACGCTGCTGGGGTCGCTCTGGGGAGCACTGGCGGGCTACACCGGAGGCGCGCTCGATGCGCTGATGATGCGGGTCGTCGACACGCTGTTGGCACTCCCGGCGATCTTCGTGCTGATCTACCTCGCGACGATCGTGCAGCCGACGGTGCTGCTCCTGATCGGCGTGATCGCACTGCTCTCGTGGGTCGGCCCGGCGCGGCTGGTGCGCGGTGAGACGCTCAGCCTCGCCGCGCGCGAATACGTTCAGGCGGCGCGCGCGATGGGCGCCGGGCGTACACGAACGATCGCGCGCCACCTGCTGCCCAACGCGCTGGGCACGATCATCGTCACCGCCACCTTCCAGGTCGCGGACGCGATCATCCTGCTGGCGACGCTCAGCTTCCTGGGCTTTGGGCTGCCGCCGCCGGCCGCCAGCTGGGGCGGGATGCTCTCCCAGGGCACCAGCTACCTGTTCGACGGTTACTGGTGGGAGGTGTACCCCGCCGGCGCACTGATCATGGTGACCGTGATCGCCTTCAATCTCGTTGGCGAAGGCCTGCGCGACGTCGTCAGTCCGCGTCAGCGATAGCGTCGCGCGCGAGCAGCAGCCGCTCCTTGAGCTCCGCGTACAGCGCCGCGCCGAGGAGAGTCCGGGCCTCCTGCTCCATCATCGCCTCGATCGCGATCTCCTCGGCCAGCGCCCTCTCGCCCGCGGCGGTGATATGGAGCCCGACACCGCGGCCCCCGCCGACGCGCCGCTCGACGTAACCGAGCCGTTCCAGGCGTCCCGTGACCTGGCTGATCGCCTGCTGGGTCTTGAAGGCCTCTCGTGCGAGCGCGCTCGCCGTGATGCCCGGACTCGTGGCGATCCTGGCGAGCGCGCCCGCCGAGGCGAACGTCAGCTGTGTGCTGGCGAGCCGCGGCTCGGAGCGGGCCGCCCAGCGCGCGGATATCTCCCACAGCAGGTGGCCGAAGTTGTCGCTGCCGGGCGCATCCGCGGAGAACCTCTCGATGTCGGACTTGTCGTTACCCATGTCAGGTTCCGGGGCAGCCTATCGGCGAAGCCGCCGGCAAGAAAGAACTCTACAAGACCTTGTGATCACAAGGTCTTGTGATACTCTCTGCGATACATGACGAGCGACAACACCCTCCACAAGAACTGGACGCTGTTCGCCGCCTGCCTCGGGACCTTCATGCTGCTGGTCGACGTGACGATCATCATCGTCGCGTTGCCGAGCATCCGCGCGTCGTTGCACACCAGCTTCTCGGACGTGCAGTGGACGATCGACGCATACTCGTTGACGCTGGCCTCGCTGCTTCTGGTGTTCGGCTCGCTCGGCGACATTCTTGGCCGCCGGCGCGTGTTCGCCGGCGGTCTCACGGTCTTCACGCTCGGCTCGCTGCTGTGCGGCGTCTCGAGCTCGGGCCTGATGCTCGTGCTGTGCCGCGCCTTCCAGGGCATTGGCGGTGCCACGATCCTGCCGACCGCCCTGGCCCTGGTGGCGCAGACCTTCACCGGGAAGGAACGTGGCTTTGCATTCGGGATCTGGGGTGCCGTCGCCGGCGCCGCGACCGGGATCGGACCGCTGCTCGGCGGCCTGCTCACCAGCGAGCTCAGCTGGCGCTGGATCTTCTTCGTGAACCTGCCGATCGGCGTGCTCGCGATCCTGATCACGCTCACACGCGTGCGAGAATTCCGTCCGCCGCAGGCCCGTCGGATCGACGTGCCCGGCTTCATCGTCTTCACCGCCGGCCTGTTCGCGCTGGTGTACGGGCTGATCGAGGCGGGCCGCGACGGGTGGGGGAGCACGCACGTGATCGTGGCGCTGGTCGCTTCGGCCGTTCTGCTCACCGCTTTCCCGCTGATCGAGCGCAAGCGACGCGAGCCGATGTTCGATCTGCGGCTGTTCCGCAAGCCCACGTTCGTGGGGGGCTCGATCGCCGGCTTCGGCATGAACGGCTCGCTGTTCGCGATGCTGCTCTACATCACGCTTTACCTGCAGATCGCGCAGCGGTTCTCACCGCTGCAGGCGGGCCTACGCCAGGCGATCATCACCTTCTCGATGATGGTGACCGCGATCCCGGCCGGGCGCGCGTCGCAGCGGGTGCCGACACGCTGGCTGATCGGGCCGGGGCTGCTGATCGTCGGCGTCGGGTTGCTGCTGATGCGTGGTCTCACAGCCGGTTCCGACTGGACGGCGCTGCTCGCCGGCTTCATCGTTGCCGGCGCCGGCGCCGGGCTCGTGAACCCGCCATTGGCATCGACCGCGATCGGCGTCGTCGCGCCGCAGGACGCCGGCATGGCATCGGGGATCAACAACACCTTCCGGCAGGTCGGCCTCGCCACCGCAGTCGCCACGCTCGGCACCATCTTTGCTCACAACATGGCCGGCGCTACGCCCGCGACGCTCCGCGCCACCTTTGCATCGACGCTCAACGAGCTGTTGCTGATCTCGGCCTGCGTCGCATTCGTGGCCGGCGCGCTGTCCTTGGCGCTGATCCGACAACGTGACTTCGTGGCACACACGGCTCCGGTGAATTTGGCGCCCTCGGAGACCGTGCCGAAACCGGTCGCCCACTGACCGTTTGCCCGACACCTTCGCGGGGGTGGCCGGCCAGCGGGCCGAGCCACCCAACTGATCAGGCCAGCTCGGAGGCGGGCAGGTCCTCGGGCACCGGCACCGTCTGCGGCGTCCCCGGCTCGGACTCGTCCCAGGCGTTGAACGCCTCCGCGTCACGCGCAGCGTGCTCGTGCGCGGCCTCGCCGCCGAGCGCGAGCAGGCGGAGGGTGGCCGGGCCACGGCTGACGATCTGGCGACGGACCGTCGGAGCCACCCGGACCACGTCGCCGGCCACGAATTCGTTGGGCTCGCCCTCGACCATCAGCGTCAGCACACCGTCAAGGACGACGTAGACCTCCTCCTGGCGCTGATGGCGGTGGATGCGGTTGCGCTGCCCCGGCTCGAGCACCAGCACGTTGATCCCGAACGAGCTCACGCCGAGACCGTCGCGCAGCCGCAGGAATCGCCCCTCGGCCGCCGCGTCGAGCCGGGCAGATGTAACGCCCTCCGGCATCTCAGGAACGTTCCCCCATCGGCACGTAGTCGATTCCGCGTCCGCCGGTGTAGATCTGCCGCGGGCGCGCGATCTTCTGCTCCGGGTCATCGATCATCTCGAGCCACTGCGCAATCCAGCCGCTGGTGCGGCCGATCGCGAACAGCACCGGGAACATCTCGACCGGCATCCCGAGCGCCTCGTAGATCAGGCCCGAGTAGAAGTCGACGTTCGGGTAGAGCTTGCGCGAGACGAAGTAGTCGTCCTCGAGCGCGATCTTCTCGAGCTCGGTCGCGATGTGCAGCAGCGGGTTCTTGCCGGTCACCTCGAACACATCCTCGACCGCCTGCTTGATGATCTTGGCGCGCGGGTCGAAGTTCTTGTAGACCCGGTGGCCGAAGCCCATCAGGCGCTCATCGCCGGCCTTGACCCCCTCGATGAAGGCCGGAATGTTGTCCTGTGTGCCGATCCGGCGAAGCATCCGCAGGACGGCCTCGTTGGCGCCGCCGTGAAGCGGGCCATAGAGGGCCGCGATGCCGGCCGCCACCGCCGAATAGGGGTCGACCTGCGAGGAGCCGACGCTGCGCACGGCGCTGGTCGAGCAGTTCTGCTCGTGGTCGGCGTGGAGGATGAACAGCACGTCGAGTGCGCGCTCGAGCCGGGGATCGGGGTTGTATTTCAGCTCCGCGACCTTGTAGATCATCGACAGGAAGTTGCCGGCGTAGCTGAGATCGTTGTCCGGGTACACGTATGGCATGCCCTTGTTGTGCCGGTAGGAGAAGGCGGCAAGCGTCGGCATCTTCGCGAGCAGCCGCACGACCTGCATCATCCGCAGCTCCTCATCCTTGATATGGGCGGCCTCCGGATAGAAGGTCGAGAGAGCTCCGACCGACGCTTCGAGCATGCCCATCGGATGCGCGTCGTAGCGGAAGCCCTGCATGAACTCCTTGATGTTCTCGTGCACGAACGTGTGCGTCGTGATCAGGTGCGCCCAGTCATCGAGCTCCCTCTGGCTGGGGAGCTTGCCGTGGATCAGCAGATAGGCGACCTCGAGGTAGCTTGACTGCTCGGCCAGCTGCTCGATCGGGTAGCCGCGATATTCGAGAATCCCCCTGTCGCCGTCGATGTAGGTGATCGACGAGCGGCAGGAGGCCGTGTTCATGTACGCGGGGTCATAGGTCATGATCCCGAAGTCCTCGTCGTCCACCTTGATCTTGCGCAGCTCCATCGCGCGCACGGTCCCGTCCTGGATCGGGACCTCGTAGGTCTTGCCGGTGCGGTTATCGACGATCGTCAGCGTGTCCTGGACGGATACACCCTCTTCGTCGTGGGGCTGCGCAGTCTCCGTGGTCATCGCAATCCTCTCATGCTCATAATCTCGTCTCTGCTACCCAGCAAACCCTCAGCATGCAGATTAGTGACTCGGGGGCTCGCCGGGACGCGGCGCCTGCACCGCGGCCGTATCAGGCCGGATCGCCGGCTCCCGGCCCGCCCTCATAACGACTCTCGGTCGCGGCTCGCTGGCCCTGATAGTGGCTGCCCAGGCCGGGGCTCCCGTAGGGCCGCCGCGCCGGCCGGTCGAGCGTCATGAACGACAGCTGTGCGATCGGCAGGTCGGGGTAGAGCCGGATCGGCACCCGCGTCAGGTTGTTGAGCTCGAGCGTCAGCGTGCCCTCGAACCCCGGGTCGCAGAAGCCGGCGGTGGCGTGCACGATCAGGCCGAGGCGGCCGAGGCTCGACTTGCCCTCGATCCGGGCGACGATGTCATCAGGGATGCTCACCCACTCGAGCGTGCGCCCCAGGCAGAACTCGCCTGGGTGAATCACGAACGCCTCACCCGGGGCGACAACCACCTCCTCGGTCAGGTTGGCCGGCGGGTCGCGCAGATCGATCGCCGTTGCCCGATGGTTGTGGAAGACGCGGAACGAGTCGCCCAGGCGCAGGTCGACGCTGGCCGGTTGCACCATCTCCGGATCCCAGGGGTCGAGCCTGATGCGCCCCCGCTCGACGAGGTCGAGGATCGTTCCGTCCGAGAGCACGGATGCGGGAATGTGCGACATCGGTCGAGCAGTCTGTCAGGCGACGCGCAGCAGTGCTCAGCCCCTCAACCGCTGACCTTCAGGGTCATACAGCGGCTCGGCCGCGACCTCACCGCCGACCCACTGGCCGAAGATGTCGATCTCGACCGGATCGCCGATCGAGACCTCCGGTGGCAGGTAGGCGTAGGCGATCGAGCGCTGCACCGCGTAGCCATAGCCACCGCTGGTGACTCGCCCAACCACCTCCCCGCCGATCCGCACCGGCTCGTTGCCGAGCGCGACCGAGCGCGGGTCGGCGAGCAACACGCACCGCAGACGCCGCTGCACAGGCCGCTCGCGCAACGCGTCGGAGCCATGGAAGTCCTTGTCGGAGGCGACGCAGAAGTCGAGCCCTGCCTCGTAGGGGCTGTCGTCCGGGGTGATGTCCGCCGCCCAAGCCCGGTAACCCTTCTCGAGCCGCAGCGACTCGATCGCACGGTAGCCGCCGGCGATCAGGCCGACTCCCCGGCCCGACTCCCACAGTGCCCTCCACAAACCCAGCCCGTACTCGCTCGGGCAGTAGAGCTCCCAGCCGTACTCGCCGACGTAGGTCACGCGCAGCGCGCGCACCGGCACATCGCCGATCGTCAGCTCGCGCATCCTCATGTAGCCGAAGTCGAGCGGATCGGGCGTCAGCGGCGCCAACACCGCCCGGGCCTGCGGGCCCCACAGCCCGAAGCAGGCCCAGCGCGAGGTCACGTCGCTCAACACCACCGAGCCATCGTCCGGCAGGTGGCCCCGGATCCAGCCGGCGTCGTGCTGACCGAACGCGGTGCCGGTGACGATCTGGAACAGCTGCTCGCCCAGCCGCGTGACGGTGAAGTCGCACTCGATGCCGCCATGGCGATTGAGCATCTGCGTGTAGCTGATCTGCCCGACCTCACGTGCCACCCGGTTATCGCAGAGGCGCTCCAGCAGCTCCGCCGCACCGGGTCCGGACAGCTCAAGCTTGCTGAACGAGGACTCGTCGAACAGGCCGGCGCGCTCGCGCGTGCCCAGCGCCTCGGCTCCGATCGCCGGCGACCAGTGCATGCCGGCCCAACCGCGCGGACGCAGGTCGCGATCGCCGGCACGAGCGGCCGGCTCATACCAGTTGACACGCTCCCAGCCTGACTTCTCGCCGAACACGGCGCCGTGCTCGGTGTGCCAGGCGTAGGCCGGCGGGATCCGCAGCGGTCGCCCCGCAAGGCGCTCGTGGCCCGGGTAGCGGATGTCGTAATAGGTCTCGTAGACCTCGGTGGTGCGCTTGAGCGTGTAGCTGGGTGAGCGGTACTGCGGCCCGAAGCGGCGGATGTCCATCTCCCAGACATCGAGCCCCGGCTCGCCCGCGAGGATCCATTCAGCCATCAGCTTCCCCATGCCGCCGGCGCCGGCCAGGCCGTGGGCACAGAAGCCGGCCGCCACGAAGAATCCGCGCACGTCGGACTCACCGAGGCAGAACTCGTTGTCGGGCGTGAACGCCTCCGGGCCGTTGATCAGCCGCGTGACCTTGATCTCCTCCATCAGCGGAACGCGCATGCGGGAGTTCTCCGCGATCTCCTCGAACCGCGGCCAGTCCTCCTCGAGCAGACGGCCGTTGAAGTCCGCCGGGATCCGATCGACCAGCCGGCCATCAAGCGCCCACGGGGCACTGTGGCGCTCGTAGCCACCCATCACCAGCCCCTCACCCTCCTCGCGGAAGTAGATCAGCAGGTCGGGGTCGCGAAGCGTCGGCAGATGCACGATCTCACCGTCGGTGTCGCGCTCGCGCTCGCGACAGGGCTGGGTCACGAGGTACTCGTGCGCGAACGGCACGATCGGCACGCGCACGCCGGCGAGCCTGCCGATCTCCGCCGCGTACATGCCGCCGGCGTTGACCACGACCTCGGCCTCGATCCGCCCCCACTCGGTCTCGACCGCGCGCACGCGCCCGTCGTCGACATCGATCCCGGTCACGCGCGTGTGCGTGAAGATCTGAACGTCGCCGGCGCGGGCACCGTCGGCCAGCGCATACGTGAGCTGGGAAGGGTCAAGGTAGCCGTCGGTCGGCAGGTAGGAGCCGCAGCGCACGCCGTCGGTGATCATCAGCGGGAACAACTCGCGCGCCCGCTCGGGACCGATCAGCTCCAGCGGCAGGCCGAAGGTGCGCGCCCAGGCGACCTGCCTGAGGACCTCCTCCTCACGCTCGGGCGTGCACGCCAGGCGAATGCCGCCGCACTCGATCCAGCCGCAGTCGAGCGTCCGGTAGAGAGCCACGGAGTCCATCATCATCCGCGTCAGCGAGACACTGCCGCGCAGCTGCCCGACGAGACCGGCGGAGTGGAAGGTCGAGCCGCTGGTCAGCTCGTTGCGGTCGAGCAGAACAACGTCACGCTCACCCAGCTGGGCCAGGTGGTAGGCGATCGAGGCGCCTCCGACACCACCGCCGACGATCACGATCCTGGCTCGATCGGGCAGTTCACGCGGTCGCGGCATTCAGATATTCCTCCAATAGCGGGTCGGCGGCGGCCCGTTCGAGCCGCTCGAAATGCTCGTCAGCGTAAGCGTCGAAGTCGAACTCGAGTTCCGAGAACAGTCCCGAGACGATGCCCCAGGCGCCCTCACGGGCGTCGGAGACAAGCCGGTAAAGGCGCAGAGCGGCAAGTCGCGAATCGAGCCCGCCGGCCGCGGCCGGCTCGCCGAGGTAGGCCTCGAGCAGGCGCACCTCTGCAGGCTCGTCGAACTCGTTGTTGACCGCGAGGTTGCCGAGGTCGAAGTAGCGATGACCAATCCCGGCGTACTCCCAGTCGACCAACAGGATCGTCTCGTGAGTACGGATCAGGTTGCCGGCGAGCAGATCGTTGTGACAGGGCACCGGATCGGTGAGTGGCAGCACCGCTGCGATCCGGTCGACCAGCGCCTGCGCACGTCCGTACCCGGCCGGCAGGCGTCCGCCCCGCGCGTGCACCGTCCGCGCATAGACCCGCAGCAGATCCGGGATCCAGAAGCGTGTGGGCAGATCGAGACCGCTGTCGTGGAAGGCGCGCAGGCCGCGGGCGACCGGCCCGGGATCCGCACGCAGCTGTGCGGCGTCGACAGCATCCCCGACCGCGAACTCGGTGACCACGCAGTCGGCATCGGCGTGGAGCAGTTCGGGGCCGATCCCGAGGCTCGCGGCCCGCTTGGCCGCGAGCCTCTCCGCAGCGCGGTCGATGCCGAGCACCTCGGTGTCGCGACCTGGCAGGCGCACCACGCAGTCGTGATCCCCCAGGTGGACGCGGTAGTTGCGATTCGTGATGCCGCCGGTCAGCGCGACGGGCTCGCTGCCGGCGAGCCCCAGCTCGCGCTCGAGCCTTGGGATCAGGTCGCTCAGCTCGGGCATCGGGCGCGATCGCGGCGTGGGCGGCTGGACTCATATAGGGTCACGGCTGCGCTATCACACAGCGACGGGCGGCAATAGTCAAGGGGAGGTTTCCGTGGAGCTCGAGACACTCAGGGCAGGCGTCGACACGGGCGAGATCGAGACCGTCGTCCTGGCGCTGACCGATATGCAGGGTCGGCTCCAGGGCAAGCGCCTGAACGCCCGTTACTTCCTGGATGATGTCGTGGGCCACGGCGCCGAGGGCTGCAACTACCTGCTCGCGGTCGACGTCGAGATGAACACGGTCAGCGGCTACGAGATGGCCTCCTGGGAGCGCGGATACGGCGATTTCGTGATGCGCCCGGACCTGGGGACGTTGCGGATGATGCCGTGGGAGATCGGCACCGCGATCTGCCTGGCCGACCTGGTCTGGGCGGACGGCTCGGATGTCGTCGCCTCACCGCGCCAGATCCTGCGCCGTCAGCTGGCGCGACTGGCGCAGCGTGGCTGGAGCGCGCACGCCTCCACCGAGCTCGAGTTCCTCGTGTTCCGCGACAGTTACGAGCAGGCTCAAGACAAGGCCTACCGCAACCTCGAGCCCGGTAACGCCTACAACGTCGACTACTCGCTGCTCGGCACCTCGCGCGTCGAGCCGCTGATCCGCCGGATCCGCAACTCGATGCTCGGAGCGGAGCTCCAGGTCGAGAACTCCAAGGGCGAGTGCAACCTCGGCCAGCATGAGATCAACTTCCGCTACGCAGATGCGCTGCGCTGCGCCGACGACCATGTGATCTACAAGAACGGCGCCAAGGAGATCGCCGCCCAGGAGGGCGTGGCGATCAGCTACATGGCGAAATTCGACGAGCGCGAGGGGAACTCGTGCCACATCCACTTCTCGATCGCCGACGCGGAGGGATCGCTGTTTCACCGCGACCGCCCGCTGTTCGACTCGTTCCTGGCGGGTCAGCTCACGCACGCCCGCGAATTGACGCTGATGCTGGCGCCGAACATCAACTCATACAAGCGCTACGCGGTCGGCTCGTTCGCACCGACGACGGTCGCCTGGGGACACGACAACCGCACCTGTGCGCTGCGGGTCGTCGGCCACGGGGCCGGCCTGCGGTTCGAGAATCGCTCCGGCGGCGCCGATCTCAACCCCTACCTGGCGCTGGCGGCGGTGATCGCAGCCGGACTCGACGGCGTCGAACGCGGACTCGAGCTGGAGCCGGAGCTCCAGGGCAACGCCTATGAGGCGGCCGGCAGGCCGAGGTTGCCCTCGACTCTGCGCGACGCACGTGAGCTCTTCGCCTCCAGCGAGCTGGCCCGCGATGCCTTCGGCGATGACGTCGTGGCCCACTACCTGAATGCGGCCGATGTCGAACTCGAGGCATTCGAGGCCGCGGTCACCGATTGGGAGCGGTTCCGAGGCTTCGAGCGGCTGTGAGTTACGCAGGCTGAACTCGCGCCGCCGCCCTTGACTTGAACAGTGTCCATGCGTAAGGATCGCGCCAAGGGCCGAGCGCTGGTCGTTGAGGCGATAACCGGGGGCCCGCCATGCTCGATCGAGGAGAGCTGCATGACCACTGAGGCGCTGAGCGCTGACGAACAACGACTTGCCGAGCTGGGCTACAAGCAGGAGCTGAAACGCGGTTGGAGCGGGTTCTCCAATTTCGCGATCTCCTTCTCGATCATCTCGGTGCTGGCCGGCTGTTTCACAAGCTATGGCCAGGCCTTCCTCAATGGTGGGCCGGTCGCGATCTCGATCGGGTGGCCGCTCATCAGCTGCATGATCCTGTGCGTGGCGTTCTCGATGGCCGAGCTGGCCTCCGCGATGCCCACGGCAGGCGGCATCTACTACTGGGCGTCGAAGCTGGGCGGGCCCGGCTGGGGCTGGTTCACCGGATGGTTCAACCTGATCGGCCTGGTGGCGGTGGTCGCGTCGGTCGACTATGCGGCCGCCAGCTTCCTACAGATCTTGCTGAGCATGTTCAACGTCGGGTTCGTGTTGCATTCGACGACGTCGACCAGCGCGGCAGCCATATCCTCGGTCAACCACTACAACGCCCACATGGCGTTCTATATCTTCCTCGTGCTGCTACTTGCGCACGGGCTCGTCAACGTCTTCTCGAGCCATCTGGTGTCGCTGTTCAACGGCGTCTCCGTGTGGTGGCATGTGATCGGCGTCGCCGTGATCGTGATCGTGTTGGTTGTCGCCCCGAGCCAGCACGCGAGCCTCTCCTACGTGTTCACCACGCGCTCGTATGGCAGCTTCAGTTCCCACATGTACTGGTTCTACGTGCTGCCGCTCGGATTCCTGCTGACGATGTACACGATCACCGGCTATGACGCGTCCGCGCACGTCTCCGAGGAGACCCACGGCGCAGCCGAATCGGCGCCGAAGGGCGTCTGGCGGTCGGTGTTCTACTCGGCGGTGATCGGGTGGATCCTGCTGCTGGCGCTCACGTTCGCGGTACAGAAGTCACAGCTATCGACGATCAGCTCGGCGGGCTTCCCCGCGATCGCGATCCTGCAGACGGCGCTCAGCGCCACCGCCGCGAAGCTGGTCATCACGATCTCTGTCGTCGGCCAGCTGTTCTGCGGCATGGCGTGCGTCACCAGCGCGTCGCGGATGACGTTCGCGTTCTCCCGCGACGGTGCGATCCCGGGCCACAACATGTGGCGGCGGCTGAGTCCGCGAAAGACCCCCACGTGGGCCGTGCTGTTCGTGTGCGTGACCGCCGCCATCGTCACCGTCCCCGCGTTCTTCCCCAACAGCGCCGGTTATCCGGTCGCCTTCTTCGCGGTCACCTCGATCTCCGTGATCGGCCTCTACATCGCGTACACGATTCCCGTCTACCTGCGCTGGCGGATGGGTGACGGCTTCAAGCCGGGGCCGTGGACGCTCGGGGGCAAGTACAAGTGGTTGAACGTGATCGCCGTGGTCTGGGTCGCCCTGTGCGTGATCATCTTCTGCCTTCCCGTCTCACCGGCCGGCGTCTACTTCTCGAGCGGCTTCAGTTGGGGTTCGGTCAACTACGCCCCGCTGGTGACGCTCGGTGTGATGGCCATCGTTACGCTCTGGTACCTGGTCTCGGCCCGCAGGACGTTCACGGGGCCGGTCCGCACGGTGGACGACAACGTGTTCCACGAGCTCGAGGGACTCGCGGAGATCGCGCCAGGTCCGTCGTCGCCGTGAACCACTGATCCAGAGCTGAAACCGAAAGGCCGTATGACAGAAGTGCTGACGGTGCTCGAGCCCGCCACGGAGGCGGTGCTCGAGCAGGTCCCCTGTGCGGGAGCCGAAGAGGTCGATGAGGCCGTGGGACGCGCCCGCGCCGCGCTGCCTGCTTGGCGCGGGCTGGCCCCGGCCGCGCGGGCCGCCCAGCTGCGGGCGATTGCAGACAAGGTCGAGGAGCACCTCGAGGAGCTGGCGATGCTCGAGGCGCGCAATGCCGGCCATCCGCTGAACGCCGCCCGCGGCGAGATCGGCAGCGTGGCGGAGGTGTTCCGCTACTACGCCGGCTCGGTCGAGCGGCTGATGGGGGACACGATCCCCGTCGCGGGCGGACAGGCGTTCACGATCCGCGAGCCGCTCGGCGTGGTCGGCCTGATCGTGCCGTGGAACTTCCCGCTCCTGATCGCGAGCTGGAAGCTGGGTCCGGCGCTGGCCGCCGGTAACACGGTGGTGCTGAAGCCGGCTGACCTCACGCCGCTGACCGCGTTGCGGTTCGAGCAACTGGTCCTCGAAGCCGGGGTCGCGCCGGGCGTCGTCAACGTCGTCGCCGGCCACGGGTCGGTCGCGGGTGCACGACTGGTCGAGCACCCCGATGTGGCCAAGATCGCCTTCACCGGCTCGACCGCGGTCGGTCGCACGATCGCAGCCAGGGCCGCTGAGACGATCAAGCGGGTCACCCTCGAGCTGGGCGGCAAGTCGGCCAACATCATCTTCGCGGACGCCGACCTCGAAAAGGCCGCGGCGGCGGCGCCGTGGGCGGTGTTCGACAACGCCGGCCAGGATTGCTGCGCGCGCTCGCGGCTTCTGGTCGAAGCCTCCGTGGCGGACAGGTTCCTGTCGTTGCTGCAGCCCCACGTCGAGGCGTTCAAGGTCGGGCCGCCGCTTGACCCGACCTCGGACATGGGGCCGCTGATCTCCGCCAAGCAGCGCGACCGCGTGGCGTCGCTCGCGGCAGCCGCCGGCACGTCCGTCGCGTTCCGCGGGACGGCGCCCGACGGACCCGGCTTCTGGTTCCCCCCGACGGTGCTCGCGCCGGTCGACCCTCAATCGGCGGCGGTGCGGGAGGAGATCTTCGGGCCCGTGGTCGTGGTGATCCCCTTCCGCGACGAGCAGCAGGCCGTGACCATCGCCAACGACACGGTCTACGGCCTCTCCGGCTCGATCTGGACTCGAGACGGCGGCCGCGCGCTGCGGGTCGCACGGGCGCTCGAGAGCGGCGTACTGTCGATCAACTCGAACTCGTCTGTCAGGGTCTCGACGCCATTCGGCGGCTTCAAGCAGTCCGGCTACGGCCGCGAGCTCGGACCACACGCGACCGACGCATATACGGAGATCAAAACCATCTACTACGCAACCACATGAATCGTTTACAAGACAAAGTCGCAGTGATCACCGGCGCCGCCGGTGGCATCGGCCTGGCCACGGCCAGGCTGTTCGAGGCGGAGGGCGCCCACGTCGTCGGCATCGATGTCAAGGAGCACTCGGTCGGCGAGCTCGCCCTGCAGGTCGACATCACCGACGAGCAGGCCGTCAAGGACATGTACGGGCAGGCGCGGGACCGCTTCGGCACGATCGATGTCCTGTTCAACAACGCCGGCATCTCTCCCACCGACGACGACTCGATCCTGGTGACCGCGTACGACGCCTGGCAGCGCGTTCAGGACGTGAACCTCAAGAGCGTGTTCTTCTGCTGCAAGTACGGGATCCCGCACCTGCTGGAGACCGGCGGCGGTTCGGTGATCAACACCGCCTCCTTCGTGGCGATCATGGGCGCCGCGACCTCACAGATCTCCTACACCGCCTCCAAGGGCGGCGTGCTGGCGATGTCGCGCGAGCTCGGTGTCGAGTTCGCCCGCAGCGGCGTCCGCGTCAACGCGATCTGCCCGGGGCCGGTGGCGACGCCGCTGTTGATCGAGCTGTTCGCCAAGGATCCCGAGCGCGCGGCGCGGCGGCTCGTCCACGTCCCGATGGGACGCTTCGGTGAGGCCGAGGAGATCGCCAAGGCGGTGCTGTTCCTGGCCAGCGACGACTCGTCGTTCATGACCGCGTCGTCGCTACTGGTCGACGGCGGCATCAACGGCGCGTACACCACGCCCCTCTGATCCTCCTACAGTTGATCTTTCCGCACGCCCTCGCAGCGCGCGGGTCGCGCGCGACCGGCTAAAACATCACCTGGCATGACTGCAGTCACTCAACCCCGGACCCCGGCGGCGGGCCTCTCGCTGCTGCGCGGTGGCCGCCTCTACATCTGGCTGGCGCTGCTGGCGCTGGCGCTCGCCGCGATCTCACTTCTGTACCCGTCCACGCCCAGTTACGACCCGTGGTCTTGGCTGGTCTGGGGCCGAGAGATCTTCCACGGGTCGCTGCACATCGCCGGCGGCTCGAGCTGGAAGCCGCTGCCCGTGATCTTCACCACCGTGCTCGCGCTGTTCGGCTCGGCACAGCCGAACCTGTGGCTGCTGATCGCCCGGGCGGGCGCGGTCCTGAGCGTCCTGATGACGGCCAAACTCGCGATCAGGATCACCTGGGCGCTGACCGTGCGCGGGCGCGAAGACGGCTGGTTCGCCCGGCACGGCCTCGGTGGGCGGATCGCTGCCCTCGGCCCCTCGCTGCTGGCTGGTGCGATCGCGCTTGTCGGCACCACCTTCACCGCCTCGTTCCCGGGCAACATGCTGCTCGGCTACTCGGAGGGCGTGATGGTCGCGGCGACGCTGATCGCGGTCGAGCGCGCCTGGGACGGTCACCACCGCCAGGCGTTCGCGCTCGGCATCATCCCGTCATTGGATCGCCCCGAGTTCTGGGTCATCTGGGGGCCGTATGGGCTGTGGCTGATGTGGAAGGACCGGCGTGCGATCCCGCTCGTGGTCGGGCTCGGCGGGCTGATGCTGCTGCTGTGGGTCGTGCCGCAGAAGCTCGGCGGCGGCAGCGTCACCGCACTCGGTTCACACGCACTGAAGAACCACTCACAATCCAGCGCCGTCAACAGCTCGTTCCCCCTGTGGACCGAGATGTCGCTCAAGGTCTGGCCGCTGGTGCTCGAACGTGTCGAGTTCGCGGCCCTGATCCAGATGGCGGTCACCGTCTATCTGGTTGCCCGGGCGCGGCAGCGGCTCGGCGGCTGGTGGAACTCGGTCCGCGACCACGGCGCCGCCGTCGCCGCTGCACTGGCCTCGACCGCCGGCTTCCTCTGGTGGGTGCTGATCTCGATCGAGACGCAGGCCGGATTCGCGGGGAATCCCCGCTACGCGATCCTCGGCGTGATGCTCGTCTACGTCGGCGGTGCCTCGGCCTACGGCTGGGCCTGTCTCGGCCTGGCGCGGTTGCTGCGCGTCGCCGGAGGGCGTCTGGCACCCCGGTGGGGAGCCGGCTGGGGCCAGCGGGCCGCAGCCGGCACGGTGGCGATGCTCGCCGTTTTCATCTTCGTGCCGACCTGGTTCACGCACCGGATGATCACGATCAATTCGATCCGCTACGACGTTCGCTACCAGGCGCAGCTGCGTGAGGGCGGTCGCCTCGCTGATCAAGCAGGCGGGGGGCGCCAGGCGGGTGATGGCATGCGGCAGCGTGATGGCGGAGAACTACCAGGTGACGATGGTCGCGTGGTACCTCGGCGTGCCGATCTCCTGGGTCCAGTCGGCTGGCGACAGGACCCGGATCCCCAAGGTGAAACTCGGTCCCAACGTCGTGTTCCAGGACTCCGCCACGAGCGGCGCTCCGCTGTACCCGACACCCGATGTGATCGCGGCCTGGAAGCAGGGCGGATCGCATTACCGGGTGACGAGCCGCTCCCCGGTGACGCTGTATATGGACTGCTCGCCCTACAGCAGCACGTGAGCCGACCTGCGGCCCTGCTTAAGCCGTCATAAGGCGCTCCGTCCGCCCACCTCGCGCCCGGCCGATCGACTACCCTGCCTCGCATATGTCCCTCGCGAAGGTCGCGGTGGTCTGCGGCTTGATGGCGCTCCTGATCAGCGCCTGTGGCATCCAGGCCAAGCCCGAGGCAGGCACCGCTCATCTCAGACAATACGCCGGCAACCACGGCATCACAGACGATCCCCGAACGCCACAGGTCGCATGCCTGAAGAGCGACAAGCTGCCATATCGCGAGTACTACACCGACGGCGTCCAGCATCTGCCTGCGATCCAGGTCGGTTCGCGACCGCAGGGACCAACCATCGTCTTCTATCCAACGGCGGGCATCGCCCAGGGCCTGCAGATCATGGGCCAGCAGACGGCCGCCGAGGTGATCGGCAGCCTGCTCGTCTACCCGAACCAGAGCAGTCACAAACTGCTGACCAAGGTCGAGGCCTGCGCCTCGATCGGTGTCAAGGGCTGAGGTCCCGCAAGATGGCCACGACCACCGCCAACGACAAGACCGTCGTCTCAGAGACCAACGATTCCGGCTTAATCCGCGATTTCGTCTTCCCACTGCCCGGGTTCATCAGGGATCTGCCTGAATGGGCGCGCGTCACGCTGATCCTGTTCATCCTGGTCGTCGTCTCGCTCTTCATCCGCACGCGAGCGATCGGACAGCAGTTCTGGATGGACGAGGCGATCACCGTCGGGATCGCCTCTCACCACCTCTCAGCGATCCCCGGAATCATGCGCCAGGACGGGTCACCGCCGCTGTTCTACCTGCTGCTGCACTTTTGGATGCAGATGGTCGGTAACGGCGAGGCGGCGACACACTGGCTGTCCGAGATCTTCGCCGTCCTCACCATCCCGCTCGGCTATTGGGGCGGCCTCAAGATCGCCGGCAAGCGCGCCGGTTTGATGACCGCCACGCTGATGGCGTCCAGTGCGTTCCTGGACTACTACAGCCAGGAGACGCGCATGTACGCGCTGATGACGCTCCTCGGCCTACTGGGCACGATCGGCTTCGTTCGCGGCTTCGTATTCCGCGAGCGGCGCTACGTGATCCTCTTCTCGCTGTCCCTGGCAGCGATGCTCTACACCCACAACTGGGCGCTCTTCTTCGGCGCCGGGTCGGTGCTGTCGCTCGTCGTGCTCTATTACATCAGCGGCCAGGAGATTCGTGAGAACCTGATCCGCGACGCGATCTACGCCTACGTCGGCGCAGCGATCCTGTTCGCACCGTGGGTTCTCAACTTCGTCTTCCAGTCGCTGCACACCGCGGCACCCTGGAACACGTCGCCGCGCTTCGGCGCGCCGGTTCAGATCGCCCAGAGCGTGTACGGCGGCTCCACCGTCGCCGCGATCCTGCTGATCGGCGCGGCCGTCGGCTATGCCGGCTTGTTCACGAAAGCGCAGCGCGCCAGCACTCCGGCCAAGATCGCCCTGATCCTGTTCACCCTCGTGTTCTTCACGCTCATGTTCGGCTGGATCGCATCGCAGATCACGCCAGCCTGGAACCCACGGTACTTCGCGCCGATCGTCCCGGGGATCATGATGTTCACCGCCATCGGGATGTCACGGGCTGGTCTGGTCGGTGCACTGACGCTGGCTGTCGCGCTGGTCTTTCTCGCGCGGCCGGGAACCTACGCGCCCACACACAAGAGCGATATGCAGGACATCGGCGGCGAGATGGGCCCGCTGATGCACCATCGAGACCTTGTGATCGTCGGCCAGCCCGAGCAGACTCCGCTGGCCTACTACTACCTGCCCGCCGGCCTCAGATTCTCGAGCACAATCGGGCCGGTGCAGGATCCGTCCTTCGTGAACTGGGTCAACGCGATATCGCGCTACCGCGCAGCGACTCCGACGAAGGTATTGACGCCGATGCTGAACAACCTGAAGCCCGGCCAGCAGGTGCTGTACATCCGGCCGCTGACGGAGGGCGTGATCGGCTGGAAGGCGCCCTGGACATCGTTGATCCGGACCCGCTCAGCAACATGGGGCAAGATCCTCCAGGACGACAAGCAGCTCAAGATCGAGGCGTGGGCGCCCCACAACTACCGTGGTGCCTGCTGCGTCGCAGACTCCGCCATTCTCTACGTCAAGAAGTAGGTCTACATACGTGCCTAAAACCTCAGTTACCCCGGCTTCGGCCGCAGCGCCGGCGCCTGGCGCTGACATCACTGCGCAGACGCCGGTCGTTGTGCTCGGCGGCGGACCTGCCGGCCTGACCGCCGGTTATCTGCTCGCCAAGCAGGGCAAGCCGGCGGTGATCCTCGAGGCGACCGATATGCTCGGCGGCATCGCCCGCACGGAGGTCAGGGACGGCTACCGCTTCGACCTCGGCGGCCACCGCTTCTTCACGAAGGTGAAAGAGGTCGACGACCTCTGGCACGAGATCATGAAGGAGGAGTTCCTCAGGCGGCCCCGTCAGAGCCGGATCTACTGGAACGACAAGTTCCTCGAGTACCCGCTCGAGGGCATGGACGTGATCAGGAAGCTGGGGCTCTGGGAGCTGTCGCTGTGCATGGGATCGTATCTGTGGGCGCAGGTCAAGCCCAAGGGCCGCGAGGACACGTTTGAGGAGTGGGTCTCAAATCGCTTCGGCAAGCGCCTCTACAACCACTTCTTCAAGACATACACGGAAAAGCTCTGGGGCGTGCCGACCGACGAGATCCGCGCCGAGTGGGCTGCGCAGCGGATCAAGGGTCTGTCATTCTTCAGTGCGGCCAAGGCCGCATTCCTGGGCAACAAGGGCAACAAGATCAAGTCGCTGATCTCTGAGTTCAATTACCCGCGCTTCGGACCCGGCCAGATGTGGGAGCAGATGGCCAAGGACATCCAGGAGCAGGGCGGCGAGATCCGCATGAACGCGCCCGTCACCAAGCTCGTCACCGACGGTGAGGGTCGCGTCGTCGAGGTGCATGCCGGCGGTGAGGTACTGACCCCGTCGCACGTGATCTCCTCGCTGCCGCTGCGGACCACGGTCGGGATCGCCGATCCGGAGGCGCCGGTGGAGGTGCGCGACGCGGCCCGCGGCCTGCGCTACCGCGAGTTCCTGACGGTGCTGTTGGTGATCGAGGGCCAGGATCTCTTCCCGGACAACTGGATCTACATCCACCAGCCGGGCGTTCGCGTGCTGCGCATCCAGAACTTCAAGTCCTGGAGCCCGTGGATGGTCCCCAATGACAAGGACGCCTCGATCGGGATGGAGTACTTCTGCTTCGAGGGCGACGAGCTGTGGAACATGGACGACGACAAGCTCGTCGAGATGGCCGGTCAGGAGATCGAGAAGCTCAAGCTCGCGAAGGCCGCAAACGTCAAGTTCGGATTTGTCGCTCGCGTCCACAAGGCCTACCCGATCTACGACGAGAAGTACGCCGAGCGCGTCGCCACGATCCGCTCCTGGCTGGAGCACGACTTGACGAATCTGTCGCAGGTGGGCCGCAACGGCCTGCACCGCTACAACAACTCGGATCACTCGATGCTGACTGCCATGCGCGCGGTCGACAACATCACGCTGGGTGCGCACCACGACATCTGGCAGGTCAACGTCGAGAGCGTCTACCACGAAGAGGTCCACGACAACGAGAACCCGTATGCGAAGGACCCCGAGCCGCCGGCGATGAACAACCCGCTGGATTCCTAGCGACTCTGAGATCCCAGCCGCTATGCGCCGATTGCTCGCTGTCCCGTTCCTGATCGCCGCGCTTCTCGGTAGCGGAGCGGTCCTGGCGGCCCTCCAGGCGCCGCCGGCATTGGCAGCCGGCGGCACGGCGACGACCGCCGGGAGCTCGACCGCGACGTCGTCGGGGACCTCCACAGGCGCTTCGGCGGGCTCCAACCTGCTGCCGAATTCGTCGCTCGACCTCTCAAACGCCGCGCAGAACGCTGCGGCGGGCAACACCACCACAGCGGTGCCGGTCACCAGCTCCACAAGCAGCAGCGGCGGGATCTCAGGCAGTGACGCGATCCTGATCGCCGTGATCGCCGTCCTGCTGCTGGGCGGGATCGCCTTTTTTGTGTGGCGCGACTCGCGTCGCCACGCCGCCCAGATCGGTCACGATCATGAGGAGCCGATGTACGGCGCCCGCTCGCACCCCGGTTCGAAGACGCCGCACAGGCCGCGCAAGCTGAAGCCCGCTGAGCGCAAGCGGCGGAAGCGCGGCAAGGCGCGTTAGTCTCATTCATCGCCGCACCTGACTGCTCGCGTAGCTCCTGCTGTCGGTAGTTCCTGCGCGCGGGGCCTCACTCGTCGCCCAGCCTCGCGAGCCGCTGGCGCGCCCGCGTGAGCTGGCGCGCCACCGTTCGGCGGCTTTCGCCGGTCACGGCCGCGATCTCCTCGTACTCGTAACCGAAGCCGCGGAGCATCACGATCCGTTGCTGACGCATCGGAAGTCTGCGCACCTCCGCGAGGCGCTCACGCGCGGCCAAAACCTGCTCCGGCCCCGGAGTGGTCGTCCGGTAGTCGTCGAGCCGCGCGGGCGCCGGCAGCTCCGCCCACGGTTCGGTTCGCCGCTCGCGCCGTAACAGCCGCAGTGCCAGACGCGTCGCGGTCGTTACCAGCCAGCCGAGCTCGGTGCCCGGCGCCAATTCCGGGCGACTGATCAGCAGCGTACCCCAGGCCGTCTGGCACGCGTCTTCGATCACCCACTCCGGTGCCTCGAGGTTGCCCGCCACGATCCGCACCAGCTGCAGGTGCAGCTCGGCATAGAGCGCCTCCACGTCCCTGTGCACGATGACCTTCCTCATGTCAATCTCCAATTGAGTCTAAGTTGACACAAATGACTCTACCATCACAGCGAGCCGGATGCTACGGTTATTATCTCAATTGGTTTCAACTCGACAGGAGCTTCCCGTGCCCAGCTACATCGCAGACGTCAGCGCGAGCCCCAACCCGGCGGGTCTGCCCGGGAGCAATGTCCTGCAGCAGATCGTCAACGGAGTCGACGCGTGGGCGCTGACGATCACGCTCGTCGGTGCGTTCATCGGCGCTGCGCTGTGGGCGGTCGCGTCGCACACCAACAGCCACCACTACGCGGCCAAGGGCCGGATGGCGGCACTGGTCTCAGCGGGCTCGGCGCTCGTGATCGGTGCCGCTCCCGGCCTCGTCAACTTCTTCGCGCACCTCGGGGCGACGGCGAAATGAGCGTGATCGACACCGTCGGCGAGGTCGTCGCCTCCCCCGTCAGCGGCGCGGTTCACGCGGCAGCCAACACCGTGGCCGGGTTCGCACTCGGCAACATCTCGTCGTGGGTGCTCGACGGCACCAGGGATGCGCTGCGTGGCGTCGCCTCGGCGATCGGCACCACCACAGCCCCGAACCTCGACAGCACCTGGTTCTCGTCCACCTACTGGCGCGTCGCCGCGCTGGCGGCGATGTTGACCGTGCCGTTCCTGTGCGCGGCCGCTCTTCAGGCCCTTGCTCGATCGGACATGGCGTTGCTCGCAAGGTCGGTCTTCGGCTATCTGCCCCTATCGCTGATCGGCGTCAGCCTGGCTGCGCCGCTGACGATGCTGCTCCTGGCCGCCACAGATCAGATGTCGTCGGCGGTGTCAGCGACCGGGATCGACGGAGGTGCCCGCTTTCTCGATCAGGCCGCGAACGCCGCCAACGACATGGCCGGCGACGGCGGCGGGCTGTTCTTCGCGGTGATCATCGGCCTCTTCGCGATGCTGGCCGCGCTGGCTCTCGCGGTCGAGCTGCTGGTCCGCGAGGCCGCCGTCTACGTGGTCGTCCTGATGTTGCCGCTCGCGTTCGCGGCAATGGTATGGCCGGCCCGTCGCGTGTGGGCGACACGGCTTGTCGAGCTGCTCGTCTCGCTGATCCTGGCCAAGTTCGTGATCGTGGCGGTGCTGTCCTTGGCGGGCGCCGCACTCGCCAGCGGCGGCAACCGGCTCTCGACCCTCCTCACGGCGATGGCCCTCATAATCTTCGCGACTTTCGCGCCCTGGACGCTCATGCGCATCCTGCCCTTCACGGAGGTCGCGGCCAGTGCTGCCGGAATGATGCGTCACGAGCTGCCGCAGATGTCGGCCACCGCCGGCAGGCTCGCGGCCAACTCCATCGGCGGCGCCGAGCTGGCGACGTCGCTGCCGGCAAGGCTGAGTCGACAGACGCAGGAGCCGGAGGGCGGCCTCCCCGGCCGGCAGCCCGGGATGCCGGAGGTCTCCTGGCCGGCACCGGAGCCCTCCGAACGGGTGCCGACGCAGTCCACGTCGGAGTCCGGGGGCGAACCGTCTGAGTACGTCGCGACACCTGTGGGCCGGGACCCGGCCAGCGATGGGGCGGAGCAGCCGCGCGAGCCTTCGACGGAACCTCGGCGCCCGGCGAGGCATGAGCCCGTCGGCACGCCACAACCACCGGTCGGCACGAGCGCATCCGCAGGTCCATCCCAGCCCACTGAGCCGTCCGGCGAGGGCCGCGACGCCGCCCGAGCCGATGAGGACCGCCCGACCGCCGAGCACGATCCGCGCGGCCCCTTCCAGCTTCCGGCCATGTGGAACACGGGGAGTGAGCCGAGCGACGACCTGCCCGAGATCCGGCTCGGGCCCGCGTTTCTCACCGGGCCGTTCGATGTGGACCGGACCAGCGACGGTCCCGTCGACGGGGAGCCGGAATGAGTGAGGAGCGCGTCAGCTACCGGTTCGGCCCGCTGGAGCGCCGTGGACTGCTCGGCCCGATGCGGATCGGCCAGGCGATCTCGGTCGGCGCAGCCCTGGTGGTTGGCGTCGAGCTGCTCGACCACCTCGGTGGCGGCACCGGGGTGATGGCGGCGATCGTCCTGCTCGCCGTTGCCGTGGCGATCACGACCGTGCCCGTCGCCGGCAACACGATCGAACAGTGGGCACCCGTCAGCTGCGCATTCGTGGTGCGCGCGGCCGGCGACCGGCATCGCTTCCGCTCGCCCATGCCGACACATGGGCGGGCAGCAGCGGCCGGCGACCAGCGGGCGCTGCCACCGACCCTACGGGGCGTGCAGCTGGTCGAGGTGTCCCATCGCGGACGCGAGGTCGGCGTGCTTTCGGAGCGTCGCGGTCGGCTGTTGACGGCGGTACTCGCATGCCGCGCGCTGTCGTTCGCACTCCTCGATCCGGAGATTCAGGAACGCAGGCTGGCGCAGTGGGGTGCGGTGCTCGCGACATCTGCGAACGCTCCGATCCGGCGGCTGCAATGGATCGAGCGCACCGCACCGGCCCAGGGGGACGCGCTCGCCAGGTGGCTGCATACGGCTCGCGATCCACAACTGCCGCCGCGCGGAACGGCGCTGGTCGAGTCCTACCTCGAGCTCATCGGTCAGAGCACCCAGGTCAGCCATGATCACGAGATCCTGCTTGCCGTCCAGCTCGACGTGGGCCGCATGCAGGGACGCCGCGAGCTTATCCCCGAGCAGGTGATCGAACAGGTCGGCCACATCGCTCGCGGCCTTGAGACCGCTGAGATAAAGGTATTGGGCGCGCTCAGCACGGGCCAGATCGCGCGGGTGATGAGGACCGCGTTTGACCCGTACGCGCGCAGCGAGCTGACCGCGCAGGATGCGATCGCCGAGGACTCCGATCGGCCGGCCGCGGTCACCCGCCCACGAGATCGCCTCCTGCGTGCCGGTCTGAGCAGACCCGGACGCGCCCCGATCGACGACGCGGGGCCCTCTGCGGCCCTCGAGTCCTGGGACCACTACCGCTGCGACGGCGCCTTCCACGCCACCTACTGGATCAGCGGCTGGCCACGCACGGGTGTTTCGCCGATGTTCATGGATGCACTCCTGGCGGATTCAGGCACGGTGCGGACCGTAGCGGTAACTTTCGAGCCGGTCTCGCCTGAACGGTCGGCCCGTGAGGTCGAGGCTGCGATCACCCGCGATCGTGCCGACAGCGAACTGCGACGACGCTTTGGGCAGTCGGAGACCGCGCGTCAACGTCAAGCCCAGGAAGCTGCAGCGAGACGGGAGGCCGAGCTGGCGGCCGGTCACGCGGAGGTCCGGCTTGCGGGATTTGTCACCGTCAGCGGCCGCGACGAAGGGGAGCTGCGACGCGCGTGCGCGGAGATTCATGGGCATGGGGCGCGGGCACGGCTCGAACTGCGGCGCATGTACGGACAACAGGCGGAGGCTTTCGCCTTCACGCTGCCGCTGGCCAGGGGGCTGCGATGAGCGCCCTACGACCGGGTCACCGGGTCACCACCAGACATGCGCAGGCGATCTACCCATTCACTGCGGGCGGCGGCCTCGGCGGTGAGGGCGCGTTCATCGGACGTGACGCCGACGGCGGAGCGTTCTGCTTCGACCCCTGGGTCCTATATGAGCACGGAGCGCTCGACGACCCCAACGCGATCGTGATCGGCAAGCTGGGGCAGGGCAAGAGCGCGCTTGTCAAGACGCTGTTGTGGCGGATGCTGCTGTTCGGGCGACGGGCCTTCGTACTGGACGTCAAACGCGAGTATGGCCCGCTGTGCGAGGCGCTCGGGGTGCGTCCGATCTCACTGGCGCCCGGGGGTTCGGTGCGACTGAACCCGCTCTCGTCGAGGCCCGAGGAACACGCCCAGATTGACCTGCTCCGGGCGATCGCAACCACCGCGATCGGTGAGCCGCTCCAGCAGATCGAGGCAGCGGCTCTACGCGAGGCATTGCGCACCGTCCGGGCGCACACGCTCGAGCCGACTCTGCCCGAGATCAGCGCTGTCATGTTCGACCCCACTGCTGAGATGGCGGCTCGCCTGCAGTCCTCCCCGCAGCCACTCGCCGCCGAGGCACGGCGTGCAGCCCTGGCGCTGCAGGACCTCTGCGAAGGACCGCTCAAAGGGATCTTCGACGGGCCAACGACTGCTGGACTCGACCTCGACGCTCGCATGCTGGTCCTGGATCTTCACGCTGTCCGTGACTCGCCCGCCGTGGGCATCCTGATGGCGTGCGCAACGGCCTGGATGAGCGCCCAGCTGGCTCGCACCGCCGAGCACCCCGGCCGTGAGCGCCTGATCAACGTCGCCGACGAATCGTGGAAGATCATCCAACACGCGGGCCTCGGCGAATGGTTTCAATCCAACTTCAAGCTGGCCCGGCAGTTCGGCGTGATGAATCTCGTCGTGTTGCACAAGCTGGGCGACCTGCAGGCCGTCGGGGACGCCGGATCGCGTGCCGCGCGCATCGCCGAGGGGCTGATCGCCGACGCCTCGACCCGAATCATCTACCACCAGGATGAGAGCCAGGTCCGCGTGACTCGCGAGCTGCTGGGACTCTCCACCACAGAGGCGCGAATCCTGACTCAGCTCACTCCGGGACAGGCGCTGTGGCGGGTCGGAACGCGCTCGTTCATGGTTGCGCACCAACGTTCGGCGATCGAGCGGCGTCTCACCGACACCGATGCCGGGATGCGCATAGATGTCCGGTGAGCTCGTATCACTCGCCGCGCTGATGACGGCCGTCGTGATCTTCACCGTCGCGCGCGGGCGATCTGACCGCGACGACGCGGGGGCGCGTTGGGCCACGCGTAGCGACCTCACGGTACTGCGTGAGCACGCCACTGGTGGGGTGAGTCGGCAACCCGGTCGACTCGCCCTCGGCTACAGCCGGGGGCGACTGCTGCGGGCGGAGCAGCGGCACGCGCTGGTCGCGTTCGGGCCACCGCAGTCCGGGAAGTCGGCCGGGTTGGCGATCCCGGCGCTGCTCGAATGGCAGGGCCCGGCCGTGGCCTCGTCGATCAAGACCGACCTGCTCGCCGCGACGGTCGGCCGGCGGCGGCAACTCGGTGAGGTGTTCGTGTTCGACCCGTTCGAGCTCTCCGGAGTTCCGGCACAGACCTGGTCGCCGCTGCGCGGTGCAATCACCTGGGACGGCGCACTCGAGGTTGCGTGGCGACTTGCGGCCGCGGGCGAGCTCGACCAGCGCGGGGTTGAGGGCGGTGATTTCTGGGCGATCGCCGCCGAGCAGCGCCTGGCGCCGCTCCTGTTCGTCGCCGCGCGCAGCGGGGGCGGCATCGAACAGGTCGTCACGTGGGCCTACGGCCAGGGCACCAGAGCGCTCGACTCGGAGCTCGACCGCCTGCTCGCGAGTGCGGTGACGGAGCAGGCCCGGCTCGACGCGCGCTCGGCATACGACGCGATCCGTGCGTTCGAGGCGCAGGCGGATCGAACCCGCAGCTCGATCGAGGCCACGGCGCAGGCGCTGCTGCGGGCCTACCGTTTCACTCGCGTCGCTCGCTCGGCACATGGCTGCGAGATCACCCCCGAGCGACTGCTCGGTTCGGATTCGACGCTCTATCTGATCGGCGACGCCAAGGCATCGAAGCTGCTCCGGCCGATCTTCCTCGCGCTCCTCTCGGAGGTGGTCGATGCCGCGTACGCGCTGGCCAATCAGAGCGGAGGGCGGCTCGATCTGCCGCTGCTGGTGTGCCTCGACGAGGCCGGCAACGTCGCGCCGCTCCCGAACCTGGCGGAGATCGCATCGACCGCACCGAGCCACAACATCCAACTGATATCGATCTTCCATGACCTGGCCCAGGCCCGCAGCCGCTACAGGCAGCAGGCTGAGACCGTTGTCAACAGCCACCGGGCACGGATGCTGCTCCCGGGCGTGGCCGACCTCGACACGCTGCGGTATTTCTCCGGGCTGGTCGGGGAGCAGGAGCGCCGCGAATTGACGCGGACGACCGGGCGCGGCGGCTCGACTCACTCGTATGGCCGGCGGCGGACCCCGCTGATCTCGCCCGAGGCGTTGCGCCAGCTGCCGGACGGACACGCGCTGCTGCTGTATGGCCGGCTCGCCCCGGCGCGAATCAGGTTGCGAATGTGGTTCGACGACCGCAGGCTGCGCAAGATGACAGGCAGCTCATGAGGCCGCCCGTCGAAGATCCGGAACGGTGCCGCGCCTGGTTCGAGGACCTCTGGCTCGACGTATGCCGGCTGCGCGAGCGCTATGCGCTGCCGGTGCGCAGTCACTGGTGGGAGACGCCGATTCAGGTCGAGGCGCTCGCCGCGCTCGCGGCCTGGACCCAGCGCTACGACACCGGCGAGTGGGACGACCCACCGGGCAAGCTGGCGCTGCTTTACGATCTCGAACGAGTAGCGACGATGCTTCGAGACGGCAACGATCCGTTCCACCCGGATCGCGATCGCCGGAGCTTCGACCGCTTCCTCGCCGTGATCTGGGGGCCGGCCAGCCGCAGCGAGATGAACGACGAACACGGCTTCGAGGAGCATTGATGGCGTTATCGACTCAGCGCAAGGACGATCCGCAGAAGCACCCTCTGATCTCACAGCTGAAGGACGGCGAGGAGCTCCACATTCCCCGGCACCGGCTGATGAAGGTCGGCCTCGGCGAGCAGGCCACCTACGAGGTGCTCAGCAACGAGCTGCTGCTGGACGGGCAGGCGCGGCTGAACCTGGCGACGTTCGTGACTACCTGGATGCCATCGATCGCCGGCCGGCTGATGGCCGAGACGGCCGACAAGAACATCGTGGACAAGGACGAGTACCCGCAGACGGCGGAGATCGAGGCGCGCTGCGTCGACATCATCGCCGACCTGTGGCACGCCGACGAGGCCGAGCACGCCACCGGCTGCTCGACGACGGGATCGAGCGAGGCCGCCATGCTCGCAGGCCTGGCGATGAAGTGGCGCTGGCGTGAGCGCATGCGCGCGGCCGGCAAGCCGACGGATCGACCCAACCTGGTGACCGGCTCCAACGTGCAGGTCTGCTGGGAGAAGTTCATGCGCTACTGGGATGTCGAGCCGCGCCTGGTGCCGATGGAGGGCGAGCGCTTCCATCTCGACCCGGAGGGCGCGATCGCGCTCTGCGACGAGAACACGATCGGCGTTGTGGGCATCCTGGGTTCCACCTTCGACGGCACCTACGAGCCGATCAAGGAGATCGCAGCGGCGCTCGACGACTATGAGGACCGGACCGGCATTCACATCCCGCTCCACGTGGACGCAGCCTCGGGTGGGTTCGTCGCGCCGTTCCTGCAGCCCGACCTCGAGTGGGACTTCCGGATCAAGCGCGTGTGCTCGATCAACTCGTCCGGGCACAAATACGGGCTCGTCTATCCGGGCGTCGGCTGGGCGATCTGGCGCAACAAGGAGCACCTACCCGAGGATCTGATCTTCAACGTCAACTACCTCGGCGGAAACATGCCGACGTTCGCACTCAACTTCTCGCGTCCCGGCAGCGAGGTCATCGCCCAGTACTTCATGTTCAGGGCTTTGGGATTCGACGGCTACCACCATGTGATGCGACTCGCTCAACGCGTCGCGATGCACCTCTCCGCACACATCGAGAAGCTCGGCCCCTACCGGCTCATCAGCCGGGGAGACCATCTGCCGGTGTTCGCCTTCACGCTCAAGGACGATGTCACGAACTACAACGTCTATGACGTCTCCGCCCATCTTCGGCAGCGCGGCTGGCTGGTGCCGGCCTACAGCTTCCCGGAGAACCGCGAGGACCTGAGCGTGCTTCGGATAGTCGTTCGCGCCGGCATGAACTTCGACATGGCCGACATGCTGATTCTCCATCTCGAGGATGCGACAAGGGAGCTCGAGTCACTCGAGGCCCCACTCCCGAAGACGGCCGGAGGCCAGGCCCGAGCATTCAGCCACTGACGGATCAGGCGCCGCGTGCGGTCTGCGCGGCGAGCGCGGCGCCGATCTCGCCACCAGCGGCCTCGATCTCCTCGAGCGTGCTCGCTTCCAGGACGAGCTGAAGATCGAGGATCCGAAGCTGGAACAGGTCGAGCGCATGCGATCCCACAACCGCATGGCAGGGCACGCCCGCCTGCCGCGCGCGAGTCGCCACCTCCGACAGGAGCGTCCCGGTCAGGTTTTCGGCACCAAGATGTCCCACACCCGTGACGACAGCATGGGCCGCCAGCATCTGCGTGTTGTAATCGGGACTGTCGAGCGTCGTCGCCCGGGCTGGCAGCCCGCTGGCAGCCAGCCCGGCCCGCAGCGCCTCGCTTACCACCCCGGCCGAGAGGCCGTGATCGAACCGGTCAGCCACGACCAGCACCTCGGTTGGGATGCCGATTGCGTCTTCGCCTGGCATGCGCGCCATCCTGTCAGAACCGATGCCCGACCATACGACGATCGAGGCGGCAGGCCGCGAGGTCAGGCTCTCGAATCCGCAGAAGCTGTTCTTCCCGGAGTGCGGCGTGACGAAGCTCGACCTCGTGCAGTACTACCTGGCGACGGCAGAGGCCACGCTCAACCACCTGCGCAACCGGCCCACGGTCCTCAAGCGGTTCGTGAACGGCGCGGCGCAGCCACCGTTCTTCCAGAAGCGGATCCCGGACTCCGCACCCACCTGGCTCCAGACCGCTACCGTGACGTTCCCAAGTGGCCGCACCGCCCGTGAGCTGCTGCCCAACGACGCCGCCCACCTGGTCTGGGGCGTCAACCTCGGCGTGATCGATTGGAACCCGTGGCCGGTCCGCGCACCCGACCTGGACCACCCCGACGAGCTGCGCGTGGACCTCGACCCCACTCCGGAGGCCAGCTTCGACGACGTCCGCCAGGTTGCGCTGTGCGCCGGAGAGGTGCTCAGCGACCATGGTCTCACCGGCTTTCCGAAGACGAGCGGCTCGCGTGGGATCCACATCAACGTGCGCATTGAGCCCGAGCACGACTTCTTCGCGGTGCGCCGATGTGCGATCGCGCTGGCACGTGAGGTCGAGCGCCGCATACCCGAGCTCGCCACCTCCAAGTGGTGGAAGGAGGAGCGCCACGGCGTCTTCATCGACTACAACCAGAACGCGCGCGATCGCACGGTCGCCTCGGCCTACAGCGTTCGGCCGACGCCCGACGCGCGCGTCTCGACGCCACTGGAATGGGATGAGGTCGCCGACGTCGAGCCGGCTGAGCTGCGGATCGACACGGTACCCGCGCGACTGCGCGAGAAGGGCGATCCGAGCGCCTCGATCGACGCCTCGGCGGGCTCGCTGGCAAGCCTGCTCGAGCAGGTTCGCCGCGACGAGGAAGCGGGACTGGGTGATGCGCCCTGGCCCCCTCAGTTCGCCAAACAGCCCGGCGAACCCAAGCGTGTCCAGCCCAGCCGTGCGCGGCCGGGCTGAGTCCTACTGCGCCTGCATCTGATCGAGGGTGCAGTCGCGCGGGGCCTTGTCCTCGCGCCAGCGCAGCAGCTTCGTTCCGTGGCGGATACGTCCGCCGCTGGACTGGTCGAAGCTGACTTCGACCACGAGCTCCGGACGCAGCTCCACCCATTCGAGCTCCTTCTCGTTCTTCCAGCGACTCGGGTCGCCACGACCACGAGTGCCGGTCTCGTAGCGTGCGAGGCGCTCTCGCAGAGCGCGCTTCTCGGCGGGCTTGATGCCCGAACAGTGTCCGACGACGTGCAGGTCTCCGTCCCGGTCATAGAGACCTAGGATCAGCGAGCCGACCGTGCCGACCTCCTTGCCGGGTCGATAGCCGGCCACGACGGCATCGAGCGTCCGTGTGCGCTTGACCTTCACCATCGCGGTGCGCCTGCCGGGGGCATAGGCGGCGCTCGCGTCCTTGGCGACAACGCCCTCAGCCGATCGCAGCCACGGCTCCGCGGCGACGGCGTCGGTCACGACCGGCGCCAGAGAGATGTTCGGCAGCGCAAGCTGTTCGAGCCGCCGGCGCCGCTCCGTGAACGGCTTTTCCAGCAGGGCCTCGTCGTCAAGGGCCAGCAGGTCGAAGGCGATGTAGCGAGCCGGCGTCTGCTCCGACAGCAGCTGGATCCTCGACGCCGCCGGATGGATCCGCTGCGAGAGCGCGTCGAAGTCCTCGGTCTCGCTGGCGCCCGGGTGGGCGTCGATCACGATCTCTCCGTCGATCACGTAGCGGCCGGCCGGAAACAGCAGCTCCGGGAAATAGCGCTCAAGCGGCTTTGATCCGCGCGACTGCAGCAGCAACTGGTCGCCGTCGACGAACGCGATCGCACGAAACCCGTCGTACTTGGGCTCGTACACCCAGCCCTCGCCGGTCGGCAACTCGGGCCTCCCACGTGCCAGCTGAGGCTCGATTGGCGGTTGCAGGGGTAGCGCCATTGGCCGCGATCGTAATGACTCGTGGCGCACGGCGCCGTCGCACACATAGCGATTAGGATCACGGTGATGGCGCACGACAAGCCGCATGCTCACGCCACAGACGCGGAGGAGGAGTATCTCCAGAGTCTGTTCTGGTTGTTCGAGGCCGGTCTCCCGATGACAGCGGCGAATCTCTCTCGTGCGATGCAGCTCTCCGCGCCAACGGTGTCGGAGATGGTCGGCCGGCTCGAGCGCGACGGCTATATCACCCGCGATCCCGGCCGCACCATTCGCTTCACCGACTCGGGACGCGCCGATGCCGAGAGCATCGTCAGCCGCCACCGGATGATCGAGCGGTTCCTGACCGATGTCGTCGGTGTGCCGTGGGATGACGTTCACGAGGAGGCAGAGCACCTCGAGCACGCGATGACCCCGCGCTTCGAGGCATACGTGCGCGCAAGCGTCGGCGATTCCGGCACCTGTCCTCACGGGCATCCGATCCGGGTCGGCGAGCGAATCGCCGGCGTGCCGCTGGCCGACTGCGACGTCGGCGCCCAGGTCACGATCCTGCGCTTCGAGAACGAGGCCGAAGACCTGCTGCACTACCTCAAGGACAGCGGCATCGAGCCGGGCCTGACGGGCAGGGTCACCGGCAAGAACGGCGAGGAGGTCACGGTCGCCGGCCCCGACGGCCCGATCACGATCACGATCAGCGTCGCGGAGACGGTCTCGGTCACAGCTGACCCCTCGCCGCCGGTCAGGACTGCGTTGCCCGAGCAGCTCGTCCTCGGCCGCGGCCGCTACGGCCGCTGACCGGCAATCTCAGGCTACGTCCGCGGTGGTCGACGTGACCTCGCGGTATGCGGCGGACAGACGCGCCACGCCCTCCTCGATCTCCTCCGGCGTGACGCCGGCGTAAGCGAGGCGCAGTGATGACTCGTAGCCCTCGAGCACGAAGTCGCTGCCCTTGACGAACTGGACGCCGCGGCGGGCGGCCGCATCGAACAGGGTGGCCACATCGGTGCTACGTGGGAGCTCGACCCACATGAAGTACCCACCCTCGGGCGGCTGGAAGCGGGCTTCCGGCAGCTCGCGCTCGAGCGCGGCCGACAGCACTCGCACCCGCTCGCGCAGCGCGTTCTTCACCGTCTCGACAGACCTGTCGATCGCCCCCGACCGCACGAACTGATTGACGATGCCCTGGGCAACCATGTTCGGCGAGATGTAGGCGCCAGTCGCAAGCTTCTCGATCCTGGCGATCACCTCGCGTGGGCCGACCAGATAGCCGACCCGGATACCTGGCGCAACGGTCTTCGAGAACGATGATGCGTATACGACGTTCTCGGGGTCCATCGACAGCATCGTCGGCAGCGGCTCCCCCGAGAACCGCAATTCGACGTAGGGGTCGTCCTCGAAGACGACGAATTCATGCTCGCGGGCCAGCTCCAGTAGTCGCCTGCGCTTGTCTAGTGACAGCGTGTAGCCGGCCGGGTTCTGGAAGTTCGGGATGATGTGGGCCAGCTTGGGCCGTGTGCCCGTCACGAGCACGCGTTCGAGCGCGGCCACGTCGATCCCGTCGGGTTCGAGTTCGATCATGCGGACGTCAGCCCCGCGGCCACGCAGCGACAGCAGCGTGCGGTCGTACGTGGGCAGCTCGACCATCACCGTGTCGCCCGCCGACACCAACAGGTCGAACAGGAACGCGTCCGCCTGCATCGAGCCGTTGGTCACGATCACGTGCTCAGGGGTGACCTCATGCTTGTCCGCGATCCACTCGCGAAGCGGCGGGTAGCCGACCGAGGTGCCGTAGCCCGTGAGCCCGCCCGGGTCGTCCGTGAAGGCGCTCTGGGCGGCGGCCTTCAGCCCCTCGACATCGACGATGTCAAGCGACGGCGCTCCGCGAGCGAAGGAGATTGTCTTGCCGGTCGTCATCGTCTTCCCAGATTAGCCGTCGCATCCAGCCGGGGTCGAAGCGCTCGCGCGGTCACGGCCTCAGCTTCGACATCGCGATCTCCGCGACCTGTGTGGGTGTGTGTCCGACGGCGACACCGCGGGCCTCGAGTGCGGCTGCCTTGGCCGTGGCGGTGCCGTGGGTGCCGGAGACGATCGCGCCGGCGTGTCCCATCTGTTTGCCGGGGGGGGCGGTGAACCCGGCGATATAGGCGACGACGGGCTTCGTTACTTGTTGGGCGATGAAGTCGGCGGCCTGTTCCTCGGCGTCACCGCCGATCTCACCGCACATAACGATCAGTTCGGTTTCGGGGTCGTTCTGGAACAGGGCCAGCACATCGATGAAGTCGCTGCCGGGAACGGGGTCACCGCCGATCCCGACGATCGTTGAGTTACCGAACCCCTGTTGCGCGAGCTCGTTACCGACCTGGTAGGTCAGCGTCCCCGAGCGGGACACGACTCCGACATTTCCTTCTTTGAAGAACGCGGCCGGGATGATCCCGACGTTGGCCTTGCCGGGCGACAGGATCCCGGGGCAGTTAGGGCCGATCAGGCGGGAGCGCCCGTTCTTTTTGATGATCTGGTAGGCGCGCAGCTCATCATGAGCGGGGATCCCCTCGGTGATCGCGATGATCAGCTCGATCCCGGCGTCCTCAGCCTCGAGGATCGAGTCGGCCGCGAACCTCGGTGGCACGAAGATCATCGCCGTGTTCGCGCCCTGCTTCTCAACAGCCTCGCGGATGGTGTTGAACACGGGGATGCCATCGACGTTCCGGCCGCCCTTGCCCGGCGTCACGCCACCAACGACCTGGGTGCCGTAGTCCCGGTTGCGCAACGTGTGGAAGGTGCCCTCTGAGCCGGTGATCCCGGTCGTGACCAGCCGTGTGCTCTTGTCTATCAGGATGCTCATCGCTCACACCGCCCTTGCGAGCTCAACGACCCTTGCGGCCGCCTCATCCATCGTCGCCGCGGCATACACGCCCGGCAGGTTCGCCTCAGCCAACAGAGCCCGGCCCTCCCTGTCGTTGGTGCCATCCAGACGTACGACGAACGGGACCGTCGGCTTGACGACCTGGAAAGCCTCGATCAGGCCGCGCGCGACCTCATCACAACGAGTGATCCCACCAAAGATGTTGAACAGCACAGCCCTCACCTTCGGATCGGACAGGATCACCTCGACCGCGCTGACGATCGCATCAGCCTTCGAGCCGCCACCGGCATCAAGGAAGTTCGCCGGCTCACCACCAGCCCCCTTGACCACATCCAAGGTTGACATCACCAGCCCGGCACCATTGCCGAGAATGCCGATATTGCCGTCAAGCTTGACGTAGGTCAGGCCCCGTTCGTGCGCCATCCGCTCCTGCGGATCCTCCCCCGACAGATCACGCAACTCCGCATTGTCCGGATGCCTGAACAGCGAGTTGTTATCAAGCGTGACCTTCGCATCCAAAGCCCTCACTGTCCGCTCCGGCGTGACGATCAGCGGATTGACCTCAACCAGCGTCGCCTCCTCCGCCACGAACACCCCATACAGCCTGGCGAGCATCTCACCAACAGGCCGAACCACATCAGCATCGACACGCGCCTCGAACGCCAGCTTGCGACCATGAAAATCCTGGAACCCCAGCAACGGGTCGACATGCAACCGAGCGATCGCGTCCGGATCCTCCTCCGCGACCGCCTCGATATCCATCCCGCCCCTGGTCGAGAGCATCACCAACGGCGCCTTCGCGCCACGGTCGAACACCACTGAGGCGTAGTACTCCGAGGCGATCTCAGACGCCGCCTCGATCCAGAGCTCATAAACCGTCAAACCGCGGATGTCCATCCCCAAGATCGCCTCGGCATGCTCACGCGCCTCAGCGCCGTCATTGGCGATCTTGATACCACCAAGCTTGCCGCGGCCCCCGATCTGCACCTGCGCCTTCACAACGCACGGAAAACCGATCTCCTCCGCCGCAGCCACCGCCTCCCCAACCGTCCGTGCGGGCCTACCCGACGGAACCGGGACACCATGACGCGCAAACAACAACTTCCCTTGATACTCGAGCAGGTCCATGCAGACCAATCTATTGAAAAGCCGCGCTCGCGGATCCCAGCCCCGCCTCACTGCGCTCGCTCCCCGGCGTTGACATCGCGAGCCCAGCGGCTCAGCAGCCTGGGAAAAATGGCATCATGGCCGCTCCATGGCCATTCCCAAGCAGATCAACTTCGTCACCTTCGACGTTTACGGCACCCTGATCGATTGGGATACCGGAGCCACCGACGCGTTTGTGAAAGAGGCCGAGCGTGACGGCTTCACGCTCGACCCCGCGGAGGTCGTCCCGCTGTTCCACTCGGTCCAGCAGCAGATTCAGGCGGGGTCCTACGAGCTCTACGCCGAGGTACTCCGCCGCACGGCCGTCCAGATCGCCAAGGACCTGGGCTGGTCGCTCGAGCCCTCGCGCTCCGGCTTCCTGCCCGACTCGGTCCAGCGCTGGCCTGCCTTCAAGGAGACCAATCCGGTACTCCAGAAGATCGCCAAGAAGCACAGCATCGGGCTGATCTCCAACATCGACGACAAGCTCCTGGGCCAAACCCGGCGCCACATCCCACTCGACTTCGATCTCGTGGTGACGGCCCAGCAGGTGCGGTCCTACAAGCCGGATCCGGCGCATTTCACCGAGTGCGAGCGGCGCATCGGCGGCAAGAAGGGCTGGGTTCACGTCGCAGCGAGCTACTACCACGACGTCGAGCCGTGCATCAAGAAGAAGATCCCGGTGATCTGGGTCAACCGCCTCGGCGAGACGCTCGAGGCGAACCAGAAGAAGCCCGACGCGGAGGTCAAGACGCTCCGAGAGGCCGCCAAGCTGATCGACGCAGCCTAGGCGCCGCCGTGGCCTCGTTGACGGTGGCGCCACCGCGTATGCGGCGGCTCACTCAGCTGTACGCGGGGCTGCTGCTCTATGGGGCCAGCGACGCGATGCTGCTGCTCGGGGGCCTCGGCGTCGACCCCTGGGATGTCTTTCACCAGGGCCTGTCGCGACGGATCGGGCTCGGCGTCGGCACCTGGTCGTTGATTGTCGGGGCCACGGTTCTGCTGCTGTGGATCCCGCTCCGGCAGCGCCCCGGCCTGGGCACGGTCAGCAACGTATTCATCGTCGGGCTCACGATCGACGCGCTGCTTGCGCTATTCAGCGAGCCGCACAATTTGACGGCACGGATCGCCCTGATGCTGGGAGGTGTGCTCATCAACGGCGTCGCGACCGGTGCCTACATCGGTGCCGGCCTTGGCCCCGGCCCGCGCGACGGGCTGATGATCGGTCTGGCGGCGCGGGGCCACCAGATCCGATTCGTCCGCACCGCCATCGAGCTGACAGTGCTCGCGATCGGCTGGTTGCTGGGCGGCACCGTCGGCGTCGGCACGGTCGTGTATGCGGTTGCGATCGGGCCGCTCGTGCACGTGTTCGTGCCGCGCCTGGCGATCACCACGACCGCTGCGACCCAGGATGCGGGCTCAGCGCTCGAGGGCCACTGACGCGAGGTTGCGTTCGTGGATCTGCTTCTGAGCGGCCGTCCGGCGCCCGGCAGCGAGCACGACACCCTCGCCGCCCTGAATCATCGCGTCCACGTAGGTGAGGTCCTGTTTGAGGATCTCGAGAGCGCGCTCGTTCGACAGCGGGCTCCCGTGCCCGGGAACCACCGTCACCGCCCTATGCACGAGCGGGGACAGGCGCAGAAGCGTCTCGCGGTAGGCCTCGAGCGTGCCTCCGCTCTCGGCGGAGATCATCGGGATCTCCGCGGGCGAGAGGTAGTCGCCGCAGATCAGCACCTCCGCCCACGGTATCCAGTAGGCGACGCCGTCGGCCGTGTGTCCGTCGGCTGGATAGACCTCGAGCTCGTTCACGGTCTCGGACCCGATCGAGATCCGCCCCGGAGTCGGCAGCGCCTGCGGCTCGGCCAGCCGCAGCGGCCCTCGATCCTCCACGTAGAACTCAGCGTCGAACTCGCGCAGTCGCCGCTGCGGCTCGCCGATCTCGTCGCTCAGCCGCCGTGCCGTTGCCTCGCCCACCCCCAGCGAGCTTTCGGGGAACGCGAGCTTGCCGAGCAGGTGGTCCCAGTCGCCGTGGGTCGCCAGCAGGCCGCTCACAGGGAAGCCGACCTGCTCGATCAGCGCCGGCAGCGCCTCAAGCTCGTCAGGCAGCACCGGCGAGTCGATCACGAAGCCCTCATCGCCCGAACGAACAGCGGTACACGTCGTCTGCCACACGCCTGAGACCACGACCACCACGTCCTCGTGCACGGCCAGAGCCCGCATGCCACGAACGCTACCAGGGGTCACGCCGCGATCAGTACTGGAGGTCCGACTGCGGTGCTAGCGGAGATCGGTCACCCGTAACGAGCTCAGGTAGCTCGGTCGTCGCCGGCGATCACGGCGAGGACGTCACCGGTGGACACTGCGGCGCCGACGGCGGCGGGCAGTTCGCTGATCACACCAGCCTTGTGGGCGGTGATCTCGTTCTCCATCTTCATCGCCTCGATCACGCAGATCAGCGAGCCCTCCTGCACGGCCTGGCCCTGCTCGACGACAACCTTGAACACGGTGCCCTGCAGCGGCGAGGTCAACGCGTCACCGCTCGGCCCACCGCCGGCAGCAACGGCGCGCGCGGAGCGGCGCGGGGCGGGACGCGCAGCCGCGGCGGGCGCTGCAGCGCCGTTGCCGGCCTGCTGCACGGCCAGGCCGGCAGGGCCGTGCACCTTCACGTCAAAGCGCTTTCCGGAAACCTCGACCGTGTAGTCCTGGGTGACCGTCTCCCCATCGTCCGGCTCAGAGGCCTCCACCGGCGCGAACGCCAACTTCTTCAGCCACTCACGGTCCTCGATCAGATCCCGGCAGGTCTCCGCATCCGCCCACTGCCGCGTTTGCAGGATCGCCTGATGAAACGGCACCAGCGTCCGCAGCTCGCCGATCTCATACTCGCCCAGCGCCCGCACCATCCGCCGGGTCGCGGCATCCCGGTTGGCGTCCCAAACGATCAGCTTGGAAACCATCGGGTCATACATCGGCGAGACCTCAGACCCCGGCCCGACACCGGAATCGACCCGCACGCCCGGGCCGGCGGGCTCACGGTAGGAGCCGATTCTGCCCGGGGCGGGCGCGAAGTTCCTGGACGCATCCTCAGCGTTGATCCGGCACTCGATCGCATGCCCGCGCAACACCACATCATCCTGAGAAAGCGACAGCCGCTCCCCTGCGGCAACGCGAATCCCACCCTTGACGATGTCGACCCCCGTCACCATCTCAGTCACGCAATGCTCGACCTGCACACGCGTGTTCATCTCCAGGAAGAAGTACTCGCCGTCCTGCAACAGCCCCTCGATCGTCCCGGCCCCCGAATAGTTCACCGCTGCGGCGGCGTCGGTGGCGATCTTGCCGATCCGCTCCCGCAACCCCGCGATCGCCTGCACCGCCGGTGCCGGCGCCTCCTCGATCAACTTCTGGTGCCGGCGCTGCAGGGAGCAATCCCGCTCACCGAGATGGATGACGTTGCCGTGCTTATCCGCCAGGATCTGCACCTCGACATGTCTGGGGTCCGGCAGGTAGCGTTCCAGGTACACCGTGGCATCGGAGAAGAACTTCTCCCCCTCACGCGCTGCACCCTCAAACGCGTCCTCGAGCTCCTCGGCGTTCAACGCGACCCTGAAGCCCTTGCCGCCACCGCCACCCGCGGCCTTCACGGCCACTGGAAACCCGATCTCATCATCGATGATCCGCCGCGCATCCTGCACCGTCGCGACCGGCGAGGTGGTGCCTGGCACGATCGGCACCCCCGCGCCGGCCATCAACTCACGCGCACGGGTCTTCGAACCCATCGCCTCAATCGCCGACGCGGACGGGCCGATGAACACGATCCCGCGCTCCTCCAAAACAGCGGCAAACCCGGCGTTCTCCGCCAGGAACCCATAGCCAGGATGCACCGCCTCAGCACCCGAACGCGCCACCACGTCAAGCAGCCTCTCGACATTCAGATAGCTCTCAGCCGCCGGCCCCGGACCAAGCAGAAACGCCTCATCAGCCCGCTTCACATGCGGCGCGTCGCGATCAAGCTCCGAATACACCGCGACGGTCGCGATCCCGAGCTCCTCGCACGCACGAACAATGCGCACCGCGATCTCACCACGGTTCGCGATCAGAATCTTCGAGAACATGCGGCGCCGGACTTTACCGTCGTCCTAAACTTCCGCGCGTGACGACGCTTCCGGAGGCGCATCCGGGCCACTCGCGCCGCTGGAACCTGGAGACGATCAAGAGCGGCGTCAGCACCGGCTCGCTGGTTCGCTATACGCTCTACCTGTACGTCGCATCGCGGCTGCTGTTCCTGGCGATCGCCGCCATCGAGGTGGCAACGCAGCACAGCTCGCTGCCCAGCTCGATGAGCAACTGGGACGGGTACTGGTACCTGAGGACGGCCACCGAGTGGTACCAGCACAGCGTCAGCCACCAGGCAGGTCAGTACCAGACGCTTGGCTTCATGCCGCTCTACCCGGCGCTGATCTGGGTGGTGGCACACGTCACCCAGCTCGACAACTTCGGGGCGGGTGTGCTGATCTCGATGGTCTCCGGCGGGATTGCGACCGTCCTGATCGGCCGCCTCGCCGAGCAGTGGTGGGGAGAGTCGGCCGCGCGCCGGGCGATCGCATTCTGGTGCTTCTTCCCGGGGACGATCGTGTTCTCGATGGTCTACACGGAGGGGGTCACGCTGGCCCTGATCGCGGGCGCGATCATGTTGCTGGAACGCAGGCGCTGGGTGTGGGCGGGGATCCTGGCCGGGTTCTCCACAGCGGTGGCGCCGGTCGCTGTGTCGGCGATCCCGATGTGTGCTGTCGCCGCCTGGCCCGTGGTGCGTGATCGCGGCTGGCGAGATCCCGAGGCGCGCCGCGCCATGCTCGCCCCGATCCTCTCGACCTTCGGCGTGCTCGGATTCGCGATCTTCCTGAAGTTCTGGACCGGCTCGCCGTTCGCCGACTACACCGCGCAGCACGTCGCCTGGTCGGAGTCGACTACGCCGCTGGCGATACCGCGCGTGGTCGGCTCTCTGCTGCGGCAGATGTACATCGCCGGCGTCGGCTCTCACGGACCGGGCGGCATCGACCTCAACGCCGTGACGGCGCTGCTCGGCACGGCATTCCTGGTCTGGGGGTTCAAGCTGCTGTGGGAGCACAGCCGCCGGGTGCCGTCGACCGCATGGGTGTGGACGATCTGCGTGGCGCTGTTGGCGTTGACCTCGGCCAAGACCCCGCCAAACCCGCGCATGCTGATCGTCGCGTTCCCCGTCGTGATCGTGGTCGGAGCCGCGCTGAGCGGCCGCTCATACAGGCGGGCGATGGCGATCAATGTCGTGCTGACGCTGGTGATGAGCTACTTCACCTACGTCGGCATCTGGCTGCGCCCCTGACCCGTGCGGGCGCGACCAACCGCTCAGCGGCTGAACAGCTGCACGTGAACCGGCGATGACCAGCCGAACACGCGCCTTCGGCTGTGCGGGTACAGATTCCCGAACGATCGCTCCATAGCCTCGTAGCGCACCCGGTGCGCCCGCGACTCGCCCGTGCCGCTGAGCAGCCCCTCATGGCTGCCCAGAAGCCACAGCCGCGAGCATCGCCTCGCGATGCCGCGCCGCTGCGCGGCGTCCAAGGTGCCGTACTCCTCGACGAACGGCCGTACCGCGCCCCAAGGGAGGACCGGCAGCACCGGCGTGAGTGCGGCCGCCTTTGGACTGCCGCTCGTCGACAGGTAGTAGTCGAACGGCTCCCGCCCGTCCTGCGGGTAGAAGGCGATGCAGGCCGGCTCGCCCGCCGGCGTGTTGGCGAGCACATAGGTGGTCGCCGCCCTCCAATTCTCCGGTGAGACACCATAGTTCGGAATCACCTGCGCCAGGCGCAGCGTCAGCAGTGCGGCGCACAGGAGGATCCCTACCGCAGGCGGCACGAACGGCCGGAACAGCGCCCAGGCGAGCAGCAGCGCCAACGCGGGCATCATCAGGATCGTGATCCGCGCCAGCTCGATCGGCTCGCCCACGGCAAACAGGACGAGTGCGAGCACGGTCGGGATCAGCGTCCAGGCGAGCACCAGCAGCAACTGCCATTGGCTCGTCCCGCCGCCGGCGGATCCGACCACCGGCACCGTGTGCCCCACCGGGACCGCGCGCCTCGCCAGCACCGCGCGCACCGCAAGCACGATCGCGGCGCCAACCGCCACCCACATCACGATCTCCGTCACGATCGTCGTCGCCGTTCCGTGGAAGTTCGGCGGCATGCCGGCAGAGAGCAGCGTGACCGCAGCCTGCTGCGCGACGTGCCAGCTCAGCGGCGTAACCCAGAACAGCTGTCCCGACCCACGCTGCAGCGCAAGCACAAGCAGCGGAACGCTCAACACCAGCACCGCCGCCAGGCAGCCGATCACCACCCGCGCCCGCTCGCGGAACAGGAGCAGCATCGCCAGCTGCGCCGGGATCACCAGCGCAGCGTCGTAGCCGACATAGAGCGCACCGAGCGTCGTCAGCACATATGCGGCCAGCGCCCCGCGACTCGGCGTCCTGCCAGCCGGTGTCTGGAGGATCGCGATCAGGGCCAGAAACGACGCCGTCGCGAGTGTCACCAGCAGCGCATAGCCGCGGAGGTTCTGGCCCCAGAACACGATCGGCAGGCTGACGACCGTGATCAGTCCGGCCGCGATCGCGATTCGCCTGTTGTCGAACAGCCGAATCGCGATCGCCGCAACCAGCGCTCCGGTCACGCCGGTTGCGAACACCGACGGCAGCCTCAGCACCCACACCGCCCGGCCAAACCAGACGAGCACGTAGTGCATCAGCAGGTAGTAGGCCAGCATGTTGCCGCCGTCGTGGCTGACCCCGCGCCACAGCGCGGCACCGTGCTGGGAGGCGATCGCGAAGGTCGAGCCCTCGTCGAGCCAGAGGCTGCGTGTGCCGAGCTCGATCGCGGCGAGCGCTACCCCGACCAGCGCCGGAATCGCTACTGCCGCCAAGTCGCTCCGCGCGAGGGAGGGGTTTTGTTGCGTGGGCCCAAATAAACCCTCCCTCGTGGAGATGTCGTCGGTAACCGGCCGGTTCACGGCCGTGAAGCTAGCGCCCCAGGGCCGGGCCATGTCAACGTCCTGGCAGTCCGGCGCTCAGCAGCGGTCAGCGACCGGAACGGATCATCCCGGCGCCGACGGTGTCGTTGGTCGACTCGTCGATCAGGATGAAGCTGCCGGTCGTGCGGTTGCGCGAGTACGGGTCCACGACCAGCGGGGCGCTGCTGCGCAGGTGCACGCGACCGATCTCGTTGAGGCCGAGCTGGGCCGCCTCCGGGTCGCGCTCGAGCGAATTGACGTCGACACGGTACTCGAGCTTGTCGATCACCGCGCGCGCAGTCCGCGTCGTGTGATTGATCACGTAGCGCCCGCCGGGGCGCATCGGCTCCTCGCTCATCCAGCAGACCATCGCCTCGAGCTCGCGTGCGACCGTCGGCGCCTCGTCGGCATCGACGATCATGTCGCCGCGTGAGACGTCGATGTCGTCCTCGAGCCGCAGGGTGACCGACATGGTCGGGAAGGCGACGTCGAGCTCGCCGTCGTAGCTGTCGATCGCGCTGATCTTAGTGCGTCGTCCGCTCGGCAGCACGACGACTTCGCTGCCGGGCCGGATCACCCCGGCCGCCACCTGGCCCGCATAGCCGCGGTAGTCGTGGTGCTGGTCGCTCATCGGCCGTACGACCCACTGAACCGGGAAGCGCACGTCGTCCATGTCGCGGTCGGTCGCGATCACCACATGCTCGAGGTGGTAGAGCAGTGAGGGCCCCTGGTACCAGGGCATCTCCGCGGAGCGCTCGACGACGTTGTCACCCCGCAGCGCGGAGATCGGGATGAAGACCACGTCGGCCAGCTGCAGGCGGGTGGCCCAATCGGTGAAGTCCGATTCGATCTCATCGAACACCGACTCGGAGTGGTCGACCAGGTCCATCTTGTTGACCGCCACGACCAGGTGCGGAATCCGCAGCAGCGAGGCGATGAAGGCATGGCGTCGGGTCTGCTCGATGACGCCGTGGCGAGCATCGATCAGCACGATCGAGACGTCGGCGGTGGACGCGCCGGTCACCATGTTGCGCGTGTACTGCTCGTGGCCCGGGGTGTCGGCGATGATGAATTTGCGGCCGCTCTTGAAGACCGGCTCGCCCAGCGGGTCGTGCGCCACATCGATCGCGTTGGCACCGGCCGCGGATCCCGTCTGGAAGTAGCGGTAGGCGACATCGATCGTGATTCCCTGCTCGCGCTCGGCGCGCAAACCGTCGGTCAGCAACGCCAGGTTCAGATAACCGTCGCCACGGCGCTCGGAGGTCTCGGCGACGTGCTCGAGCTGATCCTCCAGGATCGACTTGGTGTCGTGCAGCAGCCGTCCGATCAGCGTCGACTTGCCGTCATCGACCGAGCCGGCCGTCGCGATCCGCAGCAGTTCGCTGCGGGCGGCGGTCTGTGTCATCTGTGGCCCCTCACGCAAACACGCTCGCGACCACTAGAAATAGCCCTCGCGCTTGCGGTCTTCCATCGCAGCCTCAGTGACGCGGTCGTCGGCGCGGGTCTCACCACGCTCGGTGATCCGGGTCGCCGCAATCTCGGCAACGACGTCCGTCAGCGTGGCCGCGGTCGAGCGCACGGCGCCGGTGCAGGTCATGTCACCGACGGTCCGGTACCGAACCGACGCCTCAAACGGCGACTCTCCCTCGATCAGCTGGATGTGCGGGTTGAGCGCGTAGAGCATGTTGTCGCGCTCGAAGACCTCGCGGGTGTGGGCGTAGTAGATCGTCGGAACTTCGAGCCGCTCCTGCGAGATGTACTGCCAGACATCCATCTCGGTCCAGTTGGAGATCGGGAAGATGCGCACGTGCTCGCCCTTGCGGATGCGGCCGTTGTAGAGCGACCACAGCTCCGGCCTCTGGTTCTTGGGGTCCCATTGGCCGAAGTCGTCGCGGAAGCTGAAGACACGCTCCTTTGCGCGAGCGCGCTCCTCGTCACGGCGGGCGCCACCGAAGGCGGCATCGAACCCGTGCTCGGCGAGAGCGTCCAGCAGCGTCACCGTCTGCAGGCGGTTGCGCGACGCGCGCGGTCCCGCCTCCTCGCGGACCCGGCCGTTGTCGATCGAGTCCTGGACGCTCGCGACGATCAGTCGTTCACCCAGCTGCTCGACGAGCTGGTCGCGGAACGCGATCACCTCGGGGAAGTTGTGGCCTGTGTCGACATGCATCACCGGAAACGGGAAGCGGCCAGGGCGGAACGCCTTCTCGGCCAGACGCATGAGGACGATCGAATCCTTGCCGCCGCTGAAGAGCAGCACAGGCCGCTCGAACTGGGCGGCGACCTCGCGCATGATGTAGATCGATTCGGCCTCGAGCGCCTGCAGGTGCGAGAGCTCGTATTTGGGGCTTTCAGTCACTTCGAATTCAACTGAGGTGCTCATCAGAGATGGATGCCGCACTCCGTCTTATCCTCGCCCGCCCAGCGACCGTCACGACCGTTGCCGGGGAGTGTGCACGGAGCACAGCCAATCGAATCGTAGCCATGGTCGTGCAGGGGGTTATACGGAAGCTCGTGTTTGAAGATGTAGTTCCAGATATCCCGGTTGCTCCAGTCGGCGAGCGGGTTGAACTTCCAGATGCCGCGGTTGGAGTCGAGTTCGACCTTGGGTGCGCCCGCGCGCGTCGGGGACTGCTCGCGGCGGATGCCCGTCACCCAGGCCTCGACGCCTGTCAGAGCCTGCTCGAGCCCATCGACCTTGGCCTGACCGCAGCAGTTGTCCTTGGTCCATGGCGCACCGGGGCTGGAGGCGTCGATCACCTCGATCTCGAGACCGAAGCGATCCTCGAACTGCTTCCAGGTCGCGAGCGTCTCGGGAAACAGCACGCCGGTGTCGATCGTGAACAGCTTCGCGTCGCGCGTGATCTCGCTCAGCATGTGGGCGAGCACGGTCTCCTCCTTCTGGAAGGAGCATGCGGTCTTCAGCCGCGGGTGGAAGCTCTCGACCGCGTAGGCGAGCACTTCCTGGGCCGTGGCCTGCTCGAGATCAGGAGTCGTGGCGGACACTACGGTTCTTCAGAGTACTGGTAGAGATGGTTAAGAGTCGCCGGAACCCGCCCAGCCGGCCGCGGCCGGCGCATGGCAGCGCCGGCCTCAGACCGCGCACTCGCCCTCGCCGCGCTCGACCTGGAACGGCTGGCTCTTGGTCCAGTCGATGAAGTGGTTCATGTTCTGCAGCGAGAACTCGAGCGGCATCGCCAAATCCCGGACCTGTTCCTCGAACCTCTGCACCCCGACCCGGGCCGCGAACGCGTTGAACTCCTCGCCGTCCAGACGCTCAGCCTGGTAGAGGCGTACCCAGCGCTCGACCGCATCTGGCACGCGCTTGGCCGGCAGGCGGCTCTTGAGCCGCGCACCGAAGCGGACGTCGCCGTTCTCATATGAGCCGCCGATATGGGCGATGTAGGCGGGGATCGTATGCTCGCCGGCCTTGATCGAGGCACCGTAGAAGCCGATGCTCGCGAGGTGATGCTGGCTGCAGCCGTTGGGGCAGCCGCTCATCTTCACGTGGATTCGGCGCGTCAGCGGGTCGTCGATCTCCATCTCGACCAGACGCTCGCGCACGGCGCGATTGAGGCCCATCGAGCTGGTGATCCCGAGCTTGCAGGAGTCGGTTCCAGGGCAGCTGACCACGTCGGTGATCTCATCGGCGCCGGCCGCCCCGAGATCGAGTTCGCCGAGCCGCGCCCAGACGTCGTAGACCGACTCGTCGCGCACCCAGCGCAGGACAAGGTTCTGGTGAACCGTGGTACGCGCGGCGCCGCCGCTGAATTCGCGCATGATCTGTGCCACGCCACGGATCTGCTCAGGAGTCAGGTCGCCACGGTCGATCGTGACCTCGACGGTCGAGAACCCCGGCTGGCGCTGCGCCCGGACGTTGCTCTCGAGGAAGCGGTCGAACTGGCGCTGGTCGCCGTTGGCGGAGCCGAATCGCAGCGGCTTGGCGGGGGCGCTCGCCTGCTCGTCGGTGTCGTAGAGGATGTCCTCGACCGAGAAATCGCGCTCGCGCACCCAGTCGCCGGTGAGCTCCTCCTCGACCAGCTCTCGGAAGGCGTCGATGCCGATCTTGTCGACCAGCACCTTGATCCGGGCGCGGGCGCGGTTTACGCGCAGGAAATCCTGGCGGTCGAAGATCCGGAACACGGCCTCCGCAACCTTGAGGTAGTCGCCGTTGTCGAGCTCCACGAACTCGTACAGCACCGGCGCGAGCCGCGGCATGATCGAGGTTCCGCCGCCGACCCGGATCTCGACGCCGCGGACCTCGTCGCGCACACGCGGGGTGAAGGCGATGTCATGGATCTGGGTGATCGCGTTGTCGGCGTCAGTCGCCGTGAAGGCGGTCTTGATCTTGCGCGGCATCAGCTGCGTCGTCGGGTGGCGCACGAAGTAGCGTACGTAGGCGCCGGCGTACGGCGTGATGTCGAACAGCTCGCCGGCGAGCGTGCCCGCGCGCGGGTCGCCGGTGACGTTGCGCACCGTGTTGCCGCAGCCCTCACGGCTCGAGAGGCCTGCCTCACCAAGCTCGCGGATCAGCTCCGCGGCCTGCGGGAGCGGTATGTGGTGCATCTGGATGTTCTGACGCGTGGTGACGTGGCCCTTGCGCAGCGGCACGTAGCGGTCGATCACGTCCGCGAACGCGTCGAGCTGATCCGGGGTGACCCCACCCATCGGCAGCTTCACGCGCACCATCTGCACGTCGGCCTGACGCTGCCCGTACACGCCTTGGCGCAGACGGAACTTGATGAACTCGTTCTGCTCGATGTCGCCCTGGAGGAACCGTGAGGCCTCCGTGTCGAAGTCGTCGAACTCGTGCTGAATGATCGGGATCACGTGCCCCGGGACGTTCTCGAGCACCTCGGGGTTCTCGAGCGTGCCCTGCTTGGATCGGCCGTGTCCCTGCTCTTCAGCTTCCAGCGAGGCGTGCGGTGCCATCTGTCTTCCTCTTGGATGTCGGTGCCAGAGATCGGCCTTGACGGTTGGTCAGGCCGCGTCCCGGGTTAATCTACCAAATCCCGACCGCTTTATATGCCTTTTGCTCGGCAGCGCCAGTCTACGGGCGCTCGCCCCGCTGGGCGGCGCCCTGCCTGGCCGATGTCGCACAGCGCGCTACGCCCAGGGCGTGGGCGAATCCGGCCGCCGGGCCACGCCCTCGGCCAGCGCGGCGCGCTTCCATGGGCGGAGCGCCGCCGGTTGCGCCGCCGCAGCACCGGCGGCGAGCGTCGTGTCGCGCAGAAACTGCTGGATCGCGGCGATCACCGCCGCCGCCTCCTGCGGCTCCGGCTCCGGACTGCACCGGAACCGTCCCTGCTCAGAGCGGGATGTTCCCATGCTTGCGGCGCGGTCCGGGCTGGCGTTTGGTCTCGAGCAGCCGCAGAGCCTCGATCAACCTGGGCCGCGTCTCGTGCGGAACGATCACATCATCGATGTAGCCGCGCTCCGCCGCAATGTAGGGATTGGCGAAGTGCGCCTTGTACTCCTCGATCAGATCAGCGCGCGCCGCCGCCGGATCATCGGCACGCCCGATCTCACGCCGGTAGATGATGTTCACAGCACCCTCCGCGCCCATCACCGCAACCTCACCCGTCGGCCACGCCAGGTTCATGTCAGCCCCCAGCTGCTTGGAGCCCATCACCAGATGCGCCCCGCCGTAGGACTTCCGGGTCACGACCGTCAACTTCGGGACCGTCGCCTCCGCGTACGCGTACAGCAGCTTCGCACCGTGGCGGATGATCCCGTTCCACTCCTGCGTCGCCCCAGGTAGGAACCCGGGCACGTCACAGAACGTCACGATCGGGATGTTGAACGCGTCACAGGTGCGGATGAACCGCGAGCCCTTCTCACTCGACTCGATGTCCAGCACACCGGCCAGCTGCGCCGGCTGATTGCCGACCACTCCGACCGCATACCCATCCAGCCGCGCGAACCCGCAGATGATGTTGCGGGCGAAGAGCTCCTGCACCTCCAGAAACTCGCCGTCATCAACGACCAGGTGCACGACGTCCCGCATGTCATAGGGCCTGTTCGGACTGTCCGGCACGATCGTGTCAAGCTCAGCGGCCTCGCGCAGCGGATCGTCACCAGGCGCGACCCTCGGCGAGGTCTCGAGATTGTTCTGCGGCAGAAACGACAGCAGATACCGGGCGTCCTCCAAACACTGATCCTCGTCCTCTGAGGCGAAGTGCGCCACACCCGACTTAGTGTTGTGAGTGATCGCGCCGCCCAACTCCTCGAACCCGACCTCCTCGCCGGTGACCGTCCTGATCACATCGGGGCCGGTGATGAACATGTGCGAGGTCTCCTTCACCATGAAGACGAAGTCGGTGATCGCAGGCGAATACACCGCCCCGCCAGCGCACGGGCCCATGATCAGGCTGATCTGCGGAACCACGCCACTCGCGTGGACATTGCGGAAGAACACGTCGCCATAGCCGCTCAGCGCGACCACACCCTCCTGGATCCGCGCGCCGCCCGAGTCGTTGATCCCGATCACCGGACACCCGACCTTCTCAGCCAGATCCATCACCTTGCAGATCTTCTCCGCCACCACCTCGCCCAGCGAACCCCCGAACACGGTGAAGTCCTGAGCGAACACGCACACCCGCCGCCCATCGATCAACCCGTGCCCGGTCACCACCGCATCCGCATACGGCCGGTGGGACTGCATCTCGAAATCAGTCGTCCGATGCCGGACGAACACATCCAGCTCCTGGAACGACCCCGGATCCAACAGCTTCTCGACCCGCTCCCTCGCCGTGTACTTCCCCTTCGCATGCTGTTTCTCAACCGCGGACGCGGTGCCGGCGTGGACCGCCTCGTACTTCAGGGCCTCGAGCTGCGCCAGCTTCTCGGCAAACGTCTCAGGCGCGTGCTCCTGGGTTTCCGGATGGACGTCGGTCATGCGTGTCGCCACTGTACCCGCGTGTCCCCCGCCCGCGTCGCACCGATAGCCCGCCGGGCCCCCGCCGCCTGCCCATCGCGGCAGGTCGCGGGGCGCTCACCGTGGCCAGCGAGAGAACGGACGGTGGTGAGCCTGCCCGAGACTGTCCAGCACCGCGTCCAGCGCCTGCATCGAGTTCGCGGTCACGGTCACCCTCGTGCCCCAGCCCGAGGGTTCGATCCTCACCGTGCCGCTTGCGCGGTCGCCCTCCCAGGCGACGGTGGTCTCCGGCTCGAGCGCCGTGATCCGGATCTCCCCAAATCCACCCAGATGCCGGGACAGCGAGCTGACATCACTGCACGCGGCCCACAGCTCCGGCGCCGACTTCACCAGGGTCCGGACGGCTGTGACTTCATTCATCGCTCCGGATTTCGCCCCGTGGCGGTCGGAGTCCTCCTGGCTGGGCGGCAGCCTGCAGCTACTGCACGACCATGATGTACACGGTGACGATCACCAGCACCGCCATCGCCACCGAGACCTGGTCAAAGCGGGTGCGGGCCGAGGTGTATTCCTCACTCCAGGTGAGCTCGCCGTCACCCGCGGCATCGATGTCGCGCTGCGCGAGGTCGGCCAGCTTCCCGCACTGGCGGATCACGAACGCGCCCTCGAGCGCGCCGATCACGATCGCCACGCCGACACCCCACTGCACGTAGAAGTAGTGCCACTGGTGCAGCTTGGAGGCGAGATAGACGCCGGCGAGCACGACCACCAGCAGCCCCGGGTTGACGAAGCCGCGGCCGATCAGCTGGCGCAGTCTCAGGATCAGCGGGACCGAGCTGCGATCGAGCCGCTCGGCGCCGGACGCCAACAGCGGAAAGGTGACCACCGTCCCGAAGGCGACCACCACGAAGATGATGTGCAGTGCGAGTGCGATCTGCCAGAAGAAGACTGCTGGTATGAGCACTTTGAGTCCTTTACGTGATTGGGGCGGCCGCCCGGGAGCTTATAAACACCTGCCGCTCCGGCGCTACAGCACCTTTGAGAGAAACGCCCTTGTGCGTTCGTGCTTGGGCGCTCCGAGAACCTCGGCGGGAGAGCCGGCCTCCACCACCACGCCACCGTCCATGAACACAACGGTGTCTGCCGCCTCACGCGCGAAGCCAATCTCATGCGTTACCACGATCATCGTCATCCCGATCTGAGCGAGATCGCGCATCACGTCGAGCACTTCGCCGACCAGCTCCGGATCAAGCGCCGAGGTCGGCTCGTCGAACAGCATCAGCTTCGGGTCCATCGCCAACGCTCGCGCGATCGCGACGCGCTGCTGCTGCCCACCGGAGAGCGCAACCGGATGGGCGTCGTACTTGTCCGCCAGGCCGACGCGGTCAAGCAGTTCACAGGCCGTCGCCCTGGCGTGTGCGCGGTCGCGCTTGAGCACCTGAATCGGAGCCAACGTCACATTCTCGAGCGCGGTCATGTGCGGGAACAGGTTGAACTGCTGAAAGACCATGCCGATCTGCTGACGCTTGCGCGCGACCACGCGTTCATGCAGCTCGTAGAGCTTGCCGTTCGCTTCGCGATAGCCGACCAGCTCACCGTCCACGGACAGTCGCCCGGAGTTGATCTGTTCGAGGTGGTTGATGCAGCGAAGGAAGGTCGACTTGCCCGAGCCGGATGGTCCCAGCAGGCACATCACCTCACCGCGATTGACGGTCAGGTTGATGCCCTTCAGCACCTCGTTGTGGCCGAAACGCTTGTGCACGCCCTCGGCACGGACCATGACGTCGCTCATGGCGTCACCCTCCTGCTCCGGCTCCGCCGCCACCCTGCCCGAGGGTGAACCAGCGCTCCTTCATCGTCGCGCGCTGCGAGCGTGAAAATCCCTCGCCGACCTTGCGCTCGAGGAAGTACTGGCCGACGTACGCGATGCTGGTCAGCGCGAGGTACCAGATGCTGCCGACGATCAGCAACTGGATCACATCAAAGTTGACCGATGCAATGTCCGAGGTCACGAAGTAGATCTCGGCGAAGGCGATCACCGAAGCCAGCGACGTGTTCTTCAACATCGAGATGAACTCGTTGCCGGTCGGTGGCAGGATCACGCGCATCGCCTGCGGCAGCACGATCCGGCGCATGATCTGCATCCGACTCATCCCAAGTGACTCGGCAGCTTCGCTCTGCCCCTCAGGCACCGAGATGATTCCGGCGCGGACGATCTCCGCCATGTATGCGCCCTCGTTGAAACTGAGCCCGAGCAGCGCCGCGACGAACACCGTGATCAGCACGTTGGCGTTGGGGTGGATCAACGCCGGACCGAACGGGATGCCGATGTCGATCAGGTGTTGCGGTGCCGGGAAGAGCGCCGAGATGTTGTACCAGAACACAATCTGGACCAACAGCGGTGTACCGCGGAACACGAAGATGTAGACCCAGCTCGCCGACTTCAGGATCGGATTCGGCGAGAGCCGCATGACCGCCAGGAGCACCCCGAGGATCGCCCCGATCAACATCGAGAGCAGGGTCAGGTACAGACACGCCCAGACCGCACGCAACACCCGCGGGTCGAACAGGTACTGCCCGATGACGTTCCACTGCATCGCCGAGTCGAAGATCACGAAGCGGATGAACGACGCGCTGAACAACAGCACGATGAAGGCCGCTATCCAACGGCCGGGACGGCGCACCGGGACAGCCTTGATGTCGTCAGGCCGTCCCGGTGGTGGTTGAGTCAGCTCCGGTTGGTCCACCGCAGCGTCAGCTCTCTCCGATCCCTTACTGCTTGCTACCGAACTTCTTCAGACCTAGAAGATCGCGCCGTTGATCTTCACCTTCGAGGCGGGAATCGCGATGCTCTGCAGACCCCACTTCTTGAAGATCTTGGCGTACGTGCCGTTCTTCTCGAGTACCAGAAGCCCGGCCTTGACAGCCTTCGTCAGGCCGGTGCTCTTGGCGATCGCGATCCCGTAGGGAGCAGGCTCATAGGCGGCGCCCACGAGCTTGAACGTCCCGTGCGACTGCTTGACCTGATAGTCGGCGACCGGCGTGTCGGCAAAGCCGAGCTGCGCGCGGCCCGCGGAGACCGCCAGGTTGGCCTGGCTCTGCGTCGGGTAGGGCGTCACGTTGACCGCCTTCTTGCCGGCCTTGGTGCAGTTCTTGCTCTGCGCCTTCGCATCGTGTTCCTCGGTCGTGCCGGTCTCGACGGAGACCGTCATGCCGCAGATCGAGCTGATGCCCTTGATGCTCGTGCCGCCGTGAGTCTGTGTGTAGAACGACTCACCGACGAGGGCGTAGTCGACGAAGTTGACCGACTTCTCACGCGACTTCTCATCGGTGAAGGACGAGGCGCCGAGCATGTAGCGGCCGGCGACCATGCCGGAGATGATGTCGTCAAAGGTGACGTTTGTGATCGTCACCTTGAGGCCCATCACCTTGCCCAGCGCGTCCATCAGATCGGGATCCATTCCCACGATCTTGGTGCCCTGGGTGAACTCGTCCGGCGCATAGGTGGCATCCGAGGCCACCGTCAGCGTGCCCTTGGCCTTGACAGCGGCCGGCACGAGCTTCTCGACCGAAGACACGCCGCCAGTCGAGGCTGAGGCCGAGGCGCTCGCGAAGCAGGCGATCGCAGCCACAGCACCGACCGCCGCCAGCGCCCTTCCAATAACGTTGCGACTTCCCATGTAATTCCTCCAAATTGAAGGTCCGGCGATCAGCACGGACCGCCGCTGAGGATACGGAAGTCTTGGTGAGGTTGGGCTATTCAATTGTTTGCATGCGGTTGCGTCGCACCACGCCCGCGCCTGTCACCAGCCTGTGGCTGGACTACGCTGGCAGTATGCGAGTTCACGTACGTCTGTTCGCGAGCCTGCGCGAGCGGGCGGGCACGGACGCGCTTGCGCTCGACCTGCCGGACGGATCCTGCGTTTCCGACGCACTCGAAGAGCTGTCCTGGCTGACCGGGGAGATGCGGGTGGCACTGGCCGTCAACCGCGACTACGCCTCGGACGCGACGGTCCTGCGGGCCGACGATGAGCTGGCCCTGATCCCGCCCGTCTCAGGAGGTGCCACCGAGCCGCTGATCCATGTCGCGATTCGTGGCGAGCCGCTCTCCGCCGACGCTGTGGCCGCCCGCGTCACGGATTCGCGCGCGGGCGCAGTGGTCACGTTCCTCGGGGTCACGCGCGAGGTTCCCGCGCTCGAGTACGAGGCCTACACGGAGATGGCGCTGGCGACGGTGCAGCAGATCGCCGCGGCTGCGGCGCAGCGCCACGGGCTGTGCGCCGTTGCCGTGGAGCATCGAACCGGAACCGTGCCGCTCTCCGAGCCATCGGTCGTGATCGCGGTCTCTGCTCCGCACCGGGCCGAGGCCTTCGCGGGGGCCCGCGAGATCATCGACACGCTCAAGCTGAACGCGCCGATCTGGAAGCGCGAAGCGGGCGAGTGGGTCAGCGGCCAGTCGGTCCTATAGATTCCCACCATGCCCACCTCACTTGTCACCGGCGGTGCCGGCTTCCTCGGCTCGCATCTATGCGATGCGCTGCTGGCCAGAGGCCACCGCGTGATCTGCGTCGACAATCTCGAGACCGGGTCGTTGAACAACATCGCGCACCTGCGCGGCGATGACTTCGTCCACCTGAATCTCGACATCATCGAGCCTTACTTCGTCGAGGAACCGCTCGACTTCGTCTACCACTTCGCATCGCCGGCCTCGCCGATCGACTACCTTCGGATCCCGCTGCATACGCTCAAGGTCGGCTCCTACGGAACGCACCACACGCTCGGGCTTGCAAAGCATCACCGTGCGCGGTTCCTGACGGCCTCCACCAGCGAGGTCTACGGGGACCCGCAGGTGCACCCTCAGCCCGAGAGCTACTGGGGACATGTGAATCCGATCGGCCCACGTGGCGTCTATGACGAGGCCAAGCGCTTCGCCGAGGCGCTGACCATGTCCTACCACCGCCAGCAGGGGGTCGACACGGCGATCGTGCGGATCTTCAACACCTACGGTCCCCGGATGCGTGCCCGCGACGGCCGCGCGATCCCGACGTTCGTGCGTCAGGCGTTGCAGGCCCAGCCGATCACAGTATTCGGAGACGGCTCGCAGACCCGCTCCTTCTGTTACGTCGACGATATGGTCCGCGGCATCATCCTGCTGGCCGAGTCGGGCCATCACGACCCGGTCAACATCGGCAACCCCAACGAGTTCACGCTCCTCGAGCTTGCCGAGAATGTGATCGAGATCACTGGCTCGAGCTCACAGATCGTCTTCGAGGAACTTCCCACCGACGACCCACAGGTGCGCCAGCCCGATATCAGCAAGGCGCGCGAGCTGCTCGGCTGGGAGCCAGCGGTGCAGCTACACGAGGGCCTCGAGCGCACGATCGAACGTTCCGGTCGCGAGACGCTGGTTGGACCCCGCCTCTGAGCGGCGCATGGCCCCGCTGGCCATGCGCCGGGCTTCTTTTGCGCTTGGTGGTGCAGCGGTGCCACACTTTCTCCTTGCGCACGATCACTCACAGCGAGCTGCGTGACAACTCTGGGCAAGTACTGAGAGCGGTCGCTGACGGCGAGTCGCTTCTCGTCACCCACAGGGGCGTCACGGTCGCTCGGATAACCCCGGCGAGCCAGCCCATGGCGGATCTCCACATCAGCCTTGCCGCCACCAAGCACGGCTTTGACGACGTGCCCCTGCATGAGCCCAAGCGGTCCATTGCCGAATTGCCGGACGACATGCGCGGCGATCGTTGAGGGCCTACCTCGGCCCGGCGCCGCCGTTAGGCCGTTCGTATGGGAGTGCAGGGGGTTGGTTGAACTCCGCAGGTTCCGCTCGAGCAAGATGTGGCACTCGTGGAAACGGCCTGCTCGGAGCGGGCTCGCCGTCGTATCCGCGGTTGAGGAGCGAGGCACCCGGTAGCCTCCCGGCTCATGCCTCCAACAGACCGCTTCGTAATCAGCTTCGCGGCCGAGCCGCCACACGAGCCACTGCCTGACGGCCGCTGGGCCGCAGTACTGCGTCAGCAGTTCGTCGCGGCCTGCGGCGACATCGACTCCGACGGAGAGGATCTGGGTGAGCCCGGCGACATCCGCTGGTTCCCCGACCGCACCTTCTACGGCCGCACCTACGTCCCCGCGGCGGTGCGAACAGCGGCGGGCTATGAGATGTTCGGCTACGTCTCGTTCGTCGACGAGGGTGAAGGACCCGACGTCTTCGAGGCCCGCGCCGACTTCACCGGCGATGTCGCAGAGGCCAATCCCGATTGGCAGCTCGACCTCAACGAGATGGTGCTCGGCAACTGGCACGGCGATGACGGCGAGGTTGCCGAGATGACGCTGGTCTGGGGCCTGCCGCTGATTCCCGGCGGCGCGCTCGTGACGGCGGAGCTCGCCGACCATGCGGTCGACCAGTGCACGCTCGTCGACTACCGCTTCAGCCTGATCGCTCCCGACAACTACCGCGGCGATTACCTCGACATCAAGCTCTGGGGCCGCAGCGGTGACCAGCTGGCGATCGAGTCACTCTACGTCGACGACGATGACGGCGAGAGCGACGAGGATGACGATGCCGACGGAGAGCCCGCAGCCTGAGCGCGGCGGCTACTCTGGCTGCGCGCCCTCGTAGCTCAATGGATAGAGCACGCGCCTCCTAAGCGCGGGATGCAGGTTCGATTCCTGCCGGGGGCACCATCATCGATCGCCACCGGTTGGAAAACCGATCGACCTGCGCCAGTCGCTCGACCTTCGCCCAATGACAGCGTGACTGGCGCCCGCCCCCGCCCACCTCTTCTGCAACGCAAGCTCGTCCCAAGAACGTCTAAGTCCGGTAGAACCACACCCCGCCAAGCGTTCTGCGCTTCAGCCCAAGCGCCGCCAACTCCTTCGGCCACTGCTGGGGCATTTCGGGATCCACGATCACCGCACCCACATGCCGATGGTCAAGGAAGGAGCGCAGACTCTCCGGATCCGGCCGAGCATTGCCAATTAGGGCGGACCATATTGGATCTGCTTGGTAATCCGCCGGGTAATTCGGATTGATGTATCCGCCGGCCAGCCGGAACCACATGTCCGTGTCGGCCTGCCAGAGCATGCTCTCCCCCAGTTGACCGAACGGCAGAATGAGCACGGTCTCGCCACGCTTGATAGCGCTTCGGTATTCGTGAGTGGTGAAAAACCGGGGGTTGGAGGACCACCCGCTCCAAAGGCCGGCGCCGGTGTTTGGCAAAATGAACGCGATACTCGCGACGGCCAACGCCCATTTTCCTACGCCCCATAGTCCAGAGCGCGGCTGCGCCAACCACATGGCAAGGATTACCGCGACAACCAGGAACATGTAGATGGAGAGGCGAATCGGGATGACGTCGGTCAACAACCCTCGGTCAAGCAGCTTCCAGGGCAGCGGGATCGTCCGGTAGCCAGCAACGTGCAGGTAGGAGCCCAGCATCAGCACGCCGACGATCGCCAGGATCGCGAACAGCACCCTCGTCAAGGTCAAGCGCCAACGTGTGACCGTATAGCGCGCGACGATCAGCGCGAGCGGCAAGCCGATGTAGGAGACCGACTCGGCGTCGCTTCCGCTAAAGCCTGTCGCCAGGGTGAGCGACCCGAAAGATGTCGGGTCGTCGAATCGGACGAGATTGGGAGGCACCAGGAACCCGAGCAGATCGCTCCCATCGATGTCGCCGACGTTGGATCCGAACCTCACGATTCCATGCAGTTCGTAGTAGATCGCGGGACTGACTATGACCAACGCCGCGGCTCCGGCAACGAGGATCGGCCTGAGAGTGCCGATGATGTGTCCTCGTTCGGCGGGGGCAAGCACGAACGCCACAACCAGGGCAACAGCGCCAAGCGCTACGAATGTGAGTGTAATTTCGCTCACCGTCAAGAACAGCGCGGCCAGGAGAAGTGCCATCAAGACCGTGAATCGCCATTCGCCGATCCCCTCGTCGATCCGGCGGACTACGAGATAAACGATGGCTGGAATTGGAAAGATCAGCACGAGCTGGAGGTGACCCTCCATGTGCCCCAGGATGTAAGTCGAGAAGCCAAACACATAGCCGCCGAAGAGGCTCGCGACAAAGTGGCCCGTGATGTACCGGCACAGGAGGAAGGTGAAGAACGCCGCGAGCACCGGGCTCGCCAGCATCAGCACGTTGTAGGTCACGATCGGACCAAACGCGATCGTGATCGGCATGCCGAGGATCCCGGCAAGCGGGGCCAAGGTCGGACTGGTGGCGGCGAGATTGATCCTGTCTGGGGCGAACAGCGCATGGGTAACGAAGGGGTTCAACCCGTGAAGCAACGCGTACGGCCACCAACCCAGACTCCACACGTTCGCCGTCGGATCGGTCCAGTTCTGGAATCCGACAGTCGCGCTTGCGAGGTGTGGCAACACGTGCAACCCGAAGTACCCGATCGAGACGGCCAGGTACAGTGCTAGGGCTGCCACCGACTGGCGCCGTCCCGACGCGAGCCAGGAACGAGTGGCGTCGGACGTCGGCGGGAAGCGGTACCCGGTTGACGTCTGAGTCGTCATCGCGCGCTAAGCGTAGTAACGGCACAGCGATCGTCGCGGCCGACGCCCGCGAGGCCGCACCGCTTGTGCCAGAGCCGGAGGGTTGGCGGCCGCCGTGTAGGGCAGCGTCACTTCGTCGCGACGATGGCGTTATGCGCAGCGAAGCTCCGCAACCCGGGAGTGCCCTCGAACGCGCGCTCGAGCCCCGCTGCGAGGCGCATCGCCTTGGGCGGGGTGAAATCAGGGACGGCCCCGAGTTGTCTGCTGAGCACGATCCGTCCGCCCGCAGCGCACAGGCCGGTGACGATCTCCGCTTCGGGGATCAGTCGCTCTTCGCCGGTGTCCTGGGGAACACGCGCCATCAGCGGCCCCCAGTATGGGTTGCGGGGATTGTGATCCCAAACGACCACCCGGCCGGAGGGCTTCACCACCCTGATCATCTCCGCGAGTGTCTGGCGTACATCATCGGGGTCGGCGATGTGGTGCATGGCCGCGACGGTGATCACGAGATCGAAGCTGTCGTCATCGAACGGCAGCGCGGTTCCAGAGGCGTGCACCGGGCGAACCAGCTGCGTCCTGGCCTCGAGGATCTCAAGCATCCCCTTCGAGGGGTCGACTCCGACCATGCTGTACCCGGAGCCGGCGAGTCGCTCGGCGAGCACGCCTGTCCCGCAGCCGACGTCGAGTCCGTCGCCGCGGGGGCACTGCGCGAGCACGAACTGTGTCCGCTTTTGCAGGTAATGCTCGACGACGTGGGCCGGCAGCGACTCGTCGTAGACGGTCGCGATCGAATCAAAGTGTGAGCTGCTCACGGACCACCTCATCTTGCGATGTACGTTCTGAGACGAATGCCGGCGGTCGCCTGCGCGGCAGCGGGGAGGACCGGACGGCACGTAGCACCAGCCCGATCATCCGTAATCCCACCGACACGGCGGTCAGCCGGCTGCCGGTGACCGACGACCGCCCGACGCGGGGAAGATAGTTGACCGGCACCTCGACGAACCGTGCGCCTGAGCCGATCGTGAGCAGCATGATCTCCGCGCCGGCGTGGCTGCCGCCAACCGTCATATGGCTCGCGACATGCCTCGCGGTATCTCTGCGCAACAGCCGGTAGGTGCAACCGACGTCGCTCAGATGACTCGTGTTCAACAGGACTTCGATCATCTTCGCGACCGCCCAGTTGCCCCAGCGCAGGAACCAATCCATGTTCGCGCCCTCCCACACCAGCTCCCAGGTCGTCCGCGTGCCGAAGACCGCGTCGCACTCCGCGCTGTATACGAGCAGCTTCCGGATATCGTCCGGCACGAACGTGCCGTCCGGCTCAGCCAGGACGATCAGATCGCCGGCGGCTTCAAGGAGTCCGCGGCGGCTCGCGTGTCCATACCCCTGACGGGGCTCCTTTACCAGTCGCGCCGAGGTCCTACGGACCTCCTCCTCCGTTCCCTGCTGCGCGTTGTTGTCGACCACGAGCACTTCATCGACCAGGCCCGTGGCAACGAAACCCTCGATGACAGCCCGGATCGAGTCGCGCTCGGCATAGGTCATGAGCACGACCGACACTGTCTTTCCGTTCCACATCAGGTGCTCCGATTCTACCTGTTTTCAATAGTTGCGCCGACCCGCGTCAGCGCGTGAACTGGATGAACATCTGCCCGCTGGACCCGTATACGTAACCGGCGCGCTTGTTCAAGAGGTGGGCTGAGATCGTCGTCGGCACCGCGTCTGAGGGCCTGGTGCCGACGATGTGGAACATCGCCACACCCTGGCTGTTGGTCCTGGCGATCACGTTGGATTGCCCAACCCGACTGCCGTTGATCTTCACGTAGGCATGACGGACTCCGAGCGGCGTGTAGCGAATCTGACTGAGGTAGACCGGGATGCCGGCGATCTTCACGGCGCTGTTGAAGTGATCCAGGACCTCGACCCGGAGCAGGACTCCACGCCCACCCACCGGTACGGGTTTGTCAAAGGCCTGCGGCAGGGTTGCCGTTCGCCAGAGGTTCAGCAGGAAGCGGTCGCTCACGCTCACGGTGGCAGGCTTGTCTGTGAAAGCGAGCACGGAGAAGCCGTCGCCACTCAGACCCGGGCTCGCCCTGGTAGTTGGGCGCGGACAGTGTCACCTCGGCCATGCGTTGCGGCTGGATCGTCCTCGGCCCTGAGACGACACGCCAGAAGGTCGTGTCGCCGTGTGAGGTCTGGATCGTGTAGTGAGGGGTCACGGGCTTGTCCGTGTGGTTCTGAACGTCGACATCCAGAGCATTGATGCCACCGAGAAAGCCCGTCGTCTGCTTCCCGACGATCGTCAGCTTGAGCGGCGGCGTCGAGGTGAGGGAGTAGACCGCCGCGAATACGACCAGAGCGCCAACCCCAGCGGCCGCCCAGGCCCAGGCACGCGACCGTATGACCCCGGCGATAGGTCCGGGCACGCCTTTTGCGCGCCGGCGAGTGCCGCCGTAAACGCCCGCCGCCGCCGAGCGACCCGCCGCAACACCGCCGCGGACGGCTGCTCGCCCACGCGCCATCCCGCAACGGCGGGCCGGCGGTCCGGCGGTGACCGCTCCGACCAGCGCGACGGGGATGAACGGGATCAGGTAGTTGGTCTGGGAGCGAGCGGCGAAGAAATAGGCGATCGATGCCAGCAGGAACGTCGCGGGACGCAGCAGCGGGTACGTGCCGACGAAGACGACGAGCAGCAGCAACGCGACCAGCACGAACAAGACCGTGTATGCGAACAGCGAGCCGCCGCCGAGGTGGGCGAACAGCGTCAGCGAGATCAGGCCCTGCCCGGACGGGACCATGTTCTTGACGAACGGGACGAAGACGCCGGTGGCCCAGGCAGACGGTGAGGCGACCATGTAGGGAAGGTTCGGGATCAGGAAGGTGACCACCACCACCGCGAGATAGCGCCCGGCCCGTCGCGCCGCCTCTCCGGCGTTCCCGCTGCGGTCGTACTCGTCCCACGCAAGCGCGCACAACAGGAACGCCAGCACAGGCCAGGGCGTCTGTTTTATGGCCATCGCCAGCCCGACCGCGATCGGACCGATGTAGGAGCGCCTGCTGAAGCCGAAGCGATCCCACTGATAGGCCCCGATTATCAGCAGCGGGATGTACAGCATGTCGGTGACACCGCCGGCCGCGAACGCGAGGTACACGTCGATGCTCGAGAACACCAGCACCGCGGCGCGCAGGTCGCGCGGAAGCAGCGCGAACATGAGCAGGATCGCCGCCACCCACGCGATCATGTTCAGCGCGGCCCCGACCTCGCTGGTCCAGCCCAGCAGAATGAACGGCACGTAGAGCAGGAACGACAGCGACGGATACGACAGCTGCAGGACCGGCAGGCCGCTGATCGTGTACGTGTAGGCGTCCGGCGACAGGCGGAACAGCGGGCCGGCGGGCGCCATCGACGCCGTGTAGGGGTTGTGCAGGCCGTGAGCGACGAGCTGCGCCGCGTACTGGTCGAACGAGAGCTCGTCGGTGGTGTATCCGGGCGAGGCGTGGAACTGCACGTAGGTCCAGGCCCCGATCAGCACGGCAATCAGCAGCGCATTGCTCCAGGCGAACGTGTTCTCCCAGCGCCTGAGCCCCGGAAAATCCTCGAGGTCCATCCAGCTGATGATCGCCACGACCAGCCCCCAGAACCCGGCGAGCACCACCAGCACCGCCAGTGGCATGAAGAACGACGCCGGCCCGTACAGCGCAATCGACCAGTTGAGGATCGCGACGCCGACCAGCGTCCACAGCAGTCGCTGTGGCCAGGAGCGTGCGTTGCGTCGCCGAAAGCCGTCGTCTTCGAGCGCGAGCGACGGCGGCGACGTATGGGGAGCAAAGCTGGTCAAGGGGTCACGGATGTCGCCGTCGGCGAGCAAATATAGGCGACGGTCAACGGGCCGACCGACGGGCGCCGGTCAGTCGGGCTGCACCGACCCCAACACGCGCTCGAGCTCAGGGTTGCGGAACCGACCACCAGGGTCAAAGCGGGCTCTGACCGCCTGGAAGCGGTCCCATTCCGGGTAGCGAGCCCGCAATGTCTCGGCGGTCTGGAAGTGGCGCTTGCCCCAATGGGGGCGGCCGTCGAAGCCGTTCATGATCTGCTCGACCGCGCGAAAGTAGGGCTCGTACTCCATCCCCTCGAAGACGTGGACGGCGATGAAACAGGTCTCGCGACCGTGGGCGGGCGAGAGCAGGGCGTCGTCGCCGGCCACGAAACGAACCTCGATCGGGAACGAGATCGGCAGCCGGCGGCCCTGGATCATCGCGCGCACCGCCCGGATCGCGTCGGCCGCGTACCGCCTCGGAATCGCGTACTCCATCTCCGTGAAGCGCACGAGCCGCGGAGAGACGAAGATGTCGTGCGAGACACCGACCCGGTCGCTGGAACCCGCGATGCGCGTGACCGCGCGGTTCAGTCGCGGGATCATGCGCGGGAACCTGCGGCCGGTGCGCGAGAACGCAGCCAGCCCATGGTTGACCAGCAGGATCTCCTCGACGTAGCGGCGCGCGCGGGAGCGCGGCGTCAGCGGCGCGTCGGTGCGATCGTTGGACCGGGTCAGCACGGTGTCGGAGTACGGAAACCAGTACATCTCGAAGTGGTCGTGCTGCTCGGGAAGTTCCGAGAGCGCATCGAGCGTCTGCTCGAACGGGCCCGGACCATCCACGCCACGGAGCCGGAACGCGGGCACCGTCCGGATCGTCAGCGCGGTCACGATGCCCAGCGCCCCGAGGCTGACCCTCGCCGCACGCCAGGCGTCCGGATCGCTCCCCGAGTCGACCGACGCCACCGTGCCGTCGGCGCGCATCAACTCGACCGCCACCACGGGGCCGGAGAGGTTTCGCAGCCGCACCCCGGTGCCGTGCGTGCCGGTCGCCGTTGCACCGGCGATCGACTGCCGGTCGATGTCACCGAGGTTCTCGAGCGCGAGCCCGTGCTGATCGAGCGCGGCGTCCAGCTGCCCGATCGTGATGCCTCCCTCGACTCGGACCAGGCCGCTGCCACGGTCGACGTCCAGGACCCTGTTCATCCGTTGCAGTGAGACAAGCGTGCCGTCGGTCTCGACCAGTGCGGTGAACGAATGCCCGGAGCCGGCCACCCTGACCCGCGAATCCGATCGCTCTGCGCGTTCGAGCACCGCAGCCAACGCATGCAACGTCTGGGGCCGCTCGAACATCGCCGGCTGAAAGCGCTGGCGGCCGTCCCAGTTGCTCCATGAGAGATCAGAACTCCTCGCCATCCTCCACATGTTCTAATGCACGGCGATGCCGGAAACGTTCGCCGCCGCGCCCGCCGAAGCCGCCAACCTGACCGACCATGAGCGCCTCCAGCGAGCCTGCAGCGAGCTCGACCCGCCGTTTGCGTGCGTCGACCTCGACGCCTTCGACGCCAACCGGGAGACACTGAGGGCTCGCGCGAGCGACAAGCGGATCCGGGTGGCGAGCAAGTCGTTGCGCTGCCGAGCGCTGCTCGCGCGCGCCGTCGACCACGGCGACGGCGCATTCCGCGGCGTGCTCGCACTGACGGTGTGGGAGGCTCTGTGGCTGGCCGACCACGGCGTGCAGGACGTCGTCGTGGGCTACCCGAGCGTCGATCGGCGGGGGTTGAGCGCCGTGGTGAGGCGGGCGTCCAGCGGGACGGCCGCCGAGAGCATCACCCTGATGGTCGACGCCGTTGAGCAGCTGGATCTGATCCGGCACGCTGGGGCCGGTTCCACCGCGGTGGTCGAGGTATGCCTCGACGCGGACGCCGGGCTGTGGCTTCTCGGTGGGCGGGTGCGCGTCGGCCCGCGCCGCTCACCGCTTCATACCCCCGCGCAGATCGCGGGGTTTGCGCGGGAGGTCAATGGCCGCAATGGCGTTCGCATCGCGGGCATGATGGCCTATGAGGGGCAGATCGCGGGAGTCGGCGATGATCCCGCCGGGCACCCCTTCAGAGGACTCGCGATCCGCGCGATGCAGTCGCTCTCACGGCGCGAGCTGCACGACCGCCGAGCCGAGCTGGTGAGGGCCGTGCAGTCGGTCGCGGGGCCGTTGCGGTTCGTCAATGCCGGCGGCACGGGCAGCCTCGAGTCCTCGGCGGCCGAGCCCTGGGTGAGCGAGGTCACAGCCGGCTCGGGCCTGTTCGGGCCGGCGCTGTTCGACGACTACACGCGCTTCCGGCCGCGTCCTGCCGCGTTCTTTGCGCTGCCGATCGTGCGCCGGCCCGGGCGCCGGGTTGTGACCGCCCTCGGTGGGGGCTACGTGGCGTCCGGGCCCGCTGGCCCGGACCGCCTGCCGCGGCCCTGGTGGCCGGCCGGTCTGAGACTCGACCCGCAGGAGGGCGCGGGCGAGACCCAGACGCCGCTGCGCGGGCGGATCGCCGACAGCCTCGGGATCGGCGACCGCGTGTGGATGCGTCACGCCAAGGCCGGCGAGCTCTGTGAGCGCTTCAACAGCCTGCACCTGATCTCAGGCGATCGGATCGTCGACGAGGTGCCGACCTACCGGGGCGAGGGGCAGTGCTTCCTGTGAGCGCCGGCGCATGAGCTTCAGCACCGGCGTCCCGACACGGGATCGCTGGCCCGTGATCGGCACCTACCTGCTGATCGGTGCCGCCAACCAGATGCTGTGGCTGACGTTCACGCCGATCACCACGCCGACCGCCCACCACTACGGCGTCAGCGTCAACGCGGTCGGCTGGCTGTCTGAGATCTTCCCGCTGCTCTACATCGTGCTGGCGGTTCCCGCCGCCTCGCTGCTCGACCACCGCTTCCGGTCGGCGCTCGCCGTCGGTGCATCACTCACGGCGCTGGGCGGGGTGCTGCGCCTGACCGACGACACGTACACGTGGGCGCTGATCGGCCAGCTGCTGGTGGCGATCGCGCAGCCGCTGATCCTCAACGCGGTCACCGGTCTGGCCAGCGGCTACCTGACGCCCGCATCGCGACCGCTCGGAATCGCACTCGGGTCGGCTGGGATCTTTCTGGGCATGCTCGTCTCGCTGGTGCTCGGATCCGCCCTCGGCGGCGAGCGGCTGCACACGATCCTCGTCATCAACGCCGTGTTCGCCGTGATCGCGGCCGTGCTGTTCCTCGGCGCGCTGGTCGTCAGCGGCCCGCTGACCCTGAGCGGCGACGTGACCGGCGTGTTCGGACTCAGGACCGTATGGCGCGACCGCGGCATCCGCCGCCTGGCGATGATCGCGTTCATCGGCTTCGGCTTCTTCGTCGCGTTCACGACGTGGCTGCAGACGCTGCTGAAGCCGGCCGGGATCTCAGCCTCGACAGCCGGTTGGCTGCTGGTGGCGACCGTCTTCGCCGGGGTCGTCGGCTCGATGACGGTGTCGCCGTCGGTGATCCGCAATCACACCGAGCGTCGGCTGTTCATGCTCGCCGGTGTCTGCCTCAGCGCCAGCTGCGTGGTGTTCGCGTTCTGTCATTCGGTACCGGCGATCGCCGTCGCCGCCACGCTGTCGGGCTTTGTGATGCTCGCGTGCCTGCCGGTGATCCTCGAGATCTCCGAGCGCCGCGCCGGCCCCGCCGGAATCAGCGCGACCGCCCTGATCTGGCTGTCGGGCAATGCGGGCGGAATCGTGATCGCACTGCTGGTCCAGACCGTCGTGCACCGGCCGACTGTCGCATTCCTGCTGATGGGTGCGATCGCACTCGGGGTGCTGGCGATCGTCGAAACGGCCGGCGGTGGCGACGTCACTGCGGTGTCGTGAAGCTGAACCACTTGGCTCCGCGGCGCGGCGACACCTCGAAGGCCCAGACCCCGCCTCGGGCCAGCGCCAGGTGCGCGGCGGGGTCCTTGAGCAGTGCCTCGATGTCGCCATCGGTCTGGGCCGGGCTGACGGACTCGATTCCAACCCTGGGGGCGAGGATGACCCAGATGCGGCGCGCTTGGACCGGAACCCTGATTCCTGGTCCAGCGCCATAGGGGTAAACCGACGCCCGCGCGCCGAAGTCACCGGAAACACCCTGCGAGACGATGACCTCATCGTCGGGCCCGATCATCGCGCTCACGCGGTCGAGCGCGGACACCGCTGGGCCCGGCGCCGACCAGCGTCGAATGTTGTTCGGCGCCAACGTGATCGCCGCCACCACCGTGTTGCACGCGAGCCCGGCCGCGACGATCACGCCGAGCGCCCGGATCGACCTGCGCGGTGAGCGCATCAGAACCAGCAGGATCGCGACCGTGCCCACAGGGATCAGCACATAGGCAGCTACCGACTGGAAGCCGGGTGCATGGGTCTGCCACACGCCGCTGAGCTGCCCCTGGCCGAGGACGAACACTGCCGGGATCAGCACCGGCAGCCACAACCAGCCGAAGATGCCGGCGGGCGACACGTTCTTCCAGGCATAGCCGCGGTTCGCCCAGAGCGTCGAAACGATCCGGCCGGGATGCTGCAGGACGTTGCCGACCAGCGTCCCGACATTCGGCAGCGCCCGCGGGTTGAGCTGCGTAATCGGGTTCATCAGGTTCGCGTAAACGACCCAGACCCGGGTACCCGTGGTTCCGTCGATCGCCCCGAGCAGCAGATCCCAGCCGACGGCGGCGACGGCGATCAGCAGCCCGGTCCGAAGCCAGCGACGTCCGAGAAGCAGCGAGCTGAGCCCGACGGCCGCCAGATAGCCGGTAGCCACGTCCCCGCATGCGAGGCCGGCGATGACCCAGAGCCAGACGCTGCGCCGCCCGTAGTAGAGGGCGTGCGCTGCGCCGACCGCCGCGAGGGCGGCGAAGGCCTCGGTGTGGACGTCGAAGGAATTGCCATCGATGAAGCCGGGGTCGGCCACGAGCAGCACGGCGCCGAGTGCGACGGCGATCGCCACCGTCTTCTCGCGTGACGGTGACACAGCCGTCGCGGCCAGCTGCGTGATCCAGCGGAACGCGATCACCTGGGCGCCGAATACGGCGAGATCCTGAAGCCACTTGATCGTGACCGGGTGCGGCCAGATCAGCTGAAACAGCGAGAGCGGCCAGAAGATGAACTCGGAGTGGTCCTGCCAGAAGTAGAGCTGGTGGCTGAAGCTCGCGGCCCCGCCGACCTCGACGCCGTTGACCCAGCCCTGGATCGTCGAATGCGGATCGAGAACGCCATGGGCGATCTGGCTGACCGCCTGCTCCACGTTTGCGAAGTCCATCGTGGCGGCGAAGTGGGAGATCTGGACCTGGCTCCACCAGCCCAGCGCAAGCAGTTGCAGGAACAGCAGCAGGTAACCGAAACCGGCCGTCCACCGCAGCACTGCGGGCCACGCCTTGGCCGGCGGCACGACCGGAGGCGTCCTCACGCTCCAGCGGTGCGCTGCCTGTCGCAACCTGCCGTATGAGGGCGCTCTGCTCGTCTGGGTCAGCAAACTGCAACCTATCGGCGCTTCAAACCGCGACAACGGCGGCCCGGGGGCAAGCTACCACCGAAGATGCACGCAGCGGCCTACTACGTGTAGTAGGTGTCGACCCAGTCGCCCATCTGGATCCAGTTGTAGGCGTGGGTCGCGTCGACGATCGGGAGCCGCATGCAGCCGTGGCTGGCGGGGTAATCGGGCGCTGGGTCATAGCCGTGAATCGCATAGCCGCCCGTGAAGAACGATGAGTAGTACATACCATCGGGCAGGTAGCCGGGCTGCTTGCGGTAGACCTGATAGCTCCCGAGGATCGTCGGCGTCGAGGGCTTGCCGGAGCTGATCGGGAACAGGATCTGGACCTGCGAGCCGTCGATCAACGCGAGCACCTGGTCGGAGAGGTCGCCCTCTACGTGCTGGCCCTGACTCGGGAAGCGGACGTGGAACGCGCCCCGGAGATTCAGCAGCGCGGTGGCGGTCGCGGGCGTCAGCGTCATATGGCCCTCACCGTCGCCGAGCAGCCGGTTGTAGGCGTCGAGCGCGAGCTCAGTTCCCTGGTCGTAGATGCCGGTCTGCGGCATGTAGAGGTGCAGGGCCGCGAGCTGCTGCTGGACCAGCTGGACGTAGCGCCCGGTCGCGCCCAGGGTCACATGGTTGTCGAGCGCCGTGAACGAGCTCCAGCGCTCGAAGCTCAGCATCTGCGGGTTACGCGAGTGGTAGAGCTCGATCGAGACGCGACCGGGGCCCGGCGCGCGCAACGTCGTCTGGAAGTGGCCGTGGCCGCCGCGGTCGGCGATCGTCAACGGCAGCCGGCGGAACACGTGGCCGCCGAGCTTGGCGGTCAGCTCGACGCGCTGTCGCGGCGCGAACCCCTGGACGGTCCCGCTGACGACGACCGCCCGCTGGGGCACGGTCACGCGGTCGCCGTGAACGTTGAACAGCCCCGAGGTCTGCACGACGACGCGCCCGGCGTTCACGGGTCCGGTGCCCGACCCCGCTGCCTGGGCGCCCGCCGGCGCACCGGCAGCGCCCAACGCCAGCACAGACAGCGCCAGCCCGATTCTCAACATCGCCCCCCGTCGCATTGGGCGACAGTTAACCAGGAGCCGCCTCCGGAGTCGGCACCCGCACCGCCAATGGCCCGGTCACGAGCGCAATCAGCGCCAAGGCTCCAAGCGTCAGCGCGAGGATCTCAACCAGATTCCAGCCGAGCTCATTGACCCCGAGCGCGATGCTGTTGTTGATCGCGTGCAGAGCCATGCACGGGTACAGCGAGCCCGTCTTCCAGCGCACGATGCAGAGCACGAACCCGAGGAATCCGAGCGGCACGAGATACTCGGGCTGGGCCGAGTCGAAGTGCGCGAGGCCGAAGAGCACCCCGACCACCACCGCCGCCAGCCACGGCCCCAGGCGTCCGCGCAACACGCCGAACAGGAAGCCGCGGAAGAAGAACTCCTCGGCCATCGGCGCAACCGCGCAGACGAACAGGGCCGTCGCGGCCGCGGCCCAGGTGCTGCTCCGGACACCGAGGTCGGTCGGCAGCCTGTCGGTCCCGTGAACATTCACGATCGCCGCGTACGCGACCGAGACGACGTAGTAGCAGAACCCCCCGGCCATCACCCCCGCGATGCCGCGGCGCCAGGGGATCCGGACATAGCCGAACTCGGCGCGCCCCATCCAGCCGCCGAGCACCGAGAAGTAGAGGGCCGAAGCCACGAACGCGGCGTCGAACAGGAAGTCGGCGACGATGTTGACGGCCGGCGTCGGGTGCGCGGTCGACGAGCCGAATGCAGCACCGATCAACTCGACCATGATCGAGACGAAAAGGCCCCCGGCGAAGCCGAGCATGACCGCGGCCAGCGCGATCCAGAACGGCGGGCTTGGGCGCAGACGTTGGACGCTGTCGGTGCTCATGGTCCGGCGAGGTTACGCGCTCAGATGCCGAGCAACGCGATCAGCCCGTCCAGCGACCTGATCGTCTGAAGCTCTGGCAGCGTCCCTTCGCCCGTGTCCGGTCGCTCGACCTCGGCGACGTGGCCGTCGCGCACGAGCAGCACCGGCCGTACACCCGCCCCGAGCGCCGCGCCCACATCCTCGCGGAAGCTGTCGCCGACGTGCAGCGCGGCGCTCGGGGCGACATCCGCCACCAGCAGCGCGCTGGCGAGCAGCCTGGGATCGGGCTTGGCGGCACCGACCGCCGCCGAGTTGACAGCCCCGTCGACGAGGTCCAGCAGTCCCGCCCGCTCGAGCACGCCGTCGAGCGACGCGTCCCAGTTGCTGGCAACCACCAATCGGATGCCCGCGTCTCGCAGCCGGGCGAGCGCCGCTGGCGCCTCCGGATAGACGCTGAACCTCAGTGAATCGAGCAGGGTCGCGGTCACGGTCTCGGGTGCGGCGCGGTCGAGCTCCGGGCTGCGCGGCAGTGCTTCGCGCAGGACCTGTGCGCAGCGACCATGGAGCTCCGCGACCCGCATCGCATCGACGCCCTCATGCAGGTGGTCGCGGTAGTAGCCGATCTCTGCCCTCAGCGCCGTGGCGGCCTGCGCCTCAGTCACGGTCACGCGCAGGCGCTCGGCCAGCAGCGCCCGCAGCAGCGGCGCGGGCGCGTCCAGAGTGACGAGCGTGCCGAAGGCATCGAGCAGGACCGCCTTGACGGCCGGCCTCACGCCACCCACCGCCAGGTCGCGAACTCGACCGTGAACAGCCCGAGCAGCACGGCCATCGAGCAGAGCGCCGGCACGGTGATGCGACGGCGGGTGACCAGCTGCGCGCCCCAGATGAAGAGCGGGAAGATCACGACCGTGTAGCGCGGCAGCGATGCCAGCGGCTGCAGGCTGACCGGGTCTGAGAGCGCCAGGACCAGCAGCGCGATGCCGTAGAGCGAGTAGGCGGGCGGCAGCCGGCGCAGGCCGTCGAGCAACGCGACCACTGCCAGCATCAGGAACAGGAACAGGTAGACATCCTGGAACGCGGCGCTGATCGTGACCTGGGCATAGCTGGGGACGTAGGCTGGCGGCGGCGGACCGTGAAGCAGCTGTCGCAACCCGTTGGAGGCCTGCTCGGCCGCGCGGTAGATGGTTGTGCCCGGGAAGGTCGTGTGGCGGTACCAGGCCGCCTCGGCGTTGAACGGAGCGAGCGCGTGGCCGTAGCGCAGGCCCAGGTATCCGAGATAGATGCCGAGGCCGGACGGGATCAGCAGCAGCCAGCAGGCGTCGGCGCGCAGGCGATGGCGCGGCAGCAACCTGCGCACGCCGGTGAGCGTCCGGCCGGCCCAGCGAGTCGGCGTCGCGGCGACCGCTGAGCGCGGGCCGTAGAGGTAGATCACGGCTGCCGGCAGGATCAGCGCGATGCCGCCGTTGCGCGACAACGCCGCCAGACCGCCGAGTGCGCCCGCCAGGAGCCAGCGCTCACGCCGGGCGGCGTAGACGCAACCGACCGAGAGCGCCAGGAACAGCGACTCCGAGTAGACCGCGGAGAAGAAGAACGACATCGGGCAGAAGGCCAGCAGCATCACGGTCGTGTCCGCGACCTCGCGGCTGAAATCGAGCATCACCAGTCGGTGCAGCAGCACCAGTCCGGCAGCGAACGCCGCCAGCGAGATCAGCACACCGGCGACCAGCTGCGAGCTCGTGAACCAGCCGACCACGTGGATCAGAGCTGGGTACAGCGGGAAGAAGGCCATGCGCTGGACGTTGTCGGCGTACCCGTGCGCTGCGATCGTCAGGTACCAGACGGAGTCCCAGCGCGCCAGCGGCGCGACGATCGCGTTTGGCAGGTACCCGAACGGGGTCGTCAGGCCGCTCGGGTCATAGGCCGCGGCGGCCCCGGTCGCGGTTCCGACCTGGAGCACGCCGGCGAGACCGACGAACATCACCATCAAGCGGGAGGTCCAGAACGCCCGCCAGACGATCTGCCGTGTTCCAGCGGTCTCTCGCGTCACGGCGGCGGCCACCGCGGCAGTGTCCCACGTGCACAGGACCGAGCCTCGTCGCAGGGCCGCGTCGGCAGGATCGGAACTCCTCGAGCCGAAACATTTCAGAGGCGAAGCGGCCCACGTCGGGCTTCTACACTGCAGAGTCCGGGTGAGCGCAGCCTCGTCCGCGCTCGTCGCCTCCGCGAGGCCAACTGTTCATGACGCGACGCGAACGACAGCGGCGACGCCGCAAGCACGCACATCCGATCTGGCGGGGGATCCTCGGCGTGGTCGCGCTGCTCGTCGTCTGCGGCCTTGCGGCAGCCGGCGTGTTCGCCGTGTGGGTGGTGCACACCGCCAACAGCGCACCGAATCTGAACGCGCTGAAATCGCGGGCTCCGGGCCAGACCTCGGAGGTTTTCGCCGCGAACGGCCAGCCGCTGGGCTACATGGCCTCCGACGTGCTGCGCACCGCCATCTCCCAACAGCAGGAGCCGACGATGCTGCGGCGGGCGACGGTGGCGATCGAGGATCGCCGCTTCTACCAGCACGGAGGCGTCGATTACGAAGGTCTGCTGCGCGCGGCGATCAAGGACATCTTCGACGGTGGCGGGATCCAGGGTGGGTCGACGCTGACGATGCAACTCGTGACCAACGTCTACCTGCCGGCGAGCATCAGCGACGAGCACAACCTGCGCTACAAGATCGTTCAGGCGAAGCTGGCGAACGAGCTCGAGGACGAGCGCTCGAAGAACTGGATCCTCACCCAGTACCTCAACGACGTGCCCTACGGGACGATGGACGGCCAGACCGCGATCGGCGTTTCAGCGGCCTCCGAGATGCTGTTCGACAAGCCGGTCACGGATCTCCACCTCGCACAGATCGCGCTGCTCGCAGGGCTTCCTCAGGCACCCAGCTCCTACAACCCGTTCGAGCATCCGCAGCTTGCGAGGTGGCGCAGAGGGTTGGTGCTGCAGGCGATGGTTCAGTCGGGGTACATCACCAAGGCGCAGGCTGCGGTCGCTCAGAGCAGGGGGCTCGAGGTCAAGCACAACGACAGCTACCAGGACGTCAACCAGCCCTACGTGTTCAACTACGTCCAACAGCAACTTGCGCAGGACCTGCCGCAGAAGGCGATCGACAGCGGCGGGCTCAGGGTCTACACAACGATCAACCTCGCCGACCAGGCAGCCGCCAGGCGCGCGATCGAGGAGAACGAGGGCCGTTCAGGCGATCCGGCGGCGTCGTTGGTATCGATCGACCCCTCCAACGGTGACATCCTCGCGCTGCAGAACTCGACGACCTATGGAACCGGTCCGGGCGAGACGACCTTCGACTACGCCACCCAGGCCGGACGCCAGACCGGCTCTGCGTTCAAGGTATTCGCGCTGATGAGCCTGATCCATGACCAGGACGGCGACCCCAACAGCACCTATTACGTCTCCAAGCCGCTTGAGGCAGGCTGGCTCCCCAGCGACCCGAGCTGGTCGGTTCACGACGCCGAGGACAGCTACGGGGGCACGATGAGCATCTCCCGCGCCACGGCGCTGTCGGACAACACCGTCTTCGCGCAGCTCGGCGTCGACCTCGGGGTCAGCAACATCAACGAGATCGCGCACGCGATGGGGATCACCTCGCAGCTGACCGACAACCCGTCAGAGGTGATCGGCGGGCTCTACCACGGCGTCTCCGCGCTGCAGATGTCCGACGCCTACGCGACGCTGGCCAGCGGTGGCGATCATGTCGACCCGACGATCATCTCCAAGGTCTACCAGGGGCGCAAGCTGATCTATCCCACCGCCCCGCCCCAGAAGACGCAGGTCTTCTCCTCGGGGGAGGCCTACGCCGGCACGCAGGCGCTCGAGGGGGTCATCCAGTACGGCACCGGTACGAGCGCCAGTTACGGGTGCCCTGCCGCAGGCAAGACCGGCACCACCAGCAACTACACGGACGCCTGGTTCGTCGGCTACACGCCGAAGCTGTCGACCGCGGTCTGGGTCGGTTACCCGAACTCGGACGTCTTCATGAACGACGTCAACGGCCTCGGTCCCGGCTACGGCGGCACACTCGCGGCGCCGATCTGGAAGGACTTCATGGAAAGCGCCTCCGACGGTTACTGCGGTGAGTTCCCACAACCATCGGTCTACTGGCACGGCGACGAGTACTTCGGCAAGCATGCCGTCTCCGCGTACGTGCCGCCCCCAGCGGTCAGCACCCCGCAGCCCCCGACCGTAACCTCGTCCACCACCACCCCGACCGGCGGCGTTGCCGGCGGTGCGAGCGGACCCGGCGGAACCAGTGGCGGAACCGCCGCCGGAGGGACGGGCGGCGCCGGGGCGGGCACGACCACGCCGGCCACCCCCTCGGCGTCCAACACCCCGGCCGCCAGCGGCGGCGGCTTCTGACATAGAATCTCCTGGCGATGCCAAAGGAAGAGAAAGTCGAGCTCGAGGGCGAGGTCGTTGAGGCACTGCCCAATGCGATGTTCCGAGTGAAGCTCGACAATATGGACCGAGTCGTGCTCGGTCACGTCGCCGGCAAGATGCGTCGGTTCCGGATCCGGATCCTCCCGGGAGATCGCGTGCGTGTGGAGCTCTCTCCGTACGACCTCGATCGCGCCCGGATCGTTTACCGGCACCGCTGATCCGCTGAGACCGTGAAGGAGCTCGAGCTGATCGCCGAGCTGCGGTCGCTGCTAGGCGATGGACACCCGCACCTCGTGCGCGGGGTCGGCGACGACGCCGCGGTCGTCCGCGGCCGCGGCTACGCCGTCACATCGGTCGACACGATGGTCGAGGGTGTCCATTTCCGCAGCGGGCAGCTGAGCGCCGGCGAGATCGGAGAGCGCGCCCTCGCGGGCGCGCTCTCCGATCTCGCCGCCATGGGCGCTCCCGCCACGGGCGCCGAGGCCTACCTCGCCCTGGGGCTGCCGCCTGGCTCGGAGCTCGCGTCGGCAAGAGCCCTGATCGCCGGTGCAGCCGCGCTGGCGGATCGCTTCGCGGTCGCGATCGCAGGCGGCGATCTGACCGCGGCGCCTGCGCTGTTCGTCTCCTTCACCGTCGTCGGCTGGGTCGATGACCCCGCTGAGCTCGTCGGCCGCGAGGGCGCGAGGGCGGGAGATCTGGTGGGGGTGACGGGCACGGTCGGCGGGTCCGCCGCGGGCCTTGCGGTGCTTGACGGGCGGGTGCCCGCGCTTCCGGCGAGGCTCGCCCGGCAACTGCGCGAACGCCACGCGCGGCCACAGCCGCGTCTGGCCGAGGGTCGCGCGCTGGCGCTCGCAGGCGCCAGCGCGATGATCGACGTCTCAGACGGGCTGGCGACCGACGCTCACCACATCGCGGAGGCGAGCGGCTTCGACGTCTGGCTCGACCCCGTGAGGTTGCCGCTCGCGCCCGGAGTGAGGGAGGCCGCGGCGGCCATTGGTGAGGATCCGGTCCGGCTTGCTCTGGGCGGTGGTGAGGACTACGAGCTCTGCGTCTGCGCCGCCCCGGCCTCGGCGCCGGTGCTCGAGCGCGCGCTGGCCGCCCTCGGCACCGGAGTCGCGCTCAGCTGGATCGGCGAGGTGACCGCCGCCGCGTCAACGCCGGCCGGCGTCCGACTCCGGACAGACGGCGGCGGCGAGCTTGCGGCCCCCGGTTACGAGCACAGTTTCTGACCGTCTCAGATCAGGCGCCCAGCCCAATCCATTCCCGAGTGCCGGTGCTGCTCGTCCTTGCCATGGGTGCCCAGCAGGGCCTGCCACAGCGGGTTGCGCAGGATCGCGTCCGCGACCTTCCTGGCATCGATCTCGTATTCGCCCTGTTCAAGTTTTTCTTTCAATGTCATTGCTGTGGACTCCGCATCCGTGGTCATCCTGGCAGTGTGATCGGCCGCGAGGACGGTGGCCTTATGCCTCGCGGTCCTTGGTCGACCAACGGACTACCTGAGCGTCCAGAAAACGTCCAATCGGCTGACTGCAGGCCTTTCTCGACCAGCGGTCAGCCGCCGGTCAAGCAGAACGGCGGCTTGAGAACAGCTGACGCTCACCGGCGGAGCGCTGACTGGGTGCCGCCCAGCGAGCCAGGACCGGCATAGCTCGCGGGGCCGCGGACGGTCACCACCGACTCCGGCGTGATTGCCACTGCTTGGAATCCCCGCAGGCCGATCACGATCGCGCTGATCAGGCAGCCGAGTGCAACGGTCCAACACACCGCCGCCACGATCGGCAGCGGCCCGCCCGGCATCAGCGCCAGGCTCCAGGCGAAGCCGAGCGGCGACAGTTGGTAGGCGATCGCGTAGTAGAGCAACAGCAGCATGCCCGGCACCACGCCGATCAGCACCAGTGCCGCGACGCCCCAGCGACGGCTGCGCGCGCCCGGCTGTGAGAGCCACAGCCAGAGATGCAGCGCCGGCACGAGCAGCAGCGCTGAGTATGGGTTCTCCAGCCAGACGACCACAGACAGAGCGCACATGACCACGCTGAGCGCGACGGCGGCGGCGTCGGCCGGCGGGCTCTCGGGACGTCTGGCCGAGCCCCGGCGGTCCTGAGCGGAGAGCCCACGGGTGAGATGACGGGCCAGCCTGCCGGACCCGACATGCTCTGACAGCAGCCGCAGGCACAGGGGTCGCACGAACACGAAGCTCGCGATCACGAGCGCCAGCGTCACTGCGAGCACTGCAACGTCGCCCCCGGTCAGCGGAACTCCGCCGGCCACCGCTCCGGGCGGCGTGGACGAGAACAGTCCCAGTGCGCGCGCCAGCAGCACCGCGGCCAGGCCGACCAGGAACGGCACTGCACCTGCGAGCACCCAACCCACCCACCGCGTCAACAGGTGTCCGCGCCGGCGCGTGCGCGCCATCGCGTCGAGCGTCGTCGCGGCCACCGGCAGGATCAGTGCCAGCACCAGTAGCCTCAGCGCCCACAGCGGCACCAGCTTGCCGCTCAACACCAGGTAGGAACTCGGGGCCGCGATCGGCGGGCCCGTGTCCAGCGCATCGACCGTTTGCAACACGGCCGTGCCGAGCGACGCGATCCGGCTCGGCGGGGCGAGCGCCTGAGGGCCGGTCACCTGCCGGTCCCCGGAGACCGAGAGCAGGACCGCTGGGATGCCATGCGCCGCGAACGGCGCCTGCCCGGTGACGGCGAACGGGAACGCGAGCCGCGCGACCTGCCCACCGAGTCCACTGTTCTGCGACCCGATTGCGACCTGGCCGGCCACGAACCTCGTGAGCGTGTTGCGAAGCGCAGGCGGGGCCAGGCTGTTGCCATCGGACCAGGCGACCACGCTCGGGCTGCGCAGCTGAGCGCCGGCGAGGTCACCGAGCACGATCACCGCGTCGACCGGCTGGCCGGTCAGCGAGCTCGCCAGGTCCGTGGCTCCGGCGAGCCCGATCTGGCCGCTTGTCGAAACGAGCATCACCGAGCGATTGAGCGTCGCGCCCCCCAGCGCCCGGCCGAGGTCGAGCAGCACCGCCGTGGCTGACGTCTGGGCGACCGCGCCCGTACGAGTTGCGTCACGGTTGCTGAGAACCACGACCGTACCGCTGCTGACCCCCACCCGCGTCGCGCTCACCGTCTCCAGCAGGCGCTGGCCGGCGGCCGTCTGACCCTCGAACGACTGCCTCCGCACACTGAAGCCATCGCCCGAGAGCTCTCCGGCGACGCGATCCGCCAGGCGTTGATCTCCGACCGATCCAGGCGCGCGGTTCGGGAACTGCTTCGCCAGCGACTGCATCGTCGGGTAGGCGCTCGAGAAGAACTGTCCAGGAGGCGCTGTCGTCCCGAGTGCGCCCGGCTGGCTCTGAAGCGAGAAGCCGAAAACGATCACCGCGAACGCAACCACCACGAGCAGGGCTCTGTAGATGCGAGGGTCCACCATGTCGGACCCAGGGTACCCCGGGCGCTGCGCAGCGGCACGACCGGTCAGCCGGCACTCCGATCTGGCGTCGCTGTCATGTGCGAATCACCCAACCAGGACACTTGCGGGAGCGACCTGTCAACCTCCGTGGCGTTCCTCGACGTTGCGACCGGATGAGTGACGAGCTTTCCCATCACGAGTTGGTGCTGGCGCTGGCGCGTCGCCTGCGGGAGGTCGTGTTGCCGGAGCTCGGATCGCACGCCGGGCGGGTCGCGCTCGGTGACGGCGCCGGCGGCGATGTGACCTTCTCGGTCGACGAGGTCGCGGAGCAGACGCTCGAGCGGTTCGTTGCCGATCGCGCGCCGCGAGTCGCGTTCTACTCGGAGGACCGGGGCCTCGTCGCGCCATGCGGCGACGAGACCCATGTGCTGGTGGTTGACCCGATCGATGGAACCCGCCCGGCGATGGCCGGCCTCGAGTCCGCGTGCGTGGCGGTTGCACTGGCGCCACTGGATGGATCTGACCCGACGATGGCCGACATCGAGGTAGCCTGCGTCATCGAGATCAAGACAGGCAACTGGTTTCTGGCGCGCCGCGGTGAGGGGGTGCGCTCGACCCTCCCGGTGAAGCTGTCGACCAACACCGAGATCGGCTCGATGTTCTGGGGTTACGGCTTCCGCGGGCGGCCGGCGCGGGCCACGACGGAGCTGCTGGCGACATTGATCGACGCCTCGTCGGTGGGCGGCGGGACGTTCGAGCTCGGCTCGCAGGCGTTCGTGATGACCCGGATCGTCACCGGTCAGCTGGACGCCGTGATCGAGGTCGGCTCGCGCATGATCGACGACGTACCAGGGCTGCGTTCGGAGTTCGAGCGGGTCGGCCGCGGAGCGGTATTGAACAATTCGCCATATGACCTTGCGGCGCCCTGGTTGTGCCTTGTGGAGGCCGGCGGCGTCGTCACCGACGGGTGGGGGCGCCCGCTGGATGACCGCCCGCTGCTCGGCTCCGGACACGAGTTCCAGATGTCCTCGATCTCAGCGGCCAACCGCGAGCTGCACGCCCAACTCGTGCACGAGATCGACGTCGGGATCGAGCGGCTGCAAGCATTGGCTCGGTGAAACCGGATGGCTGATCCCCTGATCCTCGTCTCCAACCGCGGCCCCGTGACCTTCCAGCCGGACGGCGAGACCCGCCGCGGCACCGGGGGACTCGTGACCGCGCTGATGGGGTTGGCGCGTCATCGCGAGGTCACCTGGATCGCCTCTGCGATGAGTGAGGGGGACATCGCCATGGCCGGGCGCCACGGCGGCCGCGCCTTTCCGGTCCAGGGCGCGGACGAGACCGACTACCGCGTCAAGCTGGTCGCCTCCGACCCTGAGGCCTACTACCGGTTCTACAGCATCATCGCCAATCCGATGCTCTGGTTCATCCAGCACTACCTCTGGGATCTGTCCAACGCGCCGGACATCCGCCGCAACGAGACCGAGGCGTTCGAGTTCGGTTACAACGTCGTCAACGAGGACCTGGCGCGCGCGGTGCTCGATGAGGTCGAGGACCTCGAACGCCCGGTTGTGATGGTCCACGACTATCACCTGTACACGCTCCCGGCGCTGATCCGCCGCGCCCGCCCCGACGTGTTCATGACCCACTTCGTACACATCCCCTGGAGCCAATCGGACTCCTGGCGGGTGCTTCCGTCGGTGATCCGCGAGGAGCTCTATCGGGGAATCCTCGCCAACGACATCGTCGGGTTCCACACCACCGCCTACCGCCGCAACTTCCTGCAGTGCTGCGAGGACCTGCTTGGGCTGGATGTCGATCATCGCACCGGCGTCGTCCATCTCGACGACCGCGACGTCTGGGTGCGCGCCTATCCATTGCCGATCGACGCCGACGCTGTCCGACGCGTCGCTGAACGCGAGCGCGTACACGAATTCGAGCAGGAACTGTTGCGCCGTCGCCGCGACCACCTGATCCTGCGAGTTGACCGCGCCGACCTGTCAAAGAACGTGCTCCGCGGGTTCTCGGCCTTCGACCTCTTCCTTGAGCAGCACCCCGAGTTCCGCGAGCGCGTCACCTTCATCGCCCAGCTGATGCCGTCCCGGACCGACGTGCCCGAGTACACCGAGTACCTCGACCGGATCGAGGCGGTCGTGGCCCTGGTCAACCACCGTCACGGCTCGCCCGACTGGATGCCGATCCAGCTCAAGCTGCGGGACGACCTGGAGGAGGCTGTGGCCGCCTACAGGCATTACGACGTACTGATGGTCAACGCGATGTTCGACGGCATGAACCTCGTCGCCAAGGAGGGTCCGATGGTCAACATCCGTGCCGGCGTGTCGATACTGAGCGAGAACACCGGCGCGCACGAGGAGCTCGGGGAGTACGCGCTGTCGGTGAACCCGTTCGACATTCAGGAGCTGGCCGACTCCATCCACGCGGCGCTGACGATGCCCTTGGAGGAGCGACAGCGCCGGCTGGATGGTCTCCAGCGCCGGATCACCGCTCGCAACCCCGGCGACTGGATCGACGAGCAGCTGCGCGACATCCACGCCAAGGACGACGCGGCGCGCGGCGCTTGAGCTGAACTCCCGGCGTTGAGCCGGGGCTACCGCGGGAGCCGGGGCTACCGCGGAGCCGGGGCTACCGCGGAGCCAGCTTCGCCTGTTGACGCTCGGGCGCGATCTCGATCACGTTCCAGGCCAACCCCAACTTCGCCATGCCCTTGATCATCCAACCCGAGAGGTCGAGCTCATACCACTTGAGTCCGTGGAAGGCCGAGCGCGGGAAGGCGTGGTGGTTGTGGTGCCATGACTCCCCGAGTGAGAATGGGGCCAGCCACCACACGTTGGTCGAGTAGTCCTCGAGGTCGAAGCGCCGCCGCCCGAAGATGTGGCAGATCGAGTTGACCGACCACGTCACGTGGTGCACGAAGAAGATCCGGACCAGTCCACCCCAGATGAGGCCCCGGATCGCACCTTCGAGCGTGAAGCCGTGCAGGACGAATCCGGCCAGCGTCGGAACCAGCAGCGACATTGCGGCGAGCCAGGGGAACATGCGGCCGATGCGGCGCATGGCCGGGTCCTCATAGAGGTCCTTGGCGTACTTGCGCCAGTCGGCCTGTCCCTGCGTCTCCATCAGCCAGCCGGCGTGGGAGTGCCAGAAGCCGGCGAAGCCCTCGCCGTGTCCGATGTGCGGGCTGTGCGGGTCGCCCTCGACGTCGGTGTACGCATGATGCTTGCGGTGATCGGCAACCCAATCCATGACCGATCCCTCGACCGACAGCGAGCCGAGCACGGCAAACGTCCGCTCGAGCCAGGGGTAGGTCTGAAACGCCCTGTGCGTCAGCATCCGGTGAAAGCCGATCGTGACCCCGACCGCGGTCAGCATGTACATCGCGACCATGAGCGCGATGTCGGTCCAGTCGACCCAGCTGTTCCAGAGCAGCACGATCGCAGCCAGCACTCCGAGGAACGGCACCACCACGCCGGCGAGGTTCGCGTAGCGCTCGGTTGCGGACATCCCGGTAACGGGACGGTCGGGCGTGCGGGGTTCAGGGGCGGGGGGGCGTGCGGTGGCGGTCATGACGTTAGTTTTGCAGTGTAAGCGCGCAAGATCTTGTCGTTATGGCACGCACAGCACCCGTCAAACTTGTGCTCTTTGTACAAACGACACGTCGCGCGGTGAATGCACCACCAGCTGCATCCTGTGGGCTGGGATCGAATCGGTCATGGCTCAATCGTGCCACCTGGGCATGTCCGTTGCTATATTCGCTCGTCACCCGCCGTTCGGTGCGCTTTCACCGGCGCCGCGGGACCGTCATCATGTCCAAAGACCCCATTCTCTATGACCTCGTGTTGCTGCTCTCTACCGGAGCCGACGAGGAAACACGCGCCAAGATCGTCGCCGACGCCGAGTCGATGATCGACGCCGCAGGTGGTGGCGTCTCGCGCAACCAGCACTGGGGACAGCGCCCGACGACCTACCGAATCGACCATCAGACGGAGGCCGACTACCACCTGCTTCAGTTCTCGGGTCCGACGTCCCTGCTGGAGACGCTCTCACACAGCCTGCGGATCGCTGACGCGGTGCTTCGCTTCCGGATCATCAAGGTCACGCCCGGCACGCCCCAGGTGCCCGAGAGCGCACCGCCGGTTCTGGCCGGCACGGCGGGCGTCAGCCAGGCCGCCGACGGCGAAGCAGCCTGACTCGGTCACCTGCGGAGCGTCCCGCTCGCTTGGCGAGGCGCTCCCGGTTGTGGCTGTTCGCATGATGTTGCGGCCCTCGGAGCACGGGGCATCTCTTCGAAGGGTCCACATGTGTGACGAAACCGTGCCGCCTGCCACAAGTGTGTGCCGACTCTGTGACGAATGTGTGCCAGTTTGCGGGCGTCCACCCCGTGGTCGTCTGAGCCGTGCTTAGACTCGGTTGCAGGCGAATCCGACTCTTCGAAAGGAGCCCCAAAATGGCGGGCAACATCAATCGGGTGACCATCACCGGGAACCTAACTCGCGATCCTGAGCTGCGGTCACTGCCCAGCGGTACGAGCGTCTGCGACCTCCGTGTGGCGTGCAACGGCCGCCGTCGCAACGCCGAGGGCAACTGGGAGGACGACCCCAATTACTTCAATGTGACGGTCTGGGGGCAGCAGGGCGAGAACTGCCAGAAGTACCTTTCCAAGGGTCGCGGCGTGGCGATCGACGGGCGTCTGCGCTGGCGCGAATGGGAAACCGACGGACAAAAGCGCCAAGCTGTCGATATCATCGCTGAGACCGTGCAGTTCCTCGGTGGCGGTGGTGATGCGCCCAGCGGTAACGGGAACGGGTTCGCGAGCAGCGTGAATGCTGCCGCGAGCGACGTTCAGATCGATACTGCGGACTTCGTCCCTGCTTCCGTGGGCTCCGGCGCCGCCGAGGACGACATTCCGTTCTGAGGCGACCGACCATCAAAAGAGACTTCAACAGGTGATGCCAAGTGGCGAAGCAACGTAGACGGCCGGTTCGCCGGCGCGACAGGAAAGGCGGCCCGTCCTCGGGTCGGCGCAAGCCGTGCCCATACTGCCGCGACAAGGTCGAGCAGGTCGACTACAAGGATGTCTCCGCCCTGCGGCGGTTCATCTCCGATCGCGGCAAGATTCGCTCACGTCGGATCACCGGCGCGTGCCGTCGGCACCAGAGCCAGATCGCCCGCGCCGTCAAGCGCGCGCGAGAGGTGGCGCTGCTGCCGTACGTCGCCGAGGGCGGCAGCGACCACCGCGAGGGCCGCGGCGGTCGCGACCGCGATCGCGACCGGTAGCCCCAGGAGGTAGACATGCCACAGGCAATCCTGCTGGAGGACGTCGAATCACTGGGCGAGAAGGGCACGGTCGTCGACGTCTCCTCCGGCTACCTGCGGAACTTCCTGCTTCCGCGCAAGCTGGCGGAAACCGCGACCAAGGGCTCGATCGAGGCTGCGGCCAGACGCCGTGAGGCGGCGGAGCGCGCCGCGCGCGAGGCCGTAGACCGCGCGCGGGAGAACGCAGAACTGCTCGGCAAGACGGTTCTGACGATTCCACAGCAGGCCGGCGACGACGGACGCCTGTTCGGCTCCGTCACCGCACAGGACATAGTCGACGCGATCCGTGACGCCCGCGGCATTCGCATCGACAAACGCAAGGTTCAGCTCGACGATCCGATCAAGAGCGTCGGCACCCATATGGTCACTGTTGAGATTTCAGATGGAGTCAACGCAACCGTGAAGACCATGGTCGTTGCCGCCTGAGAGCGGTCGGCCGTCGCAGCTTCAGGTCATCGAGGAGCTGATCGGCTCCGGCGACTCAGCCGTCCCCGTCTCCGCGACCACCGCACTCCATGCACAGGCGGCGGTCAACTTCGCGTTGGCCTGACCAGGGGCTTCGCTGCCACGCGAGAGCGCGGCGCTCGAGCTTGATCGCTTACGAGATGCGGCCCTGAGAGCAGGCACAGACGCAAAATCCGCTTGTAGCGGGGTGCCCCTCAGACAGCCGCCTGGGGTCGGCCTATCTTTCAACATCCAGCAATGGTCACTGTCACGCCAAGCGCCCCGCCCCACAACCTGGTAGCCGAGAAGTCGGTGCTGGGCGCGGTGCTGCTCGATGAGCAGCACCTGCACGCGCTGCTCATCGACGAACAGCTGCGCCCGGAGCACTTCCACCTGCGTGAGCACGCGGCGGTGTTCGCAGCGATGCTCGAGCTCTACGAGGCAGACAAGAAGATCGACCACCTGACCGTCGCTGAGCAACTCCGGGAGAACAACCGGCTCGAGGAGATCGGCGGCGCCAATGTCGTCGAGGAGCTAGTTGCCTGGGTGCCGGCGACCGGCCACGCCCGCGAGTATGGCCGGATCGTGCGAGAGCAGGCGCAGATGCGCGCCCTGCTCGACGCCACCCGCGAGATCCAGGCCGACGTCCTCAACCGCGCAGCGCCTCCGCGGGAACTGGTGGAGGCCGCCGAGCGGGCGATGCTCGAGGTCGCCCACGATGAGCGCCAACAGGCGATCCGCTCCATCGCCGAGGTGCTGCACGAGGAGACCGATCGCCTCCACCACCGCTCCAACCAGAAGAGCCCGCTGACCGGGACGCCCTCCGGCTTCCGTGACCTCGATGACCTCACCGGCGGCTTCCAGGCGGGCAACCTGATCGTGCTTGCCGCGCGACCGTCGATGGGGAAGTCCGCGCTGGTCGCCAACATCGCCGAGAATGCCGCCCTGGCCGGCTTCCCGGTCGCGCTGTTCTCGCTCGAGATGTCAGAGTCAGAGCTGGCGCAGCGCTTCGTGGCGTCGCAGGCCAGAGTTCCGGGCGAGGATCTCCGCCGCGGAAAGGTCGCGGAGTCGCGCTGGCCGAAAATCCTCGAGGCATCCGGCAAGCTCTCGGAGGCGCCGCTCTACGTCGACGACTCGAGCGACACGGGCGTGCTGGAGATCCGGGCCAAATCGCGGCGCCTGCATCATCAGCTCGAGCAGCGCGGCGGCCTGGGGCTGATCATCATCGACTACCTGCAGCTGATGCGCCACGAGGGGCGGGTCGAGAGCCGCGTCGAGCAGGTCGGTCAGGTCAGCCGTGGGCTCAAGAGCCTCGCCCGCGAGCTGAAGGTGCCCGTGATCGCGCTTTCCCAGCTCTCGCGCAACGTCGAGCAGCGCGCCGGAGACAAGAAGCCGATCCTCTCCGATCTACGAGAGTCCGGTGCGATCGAACAGGATGCGGACCTGGTGATGTTCATCTACCGCGAGGAGTACTACAACCGCGAATCGACCCGGCCCGGGGAGGCCGACATCATCATCGCCAAGCACCGCAACGGTCCGGTGGGCGAGATCCAGCTCACGTTCCAGAGCCAGTTCCCGAAGTTCATGAACTACGCGCCGCCGCAGTTCGCGCCCTGATAGTCGCCTGACGTCCTGATGGCAACCTGCATCCTCGGCATCTGTGACGGCTCCGGATTCCTCTACGACGAGGAGACGAACACCGCACGCGACTGCGCCTGCCGCCCGCAGATCATCGCCCGCAACAAGGCCCGCAGCCTCTCAGCGGTGATCCCCGAGCGCTACAAGGACGTGGCCTTCGACCGCTTCCCCGTCACTGAGATCGACCCTCAGATAGTCGCAGCGACCAGGCGCTTCACTGACCGGATCGACGCGAACCTCGATGCCGGACGTGGAATCTGGTTCATGGGGCCGGTCGGCACCGGCAAGACGACGCTCGCGATGCTGGTCACGAGGACCACCCTCGAGGCGGGACGCTCGGCGGCGCGTTACTCGCTCCCAGGGCTTCTCAGCCAGATCCGCAAGACCTTCGACACCGGCTCACACAACGACCTGCTGGAGCGTCTGGTCGCCGTCGACCTCCTGCACATCGACGACATCGGAGCCGAGCAGACGACGCCCTGGGTGCTCGAGGAGCTCTACGCGATCATCAACGCGCGCTACGAGGAGCAGCGCTCGATCGTGATCACCACAAACATCCTCGACCGTGAGACCCTCTGCCAGCAGATCACGGAGCGCACCGTCTCCCGCCTGACCGAAATGTGCGACGAGCTCCCGTTGCTCGGCCATGACCACCGCATGGACCTGCGGATCGCCTGACGCAGCCCTTCCGGCCGGGTTCGGCCGGTACGGCCGTACCAACGTACACTGCAAGCCAAATGCCCGGAATCGTGATCGTCGGTGCCCAATGGGGCGACGAAGGCAAAGGCAAGATCACCGACCTGCTCGCCGAGCGGGCTGATGCCGTGGTCCGCTTCCAGGGGGGTAACAACGCCGGCCACACGATCGTCCGAAACGGTGAGACGTGGAAGCTGCACCTGATGCCCTCGGGCATCCTGCACCCCGGCAAGCTGTGCGTGATCGGCAACGGAGTGGTGATCGATCCCAAGATCCTCACCGACGAGCTGGACGATCTGCGTCGGCGCGATGTCGACACCAGCGCGCTGCGGATATCTGCCAACGCGCACCTGATCATGCCGTACCACATGCTGCTGGACCACGCGGGCGAGATCAAGCTCGGCAAGCTGCAGATCGGCACGACCAGGCGCGGAATCGGGCCCTGCTACGCGGACAAGGCGGCACGACTCGGAATCCGAGTGCAGGACCTGCTGGACGAGAAGATCCTCAAGAAGAAGATCGTTGCGGCGCTGGAGCCGAAGCGACTGTCGCTGCGCGAGTTCGCGCGCGACCCACGGCTCGATCTGCAGACGATGACCGATGAGTACCTCACATACGGCCATCGGATCAAGCGCTACATCGCCGATACCAGCCGCCTCGTCCTCGAGCGACTGGACTCCGATGAGCTCGTCGTGTTCGAGGGCGCCCAGGGCACGCTGCTCGACATCGATCACGGTACCTACCCGTTCGTGACCTCCTCGAACCCGATTGCGGGCGCGGCGACGATCGGAGCCGGCGTGGGCCCGAAGGACATCGACGAGGTTTGGGGGATCACCAAGGCCTACAGCACACGCGTGGGCTCTGGGCCGTTTCCGACCGAACTGGAGGACGCCCTCGGTGACGAACTGCGCGAGCGCGGCGCGGAGTTCGGCACGACCACCGGCAGACCGAGGCGGGTCGGCTGGTTGGACCTGGTGGCACTGCGCTACGCAGCCCGGCTGAACTCGCTGACGGCACTTGCGATCACCAAGCTTGACGTGCTCTCAGGTCAGCATGCGCTCAGCGTGGCGACCAGCTATCGCGGACCCGAGGGGCTCGAGGTGGATCACTTCCCCTACCACCAGACTGTCCTGCACCACTCCGTCGGCAAATACGAGGAGCTGCCCGGGTGGAGCGAGGACATCACGGCGTGCCGCCACGAGGATGAACTCCCGGACAACGCGCGCGCCTACCTCCAGTTCATCTCCGACTTCGTGAGGGTGCCGGTTGCGCTGATCAGTGTCGGCCCGGGCCGCGAGCAGGTGATCTGGACCAAGGCCGGGCAGGATATGTACGGCTCGGCCGCCCGCGCCTCGGTCTAGTCAGCGAGAGCCCGGCGCGTCCGCGCTGAACGGCAACCCCTCGAACAGCATCAGCACAAGGCCGATGTCGATCGCCGCCCCAGGGTTGGTGGCGCTGCGTGTTGCAGCATCCTGCTCGAGCTGCCCGAGCTTGGCGACAAGCCTCTTCAACTCCCTGGAGAGCGCATCCCAGCCCTTGCGGTCGAGTTTCAGGTTGGTGATCGAGATGTGGGCTCCCTCGCCGTCGAATCCGCCGGCAGCGGCCGAGCGCGTGGCGTATTCGGTCGCCTTGGCGATTGAGGCCGTGAGCAGGCGCTGCTTCGAGACCGGGTCAAGCGCCGCCCAGGAGTCGGGATCGAGCGACTCGACGGAGCTGGCAGCCCCTCGTGGGAGCGCAACGGCCCGGTAGTAGTGCTCGGTGGCGCCGCGCCGCTGACGTGTACGAACCAGCTTCAGCAGCCCGAGGTCGTGCAGCGTCCGGACGTGGTAGGCGATCGTGCCCAATGGCTGGTCGAGCTTGGACGCCAGGATCACCGGGCTCGCCGGCTCCTCGCGCAACATCGCCAAGAGCCGGACACGGACCGGATGCGAGATCGCGCGCAGCCAACGCGGATCGGTGATATCGGTGACCGGCTTGGGGGAGGGCATGGCTGAGATGGTAGGAACCCACTTGAACGGGTCCATCACGGCGGTGCACTTCTGGGAGATCCACAGTGGATCTAACGCCAGCGCTCGACCAGCTCCGCCGCCTCCACCTGCCGAAACGGCCGTGCCGGCACGCCAAGCACGGCCGTGCGAGCTGCCACATCGCGCGTGACGACCGCTCCCGCTGCCACGAACGCCTCCTCGCCGATCTCCACGCCCGGCACGAGCACGACGCCGCCGCCGACGCGCGCTGCGCGCCGCACCACCGGCGCCTCCATCGGTGAGCCACGGGGATGGCGGCCCATGGTGTCGTCGTTCGTCATCTGCACGCCAGGGCCGAGGAACACATCGTCCTCGACGACCGCGGAACCGGTCACATAAACGCCGGTCTGGATCAGGACACGGTCTCCGACCGTCGCGCCGAAATCGACGCACGACGCGCGGCCCACGACCGATCGCTCGCCGATGCGCGAGCCCTCGCGCACCTGCGCCTGGTCGCCGATGATCGTGCCGGCGCCGATGGTCGCTCCGGCGTAAACGACGGCGCCGCAGCAGACCGTGACCTCGGGACCGACCACCAGGTCGCCGAGCTCGAGCGCGGCGGCGCTGGAGCCGCGCCTCAGGCGCGGCCGCTTGCCCAGCACCACCAGATCCTCGATCAGGCACCCGGCACCGAGCCGCACGCCCGCGTGCACGACGCTGCCCGAGCCGATCGTGACACCGTCGCCGATCACAGCACCCGAGCCGATCACAGCGCCCGGCGCGATCGTCACATCCGGCCCGATCACCGCGGACGGATCGACGTGCGCACCCGGAGAAATCTGCTCAGCCATTCTGCCTCAGTGAGGCTGCGAGTGAGTTCTGGAGTTGCTCGAGCACGCGTACCACGCGCAGCCCGCTGTGCCCGTCGGAGCGCGGTGCGCGGCGCTCGAGGATGCTGTCCACGAACTCCTGACACTCGACCCGCAGAGGTTCGACCGTCGGCAGCCGTGGCGAGTAGATGTCGCCATTGCGGGTGAGCCACTCACCGTAACCGCGTGGCGCCTCGTCGAAGCCCTTGTCGTAGATGGTGATCTTGCCCTCGACCGCCATGTCGTCGAAGGTCGCCATCTTGCTGGCGCCAACGACCGTGAAGCGGCGCTCCTTGTGCGGATCAAGCCAGCTCAGATGCAGATGCGCGGCCAGCCCCGACGGGAAGCGCAGGTAACAGAAGACCACGTCCTCGACGCCCGCGCGCACGTAGGACTCTCCGTGAGCCACCGCCTCGGTCGGCTCCTCGCCGGCAAGTGCCAGTACGACGGAGACGTCATGCGCCCCGAGCGACCACAGCGCGTTCTCGTCGGCGCGGAGCTTGCCTAGGTTCAGGCGGTTGCCGTAGATGTAGTAGATCTGGCCGAGCTCGCCACTGTCGGCCAGCTCCTTCAGCTTCAACACACCGGGGTGGTACTCGAGCAGATGGCCGACCATCAGCACCCTGTCGGCCGTCCTCGCCGCTGCGACCGCACGCTCGGCATCGGCGACCGACTGCGCGAGCGGCTTCTCCACGAAGCAGTGCTTTCCCGCCTCCAGCACGCGTACTGCCAGATCGGCGTGTGTCGGCACCGGGGTCGCGAGCACGATCGCGTCGAGCTCGGGGTCACCGAGCAGGTCGTCGAGCGCACCGCTCACGCGCACACCCGGGAACTGGCGTGTCGCCCTGGCTCGGGCATCCTCGGAGCCGTCGCACACCCAGCGCAGCTGGCAGCCGGGAAGCCCGGCGAAGTTGCGAGCGAGGTTCGGGCCCCAGTAGCCGAGCCCCGCCACCCCGACCTGGATCTTTTCGTCAGTCATCGGCAGGCGAGTCTACGTGGCGAAACCACGGCTCAGCGCCGCGACCACGCGCTCACCCGCATGTCCGCCACCGTAAAGCTCTGGTCGCGCCGACGGGGGCGCAGCGGCCAGCGCCGTGCGGGCCGCCTCGAGGTCGAGGTCGACCAGCGTGTTCCAACCGGCCTGCACGGTCTCGGTCCACTCGGTGCTCGGCCGCAACGTGATGCATGGGACCGCCGCCAGGTATGCCTCCTTCTGCAGGCCGCCGGAATCGGTGAGAACGGCGCGCGCATTGCACATCAGCGCGGTCAACTCGAGGTAGCCGAGCGGCTCGACGACCCGCACACCCTGCTCGAGCGGCTCGAGCAGCCTGGCCGCCTCGAGCCGGGCCCGGGTGCGGGGATGCAGCGGCAGCACCACCTCCGCGCCGATGCCGAGCAGCAGCTCGACCAGCGCGGACAGCCGCTGCGGGTCATCGACGTTGCCGGCGCGGTGCGCGGTCGCGAGCACGTAGCCGCCGGGTTCGAGCCCGTGCCCGCGTACGAGGTCCACGCGCTCACGGGCGCGCGGCTGCAGCGCCAGCGCAACGTCGACCATCACGTCGCCGACCAGCGCCACAGCGGGGCTGCTGGTCAGCGGACCAGCAGCCCCGGCGCGACCGATGCCCTCGGCCGTGAGATTCGCGACAGCCACCTCTGAGGAGCACAGCAGCAGCGAACTCAGATGGTCGGTCAGGACGCGGTTGGTCTCCTCGGGCATGCGGCGGTCGAAGGAGCGCATGCCCGCCTCTACGTGCGCGACCGGGACGCCCTGCAACGCGGCGGCGAGCGCACCGGCAAGCGTCGAGTTGGTGTCGCCGTAGACGAGGACGCAGTCCGGGGCCGCGTCCGCGACGACGGGCTCAAGCGCAGCGAGCATCCGCGCCGTCTGCGACGTATTGGAGCCGCCGGCGACCGCCAGCTGCACGTCCGGCGCGGGCAGGCCCAGCTCGGCGAAGAAGACAGCCGAGAGCCGATCATCGAAGTGTTGCCCGGTATGCACGAGCAACTCCCGCCCGCGGGCCCGCAGGCGCGGTGAGACCGCCGCCGCCTTGATGAACTGGGGGCGGTTGCCGATGACCGTGAGGACGTTCAGCGGTACGTCCACGTCTCCGCGAGACGCACGATCACGGCCGCCGACGCGGCCATGTCCTGCAGCGAGGCCCACTCCCGCACGGAGTGATACTCGTAGCCGCCGTCAAAGATGTTCGGCGTGGGTAGACCCATGGCGGAGAGCCGCGAGCCGTCGGTGCCGCCGCGGATCGGATGCCGGATCGGCTCGATCCCCTCGGCACGGATCGCCTGCTCGCCGGCGGACACGACATCAGGGTCGCCCTCGATGTAGCGGCGCATGTTCGGGTACTGATCGATCACGTCGAAGCTCAGACGCGCCTGGGGCACGGAGCCAACGGCCGCGTCCGCCGCCCGGCGCACGACCTCGATATAGGACTGCAGGAGCTGCTTATCGAAGTCGCGAACGATCAGCCTGACCTCGGCGTGTTCGGGGTTTCCGTGCATGGACACCGGGTGGATGAAGCCCTCGCGACCCGACGTTGTGTCGGGCGTGAGCCGTTCCTCTGGCAACGCGGCGACGATCTTGGCGGCCAACCGCAGCGCGCTCACCAGCCTGCCGGTGGCAAAGCCCGGATGCACGGATATGCCCCGGATGTTGATCCTGATCTCGGCGGCCTCGAAGCTCTCGTCCTGCAGCTCCCCCAGCTCCGAGCCGTCGATCGTGTAGGCGCAGCGCGCACCGAACCGCGGCACGTCGAACAGCGTCGCGCCGTGACCGACCTCCTCGTCGGGCGTGAAAGCGATCCGCAGCGTAGGCCGCGGTAGCTCTGGATGCGCAGCCAGATGGGCCACGGCCGCCATGATCGCCGCGACGCCCGCCTTGTCGTCGGCCCCCAACAGCGTGTCGCCGCTGCTGCTGACGATGTCATGCCCCACCCTGCTCGCGAGCGCCGGCATCCTGGCCGGGTCGAGCACGGTGCCCTGCCTCGGCAGCTCGATCACGCCGCCGTCGTAATCGCGATGCACGAGCGGCTCCACGCCCGCTCCGGGAGCCTCCGGGCTGGTATCGACGTGCGCGATCAGGCCGATAACCGGCGTGCCCGGCACCGTCGCGGTCAGGGTGGCATAGACGTAGCCGTGCTCGTCGAGCGCCGCGTCGACGACGCCGATCGCGTGCAGCTCGTGCACCAGCAGACGCTGCAGGTCGAGCTGGCCGGGTGTGCTGGGCGAGCGCTCACGGTCGACCTTCGCCTGGGTGTCAATCCGGACATAGCGGGTGAAGCGGTCCAGCAGATCGGCCGCCATCGCTTCGGCGAGCGGCGAGGTGAAGGCGGCGGACACGGCACCGATCATGGCAAACTCGAGCGGCTCTGCGACCTTTCCGGGTCTACTGAACCCGCAGCTTGCGAGGCACGGTCAGGCGCCCGCCGAGGCGGTCGACAACCGTCACGGAGACGACACCGACAAGCGCGCCGCGCCTCCGCGTCGCGCCGCGTTCCCGCAGGGCACCGGGAGCGAACACAATCCGCACCGATGAGCGCGCTGATTCCAGATCGATCGTCAACGCTCGGCCGCTGAGCCGAATTCTGTGCGCGAGAGGATCCCCCGAGCCGCCGAGCACACCGATTGCTTGTGGCGAGCCCGCGAGTTCGAGCTCCGCAGGCAACGTGATCTGCAGCTCCCGCAGTGCGGGCTCGTATTGGCCCGATCGCAGGGTGATGCTGAACCCTGGCTGCGTCGGACTGCCGCCCGCCGTAGTGCTCACCTGCGGCCGGCGCTCAACCGACCAGATGAACTGGACGGCTCCGTGCCCGCCGGACGGCGTCGAGGCGGTGATCGTCACGTCGCGCAGACCAGGCCTCGCTGCCTGACCGCTGATCACGCCGGTCCTGCTGTTGAGGTGCAGGCCCTCGGGCAGACGGCTCGCGTGAAACTCGATCGGGCCTGACTGACCGGCGGCCAGGGTTGCGCTCAGGCGTGTGCGAATGGGCTGCTGGTAGAAGGAGTAGACCGCCCCCGGGAAGTGGACTTTTATCGCCTGCCGACACAGCGCCGGCGCCAGCGCTGCGGCCTTGGGCGAGCCGAGACCGGTCGCCATGTCGTAGCCCACGGTGGCTGGATACAGCCCGGAGGTGTTGCCGTCTGGCGTGAAGTCGTTGTTCCCGACGGTGATGTCGTTGAAGTACGCCGCCTCGTTCTCGCCGGCGAGTTCGTACAGCCCTGGATCCGCAAACCCGACGAGCGTGCCACGGCAGGCCCGGTTTGCATCGGCCAGCGCGAGCAGAGCGGCCCAGACCGGCGCCGCGCCGCTGGTGCCACCTGTGCCCTGCCAGCCCGATTCGCTACGCGAAGTGTCGTTGTTGCCGTTCCAGTAGTCGAGATATGGGTACCTCGGGTCGGCATCCGCCGAGACGTCGGGGACCTCGCGGCAGTAGCTTCCAGCGGCCAACGTGCAGGGAGCGCCGGAGGAATCGGTGTTGAGCACGGTGAGCGCCGAGGCCGCGCTGGACTGGTAGGCCGGCATCGCCCACAGCGACGAGATGCCGCCGCCGCCCGCGCCCTTCTCGATCCCGAAGCGGCTGTAATCGATGTTGGGGTCGTCGTCGTTCCAGACCGTCTCGGCCGGTGGAGGACCGACCGAGGTCATCGAGCTGCCGCCGACCGATGTGGCGAACGGCTGACTGCCCGGGTCGTCGACCTGCAGCGAGTTGTTCATGTTGCCGCCGGGTGGCGGGCTGTAGCAGTCCTCCGAGCCCGAGTCGCCGGCGGCGCTCACGAAGGTCTGCCCCTGGATCGCCGCCTCCTCCAGCAGCGTGTCCTCAGCGCGCGCGTCGGTTGCACCCTCGAGCGGCTCGCACTCGCCCCACGAGTTGGAAATCACCTGCGCCTGATCCTGGCTGACGATCGCGGCGAGCGTGTCGTAGGGACCGGTGCCGGGGTTGTCCGAATTGTTGTTCGGCCCCTGGTAGACCATCAGTTTCGCCTTCGGGGCCAGGCCGATCAGCTGCTCGATGTCGAGCGCCGCTTCGCCCTCCCCGTTGCCGCTGCCGGCGCCGCCGTCAACCTTCACGTAGTTGACGGTCGTGTCAGTCCGGTAGCACCTCTGGTAAGCGGCGATGTCGCTCGGCGCGTCGGGCTCGAGCTCATAGACCGCGATCGTGACGCCCTGGCCGAGGTCACCGGACCGATACAGCCCGGAGAAGCCGTATGCGGTCGCGATCTGATCCGCCGTGTACGCGCCCTGCCCGGGCGCGATCTGGGCGGCCTGAATGCAGGGTCTCGGGCCACCGGTCGGGACATGTGCGGCGCTCGGCGAACCGCCGCCATGCGCGAACCGCCGCCATGCGAACCGCCGCCATGCGAACCGCCGCCATGCGAACCGCCGCCATGCGAACCGCCGCCATGCGAGAGATCGAGCCGCCGCATGCGAGCGACGCTCGAGAGCCCCATCACGGCCTGCACCGAGGACACGGTATCTGCGTCGACGGCCGGCGCCTGCGCGTTGTAGATCGCGTCCCGCCCGTCGGCCAGACGCACGCGCACGAGCGTCAGCCTGAACGCCCGCTCGATCGCCGCTCCGCTTGCGCGGATGCCGATCGACAGGCCGTTGGCACTGACCCGACCCGGGCGCAGACCATGACGTCGCAGCGACGTCTCGACGCTTACGATCGCCTTGCGGGCCGGGGCAAACCGCGCGCGGAACTGCGCCGGAGTCAGGTAGCGGCGGTAGTCCGACGATGCCGGGTTGCTGACGCCACGGGCGTAGGCGTTCAGCGCCACCGGGTCGCGGGGCGCGAGCGCGACCGTGAGGTGCATCGTTCTGACCGCGGCCACCCCGGCGACCACCGACGTACCCGCAGGAAGCACCGGGACGGTGCCGATACGCACAGGCCTGCGGCCTGCCAGCCGTGTGCCGGCGCCGGTTCGAAGGGTGGTGGGGGCGCTGAGCGCCCGCGCACCGGCAGACCCCAAATCGGCTGCCCCCAGACCCGCGACGCACACGGCGGCTGAGCATGCGAGTCGTCTTGTTGCCCCCGGCGAGAACACGGCCTCTCGACGGTAGCGGCCCGCGATAAGAAATCCGGTTAGCTTCCTGCAGATTGCGGGTCAGCTGCGGCCACCGACCACGGGCGGGCGGAAGCCCGCAGCGGCGGTCGCAGCGGCGGTCGCAGCGCCAGCGACGGCACCTGGCGTGAGCGAGCATCTGAGAACCGACCCCGGTCGCTAGGGTGCAGTCCGTGCCACTCGACGAGAGCTCCCCAACACCGGCCGGCGTCGTCCTCGGGGATGACGCCGTCGCCCGCTGCGCCTGGGCAGATTCGGCGCCCGAATACCGCGCCTACCACGACACCGAATGGGGCTTTCCGGTCTCCGAGGACCGCCGGCTGTTCGAGAAGCTGAGCCTCGAGGGCTTTCAGGCTGGGCTCTCCTGGCTGACGATTCTCCGCAAGCGGGAGGCGTTTCGCCGCGCTTTTGCCGAGTTCGATTTCATGGCCGTCGCCGAGTTCGGCGAGGGCGATGTCACCCGACTGCTCGGCGATACCGGGATCGTCCGTCATCGCGGGAAGATCGAATCCGTCGTCAACAACGCCCAGCGTGCGGTCGAGCTGGTCGCCCAGGAGGGCTCGCTTGCGGGCTTCCTGTGGTCCTTCGAGCCCGCTCCCCGCTCCCAGCGCCTCATGCGCGGTGATGTGCCCGCCACCAGCGACGCCTCGCGGTCTTTGGCCCGCGAGCTCAAGCGACGCGGCTGGCGGTTCGTCGGCCCGACCACCGTCTATGCATTCATGCAGGCGATGGGCCTGGTCAATGACCACCTCACGGGCTGCCACGTCCGCGACGCGGCGGACGCCGCCCGTGACGCGTTCAGTGCGCCCGGCTCGAACAAGTAGGAAGCCCCCTGAGATCCGGCGTCCGGTCAGCGAGCGTGGTGGGCGAGTAGATGGCCGTTGCGATCCAGGAGGTACAGGATCCCCGCATAGATCGTGCCGGTCTTGGTGACTGCGATCCCGTCTTCTTGGAAGCCCTGGTCAGGCCAGTTGATACCAGCAAGCCTTGGGATCACAGTCAGATACGGCGTGATCCCGCGGGACCGGATTTCCTGGATCATGCCGCCGTGTGTCCCGGCAAGGATCTCGCCGTCAGGATCTAGGGTGAGCTGATCCGGCGTAGCTCACTCCCAGGTTCGTCAGCTTGCCTGCCGGGGGGAGTTCGTAGGTGAGCTTTGACGCGAAGCTTGAGATGAAGAGGTCCCCGGCGTGATTGAACGCCAGCGCATCCGGTTCGAAAACGACCTTGAGCGGGTGGGAGGCGTTGGCACGCGGAGGACCTCGCCGCGACTCCCGGCAACCCAGACGAGATGACCGGATGCCGAGATACGCCGGACCGGGGATCTGTCCCCGAGATAGATCTCGCTAGTCCAACTAGAACTCGATCAATGGACGAGCTCCCGCCTGGCCATCCAGGCCTGGGAGCCGACCTGCAGGGCGTCCCACGGGGAGCCGAGCGGCGGTGTGTAGGAGAGATCCAGGTCGGAGATTTCGTCGATTGCCATGACGTTGTGGATGGCGGTCGCGGCGATGTCGACCCGTTTGGCGATCTCGGAGCCGAGGTGGCCGAGGAGCTGGAAGCCGAGCAGCCTGCCGCTGTTGACATCGGCGGTGTAGCGCATCTGGATCGGGTGGCTGCCGGGGTAGTAGGCCTTGTGATCGTCGGCTTGGGACGCGACGGTCAGTGGGTCGAAATCGGCGCCGAGGGCTTCGTGGTCCCGCAGGCCGGTGCGGGCGATCACGAGGTCGAAGACCTTCACGACTTGAGTGCCAAGGCTTCCCGCGAATTCGCGCTCATGACCCAGGGCGTTCTCGGCAGCGATGCGCCCTTGTTTGTGCGCGGTCGTTCCGAGCGGAAGATAGGTGGTGCCGAGCAGCCGGTGGTGGGTCACGGCGCAGTCGCCGGCAGCGAACACATGCGGGAGATTGGTGCGCATCTGCTGGTCGACAGCGATCGCGCCTTTGATGCCGAGTTCGGCGCCCGCGGCCGCTGCCAGTTCGGCCTCCGGACGGACCCCTACGACGACCAGCACGATGTCCGCCTCGTATCGGAGCGCTTGGTTGCCTGGCCCGGTGGCGTGCACGAGGAGCTGCCCGGCAGAGCCCGCGACCGTCTCGATGGCGTCGACTCGGGTGTCGCACGCGACGGTGACGCCGTGGCGTGCGAGTTCGACATGGACAAGCGCTCCGAGGTCCGGGTCGACCGTCGGGAGGACCTCAGGCAGCTGCTCGATCTGGGTGACTGATAGGCCGCGTGTCGTGAGGCCCTCGGCCATCTCAAGGCCGATGTAGCCGGCACCGACGATCACCGCGCGGCGGACGCCGGGCGGTTCGAGCGTTTGGGTCAACGCGAAGGTGTCGTCCATCGAGTGCAGGAGATGGACACCATCTTCCGGCCCCAGCGTGTCCAGACCGGCGATCGGTGGACGCACGGGAACGGCGCCGGTTCCGATCATGAGAGCGTCGTAGGGCAGCTCGCCTTCACCTTCGGGGCCTGTGACCATGAGACGCCTACCTTCGACATTGATGCCGGTCGCGACGGTGTTGAGCCTCAGTTTCATCCCAGTCGCTTCAAGGTCCTCTCGGGTGCGGTGGGCTAGGTTGCGCCAGTGCGTGACCTCCCCGGAGATGTAGTAGGGAATGCCGCAGATCGAGAAGTTCGGGTACTCGTCGGCGACGACCACGGTCACCTCTGCGCTGGGGTCGAGTTCGCGGGCACGAAGCGCTGCGCTGATCCCCGCGTCGCTGCCACCGACCGCGACCAGTCTCGTCATGTCAGTCCTTCCGGCTGGGTTTGGTGGGGCAGCATGACTTCAGCGGCCTCTTCCGCGGTGAAGTTCGGGTAGAGGTACCTGATCAGCCCGATCGCGACGACTCCGCCGACCATCTGGGCGACGATGAACCCCGGCACCGACGCGGGTGCGATGCCGGCGAAAGTGTTGGAGAACATGCGGCCGATGTCGATTGCCGGGTTCGCGAAACTGGTTGAGCTGGTGAAGAAGTACGCGGCGCCGATGTAGGCACCGACGGCTGCCGGGGCGGTCGAACCGCGTTTGGTGCGGGCGAGCGCGAAGATCACGAGCAGCAGCCCGAGCGTCGCGATCACTTCGGAGAACAGGTGTGCCGGGGAGGCTCGATGTTTGGTTGAGATGCTCACCAAAGCCTCGGAGAACATCGTGTTCGCCACGAGCGCGCCGAGGATGCAACCAGTGATCTGCGCGGGCGCGTAGGCGACTGCGTCACGCCAGCTCAAACCGCCGAAGCTTGCGTCGACGAACGAGACGACCGGGTTGAAGTGGCCGCCCGAGACCGGGCCGAACATCAGGATGATCACGAACAGGCCGGCGGCGGTCGCTGCGGCGTTCTCGAACAGCTGAAGGCCGACGTCACCTGGCGAAAGTTGGCTGGCGGCAATCCCGGAGCCGATGACCACGGCTGCAAGGAACGCGGAGCCAAGCAGCTCGGCGACCAGCCGCCGGTGAAGAGGAGCCTGGGTCACGAGCGTTCTATCGGGCGGCGGAGAACACGATATGGGGGTCAGAAACGAGCTTTCGCAGCGCGCCCACGCCCGTCGGAGGCAGTGGCTGCCAGGCGGTCAGCCATGTTCGGGCGCTCGAGAGCTGAGTGACCTCGCTCGAGAAGGATGTGTTCCGCCGCCGCGCGAGCACGCAACGTGGGATGCTGAGTCCCGGTGCCCGAGAGGGTCGCGTTCACGATCCAGCCGTATGGCTCGATACCGGCCCGGCGCAGGTCGGTTTGGAGGCGGTCGGCTTCGTAGACAGGGGTGCTCTCTGCGAGGGTGAGGATGATCACGCGTGCATAATCCGGATCTCGTAGGCGCTGCGCGAGGGTTCGTACGGCGTCGGGAACGCGAGCGTTGGTACGTTCGATCTCACGTTGGTAGCCCTCGGCGGCATCAAGGAGAAGGAGTGTGTGTCCGGTCGGGGCGGTGTCGAGCACGACGATCCGATCCTGAGCTTCCTCGACGGTGCTCGCGAACGCCCTGAACACTGCGATCTCCTCAGTGCATGGTGACCGGAGGTCCTCGGCGAGCAGCGCCTGCCCTTCAGCATCAAGGTCCGGTGCGGCGGCGAGGACCTCGGTGCTGTAGCGGTTGGTTTCGACAACCGGATCGATTCGCTCGACTCGGAGCCTGGTGTGCGGCTGGCCGGCAAGCACGTCGGATAAGTGAGCGGCAGGGTCGGTGGTGGAAAGTGTCACCTCATGCCCACGGTCTGCCAGTGCCACGGCAATCGCCGCGGCGACGGTGGTCTTGCCGACCCCACCCTTGCCCATGGTCATCACGACACCGCGTCCGGCGTCTGCGAGCTCGTCGATCAGCTGCGAGAGCTCACCGAAGGCCGGTAGCGGGGACGATAACCCGCCGTCCTCGTCGTCCTCGTCTGCCGCGCCGCCGCCGGCCAGTCGTCGGAGCGCGGGAATTCCGATGAGATCTCCTGTTGCCAGCTCCACGGCCGCGACCTGGATCTGGGCAAGCTCGGCAGGAGCGGTCGCGAGCGCTTCCTGCTGACGGTCGGAGAACGCCTGAGCTGTCGGATCACTCTCGGGGTGGCGGAGAACACCGTTGACAACCAGTTGCTGGTTGGTGACGCCTAGAGCGCGGAGCTCGTCGCTCGCCCGGGCAGCCTCTCGTAGCGCGCCCGGATCCGCGCGGGCGACCAGCACCAGCCGGGTCTGTGCCGGATCGGCAAGCCGTTCGACGGCCTGCTCGTATCGGAGACGCTGCCGATCAAGACCAGCGAGCGGGCCGAGGCAACTTGCGCCGGACGGGTGCTCCTGCGCGTACCCGCTCCATGCGCTCGGGAGCGTCAGCAGCCTGAGCGTGTGGCCGGTGGGAGCGGTGTCGAACAGCACTCGGGCGTAGCCTGCCGCGGTCTCACTCGTGAGAATTCTTGTGAATTCGTTGAACGCTGCAATCTCAACGGTGCACGCACCTGAGAGTTGCTCTTCCATGCTCACGAGCGCACTTTCAGGGAGCACGCCCCGATACGGGGCAAGAGTTCTTTCGCGGTACTCCGCGGCAGCCTGCTCGGGATCGATGTTCGCCACGTCCAGGTTCGCCACGCCGGTCACGCGTGTCGGATCGCCGCCGGCAGCGACTCCGAAGACGTCAGCAAGGTTGGACGCAGGGTCGGTACTGACCAACAGCGTCCGCAAGCCCGATGACGCGAGTGCGACAGCGGCAGCGCAGGCGGTCGTGGTCTTCCCAACCCCGCCTTTGCCGGTGAAGAACACGTGTCGGGTCGGCCAGTCAACCCAGTCCAGCTGTGGCAACTCCTCGAGAGACGGAAGGGTCACGACTCAGCAGCCGGAGCCCGGTGAGCAGCCACAGCCTGAAGACCGCTCCGACTCCACGGGCAGCGCGGAGGACGCGTCGGCGAGAAGCGAAGCAAGCTCCTGGCGGCCGGGGTAGTGCCCATGGGTGCGGATCTGACCGTCGACCAATAGAATCGGCAGTGCTTTCTCACCGAACGCCTGCATGAGACCGGTGACCTTCGAGTTCGCGACAAACGCGTCAGGATCTGAGGTGAGGTTGTGACGCTTGACGCTCGCGCCTGAAGCCTCGGCCCAACGCAGGTCCTCGCGGATAGCGAGCAGCTGCTCGTCGACGCTCGGCCCGCACACACCGCTCTCACAGCACATCGCCCCCTCGTATAGGTCAATGCTCTTGCCGGTTGACTCGTGTGGCTGGCGCTGGGAATTCTCGGTGATGCTCATATTTGGTCCTTTGTTGTGACGTGTCGGGAAATTGTCGGCCGCGCGACCGGGCTTGCGCAGGGTGGAGAGACAGGCTTTCGTCTGCCCTAATCATGCGGCGGCGACGAGTTTGCGTGCGTACTCTCCCGGAAGACCAGCGGCTTCGACTTCTCGGGCGACTGCCTCTGCGTCATATGGAACGCGTTCGATCGAGACCTGCACCTGCCCTGCGTCGTCGGGCTCGAGGATTGCGAATGCCGCGCGCGGGTCGCCGTCCTTGGGCTTGCCAACCGACCCGCAGTTCACGAACAGGACCTCACCGTAAGTGTGGATCCATGGCTTGTGCGTGTGCCCGAACACCATCACTTGCGCTTCTTCGGCAGCCGCGAATCGCTCGTATAGGCCGGCGGGCTTTTCCTCGAACAGGTACTCGTTGACCTTTCGCGGCGAGCCGTGCACGAGATGGATCGGAATGTCTCCGAGCTCAAAGCGCAAATCGAACGGGAGCCCGCGCATGAAGTCCTTCGCGGCCTGATCGGTGTGGGCCAGGGTCCAGGCGACCGACTTCTTACCGAGTTCGCGATCATGCTCGGTCACATATGCACAACCGCAATCATCCAGATCGCGGGCAATCGCGTAGTCGTAGTTGCCATAGATCGTCGGGATCGTCCGTTCCTGGATCAGCGCGCACACCTCATTGGGATGCGGGCCGTAACCAACAAGATCCCCGCCGCAAAAGATCTGATCAACGCTGATCGCGTCGATCGCCTCCAGGCTCGCCTCAAGCGCGGGAAGATTGCCGTGAATGTCGGTAATGACAGCCAGTCGAGTCAAAATGTCTCCGGAAGGTCAGGGCACTGGGACGGTTGTTAGAGCTTCGAGCAGTTCGGTGACGCGAGCTTTGATCTCGTCACGGATGACTCGAACGACCTCAATTGGCTGCTCTGCTGGGTCGGGGATGTCCCAGTCCTGGTAGCGCTTGCCCGGATAGACCGGGCATGAGTCGCCGCAGCCCATGGTTATGACGACGTCGGCGGCGCGGACCACGATGTCGGTCAGTGGCTTGGGGAACTCCTGGGTGATGTCAATCCCGATCTCGCTCATCGCTTCGGCGACGGCCGGATAGATGTGCGCGCCGGGCTTTGAGCCTGCGCAGCGCACCCCGACGCGGTCGGCGCCGAGCTGATGCGCGAGTCCGGCCGCCATCTGGCTGCGCCCGGCGTTGTGCTCGCATACGAACAGCACCTCGGGCAGCAGCTTGGGAATCAGCTCCTCCACCTGTGCGGCCGCGCGCAGCTGGTCGCGAGCGAAGCGCTCGACCAACGTTGGGAAGAACGGTGGGATCAGCGTTGCCTGCGCTGTCAACCGTTCCCAGGAGTCGTCAACTGCCCGCTTGACCGTCTCCTCCGAGAACACGCCGTCGTACTTCGCAGCGAGCCGGCCGACCGACGCCGCCAACGCGCTTTCCATCGGCGCGTCACGTCTGATGTGCCCGTAACTCATGGCTGCCTCCTTAGATCCCTGTACTTCCAGTCTACCCATTGACAGCGATCACTTCAATTGATATTTGTAGATCGATGACCATCGATCTGGAACTCACCCCGAAGACCAAACGACCCGCGGGAGAGCCTTGCTGCGAACCGGTCGTCTACCCCGACGTCCAACGCGAGCAAGCGATTCGCATGGCCGAGGTCGCCAAGGCTCTCGGCGATCCAGTCCGCTTGCAACTCGTTGACGTGCTCCGCAAGCATGCGGGCAAGGTCTGTGTATGCGAGCTGGTCCCGCTGTTCGACATCGCGCAGCCCACGCTGTCCCATCACCTCAAGAAGTTGCGTGAAGCCGGGATCGTCGACTCTGAGCGTCAAGGCCTGTGGGCCTACTACTACGTGATCCCCGACGCTCTGAAGGAGCTGTCCGCATGGCTCAGCTGACCAACCCTCTGACGACCGTCGACGAGCCGGCCGCCTGTTGTACCCCGACGGAGCAGGCCAGCTGCTGCGAACCGATTGACAAGGTCACATGCTGTGATCCGAGCCACGGCGGGGGATGTGGCTGCGCCGCCGGCCAGACGACTGACCCGCCGGCGACCGATATTCGCGTGCAGGTCCGTGAGCGCTACGCCGCCGCCGCCCTGCAGGTCACAACTGTGAGCCCAGAGGTTGGTTGTTGCGCGCCGAGTGACACGTTTGACGGCGGCAGCGAAGTCTTCGGGGCCGCGCTGTACGCGCTCGGTGACCGGGCGCAGATCCCAGACACCGCAGCGCTCGCCTCACTCGGCTGCGGCAACCCGACCGCCGTGGCTGAGCTTCACGAGGGCGAGACTGTCCTTGACCTGGGTTCCGGAGGCGGCATCGACGTTCTCCTCTCCGCCAAGCGCGTCGGGCCCACGGGACTCGCGTATGGCCTCGACATGACCGATGAGATGCTCGCGCTGGCCCGTGAGAATCAGGAAAAGGCTGGGGTCGAGAATGTGCAATGGCTGCGCGGCCATATCGAAGAGGTCCCGCTGCCAGACGCTTCAGTTGACGTTGTGATCTCAAACTGCGTGATCAACCTCTCGGGCGACAAGCCCCGAGTGATCGCTGAAGCAGCTCGGGTTCTCCGCCCGGGCGGCCGCTTCGCAGTCTCAGATGTCATCGCCGATGAGGATATGGACGAGGCGACCCGCGCAGACATGCAGGCCTTCACCGGCTGCATAGCCGGGGCACTCACGCGTGCCCAGTTCCAACAGATCCTCACGGACGCCGGCTTCCAGGATGTCGATATTCAGGAGACCCACCGGGTGCACCGATCAGCCGGGTCGGCGATCGTCCGCGCTCGCAGACCTGTCTCAGAATCCGTCAGCGCCTGACCCTAACGGCTCCTGCAAGTGGCCGGTGTTTGCACGCCTGAGTCGCGACTGCTTGGGGTTAGCGCAAAATTGCGTCCCACATTGCGCTGCGTGAACCGGCGGTCCGGGATCGCTAGGCGGGTGATGGTCTGGGCTTAGCTTGACCGCCGGGTTGGACGGTCGGGATGCCTCGGGTGAACGGGAGCGCCACGAGCGCGAGCAGCGCGAGAATCGCTTCCGCGGCTCGCAGCCCGTCGATCTGGCTCTTCTCGTTCTGTTTGACGATCTCGTCAGCGGTTGCGGTAGGCACGTCCGCCTGTTGTAACGCGGCCCGGACGTCGGCGTCCGACATGAACGGCACGCCGCCTGCCAGCTGCGTCTGCGCCTGCGCCGCGACGCTCGCGGGAACCTTGGGGTTGTTCTCGATACCGGTGAGGAACGATGCGGTCATCGCGGAGATGAGCACTGCCCCTGCGAGCGCTGTGCCGATCGACGCGCCGAGCTGAGTGCCTGTGTTCTGAAGCCCGCCGACCTCGCCGCTCTTCTCATCGGGCACCGAGGAGACCGTCACAGCCCCGAGCTGAGAGGCCAGCAACCCGAGCCCGGAACCGGCGAGCAACAATGGCCCCGTGACGATCCCCGCGCCGACGCCAACGTTCAGCAAGCCGACCAGCAGCACGAGGCCGGCGAACAACGTGATGAAACCGAGGCGGACGACCCGTCGTGGCGAGGCGTTTGGGCGGAGCTTGGGGACACCAACGGCGAACGCGAGCAGGGACAGCGACAGCGGCAACAGGCGCACCCCGGTTTCGACCGCTGAGACTCCGAGCGCGACCGACAGGAACAGGGGAACGGTGAAGAAGATCCCTGCCTGGATGAGGAACAGGAAGAAGAAGGACATGACCCCGTTGCGCAGCTGGAGATTGCGCAGCATCACCGGGTCGAAGAGCGCGCCCTCGTCACGCTGGACCCGCCGGTTCTCCCACCACACGAACAGGCCCAGCACGGCGGCGCCCGCCAGGATCAGCCAGATCGCCGGGGACAGGCCGAACCATTCAGGAGCGTCCGGCTTCGGTCGCACCAGCCCCCACGTCCCGGACCTCAGGATGCCGAAGACGATCGCACCCAGGCCGAGCGCGGACAGAGCCGTCCCGACCAGGTCGAGCCTGGCGCCTTCCTCCGCCGGCGTGTCCTGCATTCGGCGAGTCAGCGCGAGGATCACCAGCACGATGACCACCTCCCCGGCGAACACCCACCGCCATGACGCGTAGGTGGTGAACAGGCCGCCCACCAGCGGCCCGAGCGCCGCCGCGATCGCGCCCGCGGCGGCGACGAGCCCGTAGGCGCGAGGACGGTCGGGCTTGCCGAAGTTCGACGCGACCAACGCCACGATCGCCGGCATGATCAGCACCGCCCCCAAGCCTTCCAGGCCCGACCAGCCGATCATCAGCACGGCCAGATTGTGTGAGAGTGCGGTAGTCAGCGAGCCGCAGGCGTAAATGATGCATCCGATCGCAAACGCCCGCTTGCGCCCGATCATCTGACCGACCTTCCCGCCCGTGATCATCAGCGACGCCATCACCAACGTGTAGAGGGTGATCGCGGTCTGGATCCCGGTCACGGTCGTACCAACATCCTTGGCGACCGTCGCGATCGCCGTGTTCATGACCGTCGTATCGAGGGCCATCACGAACTGCCCGGCCGCCAGGGTCATGAGAACGATCCCCGCTGCGCCGGCGGCGTTCGCCGCTCCCGCCCCACCCGTGGGCGCTACAACATCCGCGTCGGCGCTCATCCCGCACACCCTAACCCACGACAGATCCCGAAGCCGCTTCGATCGTTGCGACCGGTCTGCGCCCCGCCCGTCGGAGAGGGTGCTTACTGGGCACTGAGTCTCATAAGTTTGTAAGATTCTAACCTTATGTGGGCGTCTCGTTCTGGCCAGCCTCCGGTGTATGCGTTGAAGGCGGACTTCTTTCGGGTTCTGGGTCATCCGGCGCGGGTCCGGATTCTGCAGTTGCTGCGGGACTGTGAGCGCTCTGTCGGCGCGCTCCAGGAGGCGCTCGAGCTCGACTCCTCAGCCGTCTCCCAGCATCTTGCTGCGCTGCGGCGGCAGGGGCTGGTCGCGAATCGGAGGGAGGGGACGAGCGTTTACTACCGGGTGAGCGATCCGCGCATATTGCAGTTGCTGGAGCTGGCCAAGGCGATCATCACCTCGACGCTTGAGCAGAATCAGGCGCTACTTGACGAGTTGGCCGTAGAGGAGTTTGCGCCTGGACAGGGCCACGGCTGACGGTGGGCGCCCTCGGTGCCATGGCGCTCGCGGGGGCGCTGATGATTGGGGTTGGAGGCGCGCTAGCAGCGACGCGTGGCAGGCTGCGGGTCGGTCTGGTAGTGCAGGCCGCGGGGATGACGCTGCTCGGCGTTGTCGGGCTCGTGGCGCTGACGGGCGGTGACCACGCCGGGTCTGCGTTTCGCAGTACTGTCGCGCCGGCATTTGGTCTGGACCCGTTGAGCGGCTTCTTCCTGGCGGTGCTTGCGCTGACGGCGGTCCCGACGCTGGTGTACGCGCGTGACTACCTGCCGGGCAGCAGTGGCGACCGAGGCGTCGGCGCGCTTACGGCCGGGTTTCTGCTGGCGCTCGTCGGGGTGCTGGTGGCGCGCGACGTGACGACCTTCCTTGCGTTCTGGGAGTTGATGACGCTGCTGCCGGCCGCGGCGATCCTCGTCGCCAGGCGCGATGCAACTGTGCGCAGCGCGGTCTACGCATACTTGGCGATCACTCACTTGGGTGGCGCCGGGGTCTGGATCGCCCTGCTCGTGCTGCAGCATCATGGCGCGATCGGCGACCCCGCTGCGTTAGCTGCGGCCGGAAACGGCGCTCAAACGCTGGTCGCGGTCGCGGCGTTGGTCGGGTTCGGGACCAAGGCCGGATTCATCCCGCTGCACTCGTGGTTGCCGCGGGCGCACCCGGTCGCGCCGGCGCATCTGTCAGCGCTGATGTCGGGGATGATGATCAAGGTCGCGCTGTACGGGCTTATTCGAGTGGAGTTCCAGTCGCTCGGGACGACACCTCGTTGGCTTGGGATCGCGCTCGTCACAGTCGGCGTGGTGTCCTCGCTTGGCGGGGTGCTGTGGGCCATCGTCCAGCACAACCTCAAGCGGCTGCTGGCCTATCACTCGATTGAGAACGTCGGGATCATTGCGCTCGGATTGGGTGCGTCGCTCCTGCTTACAGATGCCGGCGCGCGGACGTGGGCGGCGATCGCGTTTGCGGCGGCGCTGCTTCATATCGCCAACCATGCGACGTTCAAGACGCTGCTGTTTCTCGGCGCGGGTGCGTTCGAGCGAGGCGTCGGGAGTCTCCACCTCGATCACCTCGGCGGGCTGCTGCGCCGGATGCCGTGGACCGGGGGCGCGTTTCTGGTCGGCTCGATGGCGATCGCCGGGCTGCCGCCGTTGAACGGGTTTGCGTCCGAATGGCTGACGCTGCAGGCGCTGCTGCACGCCGCGATGCATCGGCCGGTCGGGATCGCGCTGCTCGCTGGCGGGGCGCTTGCAGCGCTGGCGGCGACGGCGGCGCTCGCTCTGCTGTGCTTCGTGAAGGTGGTCGGGCTGGCGCTGCTCGGCGCGCCACGGCGCGCCGAGTGCGCTGCGGCCGTTGATCCCGCCGTCGGGATGCGCGCCGGGATGGTCGTCCTGGCGGTAGCTTGCATCGTGCTCGGCCTGGTCCCCGGACTGGTGCTGCCGACGCTGATGAGTCTCGCCCCGGGGAGGGGACACACCCAGCTCCCGCGGCACCTTGGCCTGTGGCTGCCGGGTACCGGCTCCTATCCCGCATTCGCGGTCGGGCTGGCGCTTATTGTCCTGACCACCGGGGTGACGTTGCTGCGCGGATCCCGCAGGAGCGCGCCGGCGCCGTCGTGGGCATGTGGGCAGCCGGTGGTGCCCGCACTGCGCTGGACCTCGGCTGGGTTCACGAAGCCACTGCGACTCGTACTCGAGGGTGTTCTCCGCCCTCGGCGCAGAATCGTGGTCCGAGAGGACGGCGGGATGGTGCAGGAGATCTCCTACTCCGGCCACGTCCCTTCGCTCGTCGACACGGTGCTGTACGAGCCGACGATCCGCGCCGGACTTCGCGCCGCGGCCGTCGCGCGGCGACTGCAGACCGGCAACATCCGCACCTACGCGGCATATTTGCTCGGGCTCGTGGTCGGGCTGCTGCTGCTCGCGCGAGCGGGAGTGCTGTAGATGAACATCGCCGCCGCGGCCGTGCAGCTCCTCGGGCTCGTCCTGGCGCCGGTGCTCGCCGGCCTGATTCAGACGTTGAAGGCGCGGCTCCAGGGTCGCCGCGGTCCATCACCGCTGCAGCCCTACCTGACGCTGCGGCGCTTGTGGTCGAAGAGCGCCGTCGATCCGGAGGGGACCGGCGTCGTGTACCGGCTGGCGCCGCCGCTGATCGTTGCCTGCCTGATCATTGCTGTGCTGCTCGTCCCGGTCGCCGGCCGGGCTGGGAGCTTCGGACTCGGTCACGACGCGCTCGTGCTCGTAGGCATCCTGGCCCTGGCGCGCTTCACTGCGGCGGCTGCCGCCTGGGACACCGGCAACGGCTTCGCGCTGATGGGCGCAGCCAGGGATCTGATGATCGCGGTGTTCGGCGAGGCGCTGCTTCTACTGGCGCTGCTGGTGGCGGCGCTGCCGGCGCACAGTACCGACCTGCGCGCGATGAGCGCCGTTGCTGCGGGCGTCCAGATCTGGAGCGCGCCGGCGCATTGGTGCGGCGCGTTCGCGTTCGCGCTCGTGATCCTGGTTGAGACAGGCCGCCAGCCGATCGACAACCCGGACACCCACCTGGAGCTGACGATGATCCACGAGGGTCCGCTGCTGGAGTACGCCGGTCGCGACCTCGCTCTGTTGCAGTGGGCGGCCGCGGCCCGGCATTGGGTGGTGCTCGTCCTCGCCGCCGGCCTGTTCCTGCCACGCCCAGGGGGGTTCGCAGCGAGCCTTGGCGTCGAAGCGGTAGAGGTCATCGCGCTTTGCGCGGCGCTGGCGTTGGTGGAGACCTCCGAGGCGAAGATGCGGATCCTGCGGGTGCCGCTTCTGCTCGGCCTCGGCAGCGCGATCGCACTCGCCGGGGCCGGCCTTTCGATTGCAGGGGTCACATGAGCACAGGACTGGTCGATCTGATCGTCGTACTCGCCCTCGGGGTGATCGTCGTCAGACGCCGGTCGGTCGCGATCTGCCTCCTGGCGGTGCAGTCGCTCGCGCTCGGCATCGGCGCCCTGTCGCTCGCCGACGGCCACTCCGATGGCGAGCTTGTCGCCGCAATCGTGCTGCTCAGCAAGGCGGCTGTGCTGCCAGTGCTCCTGTACGCCCTGATGCGCCGCACCCGCGAGCCTCGGCTCATCGTCGCCGCGAACGGGCCACTGATCCGTCTCGCCGCTGCGGGCGCCCTCGTGTTGGGCGCGGTGTGGCTGACCCCTCGCCTCGGGCTCGGCGACGTGCACACCGAGCGTGCTGCGGTGGCGCTCGTGCTGATTGGGATCGCGGTCGTCGTCGCGCGCCGCCCGGTCCTGTTTCAACTGCTCGGGCTGATCATTGCCGAGAGCGGGGTGTCGCTGCTGGCGATCTCGGTGCACGGCGGCGTGTCGTACGTCGTCGAGCTCGGTGCCCTGTTCGACCTCGCGGTCGTCGTTGCGGTCGCGGCCGCGTTCGCGGCACGGATCCATGACGAACTCGGGACGGGCGATACCGAACTGCTACGGAGCCTGCGTGACTGACATCACCCCGATCCTCGTGGCGGTCGTGCCCACGGTTCCGCTACTCGGTGCGGTGCTGACGCTGCTGGCCAGGTCCGCGCGCCAGGCGGATCGCCTCGCTGTGGCTGCGGCGCTTCCGACCGCTGTCTCGGCGCTGATCCTCGGCGGGATCGTATTCGCACGCGGCGGACGGCCGGCATTGCACGGCCACTGGTACCTCGTAGACGGCGCCAGCGCGGTGCTGCTCGCGGTGATTGCCGTGATCGGCCTGTGCAGCACGCTCGTATCACCGGGCTACCTGCGTACCAGCGGCCGCAGCCTGACGACAGCCACGCGCTCCCACAACCTTTACTACGGGGCGCTGTTCGTGTTCTGGGCGGCGTTGCTCGCAATCCCGATCTGCAGCAACCTGGCGATGACGTGGTTGATCGTCGAGGCTACGACCGCCGCCTCGGCGCTGCTGGTTGCCTTCACCGGCCGCCGTGATGCGCTGGAGGCGGGCTGGAAGTACCTCGTGCTCACAACCCTTGGGCTGTCGGTCGCCCTGCTAGGCATCCTTGTGCTGGCGATCAGCCTGGCGAACGTCGGCCACCACGGTCTCAGCGCGCTCGACTGGTATGCGCTGCGCATCGACGCCCACACTTTGCCGAAGGACTCGACCCTGGTCGCGTTCGTCCTGCTCCTCGGCGGCCTGGCGACGAAAATCGGCTGGGCGCCGGTACACAACTGGCTACCGGATGCGCACAGCGAGGCGCCGGCGCCGATCAGCGCGCTGCTGAGCGCGGCGTTGCTACCGAGCGTGTTGCTGGTCGCCTGGCGGGTCAAGCAGATCCTCGCACCCTCAGTGGGGACCGGAACGACCCGCGCCGTATTCCTGGGATTCGGCCTGACCTCACTACTCGTCGCGGTCCCGTTCCTTTGGCGCTCGATGCCGTGGAAGCGGCTACTCGCGTACTCAAGCCTTGAGCACATGGGTGTGATCGCGCTCGGGATTGGGTTCGGGACGCCGCTGGCGATCGCCGGCGTTGTGCTGCATGTCGCCGGTCACGCGCTCGCCAAGGCGCTCGGGTTTTACGCCGCGCTGCCGTTGCTGCGCGTCGATCCGGGCGCCGCGAAACGGGCGCCGTCCGGCGTAGCCGGCGCCAGCCCCTCCACCGCCACCGCGATGGGTGTGAGCCTCGCCGCGCTTGCCGGTATGCCGCCCTCGCCCCTGTTCCTGTCCGAGCTGTTGATCGTGCTTGGAGGCGTCGCCGCCGGGCAGCTGGTGGTCAGCGCCATCGCGGTGGTCGCGCTCGCGCTCGGCTTCCTCGGGCTGCTTCACGCGCTCCTCGAGGGGGTCATTGGCGAGCGGCCTGATCGCGCTCGGCAACGTGCCGAGCGCGATCAGGCGGTGACCATCACGCTGACCGCAGTCTTCGGTGTCGGCCTGCTGGCGCTTTTTGCCGCAGGAACGCTGCTGGTGGGCTCAGGCTTTGTCGCAACCCTCGCTCGGGGAACTCTATGACGACGATCGAGGAGGTCGAGCCGGCGGCGTGGCGGGCCACGATTGAGCGTGCCCTCGCCGGCGGCGGGCGGTTCGCCGGCGCCTGGGCGACCGGGCGCGGGACGGCTCTGGGCTGGCGGGCGCTGCTTGTCGGCGCGCGCGATCCGCGCGTGATCTCCTGCGATGCGCCCGACCGGGTTATTGACACCATCGCGGACCTGACTCCAGCGGCGAACTGGGACGAGCGCGAGGCACACGACCTTCACGGCCTGCGGTTCAGCGGCCACGAGCCGATGCGAGCACTCGCAACCCATACCGACGACCCCGCTAGGTGGATGACTCCGGTCCACGGGGACGGCGTCCATCAGGTCGCGGTCGGACCAATCCACGCCGGCGTGATCGAGTCCGGGCACTTCCGCTTCCATGTCGTGGGCGAGCGGATCCTCGCTGTCGACCCGCGTCTGTTCTACAAGCATCGTGGCCTCGAGCGCGCCGCCGAAGGTCTCTCACCCGACCAAGCGCTGCCGTATATCCAGCGTGCCTGTGCTGCGTGCGCAGTCGCCAACACCGTCGCCTACGCGCAGGCGGTCGAGGATGCGGTCGGGCTGCGCCCCGACCGCAATCTGCGCGTGAACCGAACCGTGTTGCTGGAGCTTGAGCGTGTCTATAACCACCTGCACGACATCAGCGCAATCTGCGCTGGTGTCGGCTTCGCTCCAGGAACGATGGCGTTCGCCGCGCTCAAGGACAATGCGCAGCAGACGATCGCCGCCGCGTTCGGGCATCGCTTCCTGTTCGGCACGGTCGCGATCGGGACGGGCGTGGCCGCGCCCGACGCGGCCAGCACAGACACAGTGAGGGCGTCGCTGCGGGAGCTGCGCAGCGAGTTCGCTGCGGCGTGGCGCGAACTGGAGTTCAGCGGCTCTCTCCAGGCGCGACTCGGTGGGGTCGGCGTACTCGAAGCCGATGATGCGGTTCGGTTCGGGGCCGTCGGACCCGCCGCGCGAGCATCGGGGCTCCGGGAAGACGTCCGCACCGACAACCGGCAATTGGCCTACGACGGCTTCGAGCCAGCCGGGTTGCCGGGACCGGCAGCGCCGGATGGGGACGTCAGCGCGCGGCTCCGGCTGCGCGCGGTCGAACTCGGAGCCTCGTTCGAGCTGCTCGACGAGCATCTCGCGCAGCCGCTCGCGCGCGGAGTCGCACTCGCGGGGAGCGGCGCGGACCCCCGCCGGACAGGCGCCCGCCGGTTAGGCGCCGGACAGGTGGAGAGCCCGCGCGGGGCGACCGCCTGCGTCGTCGAGCTCACCGGCGGTGTCATCGCCCGAGTCCACCTGCGGACGGGGTCCTACGCCAACTGGCCAGCGCTCGCCCACGCTGCCGCGGGCAACCTCCTCCCCGATTTTCCGCTGATCAACAAGAGCTTCGAACTCTGCTACGCCTGCGTGGACCGCTGATGTTCGTCCTGTTACGACAGCTCGGGCGGATCCGGCACAACGAACGACTCCCGAGCGGCGATCGCCGCTGGCTTGCGATCCGCCACGTCGATGCTGGCTCCTGCAACGGCTGCGAGCACGAGCTCGGCGCCGCTACCAATCCCTACCACGACCTCCAGCGCCACGGCCTCGACATCGTCGCCTCACCCCGCCACGCCGACATCCTGCTAATCACCGGACCCCTCACGACCCGGATGGTTGGGGCGCTGCTCACCGCCTACCACGCCATGCCCGAGCCACGCCTGGTCGCCGCGCTTGGCGACTGCGCCCTCGGATGCAACGTCCTGGGCCACGGCCCAGAGCTCGCCGCCCCCCTCGAACAGCACCTGCCGATCGACATCCGCATCCCTGGATGCCCACCCACCCCGGACGCGATCGCGGAACGTCTCCTCGCCGCGCTCGTGGCGCACCGCTGACGGAAGCGCGCCTCGGGAGGAATGTGAGCCCGCTGGCCAGGACCGGCGTCCATCTCAGAAGCGCCGGGTTGGTAGCGCGGTTTCGTCGCGCACCCAACTCGGATCTTCGATGCAGTACGTGTTGTGCCGCACTCGGGCGCATCCGAACGCGCCGTCACGAAACTCAACTCGCTGCTGCTCGACACCATCGACCGCAAGACCGATGAGGTTGGGACCGATGGACATGATCGGTAGTCCCTGGATACGCCCGGCGATCTTCGCACCGGACCCATAGCTGGCATTTTGCTCGCTGCTGCGCACCACCACGTGTATGCCAGTGTGACCCGGAATGGCCAGCATGATGCGAGTAGGGCTGAGCGCAACCTTGCGGACCTGATCGAACACGAGCCCCTTGGCAGTAAGCGGTGGAATCCTGCCGGAAAGCACCGTCTGCCTCAGTTGCTCAACTCGCTCCGTCTCCCCCGTGTCAAGGGGCCCGTCGGGTCCGGGCCCAGGCTCACGAAACAGCGCGAAACGCTCAATCAGCCGCGGGTCAATGCGGGCCTGCTCGTGATCACCAGCCATGCGCGCAAGCCTACCCCACCCTCGAGGCGACGACCGGTCTCCACGCGAATCATGCGAGCGAATGTGAGGTCTGGGCCAGGTGTGGGTGACACGCCTGCAGCGTCTTGGATCAGCAGCACCGACTCAAGGGCCGTTGACGGCTCGAGCTCGTCGCGAACCCCGCAGCGGAAAGGTCGACGATCTATGGTTATCTCGCCACGGCGCAGCGGTGATCTCGACCTGTTGAGAGGATTCATCCCCGCTGATCACATGACACGGGTTGGGGGAGCGCAGTGGCTTGCCCTCGCTCCGTGGGTCGCGTCGTGATTGCCAGGAAACCGCACCGATCGCCGCGAGCGCATACACGGCCACGGCGAGCGCTTCGCCGGCAAGGACATCGGAGAGGTAGTGGGCGCGCAGGTAGATCCGGCTCAGGCCAACGAGCACAGCGATGAGCGTGCCCCCTGCGATCGTGGCGATCCGTCCGCTCCGGCTCGGGATCATGACGGTGAGCGCGATCGCGATCGCGAGCCACCCGACGGCATTGGCGGCGTGACCTGAGGGATAGCTTTGGCCCGTGGTGTGCACGAGCGGGCCCGGTGGACGGGGACGGTCGACCACCGATTTCAGTATCCACACGCCGATCCAGGCGAGCGCCGCTCCGACCATGAGCACGACCGCGCGGACCCGTGCTCGATGCTTGATCAGGAGCAGGGCGCCGAGGAGGACGGCTGGACCAACGATCGCTATCAGGCCCAGCCTGGTGAACACCCGAGCGGCGCTGTCGAGCCAGGGCGTACGCAGATCGCCGGCGATCTCGAAGGCCCGCGAGTCGAGCGAGAGCGAAGAGCTGCCAGTCACAGCGATCGTCAGAGCCACGAACACCGTTATGGCGGCGATTGCAACACCGACCAGCACCCATGGAATGGAAGCGCGACGCACTGGCATAACCTCGCGCATTGTTGGCTCGGACGGCAACCCCGACGGTTCGAGCCAACGGCGCGCCTGAGGGTCTAGGACTCGACGAGGATCACCAGGGTCTCGGGGATCACGCCGTCGTGCTCCATCGCATCGGCCCCCGCCTGTGTCTGCATCGCGCCCATCATGGCGTCCATGTCGGGAACGTTCATCGTGAGGCCGACTCGCTTGGAGCCCTGGGGATCGACGTAGGTCTTGATATCGGTGACACCGAGCGGCCCGAAGAACTCCTCACGCCTCGGCGAGGAGACCCAGTGCTCGACGTCTTTGACCTCGTGAAATCCAAGTATTCGCGGCATGCTGAGCAGCTCCCTTTTTGTGATGGTCGCGTCGAGCGTAACCCGTCCGCATCGGCGGACGCGAAAACACAGCAGCGGCGGTGGTTCGCCGAGTCACGCGATTGTCCCCGCAGGAGCAAGTCGTCTTCCACCGAGGATTTCAGGCGTTGGGCTCGATGACGTCGGCTGCTGTTGCCGGACGTTCTGTTGACCCGGTGTTGACCTGACCGGGGTTCGAAGCAATGAGATCGTGCAAGAATGCAGCGTCGCCAATGCCCTCATCCAGTAGATGAACGTATGTCTCGAGGGTGTAGCTGGGCGTGGAGTGCCCGAGCCATTCCTGAACTTGCTTGACGTTACGGCCAGCGGCAAACAACAGACTCGCGCATGTGTGCCTGAATGTGTGAAAGCTGACCCACGGAAGACCGAGGTCTTCCACCGCTGGCTTGAGCACGCGAGACGCCAGGTTCGCACGGCTAATCTCGGTCCCGGTTCTAGTGCAAAACACAGGTCCAGAGCCGAGGCCGGAGGTCCGCGGTCCTCGCAGCTGGATGGCCATCCCCGGCGCGAGCGGGATGTCACGTCGTGAGTGCCGGGACTTCAAGATCTGCCGGCGGCCTTCGTACATCTGCTCGCGCACGCGGACTCGCGGCTTGGGGCCAAGTTCAACATGCTCCCAGCGCAGACCGATCGCCTCAGAGATCCGCAGCCCGGTATGAGCGAGGAACTCGAAGAACAAGCGCGACTCGTCCGGGACGGCGGCCAGTACCAGCGCGAGCTCGGCGCGAGTCAGCGCTTTCGCCTCATGCTCGTCTGCTGCCATTGACCTCATGACCGGCAACCGGAGCCCTTGGATTGGGTTCGCGCGTAGTGCCCCGTCGTCGACCGCAGTCGCGAACATCGGGCGCCAGTCGTGGTTCGCTGGCAGCGCGTTCGAGGTCGCGTGCGGCCCGGTCCTCGAGAATGCGGGCTTGTAGGTCGCTGACCGGAATTGCGACATCGCGTCGCTCGACTAGCCCGAAGTTCCCCTTGGTGAGGCGGGAAGATCTGGCTTGTTCATTGGGGTTACGCGGGTTTCGGGGTGCGCGGGTCGTGTCTACTTGATCACGACTGGTGCTTCGGTGGCCAGTTTCAGCGCGTGTGCTTGGAGCGCGGTGGGCTGTGTCAGCTTCTCGAACGTGTCGGCATGGCCGGCCAGTCGGGTCCGGTTCCGGGTCTGGGTAGCGAGCTCGCTCAGCAGCGTGCGGTAGCTGTGGGCGGGGCCGCCGTTGGTGGTGCGTTTGGTCCGGGCTTTCTGCTCGGCTGCGGGTGAGCGGACGGCTTTGGCGACCGGATCATCGGCCTCGGGCCGGTGCTCGTCGCTGAACAGCAGGGGTTTCCATGCGGCTTTCAAATGCCAGGTGAGGTAGTAGGCCAGCATGCAGATCAGCACGTGGCATCGGACGCGGTCCTCGAGGTGGTGGTGGATCGGGCGGATCTGCAGGTCGGGGCCTTTGAGCGAGCCGAACGCTCTTTCTGCTTGTTCGAGGTTCTTGTAGGCGCGGACAACATCACCGGCCGGAACGTCAGCTGCGGTGTGGTTGGTGCGCAGGATGTAGAACCCGTCCAGCGCCGCCTCCTCGCTGATCTCCTGCTCTTTGCGCTGGTAGGTGAAGTCCATGTCGGTGATCTGGATGTCGAAATGCTTTCTGACATGGAAGCGCTTGAGCGCGGGGCCGACCGCCATCCCGATCTGCGCGGCGCCGAGCAGAGTGCCTTTATCCACCCGCGATTTGATCAGCTCCAGGTCGGCCTCGGTTGCGTCCAGCAGCTCGGAGCGTTTGCGGGCGCGTTGAGCGCCAACCAGCGGGTTCTTGCAGACGATCAGGCGCTCACCGGGGAACTCGTCGATGTCGGTGAGCTCACCAAGGTTCTGCTGATCAAACAGCGATGGTTGGAAGATCCCTTCACGGACGAGCTTCTTGATCGTCGGCGCCTTGAGCGCGGTGATCCAGGAGACCCCCTCGGTGCCCTGAAGCGTTTCGATGTTCGCGCGGGTGACCATCCCGCGGTCGGCGACGACCGTGACGGTCTGAAGGCCGAAGCGGTCCTTGATCTTGGTCACCTGCGCCGGCAGGGTCTTGTCGTCGTGGAGCTCGCCGGAGAACACCTCGATGCTGACGGGCCGGCCCTCCCGATCGCAGAGCAGCCCGTAGATGATCTGCGGCAGGTTCTTCTGACCGTCACGCGAGTAGCCCAACTTCCCAAGCGGGCAGGACCGGCCCTCGAAATACGAGGACGAGACGTCGTAGAGCACCATCTCCCCATCCCGCAGGTGACGCTTGGCGAGCCGGTCCTCGACACGGGCCTGACGGTCGATCAGCCAGTCCATCGCCCCATAGAGATCGTCCTCGTCGACCCCCTCGACACCCAGCTCCGAGGCCAGCGTCGACTGCCCCAGAGTGCGGACAGTGGACAGCTTCGAGCCCGGTGAGATCACCCGGGAGAGGATCATCGCCATGCACAGATCCCGCGGACGGGAAGGCCGGGAGTCCAGCAGCCTGGCCAGTTCCAGTCGCCGGGCCATGACCAAAGCGGCATTCACGTGTCCCGCCGGCAGCGCCCGCTCGATCTCAAAGACCTCATCAACCGCTGTCAGTGTCTCTCCGGCCAGCACCCTGCGGATCGCGTCGATCGCCTCCGCCGGGAGATAGGACAGGTTCGCCAGCGTCTCCTTCTTGACCTTCCCGTCCTCACGGTAGGAGCGCCGCAACAACGTCGCGGTGTACTCACGATCCCCAGACCGACGCTTTGTCGTGCTCACATGCATCGCACCCGATGCTCTCGCTGGACGGCCCATAGCTCCAGCAGATCATAACACAACCCACGATAGTCGTGGGTACATCATGCGGCAAACAAAAAGCCGGAATCCCCAGCAACCACCAGGGATCCCGACTCAATACACGCCGATTGCAAGGGGGAACTTCGGACTAAGCGGACCGCTCCACCTCACGACTGCGTCTGTCGCAATCCAGCAGCCACCTAGCTTCGTCTGAGAGTTACGGAATGATCGATATCCACCAGTGGCCGCCGTCAACTCGGTGGCTCACTCGGTGTCGGGCGGGGACTGCGGACTTTCGGCTGCCCAGCGACCCAACTCCAACCGGAACCGTTCACCACTTACAGCCTCTGCGGGCCAGGTCAGTTCAACGGTAACGGCATCACTCATCAGAGGTTCTGGCAACCAGAAGCTGCCCCAAACGGTTGACGTCGATGACGACTGACTCTGCTCGTCTCCGAATCCGAGAAGATGAATTCGCGTCAGACTGCGCTTTTGGATCGTCGCAAGCCTGGGCTGTCGCCGACCCCGACGCCGAGCCGCGTCTGCGCAGACCACGATCCTCAGCTGTCGGAACAACTGGTGAACCGGGGGGTCACGCCGTGGCTGAGGCGCCTCGATCGTCAGGTCAACCGCCAGGCCGCTAGGCCAGATCCGGAGCCTGTCCACCTGCACCACCGCTGGAGCATCGCAAACCACTTCGGCTGGGTAGACCTCTGAGTCAGGCGGCCCGTCCGGCAGCCGAAAGCGTTTACTCATCTCCACCGATGCACGGTCGTCGCCCCCCATAGGTGCAGCCCCGAGTATTCCAACTACTGATTGCGGCAGCGGCTCGGCTGCCGCAATGATCGACAAACGGAAGGCCGGTGGGGTGCGGAAACCCGCTTACCGGATCTGCGTGATCAGCCTCGCCCGGACGGTGTGGCCGAGGCGGAGTGTGATCGAGTGCTTGATGCGCTGGCCATCGACGGTGGCTTCGAGCAGGTAGCGACCAGGGTTGGGGGTCATCATCAGGAACGAGTCGCGTTTGTGCCCGGCAGCCGCGTACTCGGCGATCACTTGTCGCCCGCCGGGCCTGAAGAGTCCGATCGAGACCACGGGCACGATCCTGCATCTGCCGGGTGACGGTCCTCCGCACTGCTCCGCGACAGCCTTGACCTTGGCGCACTTCGCGTTCGGCCAGCAATATGGCTGACTCGCTGGGGCGTGCGACGTGCTGGCGCATCCGGAGATCGCGGCGGACGACAGGACGACCACCAGACCGGCCGTGATCCTTGATGTTCTGCACATCGGGTCCGCCGATCCTACGTGCGTGGTTGGCGCCTGTCACGCGCTGCTTCCCGCCTTGATCGACGAGGGACAGCGGCCGACCGGCAAACACACCGACAGGCTTGCGCTTGTGCAGTACGGCTTACGTGTCTGACTCCTTGGGTTCCTGAGTCTCAGCGTCCGTGGGTGTTCGTTGCTCCTGGTTCTCCTTGGCTACAGCGAGCAGGTCAGACAGTCCGAACTCGTCCCGTCCGTCCGCCAGCGCCCGCCCGCCTGCGGCCATCAGCAACCTGCGCAACTCCGGGTCCGCGCTGACGACAAGCCGGACATCTTCGGCTCTCGGCCTCGCGGTGGCGCTGCTGTGCGGTTGGTTATCTGGGCCAGGCAACATGCCGATGACCGTGGTGCGGATCTTCTCGGAATCAATGTCGAAGTCGAGCAGGATGCGGGACGCCACACCCTCGTTCTCACGCACCAGACCGAGTAGGAGGTGCTCGGTACCGACGTAGTTATGGCCAAGGGCCAACGCCTCACGGAGTGCTAGTTCCAGAATCTTCTTCGCGCGGGGAGTAAAGGGAATCTCGCCAGAAGTGACTTCCTCTCCGGAGCCAACGATCCGGACCAACTGCTCCAGGGCACCCTCAAACGAAACCCCCAGCGACTCGAGCGCCCGCGCCGCAAGGCCTTCTCGTTCGCGGAGCAGCCCGAGGAGGATGTGCTCGGTGCCGATGTAGTTGTGCTTGAGCTCTCTGGCCTCCTGCTGTGCAAGAACCACGACGTCCCTGGCACGCTCTGTGAATCGCTCGAACACGAGTCACAGCATCCCACCGACCGCAAGGGCCAGCCAAGCTCCCGTCAGTCCACCGCAGACGGCCGCTTGGATCGATATGCGGCAGCGGTCTATCCAGGCTGAGCATGCACGTGCGGTGGGCCGGTGACCGCGTCGTCGCCGCAGGGACCGTTCTGTCGGAGGCATGCAGATCGCGAAAGCAGTCGTTCGCGTGGTGCGCGGTTGCACGCAAAGCGCAAGCGAGATCGCGTGCCACGTGGCCTCGGTCAGCCTTGCTTGCAGTTGGCGAGTGCGGATGCGTAGAACCGCAAGTAGCTCCCCCAGTGCGCGTTCCAGTACGCGTAATCGTGCCCGCCCGGCCAGACGTGCATGTGGATCCCGAGGTGGGCCGCGAGTGTCTCGTCGGCGACGTGGAACGGGTCCTGGTCGCCACCGTCGAGCCACAGGTGCGCGCGCCCGTAGACGTGCGGATCGGCGGCCGTGATCGCGAGCAGATTGTTGCGCGCGAAGTCCGTCTCGTCATCGAACGCGCCGGCTGCGGTGTCTGCGCCACTGGGCCAGAGCGCAGCGGAGTCCCCGCCGATCGCGCAGAACCGTCCCGGGTCAAGCCGCGCGATGTCATACGCGCCGAACCCACCCATCGAGATCCCGCCGATCGCTAGCCGTGCCGGATCGGCGTGCAGCCGTCTCAGGGAGATCGGGATGACCTCGCGTAGTACGTACTCGGCCCACGCTCCGCCCGCGCGGTCATGCCAATAGGAATGATCCCCGCCGTACGGAAAGGCGACGTCTGGGGCGCGCGCCCCAAGCGCGTCGAGCGCTGCGAAGAACTGATCGGACAGCTCTGAATTCTGGTCGCCGCCCCGGCCATGCAGAAAGATCAACAGCGGCCGCCCGCTCCCACCCCCCGGTGGGCTGACCAACGTGATCGGCTCGCGCGCGTGAACAAACCTGCTGTTGATCGTCACGTGAACGATCCGCGTCACGTGAACGATCCGGGCACCACCAGTCCTCGGCGACCTGATCGACCCAACCACCACGGTCGCCAGGACCGCCACAATCACGACAGTCGCGACGGCGAGCATGCGGCAACGACGAACGGCCCGCTCCCTGCCAGATTGTGCCCTGTCCACCCTGCGCAACCGTACAGCCCCAGGCAGCCAATGCGCCCGAACCACTGTCGCAATGATCGAGCAGCAGCAGCCGGGATGGACCGCGAGTCGCGGTCAGCGTGACCGCACCCTGAGTCGCAACGGAGTCGGCAGCCAACCCCCAGCAGACCTTGTGACACCTACCGTGAGCTTGGAGCCTGGTCGTGGACTCTGGGCCGTGATCACGTAGTTCGCGTACAGGTTTGCTCGGTTACCGTCGCGCAGGGCAGGGATGCTTGCCGCCCACAACAGGTCGTGAACGTGGATCCATTTGATCGCGGCAGATAAGGGCTTTCCCGAAAAGGATGGAACGCGGTACGGGCCCGGCAGAGGCACGGGATGCCCGGGGCTTGCCGCTCCGCATGTTGGAATCTTTGCCGACAAAATGACCGTGAAGCCAGGCGGGACGCTTCGACTCGGAGCAGGCGTCGATGATGTGACAACCGGGATGCACGCGCCTGACCAATCGACCGAGAACGCGTTCGTGAACGTAACCCTGAACCCGTCGCGGTGCAGCTCGATATAGGCCGCGAGCAGATTCCTCCCGCTCACGGTCGGGATAGCACGAGCGCTCACCGGATGCGCGGGAGGTCCCGCCGCGCGTGCCAACGATGCGGAACTGATCAGCGCAGCCAGCGCGGTGAGTAAGAAGAGCTTGGATCGGATCACGTCAACTCGTCCACAACACTACGCACGATTCGTAAGCTCATCACAACAGTTTGTAGCCTGGATGTTCCGGCTGCCGCAATGTTTCGAGATCCCAGCAGTCTGGTCAATGCTGGATACAGCCCGATCCGTTCGCGAAGCGGCATGCAGTCGTCAGCGTTTGACCACCCTTGGGCGCATCGACCTCGGCCTGAGCTGCGTGACTATTTCAAAGATGCGGGGCGCCGCATGTCGAACACACCGCATGCGGTCTTGTGGCTGTAGCAGCGAACGTTAGGCAGCGCCGACGTTATCGTGCGCGTACGGGTCGTGACTCGCACCGAGGTTGGTCTCGCGGCGAGCCGTTCCTTTAGCAGCTGTCCTCTGGCGGCTGCGGTCAAAGGCGCGCCCACGATGCGAACGGCCTTCTGGGGCCATAGCGCGACGTACCAGCCGTCGTGGACGACGGCCTGGATTGCCGGGCGGTTCCGGAAGATGAATTCGACGGCTGTGACATCGCTCCCGGCCTTTCCGTAGTCATAGGCCACCATGCCGAGCTGGTCTTGGCCTGGCCGGTCTCCGAATCCTCCAAGGCCTGCATCGGTGAGTTGGTCGGGACCGGGAGCGACCAACCGGCGATCGAAAGCCCCGCCATTGGATTGGTATGGGTTGGAGGGGGTACCGGTCATGCAGAGGAGTGCCGAGCCGCGCGCGTTCGAAACGAGGGCGACAATCCCGCCGTTCTCAGCGCTCACCTTCGGCCCGGTAGCGAACGGACGCTCTATCCCGTTCCATGCCTGCCTCCGAACGTCGCATCGTCGGACTGCACTCGCGACCACACGCGGGTTCGGTGCGTTCAGAGCCTGGTGAGCGACAGGAGCTCCCGCCCCACCCAGATCAAGACCGCCGCCAGCTCCCGCTGCGGAGCCACCGCCGCCGCTGAAGCCGATGATCAAACCGGCTGCAACAAGCACCGCAACGGCCAGCGCCGCAATGACGCCGCGATGTCGGCGCTGTCGCCTGCGGGCATCCTCGATCACGCCCGCCTTGACATCATCCGGCAGCCGCGGCGATGTGGGTTGAGGGCTCTGCACAACCATCTCAATGTGCTAGGGTAACTGGCACATTGCTGGCTGTCAACATCGACCGCGACGACCCAGCCCACCTGCACGAGCAGGTCGCCACAGAAATCCGTCGCGCCATCGCCGACGGCGAAGCGAAACCCGGCGACCGCTTGCCACCCGCCCGGCACCTCGCAGCAGTGATGGGCGTCAACTCCAACACCGTCCTGCGTGCACTGCGTGCGCTCCGCGACGAAGGATTGATCGAGATGGCCCCGCGACGGGGCATCAAGGTCGTAGGGACCCCGGCCCAGAGTGAGGTGCTGGACAAGGTCGCCGAACTCGTCCAGATGGCCCGAGCCCGCGGGTACACACGCGCCGACCTATTGCGGATGATCACCAACGCTTGATCCGCTCAGGAGATGCCGCGAGCACAGCAGTCACCCCAAGACACAGCGTGCCGCAATGATCGACATTTGGCAGCGGAGGTCGGACGAGCGTCTCACGCGTGACCGTCCCCGTAACGTGTGTGACGTGCTGAGCGCGCGAACGGCGGTCGAAGGTGATCAAGCCCAGGCTCTGAGGGTCTGGCGCTCGGCGAATGCTGCCCGCGGCCTTGTGGCAGAGCCTGGGCGGGTTGCACGCGTGGAGGAGAAGCTCAGTGACACATCAGCTCTTCTCGTGGTCATCGCCGATGACACGCGAGTGGTGGGCATGTCGCTGGCGGAGGCGTTTAGGGAGCAAGACGGCGCCGGGCCGATCGTTGCTGGTGCTGGGCACATCTCGATGGTGTTCGTCGACCCGGACCGATGGGGTAAAGGGATCGGCGGTCGTCTACTCCGTGCGCTGCATATCGAGATGCGCGCCGCGACTTGGGAAGAGGCCTCGTTGTGGACTCGCGTCAGCAATGAGCGTGCCCACAGCCTGTACTCGCGGAGTGGCTACGTGCGGACTGGCGACGTCAAGCACCTGCCGGGCGGCGATGAAATCGTGCGATACGAAGCGCACCTGACGCCGCTGTCGCCCTGATCGACTACCGGCACTCCGGTCAGTGCTGATGTATCCCAAGGGAGAAGGGAGAGGCCCAGCCGCCCCGGATGCGGCCTGACGGCGGGTTAGCGCTGCTTTGCCGAGCCCTCGGGTCTGCTGGGCGCGGTGAGCGCAACGGACAGCATGTGGGCGGCCTCTTGCCAGGGGGACACGCCGGGCTCACCGCCGTGCTGGTATCGGCGGTGAATGAACTGGATGCCGGCGACAGTGACCCACCAGCGAAGCTCATCGCGTGTCGGCTGCCACTGGCCCTTGAGCTGGTCAAGGTAGCCTCGAGTGACAGCCTCCGCGTGTTCTTCTCGGTCGTGTGCAACGTACCCGGATGGTCCCGCGCCGAGGAGGGCGATGAAGATCGCCCGTGCGAGGTCAAGCCCGATAGGGGCGACGTGCGCGTCTTCCCAGTCGATCAGCACCCCGGTGTTGGCGCCGTCGTCGAGATAGTTTCCCGGGCCCGGGTCGCCGTGCGTGAACACCAGCGTGCTGCTGCAACGAGGCACCCGCCAGGAGCTCAGTTGCTCCCAATCTTCAACGGTGGCTCTGATCTCACTGAGAGCCTCATCGAGCTCGTTGATTCGCCGCCTGTGGGCGTGTCCGAACTCAAACGCGTCAAGAACAGCAAGCCCGCTGCCGTCCCAATCGATCCGTGTCAGTCCCGCGATCGCGCGTCCCATCCGAACCCAAGCCTGTGCGGTTATCGGCGTGTTCCCAGGCGCGCGGTCGGTCACCAGGCAGTACACACGCTCAGTGTTGTACCGCGCGCCTGTGGCGCCGAGGAGACGAGGTGACGGACCGTGCTGCGCAGTGAGCCAGCTCAGCGCCTGCTTCTCGCAGGCAAGCGACCCGGAGATCCTTTCGAGCTTCACCGCGACCTCCTCGCCGGTGGCCTCGACCACGCCGAACAGAACCTCGTGACGCGTTCCCTGCACCGGACGTCCCGTTACCCGGATCAGCCGCCCATCATCCAGTTCGATCCGGGCCCCCTTGGTCACAGATGACATGCTCGCAAGCCGGACAGCCACCGCGTACCGCTGCCGGATCGATCGAGCTCCGGCAGCGCAGCGTTGCTCAGGGGAGGATCTTGAAGGCAGCCGTGTGGCGGGCGCGCACGATGCTGAAGTGGCGGTGGTCGATGGTCGCGATCTCGGTGACGTTGAGCCGTTCGGCGGCTGCGATTACGGATGCATCGACGGTGCCGAGTGGAAGGTCGTGGTATTGGGCGACGAGTTCGGCGATGCGGAGCAGGTCAATGGCGTGCACGGGTTCCAGCGTGAAGTCGCCGGAGGCGAGATCACCGAGGAGTCGTACTTCCGGGCGCCATCCAAGCCGGGTCGAGACCAGGTAGGAAACCTCAGTCAGAACGAGCGTGGGGATGATCAGCGGGCCGGGATGTGTTTCGAGTAGCTCGAGGCTGGCGGCGTGGTGGGCGTCATCACCATCGACATACGCGTAGAGCGGGCCGGCGTCGATGATCAGCGCGATGATTCAACCTCGGCGCGGATGATCTCCTCGATCCGCTCAGAGATATCGCTGTGACCGCTATGTCCGGCCGCCGCGGCCCCAAGCTGGCGGCGCCGGCCTGCACCGAGGTGTTCCTCAAGCGCCGTGCGCGTGACCTCGGCGATCGTGCTGCCGCGTCGGTTTGCTTCATGGCGAAGCCTCGCGTCCAGATCGTCTGGGAGCTTCACGGTCGTTCGTCGCACGTATGCCAGCATATCGCGTCGGACCCGCGCTGCCGCAAGGATCGAACCAGGCGTCGTGTGAGGGTTGGATTAGCCCGCGTACGCTTTGAATAGAAGCCTGGTAGTGCGATCGCCTTGCACCCTCACGCGACGCCGATCGGTGGCTGTCGCTGCTCGGTGCCTTGACGTCCAGAGCAGCACGACCTCGTACTCGCCGGGCTTGACGTGCATTGCGAATCGTCCGTGCCGGATCCGGGCCCGAGCGATCAGCGTTCCTTGCGGTTTCTCTATGCCGGCCTCGTCAAGCGTGCTGCAGACGTTGTCGGTGCAGCCGGACCATCTGCCGGTGACTACGTGACAGGAGCCGCGCTGGCCGACCGGTCCACCGCAGAGCACGACTTCTCCTTGAACTATCCCGGCCGCTCGCTGCTGCGATCCGCGTGTTGTTGCCGACGAACGCGTTTGTGCAGCTGCCGACGCCGCCAGAGAAGCCAACGCGGCTACGGCAAAGACCATGACTAGCGAGCGATTACGCATGCTCTCAACCTACGCCGCTTAGCCAACTTCGTCACGCGTATCCCTGGTTCCTGAGCGCTCCCGGCTTGATCGACAAGAAGCAGGCCATGGCCGAGGTTTCAGCGGTCGATGCCGCTCTCGCGTGCTGGGGATGCCGTGTGGGGCTCTGCGGCTGCGGCACCGTGCTGAAGGTCGAGGTCCTTCTCCCACTGTGGTCGGGGGTCATATTCGGCTGCCAACGGTGGGCGGGCCGGGGCAGCGGCAGCGTTGCTTCTGATGGTGGCCAGTAGGTGGCTCTCTTTCCAGCCGACCTCGGTGCCCCTGAGCCAGACGTCAGGTCGGTCGAGTTCAGCGAAGCTGATGCCACGTCGTCCTTGCCGGTGTTCGGTTTGTCGCCAGAGAACGCCTCGTGCTTTGAGTTCTGTTGGGAGCTGGTCAACGCTGATCACGGTGCTCGCCGCCGCACCGATCTTGTTGTGCAACCGCTTGTAGCGGCCGGTCAGCGGCCGCGACTTGATCCCTCGGGCACGCTCGGCCTTTGGTAGGTGCCGTTGCTGGCCCTGCAGCTCGGTGAGACCGAGGTCGGCTGTGATCCGCGCACAGGCAGCCTGGGCACGGCTGTAATCACGATGGGTGGATGCGAGCTTGCCGTCCGGTTTGACGATGTTGACGACGAGGTGCAGGTGCGGGTTGCTGTATCTCCGGTCATGCCGGATCGCTGCCCACTCGCAACGATCGAGTTCCATCTGCTGTACGAACCTGTGCGCAAGTTCCGCGGCCATCAAGTCATTGACCGGCTCGTCTGTTGGCAGGCCCAACGAGCAGTGCCACACGTGACCGTCACGGGTACCGACCCGGTTCCCGGCCCTGTCCTTTACGGGTATCGGTGCCTTGCGGCCTGACTCTCGGTGTGGCGCGTCCAGCAGTGCCGAGAACTCCCGTCGCGGGCCCGGGGTCTGGATCGACGTGACCTTGTAGCCGGTACGGAGCTGCACGCTCGCCGATCCAGTGATGATCCGCGCCCGGACATGCTCGTTGTGGTTGCCTTTGCCGCCCAAATACCCGACCAGGCCGGCCATGTTCCCGCCGCGAGTGATGTTCGGGATCAACGCCTGCGCCTCCCCAGACCCGCCGCAGCATCCTGGACTGCTTGATGCGCGAGCGCCAAGCCACGCAGCAACTCACGTCCCTGTTTGGCGAGCGCGTCAAGGTCACCGTTCTGTGAGTTGTGCGCGACGCGCACGAGCTGGTTTACGTTGTTCCCGATCCTCGCCAGCTCACGACGCGCCTCGACCAACTCGGCCGCGGCAGCACTGTCAACCGCGCCGCTGGAATCTCCCGGGTTCTGCAACACGGCGTCAACCATCATGCGTTGGATCGAGACACCACTCTCCGCAGCCCGCTTGCGTAGCTCGAGCAGCTCGTCATCAGAGACCCGCAAATCAACCCGACGGTTACGCGGCACCGCGGCGCGAGGCCGGCGCCGGCCCGAGCGAACAGGCCCCGTCATACGTGACCGCCAGGGTGTGGGTTCCGCGAAGCGGCGAGCGGTAATGCCAGGCAGAGGCGCAGCCGAATCCTGGCATTACCTTTAGCTCGCTCCACCCCAAGCGCACACATCACTCAGACGCTCAACCGACAGTCCACTCAGCCCGCTCACCCGGATCCTCAGCCAGATGGTCGGCGACCATGAGCAGCTCATCGCCGACGTCACGAAACGCCTGCGCGACAGCCAGGATGTCAGCCCCCTCCCCCGCCGCCACGAGCGCCTCGAACGCCATGTCGAACCGGTCCCACAAACCCTCACGCGCAGGACGGTTTCCACCCGGCCGGAGCTCATACGGCAAACGATCAGGCCGCCACCCAGCCCCGCCCGCCCAGCCCGTGTTGGTCGTGCGACCCGCATGAAACACAGTCGAGGCGACATGCTCAAACCCGCCGGCGATCGCACGCAACCGCTCCACATAACCCGTGCTCGGCGGCGCCAATGAACTGACCCTGATCCCCGCAGAGAGACTTCCGCTCGCATGGTCAACCAGCTCCTTCACGCTCTCATGCGTCCCGGCCGGCGTCGGTAACCCTTGTAGCGTCAGCTCGTCCCTGACGGGCACATCCGGCTCATCGCCTGAGGAGACCGACGGCTCAGGGCCTGGAACCTTCCTCTCAGGAGCAGGGTTGACCGCGGCGAGCATCCGCTCCACCTCAGACCGGCGAACAATCAACTTGCGCATACCCGCCCGCGATGCCTGCAACTGCCCCTTGCTCACCCACAACCTGACCGTCGCCGGGTTCACCCGCAACTCCTCGGCGATCTCCGCCAACGTCATGAACGGATCATCCTGCGATCCAAAGCTTTCGGTGCTCATACAAGCCACCTTAGCGCAATCAGAGCAATCTGTATACTTTGGTATGTGGGAATCACACGCGAAGACGTAATGACCGTCAACGACGTAGCCGCACTCCTCGAGCTCAAGCCCTACACCGTCAAGGAATACGCACGCCGAGGCATCCTCCCCGGCCGCAAACTCGGCCGCACCTGGCGATTCCTACGACCCGAACTCGAAGACGCACTCCAACGCCTCCCACACGCCGGAGCGAGCTGATTCACGAGGCGACAGCCGAGTCGGAGGCCGCAGACGCCTCTGTGAGACGAAAGGCCTCAGCCACCAACAGCGCGTCCTCGGCACGCGGCGCATAGTGGAGGTACTTCATCGTGGTCTGGACGTCAGCGTGTCCCATCCATTCTTGGACCCGGCGGATATCGGCTTTGCCGATCATGCGCGTGCCGAACGTGTGGCGCAGATCGTGGAAGCGGAGTCGGCGCAGGCCGGCGCGCTTCAAGGCGTCCACGTAGCGCCGGCGCAGTGCCGAGCCGTCCAGGTAGCTACCGAGCCCGCCGGGGAACACCAGGTCGTCGTCGCTCACGAACTCATCGCGCTCCGCCAGTCGCGCCAATGCGGTCGCCACATCAGGGGCCATCGGCACCGCACGCACCTTCCCGGACTTCGGCGTGGTCAGTTCCCCGCCGGCGTAGCTCGCTCGGACACGAACGGTCGAGCCGGCAAAGTCGACGTCACGCCAGCGCAGCGCCAGCAGCTCGCCCATCCGCAGGCCCGTGAACGCTGCCGTCAGGTAGATCGCTGCGTCCTGCTCAGAGGCGGCAGCCCTTACCAGCGCCCACACCTCCTCCGGGGAGAACACCTCGATGTCTCCGGAGCGCCGCTGGGGCGAGCGCTCGACCTCGGCGGCGGCATTGCTCGCAAGCCGGTAGACCTTCTTCGCGCGACCGAGGATCCCGTGCAGCTGGATCAACAACTTGTTTCGCGTCCTGGCCGAGCCGCCAAAGCTGATCACCCAGCGCTCAATCACCTCGGGCGTCACGGCCTCGACCGGCATCGAGCCAAATGCCGGAAGCAGATGCGCGCGGATCGCGGAGCGGTAGCCCTTCACCGTCGAGGGCTTACAGAGGCGATCCTGCTCTGCGTAGCGCAGATACTCGGCCGCAGCGTCAGCGAACGTAGCCCCGGTGCGGACCAGCCCCGGAAGCGTTCCGCGCCGGGCCTCGTCGAGGAGATCCCGCAGCCAGTCCTCCGCGAGCCGTTTGGTGAAGTACCCGGCGGGCGGCCTACCTCGCTCGCTCCAGGCCGGCCCGATCTTCTTCTGCGCCTGACGCCCATCGGGCAACCGGAATTTGGCGTACCAGACCGCGCCTCTCGAGCGATCGACTCGGAAGACGTGTCCGGTGGGCGGCCTGAGCGTCGTCATTAGCAACAGATGGTAGGCCAATCTCGGGACATATTCGGGACATATTCGACAAATGCCCGATGTCCACCAAATGAAAAAGCCCCGCTGTGCGGGGCTTTTGAGTGGGCCGTGCAGGAATCGAACCTGCAACCTTGGGATTAAGAGTCCCCTGCTCTGCCAATTGAGCTAACGGCCCGAAGGGACGATGTTAGCGGCGTCGCGCCGCCCGAGTGGCCCCGGTCAGGACGGGCTGCCGGCCGCTTGGATGCGGTCGGTTCGAGGCAGGGAGCTCGGCATTTCTCGGGCAGGCATCAGCAGTTGTCGAGTAGGCTCGTCTGCGCCGTGCTTGCTGAGGAGCGGGCACTCTTGAAATCGGACTTCATCGTGAGACGCTGAAGCTTCGGGCTGAGCTGGACGGCGCGCGCCGCCGCGAGATCACCCTTCGAGGTCTGCTTGGCGGCGTAGGCGGCGAAGGCCAGGCAGAAGTAGGGCTTCGGCGTGGTGGAGCTGGACGCCTGCGCGACGTACTGCCAGGCGACCGCCGCGTTCGACCACTGCCCGAGGCCCTGGTAGACCTCCGCACCGAGGCTCGCCATCTGGGCGGACGGCGTGCCTGCCTGCTTCCGGTACTGCTCCCAGGCCTTGGCGGCATAGGCCAGCTGCTTCTTGCCGTTGGCGCTGTACGTGCCGGTGGTGCTGTCGTAGTTGTCGCCGGTGCCCGCGGCAGCCCAATATGCCTGTGCCAGCGAAGCCCACGCGGTGGCCGACTTCGGATTCTTCTTCGCCTCTTCGTACGCCTTGTGGATCTGCGCGTTGACGGCTGAGCTCTGGCTGTTGCCGGAACCGTTGTTGGTGAAGGCGTTCAGCAGTCCACCCTGGTTGGTGCCGGTACCGACACCGACGAGCACGAGGCCGGCGACCATCACCAGCGCCAGGAACAGATAGATGATGCGGACCATCGTGCGGCGGCCACGGCTGCGAAGATCAAAGAGCATGGGTGAGGGGCGTGCCTGGGGTCTGGTTCAGCTCGTGCTGGGGTCGTGGTCGTCCGCCGGCTCGCTGGCCGCGGAGGCGTCCGCGCGCGCGGCGGCATGCTTTGCTTCCGCGCGAGCGCGCCGGTGATTGCGGTGTTCCACCCATTTCAGCAGCAAGATACTGGCGATATAAAGTCCGACGAGCGGGAGCATCTCCATCGTCATCGAGACTGGATCAACCCCCGGCAGCGCGGCAACGATCACCGCGATCAGGACCGTAGCGTAGCGCCAGTTGAGCGTCAGAGTACGGGAGGAGATGATCCCCACCTTCTGCAAGCCGACCGCTAACAGGGGAACCTGGAACGCAAGCCCGATCCCCATCATCAGGATGATCTCGAACCGGTACAGCGACTTGGCCTGCACCAGATTCAGAAACTTGTCGGCGTTGTAGCCCTGAAGGAAGTGGATCGCGGGCGGCAGCACGAAGAAATACGTGAACACGGCGCCCATCAGAAAGAGCACCGGCGCCGCGATCGCCGCGGGTAAGGCCACGCGCCGCTCCTCCCCGCTGAGAGCCGGGAGCACGAATGCATAGACTTGATAGAGGATCAGCGGCAGCGTGATCATCAGCGCGAAGTACGCGGATACGAGGACCGTCGTCATGAACGCCTCGCCGACGCCGATCGCCAGCGGCCTGGGCTGTGCCGCCCCCCCCGGCGCCAGCTTGGCGAGCTGCCCCTCGTCGGCCGCCAATGCCGTGTAGTGCGACCGTTCAGATGGCGGGGTCAAGCTGCTGGCCGCGAGCGCGGCGTACTGCTTCTGCTCGTCAGAGTGGACGCGCGCCTGCTCGTCGGCGTTCTTCTGCTGCACCCCCAGCGCCGTCTTGGCGGTCGGCGGCAGCGGTCGGTTCAGCACACTCAGAAGCGCGTTGTTCTGCCAGAAGCAGACGCAGAACACGACCACCAGGGCGGCACCGCAGACGATGATGCGCGTGCGCAGCTCGTCGAGGTGGTCGATGATGCTCAGCCGGTCCTCGTGGCCGATCGGCCGCAGCTTCATGGGTTGCGGCGCAGCGTCGGTGCGCTAGGCGTTGGTGTGCTCTGAGTTGGTGCTCTTCGACTGAGGCTCGGACGGAGCCGAAGAACCATCCGGCTTCTCATCCGACTCCGAGATCTCGGCGATCCCGCCCTTGAACTCCTTGATGCTCTCCCCGATGGAACGGCTCAGCGCCGGAAGGCGCTTGGGGCCGAAGAACAGCAGGACGACCACCAGGATGATCAGGGCGTCTTTCCATGGGCTTGCGAACATGCCGACTTTCCTTAGCTATTGCCGAAGCTGGAACATTAGCGTCCAGCCGCAAGCGATCCTCTCAAGCGTTCGCCGCATCCCGCCGATAGCACGTGCGGGAGCGGTTTGCATGAGCGATAACCACAGCGAGAATCACGTCGTCCGCCGGATCGTGCTGCCGAGCGGACGATCGATCGAGGTCGTCCGATTCGATGAGGCAGGCAGCGACCGGCGGGACCTGCATGTCTGCCCGAGCTGCGAGTCCGCCCTCGTTCAGCCGCTGAGCTGGACCGAGACACCGGATGGCCGCTGGGATCTGCAGCTGGAGTGCCCGAACTGCGGACACTCAGAGTCCGGCACCTTCACCCCACTGCAGATCGAGCTGCTCGAAGATCGTCTCGACGAAGGTCTGAGCGAGATGATCGCCGACCTTCAGCGGCTCACGCAGGCGAACATGACCGCAGACGTAGAGCGGTTCGCCGCAGCGCTCAACACCAACCTGATCCTCCCCGAGGACTTCTGAGCGGCGGTCAGCTGTAGCGCTCGACGACGCCATCGGCGACGAGCTCGAGCGCTGCTCGCTGGGGATCGGCCAACCCCATGGGCAGGCCATCTTTGGCATCGGCCACCAGCTCGAGCGCGTACTCACGCGCGAACTCGAGCGCGCCGGAAGCCTCGATTCGGTCGCACACCTCCGCGGCCTGATCAGGGCCATCGAGCGCGCGCAGGTCGAGTCCGGTCAATCCAGAGTCCCGCTTGCGCGCCTCTATCAGCGGCAGCGTGACGGTGCCGTCGAGGAGGTCGGCGCCGCGCGGCTTGCCGGTTCGCTCCGGCGGACCGGTGACGTCGAGCACGTCGTCGAGCAGCTGGAAGGCGACGCCGATCCGTTCGCCGAACAGGCCGAGCTCCTCGAGTGACACGCGACCGGCGATCGCGCCCAGCTCGCATGCCGCCCGAAACAGCACTCCCGTCTTCAGCCGGCAACGCTCGAGGTAGCGATCCTGGTCGACGCCCACATCCCACGAGTCGCCGCGCTGCATCAGCTCACCTGAGGCCAACGACGACGCCGCAGAGGACAGGGCCCGGATCGGCTCGATCGTCCCACCGGCAGCAAGCTCGGCGAAGGCTCGAGAGAACAGCAGGTCGCCGGTGGCGAGTGCCATCAGCCGCCCGCCGGCGGCAACCACCGTCGGCCGCCCGCGCCGCAGGTCGGCTCCGTCGATCACGTCGTCATGTACAAGCGTGGCGGAGTGGACGAGCTCGACCGCCACCGCTGCACGCACGAGCTCCTCGCTCTCGGTGACGGGCACACCGGCCGCAATGCAGACCAGCAGCGGCCGCAGCCGCTTGCCGCCGGCGGCGATCGTTCTTCCGCCATGTCGCGCGAGTGCCTCCCCGTGATCGGAGACGAGCTCCGCCATGCGCGCCTCGGCGCGCGCCATCACGAGCGCCGCGCCGTCGCCGCCCGCTCCGACCACCGCCTCTACTGACGCTGCCCCCGGAGAGCTCACACAACCACGGTACCGACGTGGAGCGCGATGATGCCGCCGGCCGTGAGCACATAACGGATGTCACCGAGGCCCACCGCAGCCATCCGAGCTGCGAGCTCCTCAGGGCCAGGGAAACGCCGTACCGAGTTGGGCAGGTACGTGTAGGCGTCGGGGTCGCCGGCGGCCCGCCCCAATTCCGGCACCACACGGTCAAACCAGAGCCTGAAGAAGACCGAGAGCGGCGCCCGCTGCGGCGTCGTCATCTCGAGGATCACCACATGTCCTCCGGGGCGCACAACTCGAGCGAGCTCGCGCAGGCCCTGGTCGAGGTCTGAGAAGTTCCGGACCCCGAACCCGACCGTAGCCGCATCGAACTCGTCGCTTGCATGCGGCAGCAGCAGCGCGTTGGCGCGCTCGAACCGAATCGGTGCGCTGTCGCGACCGGCCGCCCCTGCAGCCGCCTTGCGACGCGCGATCTCGAGCATCTGCTCGGAGAAGTCCGCGGCCACCACCTCGCCGCCGGGACCGATCGCCGCCGCCAGGGCGAACGATAGGTCGCCCGTTCCGGTGGCCACGTCGAGCGCGCGGCTGCCGGGCCCGACCCCGGCAAGCTCCACCGCGCGACGGCGCCACTGGTGATGCATACCCGCGGTCATCACCGAATTCAAGCGGTCATAGCTGCCGGCGATGCGGTCGAACATCGCCCGCACCTGAGGTTCGGCGAGCGTACCCGATTCAGGGCGGGGCGGAGAGGAGTCGGCCATTCGGAGAGAGTACCCGGCAAGGGGCGGCCCAAGCGGGGCCGCCACCCCGACGTCTACTTCAGCATCGAGAGGAACTGAACCAGGTCCGAGAACTTCTTCGGGGGCAAGTTCGCAAACGACGGCATCGGGGGCGTCGGATTCTTCAGAGTCTGGGCGATCGCGCCGGGGGCACGGATCGATCCCACGTTCGTGAGGTTCGGTCCGGGACCGTTGTTGCCGTTGTCGCCGATTTCGTGGCAGCCCAGACAGCCGGACTCCCCCACCACGATCTCACCGGCCTTGAATGTTGCCGCCTGCGCTGCCGTCAAACCCGCGGGCGGTGGCAGCGACACCTGGTTCGGCGAGCCGGTGCTGGCGCCCGAGTAGGTCAGGAATGCGATGCAGGCGATCGTCGCCAGGCCGGAGGCGAGTGCGATCGGCCGGCGGGTGATCAGCCGCTCGGGACTGCGGTCGTACAGCGGCAGCAGGAACAGCGCGATCATGCAGAGGGTCGGGACGCCGATCGTCGCCATCGGCGTGAACTTCGGCACGTTCTTCATGACGCGCAGAATTTCGAACAGGAAGAAGAAGTACCAGTCCGGCCGCGGGACGTAGGTTGTGGTGGTCGGGTTCACCTTCGGCCCCAGCTCTGCGCCGAACAGCAGCGACAGCAGCATGATCACGATCATGACGATCACCGCCATGACCGAGTCCTTGGTGACCGCGTACGGGAAGAACGGCTTGCCCTCGTTCTTCAGCAGCGCGTACTCGCGGAGGTATTGCTCCTTCTCAGCCTGATTCATCTCGGAGCCTAGACCTCGACCGTTTCGATCGTGGCCTCAGGCTCATGCGCCTTCAGCCACGGCGGGGCGGAGATCCCGAGCTTCGTCACCAGATACAGGTGGAAGCCGATCAGCGCAGCCATGAGCCCCGGGATCAGCAACATGTGGATCGCGTAGAAGCGCGACAGCGTGGTGGCGCCGAACTCGGGGCCCCCACGCAGGAAATCGCCGATGAAGGGACCCAGGAACGGGGCGGTGTTGTTGATGTTGACGCCCACGATCGTCGCCCAGTACGAACGCTGGTCGAACGGCAGCAGGTACCCGGTGAAGCCCATCGCCAGCGTCAGGATCAGCAGCACGACACCGATGATCCAGGTCAGTTCGCGCGGGTACTTGTAGGCGCCGAAGAAGAACACTCGCGCCATGTGCAGGAAGATCAGGATGACCATCACCGACGCACCCCACTTGTGCATGCCGTGCACAAACTGCCCGAGGAAGACGTTGTCGTTGATGTTGCGGATCGATTCGTACGCGCCACCCGTGACGTCCGGGCGGTAGAACATCGCCAGGAAAACGCCCGTCACGGCCTGGTTCAGGAACGCGAACAGCGTCGCCGAGCCAAGTGTGTAGGCCCAGTTGATGCCCTTCGGGACCTTGCGGAACATCAGCCAGCGAAGGCCGGGTGAGAGCTGGGTGCGCTCGTCGATCCAGTCGACGACGGTCAGGCCGCCCTCGACACCGGCGTCGACGGGATGCATCGACGGCTCCTGCCCGGGCACGTGGGGCTCCGGACGTTTGAGCAACTTCGCTCTGGCCATCAGGGGCTCGCCCCCGGCACCGTCGGCGGCAACGGCAGGTTGGAGGTCGACGGCAGCGCCGAGGTGCTGAAGCGCGACGTATAGAGGTACTGGCCCACGCCGTCGAGCGGCTCTCCCGGGTCACGCGGCGAGAACACATCCAACTCCGAGTTGACCGAGTAGCGCGGGCCGACATATATGTAGCCGTCGTGCTCGAGCGTGAAGAAGCGATCGAGCGGGCGCACCGGCGGCCCGCCGGCAACCTCGCCGCGGAAGTTGTAGACGCCACCATGACACGGGCAGATGAAGCGCTCCGCCGCCTCGACGTAACGCACCGGGCAGCCGAGGTGCATGCAGCGCGATGAGAGCGCGATCCAGTCGTTGAGCACGTAGCCGTCCTTCCTGATCAGCGGCTCTGTGTCGAGCGCCGGGTCGCGCTTGCGCACGTAGGCGATCGACTTGCCCGCATCGCCGATCCCCTCGACGATCGTCAGCACCTTGGTCACGTAGGTCAGCGCGGTGAAGTCGCCGGGCCTACCGATGATCTGCCACTGAAACGGCTCGCGCTTGAAGACCGGGCTGAGCGCAAATCCCAGCGACGGCAGAAGGAATGCGGCTGCTGCGATGCCGCCCGCACCACCCGCGGCGACCTCCATGAATCGTCGTCTGGTTACCGTCTCGCCCTCGAAAGCTCCGGGCATCCCACGGTCGGTCGTGTATTTCGAGGATTGCTTGTGGCGGTCTGCTGACATCTGCGTCCGTGACTGGAGGCTCGCGCGTGGGGCGAGGGCCGTAAGCCTACAGTCAAACCCGGTTACGAGTGCTGCTCCCCCGCCTCCGCGGCCCCGTACGGCATACCCGCCAACCGCTGCTCGGCGACCGCGAGCAGTTGCCTCGCCTCAGCGGTCTGGCCGTCAGCATGCAGCTGCGCGATCCGCGAGATCAGGTCCGCGAGTCGCGCCGTCTCCTCGACGTCCCCGATCGCCGCGAGCCTCGCCAGACCCTTCGCATAGCTCTGGTCGCCCAGCAGCAGGTCGAGGTCGGGGTCGGGAGATCCGGAGTTGTCGTAATGCAGCCGGGCGCCGCGGGCGATCTCCGCGATCACCTCGGCGTACGGGTTCCCCGAGCTCACGCCCCCATCTCCATGAGCACCTCGGCGGCCGCCTCGACGGTGAGCTCGACATCGCGCTCTGAGTGAGCCAACGACGGAAACCACGCCTCGAATTGTGCAGCCGGCGGATAAACGCCACGCGAAAGCAGCCCACGGCAGAAGGCGCCGTACGCGTGCTGGTCACTGGCCGCCGCCCCGGCATAGTCGCTGACGGCCTCGGCGTCGGTGAAGAAGGGCGTCACCAATCCCGTGACGCTCTGCACGACGATTCGGCGGCCCGCGCTCGCCGCTGCTTCGCGCAGGCCTAGAGCGAGCCGCTCCGTGAGCAGAGACAGCCGCGCGTAGGCATCCTCGCCGAGTCGCTCCAGGGTCGCGAGCCCGGCGGCGACTGCCAGGGGGTTGCCCGACAGCGTGCCCGCCTGATACACGTCCCCGGCCGGAGCGACCCGCTGCATGTGCTCGCGGCGGCCGCCGTAGGCGGCCGCCGGCAGCCCACCACCGACGATCTTGCCCATGATCGTGAGGTCCGGATCGAGACCGAGCAGCTGCTGGCCGCCGCCATGGGCCACGCGGAACCCGGTGATCACCTCGTCGGCCACGAGCAGGGCGCCATTCTGTCGCGCGCCGGCCGCGAGCCCGGCAAGATATGCACCCCCATCCGCCGCGGGAACCACTCCCATGTTGGCCGGAACGGGCTCGAGCAGGACCGCGGCGAACTCATGAGCAGCCAGCGCGCTCGTGAGCGCCTCCGGGTCGTTCCACGGGATCGTGATCGTGGTCGCCGTCGCGGCGGCGGTAACGCCGGGGCTGCCGGGGATCCCCTGGGTGGCGACGCCGGAGCCGGCCTGGACGAGCAGGCCGTCGACATGGCCGTGGTAGCCGCCGGCGAACTTGAGCAGCTTCTCGCGGCCGGTCACGGCTCGGGCCAGGCGTATGGCGCTCATCGTCGCCTCGGTGCCGGACGAGGTCATCCGCACCATCTCGACTGATGGCATCCTGCCCGTGATCTCCTCGGCGAGCTGGACCTCGCCGACGGTCGGAGCGCCGAACGTGGTGCCGGCGGCCGCAGCGCGGGCGATCGCGCTCAGCACCTGCGGGTCGGCGTGACCAAGGATCAGCGGCCCCCACGAGCAGACCCAGTCGATGTAGGTGTTGCCGTCGACGTCGGTTATCCGTGAGCCTCGGCCCGATGCGACGAAGATCGGATCGCGCCCGATCTGTCGCATCGCCCGCACAGGCGAGTTGACACCGCCTGGGATGACCCGCTGGGCTCGCCGGTAGAGCGAGCTAGACGCCGCAGTACCGGCGTTCCCAGTTGCGGTAGTCATCCGTGAAGTACAGGAGTCGGATCTTCTTGAACTCGGTAGAGGAATACAGCGTGGAACGCTCCGTGATACCGGTCTGCTCGGCGATCGAGTCGAGGATCGCGTCGCATTCCTCCTTGGAGCGACCGTGCGCCATCGTGAACACCGAGTAGGGCCAGTCGGCGTAGGTCGGCCGCTGGTAGCAGTGCGAGATCCCGCGGAACTGCGCCATCTGCATGCCTAGGTCCAAGATCCGCTCGTCCGGAACCTTCCAGACGCCCATGCCGTTGGCGCTGAAGCCGGCGCGGCGGTGGAACAGGATCGCGGCCACGCGGCGTAGCAGGCGCCGTTCGACCATCCCCTCCAGATGTGCGAGCAGCTGCTGCTGGGAGACGCCCAGCTCGGCCGCCGCGGGCGCGTAGGGCTCGGCCACTACCGGCATGTCGCCCTGGGTGGCGCGGATCACGGCGCGGTCGAACTCGTCGTAGGGCTGGGGCTCGGTCTCAGCTGGCGCAACCGCCGCCGTGGTGGCTTTGGCGAGGGCCTCGGTCCCGGCCTCCATATCGAGGTCCATGCGGATCTTGAACAACTTGAGCGTCGGCAGCTGGCGGATCGACTCGGCGGCCGCGAGCTCGCCCAGCCGGCTCAGCGTGTCCTCCAGGCCGACCGGTGAATCCGGCTCGGTCGCGATCGTGAACCAGATGTTGAACTCATGGTTGCGCAGGTAGTTGTGAGAGACGCCTGGGTGCTCGTTGATCACGTTGGCTGCCCGCCACGGGTTATCGGGGTCGACCTTGGCCGCCACCAGCATCGAGCTGTACCCGAGAGCGCGCGTGTCGAAGATCGGCGTGACCTGGCGGATGATGCGCTCGTCGAGAAGGCGCTGAACCCGGGCCAGCGCCTCGTGCTCGGTGATACCGGCCTCAGTGGCAACGTGGGCATAGGGCCGGTCGGTGATCGGGAAGTCACCCTGCATCAGGTTAAGCAGCCGCTTGTCGACCGCGTCGAGTGGAGCGGCGGCGCCATCCCTTCGGGAACGCAGCTTGGGGCCGAAGCCGCTGCCGGGTGTGCCGGTGTCATTCGGGTTCTGGATCCCGTCCTGGTCGGCCGGGCGCGCTACTTCAGCCACTGTGCTGCATCCTTCGCGTGATAGGTGATGATGATGTCGGCTCCGGCCCGCCTGATTCCCGTCAGCGCCTCGAGCACCGACTGGCGCTCGTCCATGTAGCCGGCGGCCGCTGCGGCCTTCAGCATCGAGTACTCCCCGCCAGTGTTGTACGCCACCAGCGGCAGCCGTGTCGCCTCCTTGACCCGCCTGATGATGTCGAGGTACGGCAGCGCCGGTTTGACCATCAGCAGGTCGGCCCCCTCCTCGACGTCCAGCAGCGATTCGCGAACCGCCTCGCCGCCGTTCGCCGGATCCAGCTGGTATCCGCGGCGATCCCCGAACGCCGGGGTTGAGTCGGCGGCGGCGCGGAACGGCCCGTAGAACGCGGACGCGAACTTCGAGGAGTACGCCATGATCGGCTGCTCTGTGAGGCCGGCGTCGTCGAGCGCCTCGCGGATCGTGCCGATACGGCCGTCCATCATGTCGCTGGGCGCGACGATGTCGGCCCCTGCCTGCGCCTGCGAGACGGCGGTGCGCGCGAGCAGCTCGAGCGTCTTGTCGTTATCGACGATCCCGTCGAAGCGCAACACACCGCAGTGGCCGTGGTCGGTGTACTCGCACAGGCACAGGTCGGTGATCACCACCAGCTCCGGGTGCGCCCGCTTGATCGCGCGCGTAGCCAGCTGCACGATTCCCTCGTCGTCGTAGGCGCCGGTGCCCTCGCGTCCTTGCAGGCGGGTATGCCGAACAGGATCACGGCGGGGATGCCCAGCTCGGCGGCACTGCCCGCCTCGGCCACGGCCTCGGCCATCGAGAGCCGGTCGATCCCGGGCATCGTCCAGATCGGCTCGCGGCCGTCCAGGCCCTCGGCCACGAACAGCGGGTACACGAGGTCTGACGCGGACAGCTGGGTCTCACGCACGAGGCCGCGCAACTCGTGCGTGGCTCGGAGGCGGCGCATACGGGTCTGGGGGAAGGCCATCTCGGCATTCGAGCATACGCCCTCCGTCGCGCCGGCCGCGTAGGTGGCGCGCTAGCCTGTGCTGAGATGGCTGACCTCCAGAAGCGCGGCGACCATCGTCCCCGCAGGCAGCGCGAGCAGCAGGCTTACCGCCTGGCGTTGGTCGGCGCCGGGACGGGGCTGGGCGGGGCCGTGACCCTTGTGCTGGCGATCGCGGGCGTCACGGGTGCGTTCATACCGATCATCCTGCTGCTGATCTGCGCATTCTGCGTGTGGCGCTTCAGGGGCGTCACCGGGCAGCGTTGACGGGTCGGCGCTGAGCACCGCCGACGCGATCGCCCTGGTGGCCGCCGGCGCGCTCGGCGGCGTCGTCGGCAGCGCTGGCGGGATCACCTCGCTGATCACCTATCCGGCGCTCTTGCTGGTTGGTGTCCCGGCTCTTGCGGCCAATGCCACCAATATCGTGGCGTTAGCGGCGTTCCTGCCCGGCGTCGCGCTCGGCTCACAACCGGAGTTGAAGGGGTGGGGCACGTGGCTCGAGCGCTGGACTCCGGTGACGCTCGTCGGCGGGGCACTCGGCGCAGGGTTTCTGCTGCTGACGCCGCCGGACGCATTTGAGCGGGTTGTGCCGTTCCTCGTGGTGACGGGCTCGCTGGCCCTTGTCTGCGCTCCGTGGCTGAGCCGCCGTCGCGCCTCCCCGACACATCGCCCGTGGGAGCTCGGAGCCTGGCTGTTGCTGATGGCCGCCTACGGCGGCTACTTCGGCGCCGGCGCGGGCGTGATGACCCTCGCGCTGATGCTGATCATGGTTGACCAGCACCTGCCCACCGCCAACGCCCTCAAGAACGTGCTGATGGGCGCTACGAGCATCCTGGCCGGCCTCCTGCTCGCTTTCCTGGCGCCGATCGACTGGAGCGCAGCCCTCGCGCTGGCGGCCGGGATCCTGGTGGGCACGCGTATCGGGCCTGCCGTTGCGCGCCGCGTCCCCGCGACCCGGCTGCGCTGGGCCGTGTTTGCGTTCGGAATCGGCATGGCGATCTACCTCTGGGCCGACCCCAGCTTCTGAGCCGCAGCCGCTAGAACCGTGGTCGTCCCGGCGACCACGGTTCTAGCTCGAGGTGACGGCGGAGGTAGAGGATCGTCTGGCGCACGATCGTCGCGACGGGCAGCGCCAGCAGCGCCCCGGCGATCCCGTAGATCCGGTATCCGATCAGCAGCGCCAGGATCACCAGGATCGGATTGATCCGCAGCGAGATTCGGAATACCTGTGGCGCCACCAGGTGGCCCTCGAGCTGCTGCAGGCCGACGAACACGAGCAGCACCCAGATCGCACTGATCGGATCGGTGGCCAGGGCAACCAGGATCGGTGGGATCGGGCCGATGATCGGGCCGATGTAGGGGATCAGCTCCATGAGACCGTAGAACAGGCCGAAAAACACCGCGTAGTGCGAGCCGGCGGGGAAAATCCCTAGCAGTCCCAGCAACTCCATCAGAATCGCCGCGCTGGAGCCCATGATCAGGCTGAACAGGAGCTGGCCCCGCACGTAGCCGGAGACCGCCTGCTGAACCAGCAGTGGGTAGTCGTCTGAAGGCGTGCCGTCACCAGTGGGCATCCAGCGCCTCACCAGATCGCCGATCGGTCGCGCATAGACGAGCATGTAGACCGACAACACGAATGTCAGGATCAGGTCAACCGACAGCGTCAGCAATTTGCCCAGCACATCGCGGGAGACCGACAGGATGGAGCCCGAGCTCTGCAGCACCTTGCGTTGGATCGTCTGCAGAGCGCTGTGACCCTGCTGGGCGATGTGCACCTTGATGCCGTGGTCGTTCAGGAAGGTCTGGATGTTCTCGAGGTCGCGGTTGGCACGTGTCACGTAGTTGGGGAAGTGGTTTGCGAAGTGCTCGATCTGAGTCGTTACGGGAGCCGACAGCAGCGCACCGATCCCGGCGAAGATCAACAGGATCGCCCCATAGGTCAGAACGACCGCCAGCCATCGATATACCCCCCTCTGGAATAGCTTCGCCAGCGGGTTGAGGATCATCGCAACCACGGCGGCAGCGATCACGATGACCAGCAACGACCCCATCGCGCGCGCCAGCTCCCAAAGGCCGAGGATCGCCAGCGGCAGCAACACCAGTTGGATCCAGCGCGGAACCAGGACCGGTTCCACGAGCCGCTGCTGGACCGTCGGCGCCTCCGGGCCGGGCGTCTCAGCCGAAGCGACAGCCACGGCCTCGTGCGCGCCCGGGTCCTCCCCCGCCGGCACGGCTGGCTGGATCTCCGCCTCCTCCATCACGTGTCCACGCGCGCGACCACTTCCTGAAAGTATGCGCACATGCACGACGGAGTCCGAATCCTGTTCGTCGGCGATGTCGTCGGCAGCGCCGGGCGAAGCACGCTCCTGACCGTACTGCCGCGCCTGCGCGAACGTCACGCGCCCACCTTCGTGGTCGTCAACGGTGAAAACGCGGCCGGCGGTCACGGCATCACGTCGAAGATCGCGCGTGACCTGCTGGCCGCCGGCGTCGACGTGATCACGCTCGGCAATCACACCTATCGCCAGCACGAGGTCTACCGCTATCTCGATCAGGAGGACCGGATCCTGCGCCCGGTCAACTTCCTCCGCGGCCAGCCCGGACACGGAACCTGTGTGGTCGAGCGCGCCGGAGTGCGCCTGGGTGTCGTCTCGCTCGCAGGCAACCTGCACATGAATGCATCGCTGCCGGCATTCTCCGAGGTCGACGCGGCGCTCTACACGCTGCGCGACCGGGTGGATCACATCCTCGTCGACGTCCACGCGGAGGCGACCAGCGAGAAGGTCGGACTCGGGTGGTACCTGGATGGCCGTGTGACGGCCGTCGTCGGCACACACACACACGTGCCGACCGCCGACGCCCGCGTCCTGCCCGGCGGTACCGCCTACATCACCGATGTCGGCATGACCGGTGCGCGCGGCGGAGTGATCGGCGTCAAACGCCAGCAGGCGATCGACTCGATGCTGACCCGCATGCCGGTGCGCTTCGAATCCTCGGACGAGGATCCGTGGTTACAGGGAGCGCTGATCGAGTGCGCGGCCGATCCGCTGCACGCGCTCTCGATCACGGGACTGCAGGAGCCGCTGTGAGCGGGGCCTGAACCGGCGTCGGGACGGGCGCCGGCCCGTCGCGCTCGCCGCGGCGCGGCGGATGCGCTAGCACCAGCGCGATGATCACCAGCGGGAAGAACCACACGATGTACAGGTAGAACCAGTAGGTGATGCCCATCTGCAGGCAGATCAGGATCGCGCCGCCCAGTGCCGCCACCTCGACCACCGTGCGCTCACCGCGTGGCCAGAACGGCGCCGCCAGACCGAGCGCAACCGCCACGCCCAGAACGATGTGCTCCGGCAGATGCAGGGCCTGGTTGTAGCCGCCCCAGAGGCCCCATAGCGAGAAGGGCGCCGGGCGGCCCGCCTGGTAGGCGATCGAGTCACGCCAGAACCAGTGCCAGTCACCAGACAGAAGCACCGGCAGCATCGGTACCAAGATCGCCGCCCCGTAGGCGGCCACGAAGGCGAGCGTCTGCCGACGTGTCGGCAGACGCTCGCCCACGCCACGCCACATCAGCGGCGCCAGCGCAAGTGGCGCGAACTTGGTCAACCCGGCGAATCCGGCGAGCAGCCCCCGCAGCGCCGTCAGTCGCACAGCCACCAGCGACCCGACGATCAGCATCGCGACGAGGGCGTCGTTGGAGTTCGACGTCAGCACATAGGAGGTGAACGGGAACGCCGCCCACAGGTATGCGAGCAACACCCCGGCGGTCGGCCCGCGCACCATCCAGCCGAGCACGAACAGCCCGACCATCGTCAGCAGATCGAAGGCGATCGCCGCCGCGTGCGCAGCCGGCAGGTTGTCCCAGGTCCCGCTCCATCCCCAGATCAGGCGAAACGGCACATACGCGTAGTAGTTGACCGGGCCGTAGGTATCACCTGAGGCGTTGTCGGACGGCCAGTTGCCGTACAGATGATCACCGTGGATGATCTTGTCAGCGCCGATCACGCCGGCATAGCCGACGTCGATCACGTTGGAGTCGACGATGTCCAGACCGACCCTGAAACCGACCAGGAAGATCAACGCGATCGCCAGCCACACGGTTGGGATCCAGACCCGCAGCGGCTCACGCGGCCGGCCGCGGCCAAACGCCAGGAGCAGCAGTCGCATGAACAGATAGAGCATGAACGGGTAGATCGCCGGCTCCGCCATACCGAGGTTTGCGTTGTCGAAAAAGCCGAGCGAGATCGACAGGCCGAGCATCATCAGCAGGTCCAGGTGCCACAGCGTCGGCCGCCGCCGCCACGGGATGAATGGCAGCAGAAACAGGGCACACAGAGGCAGCCAGATGTACAGCTTCGTGATCAGCCGCCCAAAGGCGCCCGGATACCCTCGGGCCATGGTCCAGGCGACCTGATACCCGGTCCAGACCTGCGTCACCGCCCTGGTCGCGTCCGAGACATACAGCTCCAGCATCTCGATCTGATTCTTGGGTGGCGGCGTGAACAGGCTCACCTGCCAGACCCCCGAACTGTGCGTGTACACGTAGGCGACCAGGTGCGGATGCTTTTCGAACTCCTCCTGAACGGTCTGGTTCGCGGAGGCCACCCCAAGCACCTGATTGCCGGTCATGCGATAGCCGGCGGGTGGCTGCGTCATCGCCGGAGTGTTGAATGGTCCACCGGTGCTGAACGGTCCCGCCACAAGCGTCGCCACTCCGGGGGGCGCCGATGCCGGCGCGGGTTGACCGGGCGGGTTTCCGGCGGCCGACGCCGCCGCCGGAGCACAGAGCAGGACCAGCAGGGCGGCGAAGAGCCGCCGGCGCAGAACGCGGATCACAGTTGACCCGCTGCGGGGATCAGGCCTTGAAGCTCCAGAGCTTCTGGGCCAGGAACGAGATCGGAGTGGCGATGATCCAAGCCAAGCCGTCGGCCAAAACCTTCCAGCTGAGCCCCAGAGCCACTAGCCCCGCGTAAATGCCGGCCGCGGCGAGCATCACCAGGAACGACACGGCGAAGAACCGCACCGCCTGGCCGAAGGGGTGATCCTCCTTGGCGGAGAACGTCCAGTGCCGATTCCAGATGAAGTTGCTCGTCGCCGCGATCACGGCTGCGACCACGAACGCCACCTGGTCCGGCGCGGACACGACGTGGATCAGGAACGCGAATATCGCGAGGTTGATGAAGTACCCCGAGGCCCCGACGCAGAGGAAACGCACCACCTGCTTGTGGTTCTCGGGATGGCGAACCTCGTAAGCGAAGCGGCGGTATGCGCTGCGGCCCCGACTCAATGCCCGAGCCGACGCCGGAAGCTCAAGTGTGGACGTCATTTCATCGGACACGCGTGTCAATCTTATCGGCAGAAGTCATCGGTTTATGCAGGGCGTGCCCACGAATGTTGCAGGGCAAACTCAAAGTCACCTAAGCAGAACCGCTCGGTGTGCCCATAGTTTCGGCGACGGAGTCAGATCCCCTACTGGTAATGCTCGCGGATCATCGGGGCAAGATCCCGCAACGACCACTGTGGGTTCGCCGCACCCGTCTCGGGGCCCGTCCCGCACCAGAGTAGCGCCCCCAGCGAGTCGCTTCGGTGCAGCGACCCATGGCTGCCCCCACCCACATGGTCGGCGCCGCCCCAGTCGACGAACTCATACCCGGGTGCCGCTGAGAGCAGCACATCACCGGCGTTCTCGCAGCGCAGCGCCGACCACACGCGCGCCAGCGCATCCGGGTAGTCCGGGCTCAGCAGACGTCCGTCCTCGATTCGCGCCGCCAGCACGCCGAGGTCGCCTTCAACGCTCCAGCGCTCGCCCCGCAGGTCGCTGACTTCTCCCCCCGGAGCGAAGTGCAGCTCGGACCCGCCCGCCGCACGGATCACCGCTTCGGACATGGGCGCCGCAGAGCCAGTCCCCTCGCGCAGCCACATCACCAGATCAACGCCCTGAAGGTCGCCGACGGCCTCGACAACAGCGCGAACCAGCTGATCGCGCCGCTCCAGGTCGAGGGCGTAGACCATCGCCGAGCGCTGCGAGGGGCTCAGCGCCAGCTCAGCACCCACGGAGCGAGCAGCGCTCGGGCTGGCGATGTGAAAGCCGTCGAGTGCAAAGTCGAGCCTGATCCGCTCCGCCACCAGAGCCTGTGAGTGGTCGGATGTCACGATCACGGCGTGCTCTCCGAGGAAGGCATCAGGCCCGCCTCCCGCGTGCATGAGCCGCTCGAGCTGGCGGTCGGCGGCCGCGATCGAGCTGACCTGCGCCTGCGGTCCGTGCTTGTGAGACCAGGCGTCGTTGTCCGGCAGCGAGAAGAGCATGAAGTCGAACAGGTCGTGCTCCACGAGATAGGAGCCGACGCAACCGGTGTGTTGGTCACGCACGCCCGGCATCCCCAGCTGCCCACGGCAGCCGGTGCGGCGGCTGGCGTAGAGATCGGCGTAGAACAGCTCCTGAGGCCCGAGGATCGTGCGGCGGAAGAGCGTCGAGGTGACGACCCGCGCAAGCGGCGACTCCTGCGACACCTCGTGCTCGTGGCGACCTCTGTAGATCAGGTAGGTGGTCCCGGCCGTGCGGACCCCGAGGTCGTCGAGCACCTCGAACACGGTGGGGGTCTCGCCCGACAGATGCTCGGCGTTCATCCGGTAGATCGTGTCCGTGAGCGAACGCATGATCCCGAACTGACGCGTGGCCGAGAAGCTCGAGCCGTACTCGACGTAACGCTCCTCGACCCGGTGGTACCAGTTCATGCTCGGGATCAGGTGCTGATCCGGCCCGACGCCGGTCGTGATCGTCGCCGCGCACACCGGCGTGACCGACGGGAACGCGGCCACCACGTCGTTGACGTAAACACCCTCGCCCGCAATCCGCGCAAGCGCGGGCGCGCGTCCGTCCGCGATCGCGCGCTCCAGCATCTCCGGCTTCATCGCGTCGATGACGACGAGAATCAGCTTCTTCACCTGATCGCCCCCATCCCCCGGAGCGGCCTCATCAGCGCAGGATTCGCAGTCCTGCGTACTTCTGTTCGGCTCGGCCGCGCCCGGCGAAGAAAAGCCACAGCAGCCCCACCAGCGCAACCAGGCCCAACGGTGGTGCGAGAACCGACAGCACCGCGATCACCAACGCGGAGCCGTCTGCAATCACCGGCAGTCCGACGGCGACGGTCACGTCGTCCAGTCTGAGGCGCAACCTTGCCAGGAACGGGCGTGAGGCGGCTACGCCGACACCGGCGCAGATCACCCCACCGACCCAGCCGGGCCACGCAGCGTGGTGGTCGCGCGCGAGCGAACCTGCGAAGAACAGCGCGCCCAGTACCAGCGAGGTCGCGGTCAGCAACACCGAGGCGGCGCGGCCGAGTCCGTTCCGCATCTGGCCTCCAGCGCCCGACCACATGCCACCATCGAGAACCACGAGGAGCACCGCGCAGACCGCCATCACAAGCAGGAAAGGAAGTGACTGCAGGAAACTGTAAGAGGTGTGGTCGAAGTGGATCTCCACACCACCGGCCGCCAACGCCCCGACCGCCAACGAAGGGACGAACGGCCGCACTCCGATCGCCGCGGCGATACCAATGCCCTGGAATATGTCAAAGGCGAGATGCACCGTGCGCTACCGTGACCAAGCGTGACGATAGACGAGTCGCGGCCGACAGGGACGTCGGGCCGGTGAGCGATCTGACGCGCAGACCGCGTTCGGCGGCGCACGAGATCGAACGCTATGCGGCGCTGTTCGCGCAGCGGACGAGCGTCATGAAATCCTCGGCGATGCGCGACCTCATGGCGCTGACCGCTCGCGACGACGTGATCTCATTCTCGGGCGGCCTGCCGGACACGTCCACCTTCGCGCCCGGATTCTTCACTGAGCTGATGGGCCGCGTCGCGAACGCCTCGGTCGCGCGTGCGTTGCAGTACGGGCCCACCGAGGGTCTCGCCGATGTCCGCGACGCTATCGCCCTGGTGATGGAGGCCGAGGGGATGCGGGTCGACCCCGACTCGATCCTGCCGACCAGCGGCGGCCAACAGGCGCTTGACCTGGTTTGCAAGATCCTGATCGACCCGGGCGACGTGATCGTCGCCGAGGCCCCGACCTACCCCGGCGCGGTGCCGACCTTCTGCTCCTACGAGGCGGACGTGATCCAGATCACACTCGATCGCGACGGCATGCGAATGGACGATCTGCGCTCGGCGCTCGCGCAGCTGGATCGCGAGGGGCGCCGCCCGAAATTCATCTACACGATCCCCAATTTCCACAACCCGGCCGGGGTGACGCTGTCGCTCGAGCGGCGCCGCGAACTGCTCGAGATCGCCGCTGAACGTGAGCTGCTGGTGCTCGAGGATAACCCCTACGGCCTACTGCGCTACGAGAGCGAACCACTGCCGACGCTCTACTCGCTTGACCCTGATTTCGTCCTCTACGCGGGCACTTTCTCCAAGATCCTGTCGCCCGGGGTGCGAGTGGGCTGGCTGGTTGCACCGCCACCCGTGCTCGCCAAGCTGATCCTTGGCAAGGGCTCTGCCGACCTCTGCTCCTCCTCGATCTCGCAGTTCTTCATCGCCGAGTACTTCCGGGCCGGTTCATGGATGGGCTACGTGCGCTCGCTCTCGGAGCTTTACCGCCGACGCCGCGACGTGATGCTCGACTCGCTCGCCGAGCACTTCCCGCGCGAGGCGACCTGGACACATCCCCACGGTGGCCTGTTCCTCTGGGCAACGCTTCCCGACTACATCGATACCACCGACCTGCTCGCGCGCGCGATCGAAGAGCGGGTCGCATTCGTCCCGGGCCGTGCCGCCTTCGTCGACGACCGCGGCGGCTCCTCGATGCGGCTGAACTTCTCCGGCGTCAACGAGGACGAGATCCGCGAGGGCATCCGCCGCCTCGGCGAGGTGATCCGTGAGCAGATCGCGCTGTACTCCACGCTCACCGGCCAGCCCGTCGCCGAGCGCGGTGCCGCCGGGGGAGGTCCCGCTGGACCGCCCCCGGCCCAGGCGGCGGCCGGCCAGCATCCGGACAACGTTCTGTCGCTATCTCGCAAGCGCGCCGGATGACCCGGGTGGCCGTACTGAAGGGCGGGCGCTCGCTCGAGCGCCAGGTCTCGCTGAGGTCAGGCGCCCGCGTGGAGGAGTCCCTTCGGCGGCTCGGCCACGAGGTGATCGACATCGACGTCGGCCACGACCTGGTCAACCGCCTCACGGCCGATCTCCCTGACGTCGCGTTCGTCGCGCTGCACGGGCGCGACGGTGAGGACGGCACCGTGCAGGAGCTGCTTGAGATCATCGGCGTCCCCTACACGGGCTCACGTGTTTCGGCCTGCCTGCGCGCATCGGACAAGGTCATCGCCAAGCACGCGATGCGCGATGCCGGCATCCCCACGCCTGACTTCTTCGCCTTCACCGAAAACGCCTTCCGCAGCCTCGGCGTCGCTCAGGCGCTGCCGGCGATCAGCTCGCGGCTGCACTTCCCGCTCGTCATCAAACCGGCCTGCCAGGGCTCGGCGCTGGGCATCAAGTTCGCTCGCTCTGCCGCCGACGTGCCGACCGCGCTGATCGCCGCCTTCTCCTACGACCGCAACGTGCTGCTCGAGCGCCACATCGCCGGGCGCGAACTGGCCGTGTCGGTACTCGAGCTCGACGGAGCGCCGCGCGCGCTGCCGATCGTCGAGGCAGTCCCGGAACAGGAGGACTTCTACGACTTCGAGGCTCGGTACGAGATCGGGCGCACGCGCTTCGTCTGCCCCGCCGAGCTCGAGTCCGACATCACGCAGCGGGCTCAGGAACTCGCCCTCGAGGCGTTCAACCTGCTCGGCTGCTCGAGCTTCGCCCGAGTCGACCTGATGCTCGACGCCGCCACCTCCGAGCTCTACGTGCTCGAGGTCAACCCGATCCCCGGCCTCACCGAGACCTCACTGCTCCCGCAGGCCGCCGACGCCGCCGGGATCGGCTTCGACGATCTGATCGCGCGCATCGTTACCGCCGCGAGCTGACGCGGAATCGCGACTGTTCGCGGTTTTTCCCGGCTGTGGGACCCCTAAAAGCGAGGGATGCGATTATTACCGGCTGGTTATAGTCGCATCCCTCCGTTTTGGCACCCCCACAACCGGTGGTCGCAGCTGAGTCATGAGCCCGCGCAAGCAGATTCCCGACGAAGAGCCGAATGACATCTGGAGCAGGCGCGAAGCCCAGCGAGCGCGGAAGGAGCACGCCCGTCGTCGCCGCGGGCAACCGGAGCCGTCGAGCCTCGCGAGCGAGTTGCGGATCACCTTGTGGCTCTATCGGCTGATGAATCACCTGACCCAGGAGCAACTGGGAGAGCAGCTCGGCATGCGGCAACCGCAGATCGCGCGATTGGAGTCCGGGTTTGTGGAGCCGGCCCTGGAGACGCTGAAGCGGATCTCCGCACGGACCGGGATCGACTTCACGATCGAGGTGAGGTCCGGTGACCTCGTTGCGCGCTCTACTCGCCCAGGAAGTCGTCGGGCTTGACGGTGTCGAGGAAGTCCTTGAACTTCTCGACGACCTCGTCGTTGTCCTCGACCTCGTGCTCGAACTCGATCGCGGACTCGGCGATCACCTCGTCGGCGGCGAAGATCGGGGCTCCGGAGCGCACCGCCAGCGCCAGTGCGTCGCTCGGGCGCGAGTCGATCTCGAGGTCGCGGCCACCCGCGCGGAGGCTGATCGACGCGTAGAAGGTGCTGTCGCGCAGCTCCGTCACCGATACACGCGTGCACTCGACCTCGAGCTCGCCGAGGAGGTCGCAGAGCAGGTCATGCGTCATCGGACGCGCGGTCGATGCGCCCTGCAGCTTCATCATGATCGCGGCGGCCTCCGGATGGCCGATCCAGATCGGGAGGAACTTGTTGCCTTCGACCGTCTTCAACAGCACGATCGGCTGCTTGCCGACCATGTCGAAGCTGACGCCGTAGATGACCATCTCCTGCACGAGCCGAGCTCCCCGTTGGTGACGCGAGCAAGTATATGGGCGCAGACGCTGCCGCTCGCCCCCCACCCAGCCGCCTTTCGGCGACCAAGCCCGGCGACCACGGCCCGATAACCTCAATCACATGCAACAGCTTGGAACCGATGCGAACCCGCTGCGCGTCGCGGTCGTTGGTTCTGGACCGGCCGGGTTCTATGCTGCCGGGCAGCTTTTGGCAAGTACCGAGCCGGTGGTGCGGGTCGACGTCTTCGATCGCCTGATGACACCCTGGGGGCTGGTTAGGTTCGGCGTCGCTCCGGATCACCCGAAGATCAAGTCCGTGACGCGCGTCTTCGAGCGTACGGCGCAACGGCCGGGATTCCGCTTCCACGGCAATGTCGAGGTCGGGGCGGATCTGGACCACGAGCAGCTCGCGGCGGCATACCACGCGGTGCTCTACGCGGTCGGCACGCCGGGTGATCGGCGCCTGTCGATTCCAGGAGAGGAGCTTGCAGGCAGCGAGTCAGCGACCGAATTCGTTGCCTGGTACAACGGCCATCCCGACTACGCGGACCGCGACTTCGACCTCTCCTGCAGGCGGGCGGTTGTGGTCGGCAACGGCAATGTCGCCCTGGATGTGGCACGAATGCTGGCGCTGTCGGTCAAGGAGCTCCAGGTGACCGACATCGCCGACCACGCGATCGAGTTGCTGCGCGACTCCGAGGTCGAGGAGATCGTGGTGCTCGGGCGGCGCGGCCCGGTGCAGGCAGCGTTCACCAACCCGGAGCTGCGGGAGCTGGTCGACCTCGAACTGGCGGATGTCATCGTCGATCCTGCGGACATGCGGCTTGACGAAGCCGGCGCGGCCGCGCTCGCTGCGGCTGACGGAACCACACAGCGCAACGTCGAGACCCTGACCGGGTATGCGGCTCTGACGCCGGCCGGAAAGCCGCGCCGGATCGTGCTGCGGTTCCTGACCTCACCCGTCGCAATCGAGGGTGACGGCAGAGTGCAGACGCTGGTCGTGGAGCGCAACGAGCTCGTGGCCGCCGAGGACGGCTCGCTCAAGGCCCGACCCACCGGTGTGACCGAGCGGATCGAGACCGGTCTCGTCCTACGGGCGGTTGGCTATGTCGGCAGGCCGCTTCCGGGCGTCCCGTTCGACGACCGTCGTCAGACTGTGCTGAATAGCGACGGCCGGGTGCTCGACCCGGCGACGGGCGAGCCGATCCCCGGCCTGTACGCAGCGGGCTGGGTCAAGCGTGGACCGTCCGGCGTTATCGGCACCAACAAGAAGTGCGCGCAGGAGACCACCGAACTCCTGCTCGAGGACTTCGCCGCCGGTCGGCTGCCGACGCCCACCGACTCACCCGATCGCCTGCTCGAACAGTTGCGGCAGAACGGCGTCGACATGATCGACTACTCCGGTTGGGAGGCGATCGACGCCCATGAGCGCGCGCTCGGCGAGCCGCACGGCCGCCCGCGTGTGAAGCTCGTCCGCCGTCACGAACAGCTCAGGCACGCAGCCGGTTGAGACCGGCGGGCCGGTCAAACCGGGGCCGGAGTGTCCGGCACCCGCCGTGCCGACGGTCCTGACACGAGCACATCCTCGAGCGCAGGCAGTTCACCTGTACGTGCAACGCCGCGGTAGAACTGGGCGCTGCGCTTGGCCGTGCGAGCACCGCTGGAGAAGTCCACGTGGTAGAGGCCGAACCGGCGGCGGTACCCCTCAGCCCATTCGAAGTTGTCCATCAGCGACCAGTGGAAGTAGCCGGCGACGTTGACGCCATCCGCGATCGCGTGCAGCGCGGCCTCGAGGTGGCTGTGGATGAACACGATCCGCTCCTGGTCCTCGACCGTTCCCTGGGGCGTCAGGTAGTCGTCGGCTGCGCACCCGTTCTCGGTGATGTAGATCGGCAGGCCCCCGCTCTCCTCGTGCAGGCGGACCAGCAGCTCGCGCATCGACTCAGGCACGATCGGCCAGCCCATCACGGTGCGCTCCAGACCGGGCGCCAGATAATTCACGAAACCGGGATAGTCAGGAATCTGCGACTCGCCAATACGTAGGTCGGACCAGTCACCCGCGCGAACGTAGTGCGGGCGGTAATAGTTGAGGCCGAAGAAATCGATCGGGGCCGAGATCAACTCCATGTCACCGTCCTTGATCAGCGACTGCGAGGGTCGCATCTCCGGGCGCATGCCTTCCGGGTATGCACCGCGGAAGACCGGGTCCAGATAGACGCGGTTGTACTCGGCGTCGAGTGCGTCGGCCACCGGTACTGCGGCCTCACAGAGCGGAACAAACGGCTGTGGGTCCATCGTCGGGCCCAGTGGCGTCCCGCTTGGCAGGTTCGCACGCAGCGCCTCAAGTGAGAGGCCGTGCGCGAGCATCACGTGGTGGATGGCCGCCGCCGCCAGCCGATGGTCGCGACGCCCGGGGGCGTGAGTGCCCGTGCGATAACCCTGATCGACGGTCTGCAGCGGCTCGTTGATCGTGATCCAGGCTCCAACCTGATCGCCCAGCGCGCCCGCCAGCAGCTCCGCGAGTTCGCCGAGCCGGCTTGCCGTGTCGCGGTCGGCCCAGCCCCCGCGATCCTCGAGCGCCTGCGGGAGATCCCAGTGGTAGACGGTCGTGATCGGCCTGATCCCGTTCTCGTTGAGACCCTCGGCCAAGCGGCGGTAATAGTCCAGACCGGCCTGATTCACCGCTCCGGCGCCGTTCGGCAACACGCGCGACCAGGAGACCGAGAAGCGGTACGCGCCTACGCCCAGCTCGCGTAGCAGCCGCAGGTCATCGTCCATGCGGTTGTAGGAATCGCACGCGATGTCGCCCGTGTCACCGCGGAACACCCGGCCGGGGGTATGGGTGAAGACATCCCAGATCGAGCGCCCACGGCCATCCGCGTCCACGGCACCTTCGATCTGGTAGGAGGATGTGCCCACACCCCAGACAAACCCTTCCGGGAACCTCCGTGCGGTGCGGCCGTCGCCGCTGTGCCTCGACGCGCTCATGCTGGGCTGGCCGCGAGCCTGGAGCTCTCGCCGTCCTGAATCGGATGCCAGATGGCGTCCATGGGGCTCTTTGGGGGCTCGCCGGGGGCTCGCACATTCAGCACCTTGCCGGGAGCGTCACTTAAGGAGTCCCAAATTGATGGGCCTCGTCCGTCGGTCGTGGCGGATCCTTCGATCTGGTATGGGGCCGCGGCGACGCCCCAGACGAAACCCGCGGGAAACGTGCGCACAGCCTTCCCCGATCCGTTGGTCTCGGTGGCCGTCATTTTCTTCCTCTCTCTGCTGGCTGTGAGTGGCCGGCGCCATCGCCCCGCTCCCCGAAGGGAGCGGGGCGATCACTGCGCCGAGGTGTCTTACTACTTCGCGTGCAGGTGCAGAACGACGATCTCGTTCTGCGGCGAGCCGGGCTGCCCGATCTCATACTGGTTCTTGGCGGAGGGCCAGCCGGTGTAGTTCGACGAGTTGTACTCATCGAACGCGGCACCGTACACGGTCGGGATGACCGGGAGATTCGTGGCCACATACCCCTCGATCGGTGTCAGGTACTTGAGCTGACCGCGGGTCGTGGTCTGAGCCGCGAGCTTCGCGAGATCACCATTGATCTTCTGGTTCTTCAGCCGCTCGAAGTTGCCGGCGGAGTTACCGATCTCGTCGCTGTTCAGCCAGGTGTTGTACAGCTGGTAAGCAGAGATAGTCGTCTGCGACCAGTGCTGCGTCAGGACAAAGTTGCCCTTCGTGATGTTCGCTGCCCAGACTGACGGGCTCGGCCCATAGAACGTGGAGTTGATGTGGGCCTTGCGCAGCTCACCTGCGATCAGCGAATCGTCTTCCGCATAGTCGGTGTATGCGGCCGGGTCGGTCACGGGAACCGTGACTTCTTTCTTGCCGAGATAGAAGAAGCCGTGCTTGAGCTTGTAGCCTGCGGCCTTTAGAACGGCAATCGCCTTCGCCGTCTGCGGGTGCGGTGACAGGGTGTCCTTCTTCACGGCCGGTGCCAACAGATTCTTGAAGCCGGGCAGCACGATGCCGCTGGCGTTGGTCGCGACCGGCTCCAGACCCGCCTCGCCCTGCTGGTCGATCGCGGTGCGGTTGATCGCCAGGCTGATCGCCTGACGGACGGCGAGCTGGTTGGTGGGCCACTTCTTCAGGTTCGGCTCGAGTGAGTTGGTCTGCACGGGAGCGAACCACACCTGGTGCGTCGACGGCGATGGCTTGACGAACTTCTGAGCCAGGCCGCTGATGAAGTTGCCGGCCCAGGTGAGCTGATTAGTGGTCAGCAGCGAGAGCACCGTCGTGTTGGAGGCGATCGCCGGGATCTGAATCGTGCTGACCCCAGGTGCGCCGCCCCAGTAATGAGGATTGGTGCTCATGGTGATACCCGCCGCGCCAGTCGAGGTCACGATGTAGGGACCGGTGCCGACCGGGTTGGCGTCGATGTAGGTCGCGGGATCGCCGACCGAACTCCAGACGGACTGCGGCACGATGTAGGTGTTGCCGATCGACTGCAGGTTGGTGTACTGGGGCGTCTTGAAATTGACCGTCACATTGTCACCGGAGACAGACGTGCCGGTGATAGCGAGTCCAGCTGTGTTGACATCCGCGTTCTGCTTCAGCAGGTTGAAGCTGAAGGCCACGTCGGCCGGCGTCATGGCCGAACCGTTGTTGAACTTCACGTTGTGACGGATCGTGAACGTGATCGACTTACCACCATTACCCCACTTGTAGGCGGTGGCAAGCATGTAGTAGGGCTTAGCCGCTGGATTTGCGAGATTGAAGTCCATCAGCGGCTCATAGATCAGCGAGTCGGCACCGGCCTGATAGGCAGGCGTTGACTGCACGTACGGGTTGTAGTTCGCCGGGGTGAAGCCGGTTTCCGGGCTCGACTCAAAGACCAACGGTGGGCTCGACGCGGCATGCGCGGACACGCGGGCGCTCGAGGCGCCCGGCGCCGCGAGACCCGCGACCAGCACCGCCGACGTTGCGGCGGCCAAGGCTGCTGAAGCGCGACGCCCCAGCACCAACGACCTCTTGGATTTCGGTTGCATTAGGTGATGTACCTTTCTTACTGCAGTGATGTAGTTCGATGTGGCGGTCACGTGCCCATCACGCGCCGCCGGTTTCGGCCCCGGCGCGGCAGCGTGCTGTCGCGCCGGTAGGCCGCTCAGGCCCAAGTCATTGGGGCAGTGCCACGCTCCTCTCCTCCCGTTGCTTTTGGACAAGCTTTGGTGCCGCAACTTCGAGTCGCCAGCAGGCCGCGGCGCGATGCTGATCGATCGCGCGCAACGGCGGTGACTCGGCCCGGCATTGGTCGTCAGCGAACGGACAGCGGGTGCTGAAGCGGCAACCGACAGTGTCGGTCGGGATGCTCCCCGCCTTTCTTGCGCTGGGTGCCAGCCGCTCATCGATCGAAGCGCCTAGGCGGTCCGGGTCCGGCGCCGCGGCCAACAGCAACTGTGTATATGGGTGCGCCGGCGTCTGGCTGATGTCTTCCGACGGTCCCCGCTCGACGATCTCACCCGCGTACATCACCAATGTCTCCCCGGCGAAGTAACGCGCCGACGCGATGTCGTGTGTGATGTAGAGGACAGCGAGCTCGAAGCGCTGGCGGAGCTGATCGATCACGTCCAGCACCTCGAGCCGGATCGAGACATCAAGCATCGACACAGGTTCGTCCGCGAGCAACACTCGGGGCCCGACCGCTAGGGCACGCGCGATTGAAACGCGCTGGCGCTGGCCACCGGACAGCTGATGCGGATAGCGCTCGAGGAACTGCTCGGCAGGGCTCAGCCGGACCTCGTTCATCAGGCGCACGAGTTCATCGGCCACGGCTTGGCCTCCGAGCTCGGGACGGTGCAGGCGGACGGCGCGCTCGAGTGGATAGCGGACCTTGTGGGTCGGGTTCAGCGAAGCGAACGGATCCTGAAAGACCATCTGAACTTCACTCTTGTAGGCCCGGAACGCGCGGCGGCCAGAGAGATGCACGGGCTCGCCATCCAACACGACCTCACCGCTGGTTGGACGCTCCTGTCCGGTCAGGAGCTTGGCGACCGTTGACTTACCGGACCCGCTCTCACCGACCAGCGCGACCACCGCACTGCGCCGCAGTTGCAGGGAAACGTCATTTGCGGCCGCGATGACCGCCGCGTGGCGACCGCGTCCGAGCCTGTACTCCTTGACCAGGTTCTTGGCCTCGAGGACGACCGGGGCGACATCGGTCACGGCGGGACTGCTGATCGTCGTATCGGGGTTGGCCATCACAGAACCTCTCCGGTGTTGGCGCCGACGACGCGTGGCGGCTCGAGCTCTCCGACTTTCACGTAGGGACATGCGGTGAGATGCTCGGGGCTATCGGCTTCGGCCGGAAGCAGCCGCATGTCCACGGTCGCGCATTCGGATTTTGCGAACCGGCAGCGAGGCTGAAACGGACAACCGGGTGGCATGTCCAGTGGGTCGGGTGGGGATCCGGGAATCCCGGCGAGCTGACGTCGCGGGCCTCGAACGCTGGGGAATGAGTTCAACAGACCGCGGGTGTAGGGATGCGCCGTGCGGTGATGGATCTGCTCGCCGCTGCCTGTCTCCACCATCTGGCCGCCGTATAGCATCGCGATGCGATCCGCTATCTCGAGCAGCAGGGACAGGTCGTGCGTGATGAACAGGACCGCAAACTTGAGTTCCTTCTGGAGCTCGGCGATCTCGGCCAGGATCTCCCTCTGGACGACGACGTCAAGCGCGGTCGTAGGCTCGTCCATGATCACGATTTCGGGATTCGTCGCGAGCGCCATCGCGATCATGATTCGTTGCCGCATTCCTCCGGACAGCTCATGGGGGTAACTGCGCAAGCGCTTGCGTGGGATGCCGACCATGTCGAGCAGCGAGTCGAGCCGCTCGCGCTTCTCATCACGAGTGAGATCGAGATGAGCATCGATCACATCACCGAGCTGGGCCTCCACACGCAGCACCGGATTCAATGCGTTCATCGCGCTCTGGAACACGATTGCGATCTCGCGCCAACGCAGGGCCCGAAGCTCCTGCGGCGTGAGGTCCAGGATTTCCACACCCTGGGGCGGCACGCGGCGTCCGCGGTAGATGACGCTTCCGCTGTTGATGATCGCCGGCGGGCGCAGCAACCGGCAGGCACCAAGCGCGAGTGTGGACTTACCCGAGCCGCTCTCCCCCGCGAGGCCGACGATCTCTCCCGGCGCCAGCGTGAAGTCGACGTCGCGCACGGCCCTGACGTCTCCGGCTTCGGTCGCAAAGGAGATCGAGAAATCACGAATCTCAAGTACCGGCGCGGGTGTCGCCGCAGGCCCGTCCGTCGCGCTCACCACGCCGACGGCTGCCTGTTGTGAAGTGCTCACAGCGACTCCCTGATCACTGGCGTGGGATCTGATGCACGCCCGCGGCGCTCACCCTTGACCTTACGACGCCCACCGTCACGCAGACGCGGATTGCCGATCTCGTCAAGGCCGAAGTTGAGCAGCACGAGGCTCATACCAAGCAGGGCGACTGCGAAGCCCGGCGGGATGTACCACCACCAGGCTCCGAGCTGGATCGCCTCCTGGCTCTGGGCCCAGTAGAGCATCGTGCCGAGGCTCCATCCGCTGAAGCTCTCGAGACCGATGAATGCGAGCGCGACCGAAGTGAGAATCGCGTAAAGGACGGTGGACACAAACCCGGCAGCGATCAGGCTGACCTCGTTGGGCAGGATCTCGAAGAGAATGATGCGCCAACTCCTCTCCCCGCTCTCCCGAGCAGCGAGAACATAATCGCGGTTGCGCAGCGTTAGCGTCTGAGCGCGGACCACGCGCGCTCCCCATGGCCACCCGAGTCCACTGAGCACGATCGCCACCGGCAACTCTCCAGTGTTCTGCGGCAGATATCCGAGCAGCACGATCAGGAGGGGAAGTGCGGGCAACACCAGAAAGACGTTCGTGATCAGCGATAGAAACTCGTCGGCAGCGCCGCCGAGAAAACCCGCTGAGACGCCCACCACGACCGCCAGGGTGGTGGCGATCACGCCGGTCATGAGGCCGAGCACGACGGTGGAGCGCATCCCCACGAGCAGCTGGGAAAGCACGTCCTGCCCGGTCGATGTCGTGCCGAGCAGATGGTGGATGTTCGGCGGGAGTGCGACGGTCTGCGTGGTCGTGAGGCTTGGGTCGTACGGGGCGACTGCGGGCCCGATGATGGCGATCAAGATGAAAAGCGCGAAGATGCCCGCACCGATCTTGGCCTTCGTCGGCATCGAGCGCGTCAGCCGGCGCCAGGCCGGCGAGGAAGCGCTCCGAGGACCACGCTCGTTAACTTTGATCGGAACTGCGACCGACATCAGTAGGCCTGCCTCGTTCTGACTCGCGGATCGAGCAATACGTAAATCACGTCCGCGGCCATACAGGCCAGCAACACAGCGAACGAGATGCAAAGGAAGATCCCCTGCGTGAGCGGGTAATCATTCGCGGTCACCGCGTTGTAGAGCGTGAGTCCCACGCCGGGATACGAGAAGACGATCTCCATCACCAGTGCCCCGGCGACGACGAACCCGATCGCAAGCGCGAAGCCCGCGATGTTCGGCAGGATCGCGTTCCTCGCCGCGTATGTGAAGACAACCCGGCGGGTGCTGAGACCCTTGGCCTGCGCCGCCAGCACGTAGTCCTCGCCGAGCGTCGTGATCGTCACGTTGCGCATCTGCAGCATCCACCCCGCCATCGAGGTCGCGATGATCGTCAGCGCCGGCAGCAGGGAGTGGTAGAACGCGCTCGAGATGAAGGTCAAGTTCCACCCCGGCGTGAGCCCCAGTGTGTATCCGCCGCTGACCGGGAAGATGTGCCAATCGAGTGAGAAGAACTCGATCGCCAGCAGGGCGAGGAAGAAATACGGTGTTGCCTGCAGAAACGTGAATGCGGGCAGCGATTGGTCGACCCACCCGCCCCGGCGCCAGGCGGCGAAGATTCCCAGCAACGTGCCGAGCGCGAAGCTGATCACGGTGGCCGTGCCAACCAGAATCAGGGTCCACGGAACCGTGGTCGCGAGCACGCTCGTGACCTTGTCCGGATAGAGGCTGATGGACGTCCCCAGGTTGAGGTGCGCGAGGTTGCCCAGGTAGACCCAGTACTGATGCAGGAGGCTTCCCTGATGGCCGACGCCGAATTCCGCCTCGAGCGCCTTGGCCGCCTGCGGCTGAAGATCCGGGAACTTGGCCATCATCGTTTCGACCGCGTTGCCAGGCGTGGCGCGCGGAATGAAAAAGTTGACGGTGATCGCCACCCAGGCAGCCACAGCATAGAACGCAAGTCGTCTCGCAATAAAAACCAATTCGCTCTCCCAGCTCCTCTTGAAGAGAGGCTAACTGAAACGTTTCTGCTATGTCAAGAAAACTTTCCTGAAACGTTTCAGATGTGATTCAATGCCGTCATGGCAGAACTGACCCGCACCGCCAACGGTCAGGGCCGCGGCCAGGGAAAGCCGACGGTCCGCGACATCGCGCGGCTCGCTGGGGTGTCCCCAGCCACCGTGTCCCGGGTGGTCAACGGTCGGCCTGAGGTTTCAGACGCCGTCCGCGAGCAGGTGCTGCGAGTCATCACCGAGTCCGGTTACACGGTCAGCCGCCAGCCCGCGCTGAGCGGTAGCAGCGGGTTGGTCGGGGTGACGCTGCCGCTGATCCACCACTCGTACTTCTCGGAGATCCTCGCGGGGGTCAGCGAGGCCTTCTACGAGCACGACATTCCGATGGTCCTCTGCCCGACGCTGCACGAGCACGACCGCGAGGTCTCGCTGCTGCAGCGCCTGCGCCAGGGCACCACCGACGGCGCGCTTCTGATCCTCCCTGAGGAGTCGCCCGCGGAACTGCGCGCGCTCCAGGACCAGGGATACCCGTTTGTGATCGTCGACCCGCGCACGCAGCCGGATGAGACTGTCCCGACCGTGTCGGCTTCGCACCTCTCTGGCGCTCGCGAGGCAACCGAACATCTGTTGAAGCTCGGCCACCGGCGCATCGCCGCGATCACAGGCCCGCGTGACTGGCTGGCTACCGAGGAACGCCTTCGCGGCTTCCGCGGCGCACTGGGCGAGGCTGGAATCACGTGGGACCCAGAGCTTCAGATCGAGTCGGACTTCAACCGCGACGGCGGCTTCGAGGCGACGATGGAGCTGCTCGCTCTGCCCGACCCACCGACCGCGGTCTTCGCGTTCAATGACATGCTCGCGATCGGAGCGCTTCGCGCCGCGCGCCAGTGTGGACTTGACGTTCCGGACCATCTATCCGTCGTCGGCTTCGATGACACCTCCGAGGCGACGGTCGTGCACCCGGCGCTGACCACGGTGCGCCAACCACTGGCCGAGATGGGCCGGATGGCGGTGACTCAGCTGGTGCGGCTGTTGCAGAGTCAGCGGATAGAGGCGCTGCATGTGGAGCTGGCCACGAAGCTGGTCGTGCGCGAGTCCACAGGTCCGTTCTGATCAGCCCGAGGCCGGCGTGACGAGTCCTGTCTCGTACGCGAAGACCACGATCTGAACGCGGTCACGGAGGTCGAGCTTGGCAAGGATGCGGCCGACGTGCGACTTGACCGTGGCCTCCGACAACACCAGCCGCTCAGCGATCTCAGCGTTAGACAGGCTCGCGGCCACGAGCATCAGCACCTCGCGTTCACGCGTGGTCAACGAGTCCAGGCGTTCCTGCGCGGCCTCGTCGATGCGACCACCGAGCTCGCCGTCATTCGGGGCACGGAGACGATGCGCGTATGCGTCCAGAAGCCGGCGGGTGATGCTCGGCGCCACCACCGCGTCACCGCGAGCGACCACACGGATGGCCGAGAGCAGGTCGGCCGGCTGGGCGTCCTTGAGCAGGAAGCCGCTGGCACCAGCCCGCAGCGCCGCGTAGACGTACTCATCGAGGTCGAAGGTGGTGAGGATGATCACGCGGGCGTCACTGCCCGAGGCGATTATGCGCCGGGTCGCCTCGACTCCGTCGAGCCCAGGCATTCGCACATCCATCAGCACCACGTCTGGTCTCAGCTCACCCGTGCGGGCGACCGCCTCTGCCCCGGTGGCCGCCTCGCCCGCGACCTGCAGGTCCGGCTGGCTCTCTATCACCATCCGGAACGCCATCCGCATCAGCTGCTGGTCGTCGACCAGCAGGACTGAGGTGCTCACAGGATCCCCTCCAGAGCAGCGTCCGGGCGCGCGCGCCCGCTCACAACACCGTCTCCATCGGACGCGGCACCGCGACCTGCTTTTCGGCGTGGAGGCGCATGTGCACGCGCCAGCCGCCATCGTCGGTCGGCCCGAACGCGAGCTGACCGCCGTAGACGTTGGCGCGCTCGCGCATTCCCCGCAGGCCGCGGCCGTCAGAGATCAGAGCTGGAACCCGCTCACCGATTGTGCGAGGGCCGCCCTCGCCCGTACCGGCGTTCGTCACATCGACCTCCACCTCACCGCCGCGGCAGCGGAGATCGAGGTGTGCGGTGGTGGGTCTGTCGGCGTGCTTGAGCGTGTTGGTGAGCGCCTCCTGGACCACGCGGAAGACGGTCAGCTGGATACCGGGCGCGAGCTGGTCAAGGGCGCCATCGAGCGAGATCGTCACCGGGATCCCGGCGGCGTCCACACGGGAGATCAGATCGTCGAGGCGCTCGAGCGTCGGTTGCGGCTCGAAGGATTCCAGTGCGGAGTCATCGCGCAGCACTCCGAGCAGGCGACGCATCTCCACGAGCGCCTCTCGCCCGGTGGCCGCCAGTCGCTCGATCGCGCTCGCCGCCTGCAGAGGCGAGGTATCGAGCGCGTAGCGGGCACCATCGGCGAGCGCGGTCATCACCGTCAGGTTGTGCGAGACGATGTCGTGCATCTCGCGTGCGATCCGGGCGCGCTCGGCGGCGGTTGCGAGCTCCGCCTGTTGATCGCGCTCGAACTCGAGCCGCGCCGCCTTCTCCTGGAGCGACAGCAGCAGCTCCCGGCGCTGGCGGATCATCAGGCCGAGGGCCGCCGCGGCAACACCGAGGCCGCTGACGCCCACCCAGTACCTGAAGATCTGGTCCTCCCAGGAGAGCGCGAGCATGACCGCGCCGGCCTCGACCACCACAACGGCAACCAGGATCGCCCTCGCGCTGCACTCAAGGCACACCCAGTAGAGCGCGACCAGCACCGCCGCGTCCGCAAGTTGCGGCCCCGAGAAGGCCCACTGAGCAAGGGCCGCGAGAGCAACGCCGCCAAAGGCCAGACGCGGGTCACGGTGGCGCAGCAGCAGCGGCAGGCACAGTGCCGCGCAGAAGCCGAGCATGGCCGGGGTCACGCGCCCCTGCACCGCCAGTCCCACGATGCTCGCGGCGGCGATCGCGGAGGCCAGCAGCGCGTCCGTCAGCAGCGGGTGGGAGGCGCTGAACCGGGCAACGCGCTCGATCCTCTGGTTCAACCCTGTGAACAGAAGCTCCTCTGAGTGATCGGCCATGGGCAGATGTTGGCGCTCGCGACGCCAGAACGCCAGTGAAAGCGCCGCGCCGGTGTCCCGCTAGTCCGCCTCCGGAACGAAAACGGGCTGCACATGAAGCTCGTGGTGGACGCGGCGAGCGCCCTCGGTCTCGGCTTGCACTCCGTCGACACGTTGCACGTCGAGCCTGGACACCGTCACCCAGGCGACGAGCGCCGCGAAGATCGCGAATGCGATCAGGCTCACGGTCGGGTCGCCGAGGTTGAGGCCGCCGTTGGTGGGCTTGCTGAAGCCGTCGGCGAATGACGCTCCCAGTGGGCGCGTGATGACGTAGGCGAACCAGAACGCGAAGATCGGGTTCCAGTTCAACCGCCAGTACCCCACCGCCGGGACCGCGAACAGGACCGCAAACAGCAGCGCCGAGGGCCAGAATCCGAGGTTGAACTGGAGCGCCAGCAGATCGCCCGCGGCCGTCCCGAGCGCAAAGGTGCCAAGCACCGCGGCCCAGTAGTAGCGCTCACGCCGCCGGGTGTTGATGCTGTGGATCGAGAGCGTGCCCTCGCTGCGATACCAGCGCCAGAAGATCAGCGCGGTGATGATCGCGAACAGCGGCGTCGTGACCGTGTAGCCGATACCGGCGCCGTCGTGGATGCCATCGGCGGCCATGGTCCCGAAGACCGCGACCATCATCACAGCGAACCAGTAGTAGGGCGCACGGTACTCGCGCTGGCGCAACTGCAGCCAAAGTGCAAGCCACATCCCGAAGATGCCGATGGCGGCCGCGATCGGCACGTTCTTCTGGCCCATGGCGTCGGACATCGCCTCACCCATGCCGGTGGTCAGAAGCTTCAGGACCCAGAAGATCGCGGTGATCTCGGGGACCTTGGTGCGCAGGAACCGGCTCTGGCCAACACTCATGCGATCGAGGGTAGAGCGCACCAACCTCCCCGCAACCGGCAATTTGGCGGATTTTTGTAGGCTAACTTCAGACTCAGGTAGCAGTCCAACCGCTACCCCGGACTGATGGGCGTCAGTCGTCGACTCCGTCGAGCACTCGTTGGGCGATCGCGAACGCCGAGTTGGCCGCAGGCACCCCTGCGTAGACCGCGGTGTGGATCAGGACCTCAGCCAACTGCTGCTCGGTGAGGCCGTTGGCAAGGGCCGCACGCACGTGCATCGCGATCTCGTTCTCGCGGCCGAGCGCCGTCAGCACCGACAGCGTGATCACGCTGCGGGTACGTCGGTCGAGGCCATCGCGCGTCCAGACCCCTCCCCAGGCAAAACGGGTGATGAACTCTTGGAACGGGGCGCTGAAGTCGGTCGTCCCGGCGATCGCTCGATCGACGTGCGCATCGCCGAGCACCTCCCGGCGAACCTGCATCCCGTGCTCGTACGACTCGTCGTCACTCATGCCGGCGCTCCCAGGTCGAGGTGATCGAGGATCAGGTCGTTGACTTGAGTCGGGTGCTGGACGGTGGGAATGTGCGCCGCGTCGCGGATCACGGCGAGCCGCGCGTCCGGCACGCTGCCCGCGATCAGACGCTGGTGCTCAGGCGGAAGCGACGGGTCATCGGCACCGCTGATCACGAGCGTTCGCGCCACGATCTTTGACAGCTCGCTGCGCAGGTCGAAATCGGCGATCGCCTCGCAGCAGCTCGCATATCCCTCGACCGGGGTGGCCGCCAGCATCTCGCGCAGGGTGCTGACCACGTGTCCATGCTCGGCGGCCCAGCCGGGGGTCACCCAGCGGGAGACGATCGTCTCGGCGATCGTCTCGACGGTCCCGGCCGCGCGCACCGCCTGCGCCCGTTCATGCCACGAGCCGGGGTTGCCCGGGTGAGCCGAGGTGGCAATCAGGATCAGCTTCTCGATCCGGTCGGGATGGTTGATCGCGAGCCACTGACCCACCATCCCGCCGATCGAGATCCCGCAATAGGAGGCACGGGAGAGCCCGAGCCGGTCCATCAGCGCGATCACGTCCTGCCCCAGCGCCGCGATCGTGTACGGGCCTGTCGGAACCGGCGAGGCACCGTGGCCGCGATGATCGAAGGCGACCAGCCGCAGGCGGGCGGAGAGCACCGCTGGCCTGTGGCTCCCACATCGCAACGGTAGTCCCGAGGGAGCCGCCCAGCAGCAGGGCAGGCTGACCAGATGGCCCCGATACCGCACTGTGAAGCGCGACGGAGCTCATGAGCCGAACCGCGCTCGTCGTGGGACCTCTGCCAACGCCCGATCGACCAGCTCACCCGCACCGGCCAGGTGCCGCTCCGGTTCAGCCGCTCCACTGACGCCCGCCCGCGCCAGCAGCTCGAGATTCGCACGCATGCGCTGTGTGTCCACCTCGAGGTGCTCGAGCAGATCCGCCAGCCAGGCCGCCGCCGAGCCGGTGAGCGCCAGCAGATCCCCCAGGGTGCCCCACTCCGCCTGCCAGGCGCCGGCGGCGCGCTGGTGTTCCTGCTCCATTCCCGCCAGCAACGTCGCGACCAGTCCCGGCGTCCTCCTCGTACAGGCGAGCACAGACACGGCGGCGACGGGGTTGCGCTTGTGCGCCATCGCGGAGGAGGCGCCCCGGCCGACACCACCCTCTCGCACCTCACCGACCTCGCTCTGTGCCAGCAGCGTGACGTCGCGCGCGATCTTGCCGGCGGCGCCGGCGAGTGCACCGAGAGCCGCGGCCAGCTGCCCAACACGCGTGCGGTCGGTGTGCCACGGCAGCAGCGGCTCGGACAGCTCGAGCGTCGCCGCCACGTGCGCCGCGACTGCCGGGGCGCGGTTCCCGACAGGCCCGCCCATCTGTACCGCCAGCACCTGATCGCGCACGCGTTCAAGCTCCGCAATCGTCTGCGCCAGCGCCACCATCCAGCCTGCGGCGACCAGCCCGAACGACGTCGGCAACGCCTGCTGCAGTAGCGTGCGGCCCGCCAGCGGAGTGTCCCGGTGCGCGAGAGCCAGCCGAGCCGCCGCCGAAACTGCCGCGCGCGTGTCAGCCAGGATCGCGTCAGATGCGCGCCTTGACACCAGCATCGCAGCGGTGTCGACGATGTCCTGGCTGGTGGCGCCCACGTGCACAGCGTTCGCGAACTCCTCACCTACGCGCGCCCGCAGCTGGGCCACGAGCGGGATCACCACGGTGGCGTGATCGCCAGCCTCGTCGGCGATCGCATCGACATCGAGTGCGCCCTCCCTGACCGCGGCCACGATCGCGGCGGCGGCGGTCGCCGGGATCAGGCCCTCGGCCACGCAGGCCACGGCGAGTGCCGCTTCGACCTGGACCATCGCCTCGACCCACGCGTCCGCGCCGACGGCCGGTGCGGCACCGCCTCGCGCGTAGGTTCCGGCGAACAGGTCAGATGTCAAAGAAGACGGTCTCTCGGTCGCCCTGGAGCTGGATGTCGAAGCGGTATCCGTCATCGGCGGGCTGTGCCAGCAGCGTATGACGACGCTCGGCGGGCACGGTCGCGAGCACCGGATCCTGCGCGTTGGCGTCAGCCTCATCAGCGAAGTACAGGCGCGTGACCACACGATTGAGCATCCCGCGCGCGAACAGCGTCACGTCGATATGGGGGGCCTGCATGCTGCCGTCCGGCGCCGGCACCTGCCCCGGCTTCACCGTCACCATCCGGTATGTGCCGTCGCCGTCCTCGACGCCGCAGCGACCGAACCCCCGGAACCCCGCGAGCGTCGACTGCTCGCCGTAGCCGTAGATGTCGGCGAATCGGCCCTCGGAGTCGGTCTGCCAGAACTCGATCAGATGGTCGGGGATGATCTCTCCGCGGCCGTCGTAGATCGTGCCGCTGATCCGGATCGCTTCAGGCGTGTCCTCGGGGACGATCAGATGCCCACCCTCAAACGGCATACCGATCGCGAAGTACGGACCAACGGTCTGAGAGGGGGTCACCTCGAAGATCATGGGTGAACCTCCTCAAACGGCGTCGCCGCGGGGCCGCGAAGATAGACATCCCAATTGAACGCCTGCGCCCAGTTCGGCCTGGTCTCATGAATGTTGAAACTCGAGATCATCCGCCCGCGGGCCTGCTCGTCCCGCACCGAGTTGAAGATCGGGTCGTAGGGGAAGAACGGATCATCGGGGAAGTACATCTGCGTCACCAGCCGTTGCGTGAACGCACGTCCAAGCATCGAGAAATGAATGTGGGCAGGCCGCCACGCGTTGTAGTGGTTGCCCCACGGATATGGTCCCGGCCGGATCGTCGTGAACTCGTAGCGCCCGTTCGCATCGGTCAGGACACGCCCGGCGCCGTGGAAGTTCGGGTCAAGCGGTGCCGCCCAACGGTCCCACCTGTGGTCATAGCGGCCCGCGGCGTTCGCCTGCCAGATCTCCACCAGCGTGTCGCGCAACGGCTTGCCCTCCGTGTCATACACATGCCCTGAAACGATGATCCGCTCACCGATCGGCTCGCCCCCAGCCTGCACCGTCAGATCGTTGTCGGTGTCCCTCAGATGCAGTGTGCGATCCAACTGCGGGCCCGTGATCTCCGTGATCGTGTGCGGCAGGTACACGAGCGGCTGCTTCGGATGACGCAACTGCGTCGACTTGTACGGCGGGTAGTCCAACGGCGGGTGCGCCCCCGCCGGATCGCGCCGATAACGAGCCGGGGTATCCGCCACCGGATCGTAGATCTTGCGAACCTCATCCTGATCCGGTGCCTGCGTTCCATCACTTCCGGTGTTCATCTTGCGACCAGCTCCCTGAGTGCTGCGAGTTCCTCGACGCTCGGCGCCTCTGATACCCGCACGTTATCCACAACTCTGAGTTCCCAGCCGGTGCCCTCCCGCACCTCTTCGACGGTGACCCCCGGATGCAGGACCGCCAGCGTCAGCTCGCCGTCGACCGGCTCGAGCACGCCCAGGTCGGTGATCACCAGGGTCGTGCGATCCCCACGGGTGGTCCTGAAATCGAGCGTCTCCACGAACGTCCGGCGACTGTGAGGCGCGATCACGACGACCTCCTCACATCCGGTCGCGATCTCCGGCGCGCCGCCGGCCCCCGGCAGCCGCGTCCTGGGATGGTCGTAATCACCGATCACGGTCGAGTTCAGGTTTGCGTGCCGGTCGACCTGCGCGGCCCCCAGGAAAGCGACCTGCACCTGCCCGGGACCGATCCAGTAGTTGAACATTTCCGGCACCGACACCACGAAGTCGGCCGTCTCCGCCAGTTCGCCATCCCCGATCGACAGGGGCACGTGGTAGGGCTTCGCGCCGATCGTGCCCGACTCATAGACCAGCACCAGCTTGGGGTTGTGGACCATGCGGGCCAGCAGCGCAGCCGTGCTCGGCCGGCCGACCCCGATGAAGCAGGAGCGCTTCCCAGCCAGGCTTCGGGCCGCCACGATCGTCTGCAGCTCACCGTTGGTGTACTCCGGCTCAGCGCCGTTGCCGGCTTGCCGGCCGGCAACCTCGGCACCAGCCCCGCCCTGGTCCGTCACGGGGCCACCCCGCTCAGTCCGTTCTCTGTCATCCACTCCAGGAACTGCTCACGGTCGCGGCTGATCGCATCCCACTCCCTGTAGAAGTCGTTGTCGCGCTCGGTGATCCCGAGCGCATAGGAGGGCCTCGAGCCGCCCGGAGCCTGCGCCACATAGTCGATGACCCAGCCCGGGATCACCACGCCGCCAGGGCGCGGCTGGAGCCTGTCGACGATCCGCTCGACCGTCACCACCGACACCGCGGCTGCCAGCACCGCCTCCTTCTGCACCCCCGGAATGCCCCAGAGCTGCACGTTGCCGTCGCCGTCGGCCTCCTGGGCATGGACGATCGAGACATCGGGATTCAGCGCCGGCACCGCCGTCAGCTGCTCGCCGGTGAACGGGCAGACGATCGGCTTGACCCTGGTGTGCTGCGGCAGGTCCGTGCCGCTGTAACCACGCATCACCATGAACGGCAGCTTCGATGCTCCCGCCATATAGCGGTTGGCCATCCCCGCGTGACTGTGCTCCTCAACCTCGATCGCGCGCGGCCACGCATGCTCGATCGCGTCACGGAAGCGATGCAACGACCCGACGCCCGGATTGCCACCGTAGGAGAACACCAGCCTGCGCACCGCCCCCACACCGATCATCTGGTCATACAGGATGTCCGGCGTCATACGGATCAGCTCAAGCTCCCGGCGCCCCTGACGCAACACCTCATGCCCCGCAGCAAACGGAATCAGATGCGTGAAACCCTCCAGCGCAACGCTGTCACCGTCATGCACCGTCTCTTCGATTGCTTCGTGAAGCGTTACGAGCTGCGCCACCCAAGTCTCACCTTTCAGAGCGGCAGTCCGACGTAGTTCTCGGCGAGCGAGGTGGCGGCAGCCGTTGAGTTGCATACGTAGCGTATCTGTGAATGCGCGGGCTGGGCTCCGTACGCATCGTCAGATGGATCGACGTGCAGCATCTGAGTCATCCACCAGGAGAAGTGCTGTGCCCGCCAGACCCGCTGAAGGCAGCGGTCGGAGTAGGTGTCGAGCAGGCGACCTGACCAGCCGATCCCACAAGCGAGGCGAGAACTCGCCGGGCGTTGATCACAGAGTCGCCGCCGCGCAGCTCAGGCCGCTGGATTCAGGGTCTCCGGCGGTGACCGCGACGTGATCGAGGCACCCAGCGAAGCGGCGATCACAAGGCCGATCCCAACGGCATCCCTGAGCGTGATGCTCTGCCCGATCACGAGCGCCCCAGCGATCGCAGCGACCGCAGGCTCAAGGCTCATCAGGATCCCGAACGTGGCGGTCGAGAGGCTGCGAAGCGCCTTCAGCTCGAGCGAGTACGGGATCGCGGAACTCAGCATGCCCACCGCTACGCCGACACCCAGCACACTCGGGTCGAGCAGGTTGCCGGCACCACCGGCGATGCCGAACGGCAGCACCGCGATGGCGGCGACGGTCATCGCCAGCGCCAGGCCGGAACTGTCCTTGAACGACCGGCCGAGGTGTGCCTGGAGCAGGATGTAGCAGCCCCACAGCAGGCCTGCGGTGCCGGCCAGGGCAAAGCCCACGGCATCGGCGCCGTGCCCGAACCCGTGACAGAGCGCAACGATTCCGGCAGCCGCAAGCACAGCCCAGACAAGGTCGCGGGGCCGTCGCGAGCCGGCGAGCGCGACCAAAAGCGGCCCGATGAACTCGATCGTCACAGCCGTTCCGAGTGGAATGCGGCTGATCGCGTGGTAGAAGCTGAGGTTCATGCCGGCAAGCACGAGGCCCAACGAGCAGGCGGAGAGCCACTGCCGGCGCGACACGCTTCGCAGGGTGGGACGGGTCACGGCGAGCATCACGGCGCTGGCCGATACGAGCCGCAGCAGGCAGGCCCCGCTGGCGCCCACCTGATCGAAGATCGTGGTCGCCCAGGCGGCGCCGACCTGAACCGAGCTGATGCTCGCGATCACGAGGGCGTGAACTGGGAGGCGGGGTGCGTGGCGCACGCGTCGTCTTGGGCTGGAAGAGAGTCTCACCGCCCCATTATTGGCGGCGGCCTAGGGTGGTGGCGGCGGCCTAGGGTGGTGCGGCGGGTCCGGGTGTGCCGGTCGCGGCGGCCGCGCAGGACGGCGTGGCGGAGGCGTGCCCGCCAGTACGGCTCGGACGGACGGCAGCGCGTGCGACAGGGCATCGAGCTCAGGGGCAGGGGTGTCGGCGATCAGATCGCCTAGTCGGGCAGTCAGCAGGCGCTCGAGAGTCCGCAGGGCGGCACGCCCGTCCGAGGTTAAAGAGAGCTCCTGGCGGCGTCTGTCGCCGCTCACCCGACCGCGCCCGACCCACCCGGCATCGACCAGCGTGGAGACCACCTGGGAAACGGCCGGGCCCGAGACACCCGTCCGATGTGCCAGTTCGGCCGCTCCGAGCGGCTCATCCGCAATCGCCCGCAACGCCAGGTACTGGGAGAGCGTCAGGCGCGGATCGAGCTGAGCCAGCAGGCGCTCCGTCCAGCGGGTGACAAGCGGTGCCGTGGCCAGCAGAGCTGTCGCGGCCGGTTGCGGTGGTCTTGATTTGGGTGGTCCTGCAGGTGGTGACATAGGTAAGTACACTTAACTATCGGTATGATCCTGACCGAACTTGTCAGACAGCTTGGCGCCGTCGGCGTGTTCCTTCTGATGGTTCCAGAAAGCGCCTGCATTCCAGTCCCGAGCGAAATTACGCTGCTGTTCGCCGGCTTCGCCGTGCACCAGGGCTGGCTAGCGTTCCCGATCGCAGTCCTGGCGGGCACACTCGGCAACCTGGTGGGTTCGATGATCGCCTACGGCGTCGGCGCATCCGGAGTGGTCGCGCACGTGCCGGGCGCCCGTGTGATCGTCGCCCGCTGGGATGGTCTGCTCGAGCGCCGGGGCAACCGCGCCGTCTTCATCGCGCGGCTGCTCCCGCTGGCCCGCACGTTCGTGTCGCTACCCGCCGGAGTACGACGGGTTCCGATCTGGCAGTTCATCGGTATGACGCTCGCCGGCTGCTCGATCTGGGCGACCGGTTTCATTCTTGTGGGCGTGGCCGCGGGGAACGCATGGACGGCGATCGACTCGATTGCAGGCAGGCTGCTGCTCGTTGTGGGTCTCGGGATCCTGGCGATCAGCTTCGGGAAACGAGCCGGGAGCTGATCAAGGGGCTCGGCTGGTAGGTTCTGGACCGCGGCCGCGTGACACCGGTGAGTTCCGCCACCGGCCGGCGCCGAGCACATCGATTGACAGGAGCAGGAATGAGTGTCGTCAAGATCAACGCGATCACCGTTCCCCGGGAGCGCTTCGACGAGTTCGCGCAGCGCTTTGCTAACCGCGCCGGACGCGTCGAGAAGGCTGAGGGGTTCGAGTCGTTCGAGCTGCTGCGTCCCAACGACGGGCGCGAGGTGTGCCTGGTCCTGACGCGCTGGCGTTCCGAGGAGGACTTCCAGGCGTGGATGCAGAGTGCTGATTTCAGCGCGGGACACTCGCAGCACCGCGCAAGCGGCCCGGTCGGCACGGCCAGCGAGGTATGGTCGTTCGACGTCTTGGAAGAGATCTGATCCGGGCGAGGGCGTTCTGAGTCCCAATCGCCGCGGGCAGGTTCTCCGCACCCGGAGTCTTCGCACGACTCAGGCGTACTGGCCCGAGATCGTGTGAAAGGCTCGCAGCGTCGAGAACAGTTTGAAGGGGTGCTGCGGTTCGGGCCAGCTCGAGACCTTGGCAGCCACCACCCCGGTCTCGAGGTTGGCGTAGATCATCTGGCCGTGGATACCGAGGCAGACCAGGATTCGGGTGCCCTCCGGGTAGGGCAGCCAGAACTGGTTCCGATACATCCCGCCCGGCATCATGTTGTCCTCGCGGCTCTGTGCGAACGCTTCACGGCTGTCCGTATCACCGGTCACGCAGTCCTCGATCCACGATGCCGGGACCACCTGCTCCCCCGTCAGCGATGTTCCCTCGCGTACCAGCATCGAGCCGAAGCGTGCGAGATCCCGTAGCGCCGCGCAGATGCCGCCGTCGAACATGCCGTTGCCGGCCGAATCGGTGCCGATGTAGGCGTCGAACTCGGTGCCGAGCTTCGCCCACAGACGTTGTGACATCAGCTCGGGCATCCGCTGACCCGACGCGGCCTCGCAGATCCAGCCGAGCATGTCGCTCTCCCCGCTGCGATAGTCGAACGCACCGCCATGCGGCCGCTCCTGCGACAGGGACAGCAGGAAGTCGTAGAGGTTGTGCGGGATACCCGGCGTGGTACGGGGGGCCCAGTCGATCGCCTGCTCGAGCAGCCTGACCTCGGCATTCGGGTTCAGATATTCCTCGGAGAAGCGGACACCCGAGCGCATGTCCAGGACATTGCGCACCGTCGCGCCGGCCCAGCCGGACTCGCTCAGCGCCGGCACGTAGTCGCTCAGCAGCCGGTTCGGCTCGATCTCGCCGTCAGCTATCAGCGAGGCCGCCACCGTGCCAACGAGGGATTTGCTGACTGACATCAGCAGGTGCCTTGTTTCGGCCGTCATGTCACTCGGGTAGCGCTCGGCAAGCGCCACGCCGTTGCGCACCACCATCCAGCCGTCCGTGTCGCTGCCTGCCATGACCTCGGCAACCGTGCCCTCGCTGCCGTCGAAATGCTCAACTGCCAGTTCCTCAACCGGCTGCGGGTCGACCTTGAAGCTGTAGCTGGGCCCGCTGCCGGAGGGAATGGCCTGGGTCGGCAGCAGGTCTTCGATGTATTGAAAGGCCCAATGCAGGTGAGGGGCCTGTTGCCAGTTGTCAAGCGTCACGCCCGGGTGCGGGCGCGACCCCGATCCGCCTAGAGCCACCGCTCCCTCAGCTTCGATTCAGCATTCGAACAGGCTGCTCCGACGTTTGGACCATGGCCGTCGACGATACCGGGTCCCCGCCGCAGTTCAGACCGGCCCGGCGCCTTGGTCAGACCTGCCCCCGGCTCGACCACCATCTCCGCGCAGCGGCTCTGGAGATCTCGCCGGAGGCATCAACGGTATTCCGGTGTAATGAGCACGAATCGAGTCGACGAGGTGCTTGGCCCGGATGGTCAGTGTCGCCGGTTTCCCGGCTTTGCCGGTCTGGAGGCGGCCCTTGGTGACCAGCACACCCAGGTCGGCCCCCTTCCAGCGATAGTCGCCCACGCCGTAGATGCGCAGGAAGTAGGCCTCGTTCTCGCTCTGCAATTGATGCCAGTCAAGGCCCAGCCCGGTTGGCACCAGGTAGCCGGTGTGGTCCAGCACATAGCGACCCGTCGGTGCCGCCGTGATGATCTGCTCAACCTGCGGAGAGACCTCCTTGATGATCATCTGGGACCACAGGTCCACCGCTGCCAGCTCCTGCCAGCGCTCGTTGATCTCCTCGACGTCGAGGTCGAAGTCGACGTCGAGGTATTCCAGAAGGTGGAAGCAGAACAACGGAACGTCCGCATAGGCGCCGGCGGTCACCTGGGTGATGGACGACGCGCCGCTGATCCGTGGGTTGAGCTCCCCCAGGTAGACCTCGTTCTCATCCACGTCGACGAGGAGGTCCACCTCGAAGAAGCCGTGGTAGCCATCCTCGCCCATGCGGTCGCCCAGTCGGCGAACAAGTTCCACAGCGCGTGTGCGCAGATCTCCTGTGAGCACCTCGGGGAACATCTCGTTGCCGCACCATCCACCGCGATACGGGGTCAGCTTGGGGTGGCCGGTGAGTTCGGTCATGAACGGCCCGACGATCGTCCCGCATCTGGTCAAAACGGCCTCGACGGCGATGGCACGGTTGTTGATCCGTTTCATCACCTTGACCTCGTGGCCGTCGATGTCCTTGCGGTGCTTCTTGTACGCCGCCTCGGAGGCGATGAAGAAGGTCGTCTTGCCCGAATCCCCGTATGCGGTCTGGACGACCAGATCCTCGCCGAGACCGGCCTCGGCAGCAAGCTTTGACAGGCCGTCCCAGCCGTCCACGGTGCCGAGCGTGTTGGGGACGCTGGGGACGCCGGCCTCCTCCCCCAGCCGCGTAGTCACCAACTTGGAGTCGAGGTGGGTCCGCACCGCGGCTGAGGGGAGAATCAGGTCATACCCCAGTTCCTCGCAGATCCGCTCCGTCTCCTCATCGAAGAAGACCATTGCGATCTTCGGGCGCACGCCCGGTCTTCTGCGACTGGCGACGTGCGCTCGCACCTCTGGGTTGACAAGCAGCCAGTTGTTGATCTCCTCACCGCTTGAGAACTCCTCATACGGCTTGTATTTCGGCGTGAAGACCCGCGGGTGCGCCCCATCCCAGGCGTCGTAGTAGGCCACATACGTGAAGTTGCGAACCCAGCGGTCCAGGCCGAGCAGGTTGAACGGGGTCGCGCCCAGGAAGTAGATCGGGGTGTCGTTCGTGCGGAAGAAATGGCGGACCTCGGAGATATTGCGCAGCTTCCGGGGCCGGTGCGCTGCCGAGACCGCCGGTGCCGAGGCGGCGTCGGTACCGACGGTGGGCTCCTTGATGTCCGGCGTGACCGAGGTATTCCTTCTGGAGGCGACGCTCGGCGCCGGGACCGGCCCCGGATGGGGCGCGGCCATGAGCGCGGGGGCCTTGGCGATGGGAGCCTCCGTTCGGGCTCTCGCCGCCGGTGCCGACTTTCGTACGCTGGCGCGCTTCGCCGTTGCCTTCTGCGTGATGGCCCCCCGAGCTGCCTCGGCGCCGGCGGATGTCTCGCGCGGCAGATCGGACACGATCGACGCCTTTCGGTCGGGAGATGGAACGGCCACGGGCAGACCGAGCATGACAAGCCGCGACCCGTGGGTCAACGTGCGGCCTCCCACGACCTATATGCTGGACTGATGGATCTAGGTGAGCCCGCGTCGTATCTGGTTCTGGAAGCCGGCACTCCGGTGTACAGCAGCGACGGCGATGAGGTCGGGAAGGTCACCCACGTTCTAGCTGCCGAGGATGAGGACGTCTTCGACGGGATCGTGATCGGTGAGCACATCTTCGGAGAGGAGCATCGCTTCGCCGACGCCGACGATGTGCAGGCGATCTTCGAGCACGGCGTCGTCTTGAAGCTCGACCGCGCAGCGTGTGAGCAGCTGCCAAAGCCCTCGGCCAACGCGGCTGTCATGCGCGACGACCCAGCGGAATCGAATGCTGAGTTCCGCCATCAGAAGCTCTCCCGCGCATGGGACCGGATCTCGGGCAAGTACTGACTCGCCGCTAGCGACGCTCGGCCACAGCGTACGCACGGCGCGAAACCACAGACGCCCGCATCTGCGAGCGGCGAGCAAGATGGGCGATCCAGGATTCGAACCTGGGACCTCTTCCTTATCAGAGAAGCGCTCTAACCGACTGAGCTAATCGCCCGAGGGAGCGAACATCTTAGCGACCGATCAATGCCGCAGGCGCTGTGCGAACTTCAGCGCCTCCTTGGGGGTTGCGAAGGTCAGCTGAGCCGTGTAGCCACGGGCGCTCCCGCGCACATTGACCTCCACTCCGAAGGCCGCCTCGAGAGCATCCGTGATCCGCTCGATTGCCTCTGCCTGATCGGGATGACCGGACCCGGCCTTGGTCTTGGCGGCTGACTTCAGCGACCCGGATGCCGCGGCGGCGGCGCGGGCTCGCGATTCCAGCTCTCGGACCGACCAGCCGCTGGCGACCGCCTGACGCGCCAGATTCCGGCGTATTGCGTTATCTGACGCCAGCAACAGTGCTCGACCATGGCCCTCGGCCAACTGCCGGCGCTCCAGCAACTCGAGCGCCTCATCGGGTAGGTCGAGCAGACGCATCAGGTTTGAAACGGCGACGCGACTGCGGCCGACCCGCAGCCCGACCTCCTCGCGCGTTAGGCCAAGCTCCTCCACCAGCCCGGTACATGCGCGGGCCTCCTCGACGGGGTTCAGGTCCTCGCGTGCCATGTTCTCGATGACCGCCAGCTCCAGCGAGTCGGCGTCGGCGCGATCGCTCACCACGGCAGGGATGGTCTCCAAACCCGCCATGCGTGCCGCCCGAAGGCGACGCTCACCGGCGACCAATTCGTAGCGGCCACCAGGGAGCGGCCTTACCAGGACAGGCTGGATCACGCCCCGCGCCCGGATCGAATCCGCAAGCGACAGCAGCGACTCCTCGTCGAACTGGCGACGCGGCTGCTGCGGATTGGTCGAGATCAGGTCGACCGGAAGCTGCCGCAGCTCCTCCTCTTCGTCGCGAGGTGCGGCCGCGAGAATCGCCGCGAGCCCACGACCCATGCCCTTTTCAGCCACGCGATGCAACCTCCTTGGCGAGTTCGAAGTACGCCGTCGCGCCCGCGGAATGCGGGTCGTGGTGGATCACAGGTTTGCCAAAGCTGGGCGATTCGCCTATGCGCACGTTACGGGGTATCACGGTCTCGAAGACCAGTTCTGGAAAGTGGCTCCGTATTTCTCCTTGTACGTCCTGAGCGAGCCGAGTCCTTCCATCGAACATCGTGAGCACCATCCCGGCCACGGTGAGTCGCGGGTTGAGCTCTCGCTGGACCAGCGCCAGGGTGTCCAGCAGGCCAGCGAGACCCTCGAGCGCAAAGTACTCGGCCTGCACCGGCACGAGGACGCGGTCAGCGGCGACCAGCGCGTTGACCGTCAGCGGGCCAAGCGACGGCGGACAATCGAGCAGAGTGAATGCGTAACGGTCCCGAACCCCTGCGAGCGCGCCCTTGAGACGCATCTCGGAGCCCGCGATGCGTGGGAGTTCGACGTTTGCCCCTGCAAGATCGGGGCTCGCGGGAGCCACCCAGAGGTGCTCGATCGAGCTTGGGACGGCGATCTCCTCGATTGTGGCCTCGCCACTCAGCAGCTCATATACGTTCGGTTCCAGGTTCTTCGCCAATCCCACGCCGACCGTGGCGTTGCACTGCGGGTCGATATCAACCAACAGCGAGTCATAGCCGGCCTCGGCTATGCAGGCGGCGAGGTTGACGGCGGTCGTCGTCTTCCCGACTCCCCCCTTCTGATTGGCAATTGCGTAGATCGTTCCCATCTCTGGACTTGACGCTAGCGTGGGGTGCACCCGGCAACGACAATGGCTGCCGCTAAATGCGAGAAATCCCGTAGAACTCGAGAGAGATTCAGCTACACGGATCCCTTAGCCGCGGGCATTCAGCCGGCCAAGCGGTCGTTTTCGTGCAACCCCATCCCTGCGGGGGAACCGGCTCGGCGTCTCACTCACCTTCACCATCACATGCAGGTGTCGATGCTCCGCGCCCTTGTAGGGCTCAACCCACACGGGGGCTTCCGCGGCCAAGCCCAACTCCTTGGCTGCTCGCAGCCCCGCGGCCTCGTCGTCTGGGTCGCGCCTTCCGCGCCAGGCGACCAGCGCACCGCCTAGCCTCAGCAACGGCGCCGCGTACTCGGCGACGACGTCGAGCGAAGCCAATGCCCTGACGGTCACGACGTCGAAGCGACCCAGGCCGCCGACCCAGCTCTCAGCCCGCTCATGGACAACAGCTGCATTCGTGAGGCCGAGAGCGCCTGTGGCGGCAACCATAAATGCGCATTTTTTGCCGTTGCCCTCCACGAGTGAGACCTCAGCCGAGGAGAGGACGATCGCCAACGGGATCCCGGGAACGCCAGGGCCCGCCCCGATATCGGCCAGGGCGCGAGCGGCCCGGATCACCTCCAGATCCAGCGCGATGAGTGAGTCGCCCAGGTGGTCATCACGCACCCGAACAGGGTCACGGACGGTCGTTGGCGCACGCGCATCCTGCACGAGCATCTCACCGAAGCGGGTGAGAAGATCCGTTTGCACGGATGTCAGGGCAAAACGGGCCGAGAGATCATCAAGCGGGGGGAACGGCATCTTCCGGCGCTGGCCTGGCGCGTTCCCGAGCTATGAAACCGGCATAGCGCTGGCACATCTCAGCGAAGCGCTCCGCGACGTGCCCGTCCAACTCCGGCCCGATGTTGGGCTCGAGCACCGGCATAAGGTCCTGCACGAGCATGCGGCCACGTGCCATCCACTGGTAGTAGGAGCGGCCGCCATGCGTGTAGGGGCCGTAGAGTCGCGACCGCGGAAAGCGCTCCATCAGCCACATGAACAGGGCCTCGTGGCGCGTGTGCATGCGGAGCGTGACCTGCGGCTGCTTGCCATCACCGCCGAACGAGCCCTCGCCGACCAAGAGGCCGACGACGACGCCTCGGTCGAAATCACTCAGTCCGTCCGGCCCGGGGGATCGCTCTGATCCGTCCGAAGGTGGGGGAGAGGAGGCCATGACCGGAGTTCTACCGCGGAATCTGTTTCACCGTCAAGAAAAACGTGAAACATTGCTTCGGGGTGGCTGTGGAATGGAGGTCCTCCCTCCGGCACCACAACATCGACGGCATCGTCGCACACAAGAAACCGCGCAGAGTGCTTCCGGCAGGACCCGTTCCCTCACCCCACTCACCAAGGACAGCACCGCTCGTCGGCCTCAGTCGGGGGCGGCCACCGCTCGTCGGCGTCAGCCGAGTCGGCTCTGACCACCCGCGCCGACCGGGCAGGATCGCCGGCGCGGCGCCCGATTCGGAGGCCACGCTACCGCGGGCCCGGGGGCCGATGATCCCTTCGCAGCAACCCCACAGGCACTCGCCGACCGGGGCACCTCGTCCATGTTCTGTCGCGAAGAAGGGGCCGGTCCACGCCCCGGCCCAGCGCCCACTCAGTCCACGAGCGGCGCCACGACGAGACGGCGGGACGGTTCCTGGCCCTCGCTGTAGGTCTCGACGTCAAACCGCGCCTTCAGGTGCTCGTGCACGACCTTCCGCTCCTGGGCGCTCATCGGATCGAGCGGCACCGGACGCTTCGAGCGGATCGCGCTCTCGGCCGCCTGGTCGGCCACCGCGTGCAATGCGCTCGCTCGGCGCTCCCGATAGCCTCCTGCGTCAACCGTCAGCGGCTTCCGCTCATCGACGCCGTGGTAGGCGATCCGGTAGGCGAGGTGCTGAATCGCATCAAGCGTCTGGCCGTGGTGTCCAATCAGCCGTGCAACGTCGTCGCCCAGGAATTCCGCGGTGGTCAGCTCGTCCCCGTCGTCAACTCTGAGTTCGGCGTCAACGCCGATCGCGTCGGCGATCGTCTCGAGGATCTCCTCGATGTACTCAAGCGTCTCCAGCTCGTCGTCGCTCGCCACAGCGCTACCTCCTGCGTCCTGACCGCTTCTTCTTCTTTCGCGGGGACCGCGGGGGCACGGCAGGCGTTGACGACTCCGTGGAGGCACCGCCAGAGCCCGACCCGCCCGACCTCGAGCCGCTCGACCTCGACCCGCTCGACCCGCCCGACCTCGAGCCACCCGATCCGCTGGCCCGGGCCAGCGCGCCGCTCAACAGACCGCCCAGACCGCCGCCTCCGGAGCCTCCGCCGCCACCGGCGCTCGCCCCTCCGCCGCCACTCGGGCCCCCGGAGCCGACGTCGACCACCGCGGGTGGGGGCGGCCCCATCATTCGCTTCAACGTGTACTGCTGAGCCATCGTCCACGTGTTTGTCGTGATCCAGTACACGATCAAACCCGCTGGGAATCGGATCACGAACAAAACGAAGACCAGCGGCATCAGCATCATCATCCGGCGCTGCGTCTTGTCCATCGTCGGCGCCGACATCAGCATCGTCGACAGCACCTGCGTGCCGATGTACAGCAGCAGCAGGATCACCAGCGTCGCGCCGTGGGCGGTATTGGTGATGTCGCTGATGAACAGGAACGCAGCCGACGGGTACTGATGCGGGGGGTAGAACGTGCACCACGTCGTCTGACTTAGTGCCTGGCTCGAGGTGGCAGCTATGTGGTGCGCCGTCGCGTATTGCGCTTGGAACCTCAGCTGGACGTCCGGGCAGATGTCAATTCGCAGGTTCTTGCGCAACATGTAGAACAGCGAGATGAAGACCGGCAGCTGTGCCACCAGGGGCAGGCATGACCCCAGCGGGTTGACGTCGTTCGCCCGGTAGAACTTCATCATCTCTTCCTGCTGACGCTGCTTGTCCTCCTTGTACTTCTGCTGGATCGCCTTCATCTGCGGCTGCAGGTGCTGCATCCTCCGCATCGAGCCGAACTGCTTGACCGTCAGCGGCAGCAACAGCACACGCACGCAGATCGTCAGCAGCACGATCGAGAAGCCCCACGAGATACCCAGATGACCGTGGAAGAAGGTGAGGACGTGCTGAAAGACGTCGATCAGCGGCTGAAAGATGTTGGCGGTGAGCAGCATGGTTACGCGCCTGCCGCCGGCTTCCGCGACCTGAACAGTCGCTGATTCTCGACGGGATCAAACCCGCCGCGGCTCCACGGATTGCATCGCAGCAGCCGCCAGCCCGCCAGCACAAGCCCGCGCAGTATGCCGAACTTCGTGATCGACTGCGCGGCGTACTCCGAGCACGACGGATAGTACTTGCAGCGCGCCCCCAGCATAGGTGACACCAGTTTTTGGTAAAGCTTTATGGGCAAGGTGACAGCCCGTCTGATGAGCGCTCGGGGGCCGGTCATGCGGCGCCCTCGGCGCGGATCCTGGGCTCGCTGCTCTCGACACTGCGAGACGGGACCTCGTCCCCGGGGCGCGGCGCCGCCGCGCCCTCGACCTTGTCGATCAGCAAGCGCAGCGCCTCGTGCATCCCCGCCAGCCCGTCGCGCTCAGCGACCTCCCGCGCACCGGGACGGGCGATCACAACCACATCGGCGCCCACGGGCAGTCGCGTCGACTCGACCGCGAACGCCTCACGGAGCAGGCGCTTCACTCGGTTTCGCTCGACGGCGCCGCCGACCTTGCGCGAGACGGAGAGACCGAGGCGAGGCGGCTCATCACCCCCGCGGGGGAACACGTAGAGCACGAGGTCGCGGCCGGCATGAGACCGGCCGCTGCGCATGACGCGATCGAAATCAGCGCTTCTGGAAAGCCGCCCACGGCGAGGCGAACGTGCGCCCGCCACCGACCACCTACACCGTCAGGCGCTTGCGGCCCTTGTTGCGGCGGCGCTTGAGCACGTCGCGGCCGGCCCGCGTCTGCATCCGCGCACGGAAGCCGTGCGTACGGGCGCGCTTGCGCTTCTTTGGTTGGTAGGTCCTCTTCATGAAAAATCCTCCCGGCCGAGCCGGAGTCGGCATCGCAGTATACGCGGCTTCGGGGGATTCTCCCGGGGATGCCGTCCGTGGCAACTTGTATACGCCACACAGCCCAGCCGGACGAGCTTTTTCCCGCGCTTTGCGCCAACAGCGCCGCCGGCGCGGCGCCATGCCCAGACCGCAGCGGTATATTCGCCCACCCGGTCCACCACTCGGCCGGGCCTCACTGATACGAATCGACTCAGCCGTTGGGAGCCGTCCGGAGTTGCCTGCGCATCTCGAGCTGACCTCTGCCTGGCAGGAAATAACAAGGAGACTGCGGCCAGCCGTGGGCGACTCCGCCTATGAGATCTGGCTGGCACCGCTGCAGCCAAGAGCCTGGGATGGGACGGTCCTCGTCCTCGAGGGCAAGCCCGGCACAGACGGCTGGGTCAGTGACCGCTACGGCGCCGCACTCGAGCGCTGCGTACGCGCGGTGCTGGGCGACTCCGCTCACGTGGTCTTCGCCGGCGATCCGGCCTCGGTGGCGCACCGCGCGCTGAGCAGCCGCCATGGCACCGCCGCGCCACGTGGCGCGGCGGTCGCAGGCTCCCTCGCCTCCGCAGAGCACACCAACCCGCGCCACACCTTCGATCAATTCGTGATCGGCGATGGCAACCGCTTGGCACACGCCGCCGCCCTCGCGGTCGCGGAGAACCCCGGCCAGGCCTACAACCCGCTGTTTCTGCACGCGCCCCCGGGCCTTGGCAAGACGCACCTGCTCGGCGCCATCGCCAACTACATCACCGCCTTCCAGCCCGCGACGACGGTCCGCTACACAACCGTCGAGGCCTTCACCAACGGATTCATTGCAGCCCTCAACGGCAAGGCCCTCGAGCGCTTTAAACAGATCTACCGCGACGTCGACGTCCTCCTGATCGACGACATCCAGTTCCTCGCCAGTAAGGCAAAGACAGAGGAGGAGTTCTTCCACACGTTCAACGCGCTTTACGACAGAGGCCGCCAGCTCGTCCTCACCTGCGACCGGCTTCCGAGCCAGCTCACCGGCATCGAGCAGCGCCTCCGCGAACGCTTCGAGTCCGGCTTGGTGGCACACCTCACAGCGCCCGATTGGCGCACCCGCATGACGATCCTGCAGAAGCGCGCCGCGCTTGATCGCATCCAGATCGATGACGACCAGGTGCTCCCCCTCATAGCCCAGCGGGTAACCGACAACGTGCGTCAACTCGAGGGCGCGCTGATCAGGATCGTCGCCCACCACTCGCTCAGCGGACAGCCGCTCGACTGCAATCTGGCCGCCACCGTCCTCGACGCAATCCATCCCAGAGCGCCACGGCCCGGCTCGTCCGGGACTCAGCCACTGACGCCCAACCGCATCCTCAAGACCGTCGCCGAGCACTTCGAGCTGACCAGCACCGACATCACCGGGCAGAGCCGCCAAGCGCGCGTCGCCTGGGCTCGCCAGCTGGGTATGTATCTCTCACGCGAGCTCACCAACGCCCCGCTCAACGGCATCGGTCAGGCCTATGGTGGTCGCAACCACGCAACCGTCCTGCACGCGTGCAGGCGCGTCTCCGACCGGATATCCATCAACACCGACGACGCCGCCGACCTCCAGGACCTCACAGAGATCCTTCGCCGTCCACAATCGTGACCGCAGCTGTTGACACACTGAGCCGTTGGTCAAACCACCAATTGACTACAGCTTTCCCGCAAGTTCCGAACAAACCAGCACTTATCGACAGCCGGTTCCATTCCCTATGACTTCTATTTCCCTTCAAAGGAAACCATCGTGAAGATCTCGCTCGACCGCGATGCGCTGCTGTCCCAGCTTCAGGCCGTCACACGTGTCGCGTCCACGCGGACCGCCATCCAGGCCCTGTCGGGCGTTCAGCTGTTTGCGTCCGCCTCGACCTGTGAACTGCGTGCCACCGACACCGACGTCAGCCTGCGTGTGCCACTGGAGGCCGACGTCATCCGTGACGGCAACGCCGTGCTCCCCGGGCGGCTGTTCCTGGACGTGGTCCGATCGCTGCCCCAGCCCAGCCTGACGCTCGAGCTGCGCCCTGCCGAGCAGGACATAGAGGTGCTGTCAGGCAACGCAACGTTCCATATCCGCACGCTCCACGCAGAGGACTTCCCACCACTCCCGGAGCCTGACCCCGGATCCGCGATATCGCTGCCGCTCAAGGCATTCGTCGATACCGCGACCAAGGTTTCCGGGTCGGCCTCCAAGGACGAGACCAGGCCGGTCCTGACCGGAATTCTCGTCTCGGCCTCAGGCAGCGAGGTCCGCATGGTCGCTACCGACTCATACCGATTGAGCGTCAAGCAGACCACGCTCGACGAGCCGCTCAGCAGCAACTTCGAGGTCAATATCCCGGCTCGCGCGCTCCAGGAGTTGGCGCGTCTTGCCGTGGGCGCCGAGGATGAGAGCCTCACGATCAGCGTTCGTCAGAACCAGGTCGTGTTCGTTCTCGGCCGCATCGTCCTGTCTTCGCGGCTGATCGACGGTCAGTTTCCCAACTACCGCCAGCTGCTGCCGGAGGCGTTTGAGCACGAGCTTCGCATCGCCGGCCCGGAGCTGCGGGACGTGGTCCGGCGTGTCAGCCTGCTCGCCCAGAAGAATGCGCCGCTGCGCCTGTCGTTCTCCCCAGGGGAGCTGACCGTCTCTGCGCAGACTCCGGATATCGGTGAGGCGCGTGAGTCGTTGCCGGTGAACTTCCAGGGTGAACCGCTCGAGATCGGCTTCAACCCGGAGTTCCTCCGCGCCGGGCTCGATGCGATCGAGGAGGGCGACGTCCTGGTCAAGCTGATCAGCCCGTTGCGCCCCGGTCTGCTGGAGGCCGGCGACGGCAGCGGGTTCGTCTACCTGATCATGCCGATCAGGCTGAACGTCTAAACCGGCGGCCGGCCACGGACGATGCGCGTCGTCTCCGTAAGCGTCCGCAACTTCCGTTGTTATGAGGCGGCCGCCGCCCCGCTGGGCGGCGGCTTGACGGTTCTCTGGGGCTCGAACGGGGCCGGCAAGACGAACCTGATCGAAGCGTTGTACTTCGGCTGCACCGGTCGCTCCTGCCGCACCGGAAACGACCGCGAGCTGGTGCGCTTCGGCACCGGCACAACGCGAGTCGAGGTCGAGGTCGAGGATGAATTTGGCCTGCATCAGCTCAGCGTCGGCTTCTCACCGGGCGAACCCAGGCGAATGGCGGTCGACGGCGTCCAGGTGGAGCGGCTGCTCGACGCGGCGCAGCGGCCGCTCGTGAGCGTGTTTCTGCCTGACCGGCTGGAGCTCGTCAAGGGCGTCCCGGCCCTGCGCCGCGCACATGTCGATCAGTTCGTGGCGGCACTGTGGCCCGCGCGAACCGCCGCACGCCGCGCCTACGCCCAGGCCCTGGCCCAGCGCAACGCCCTGATCGGCCGGCTTCGTGCGGACGTGGGCTCACGCGCCACGCTTGAGGCCTGGGACGCGCGACTGGCCGAGACCGGCCTGGAGCTGATGGCCGACCGCCGCCGGGCCGTCGACCTGCTCGACAGGGTCTTCCCGGAGGTCTGTGAGCGGCTCGGACTCGACGGCTCCCCTGCGATCGCCTACCGGCCACGCTCCCGCGCGAGCACCACGACCGAGTTTATGGCCGAGCTGCGCGCCCGCGTCGATGGCGATCTCGAGCGCGGCTTCACCGATCACGGCCCCCACCGCGATGACCTCGCGATCATGCGCGAGGGCCGGGCGCTGCGCACCTACGGTTCGCAGGGCCAGCAACGCCTCGGACTGCTGGCCCTGCTGCTTGCCGAGCGGCGCGTGATCGCCCGTGAACGCCCGGGCGTGCCGCTGATGTTGCTCGATGACGTGATGAGCGAGCTCGACCGCGAGCGCCGCGCGGCGCTGATCGAACTGCTGGCCGAGGACGGTGGCCAGGCGGTCATCACCGCGACGGACCTCGACCACGTTCCGGGTGTGTTCGCCGCCGGCGTCGCGAGGATCACGGTGCAGGCTGGGCACATAGCCGAGGACGTGAGCCCGGCGGAGGCCTTGACCGGATGAGCCTCCACCGACGCTCTCCACGGCCGATCGCAGGCGCGCTCGAGTCGATCCGCGGCTCCTGGCAGCCGGCGACTCCGCTCGGTCATGCCCAGAGCGCGTGGGATCAGATCGGGCGTGTCTGGACCGAGGTGATCGGCGAGCACGGGCCCTACATCGTCCAGCGCACGACGCTCGTGAGCCTCAAGGCCGGGGTGCTCACGGTCAGGTGCTCGGAGGCTGTCGTCGCCGACACGCTCACGCTCGAATCCGAGCGGGTGCTGGGCCGCTTGAACGCCCAGCTCGGCAGCGATCCGATAACGCGTCTGCGGTGCGTTACGGGGGGTCGCGGATGACACCTCAGATTTTGCGGGTTTTGCAGGCAAAAAGTAGGTGTGCAGAGCCTCGTTCCGAGGGCGTTATGTGCTATTGTTCTGTAGACCAAGCTTCGATGCCCCGGAACGCGGACCACGTTCGCGTGACCGGGGCTTCTCAACGTCAATCGGAGGATCGTTGACGAACGACGACGGCGCCGAGCGCCCCCATACTGAGCAACGCTACGACGCCGAGAACATCCAGGTCCTCGAAGGCCTCGAGGCGGTGCGGAAGCGGCCCGGCATGTACATCGGCTCGACCGGCGAACGGGGCCTGCACCACCTCGTCTATGAGGTCGTCGACAACTCGGTCGACGAGGCGCTCGCGGGGCGCAACGACACGGTCGAGGTGTCGATCCACCCCGACAACTCCGTCACCGTCGTCGATCGCGGTGCCGGCATCCCGGTGGCGACGATGGAGAAGGAGGGCAAGTCCGCGCTTGAGGTCGTGCTCACGGTCCTGCACGCCGGCGGCAAGTTCGGCGAGGGCGGCGGCTACAAGGTCTCAGGTGGTCTGCACGGCGTCGGCGTGTCGGTCGTCAATGCGCTCTCCGAACGGCTCGACGCCGAGGTCTGCCGCGACGGCTTCGTGTGGACGCAGAGTTACGAGCGCGGCGTACCGACGGGCCCTGTCCAGAAGCGCGAGCCGACCACCGAACGCGGCACCACGATCACATTCCTGCCTGACGCCGACATCTTCGAGTCGCTCGAGTTCAACTTCACGACGCTCGAGGAGCGTCTGCGTGAGACGGCGTTCCTCACCAGGGGTCTGCGGATCTCGATCACCGACGAGCGCGGCGAGGGCGCCAGAGCCCAGTTCCACTACGAGGGCGGAATCACCGACTTCGTCGCCTACCTCAATGAGAACAAGGATCCCATCCACAGCAAGGTGATCTCGTTCGAAGGCGAGTTCGACGAAGGTTCGGTCGAGGTTGCCATGCAGTGGAACGGCTCCTACCAGGAGTCGGTCTTCTCGTTCGCCAACAACATCAACACGCATGAGGGCGGCTCGCACCTGAGCGGGTTCCGCGCCGCGCTGACCGGCGTGCTCAACAAGTACGCCCGCGACATCGGCGAACTCAAGGAGAAGGACGACAACCTCTCCGGCGAAGATGTGCGTGAGGGTCTGACGGCGGTGATCTCGGCGAAGCTGTCGGAGCCGCAGTTCGAGGGCCAGACCAAGACCAAGCTCGGCAACCCCGGGATGGCCGGCTTCGTCCAGTCGATCGTCAACGCACGCCTGGCCGAGTGGCTCGAGGAGAACCCGCAGGATGCGCGGCGCGTGATCCGTAAGGCCGTGTCCGCCGCGCAAGCGCGCGCGGCGGCACGGAAGGCACGTGACCTGACGCGCCGCAAGTCGGTCCTCGGCAACTCGACGCTGCCCGGCAAGCTCTCGGACTGCTCGGTGAAGGATCCGTCCCTTGCGGAGCTGTTCATCGTCGAGGGCGACTCCGCCGGGGGGTCGGCGGTCGACGCGCGCGACCGCAACACGCAGGCGATCCTGCCGCTGCGCGGCAAGATCCTCAACGTCGAGAAGAGCCGCATCGACAAGGTCCTGGCCAACACCGAGATCCAGGCGCTGATCACTGCGATCGGCACCGGCGTCCGCGATGAGTTCGACATCGAGCGGGCGCGGTACCACAAGATCGTGCTGTTGACCGACGCCGACGTCGACGGCGCGCACATCCGCACGTTGGCGCTGACGCTGCTGTTCCGGGAGATGCAACCGCTGATCGAGGCCGGCTTTGTCTACATCGCAAAGCCGCCGCTCTACCGGCTCACCCGCGGCCAGAAGCACCGCTACATCGAGCGAGACTCTGAGCTGGAGGAGATCCTGCTCGGCGACAAGTTCGAGAAGATCGAGGTGACCGACCACGATGCCAGGGAGTTCAAGCTGACCGACGCCCGCTGGCAGCGGTTCACGCGCCTGCTCAAGCAGTACCAGGGCTGGGCCGCGGCACTGCGTACGGCGCACGGTCACGGCGTCGTCACGTTCATGCAGCAGGCGCGCCTGCTCGAGGGTGGCGTGACGAACGTCGAGGCGCTGCATACCCACCTCGCGGCGAATTCGACGCCCAACGGCCACGCCTATACGACCGAGCTTCTCTCTGAGAATCCGTTTGAGATCGTCGTCAAGACAATCGAGACCAAGACAGGCCTCGCGACCACGCACCATGTGCGCCGCGCGGCGCTCGACGCCAACGAGTACACGCGGCTTGCGACCGTGCACGAGGAGCTGGCCGGACTGGTCGGCACCCCTCCGTTCAAGATCAAGCTGGGCGACAACACGGTCGAAGCGGTCTCCTTCGAGGAGCTGCGTGACGGTGTCCTCGAGGTCTCGCAGAAGGGCGTCACCTACTACCGCTTCAAGGGGCTCGGCGAGATGGACCCCGAGGAGCTGCGTGAGACGACGATGGACCCCGCGAGCCGCACGCTCGTGAAGGTGACGATGGAGGACGCGAGCGCCGCGGACCGGGTGTTCTCGATGCTCATGGGCGACCAGGTCGAGCCACGGAGGCAGTTCATTGAGGAGAACGCGCGCCTCGTCAGCAATCTGGACGTCTGATGACCGTACGCAAGGAGACTGAGAGCCGGGCGCGTCCGCATAGGAGGGATCTGTAGATGTCCACCATTGACACTCTCGGCGGCGGCAACATCGAGCCTCGCGGGCTCGAGGACGAGATGCGCTCCGCGTATCTCGACTACGCGATGTCCGTGATCGTCGGTCGCGCTCTGCCCGACGTCCGCGACGGCCTCAAGCCGGTGCATCGCCGTGTCCTGCATGTGATGAACGAGAACGGGCTGCGACCCGACCGCAAGCACGTCAAGTGCGCGCAGATCGTCGGCGACGTCATGGGCAAGTATCACCCGCACGGTGACAGCGCCATCTACGACACGCTTGTTCGCCTCGCTCAGAACTTCTCGATGCGCTACAAGCTCGTCGACGGTCACGGCAACTTCGGAAACATCGACGGTTGGCCGGCTGCGGCGATGCGCTACACCGAGGCGCGCCTGGACAAGCTCGCGGCCGAGATGCTGCGGGATATCGACCAGGACACGGTTGACTTCGTCCCAACCTATGACGGCAATTCGCGCGAGCCCGTGGTGCTGCCGGCGCGCTTCCCGAACCTGCTGGTCAACGGCAGCTCGGGTATCGCCGTCGGAATGGCGACCAACATCCCGCCGCACAACCTGCGTGAGGTGATCGCTGCGACGATCGCCTACATCGACGATCCGTCGATCGAGATCGAGGGCCTGATGCAGCACCTGAAGGGACCCGACTTCCCGACCGCGGGCACGATCCTGGGCCGCGAGGGGATTCGCGATGCCTACGCGAGCGGTCGCGGGAAGGTTCGCGTGCAGGGCAAGGCACACATCGAGCCGATCGGCCAGGGCAAGGAGGCGATCATCGTCACCGAGCTGCCCTATCAGGTGCGCAAGGGCGGCGATGGCGGTCTGATCGAGAAGATCAGCAACCTCGTCGAGGATAAGAAGATCCCCGAGATCAGCGACCTGCGCGACGAGTCCGACCGCCGCGGGATGCGGATCGTGATCGAGCTCAAGCGCGACGTGATACCGAAGGTCGTGCTCAACAAGCTCTACAAGCACACCCCGCTGCAGACGACGTTCGGCGTGAACATGGTCGCGCTGGTCGACAACGTTCCGCGCACGCTGTCGCTGCGCGAGGTCCTCGGCCATTACGTCGACCACCAGCGTGAGGTGATCGTGCGGCGCACGAAGTACGAGTTGCGCCGTGCCGAGGAGCGTGCGCACGTCCTCGAGGGCCTGCTGATCGCGCAGGACAACCTCGACGAGGTGATCGCGCTGATCCGTGGGTCGCGCGACCCCGAGGAGGCGCGGCTCGGACTGATCGAGCGCTTCGGTCTGAGCGTGGTCCAAGCCGAAGCGATCCTGCAGCTGACGCTGCGCCGCCTGACCGCGCTGGAGGCCGACAAGATCAAGCAGGAGCATGCCGATCTGTTGGAGCGGATCAAGGAGCTGCGCGCGATTCTCGGCGACGAGGCGAGGGTCTACGGCTTGATCAAGGACGAGCTGCAGGAGATCGCCGACACCTACGGGGACGAGCGTCGCACCCTGATCACGCACGCCGAGGGCGAGATCGACATCGAGGATCTGATCGCCGACCAGCAGATGGTCATCTCGATCACGCACTCGGGCTACATCAAGTCACTGCCGCTCTCCACCTACCGCCAGCAGCACCGCGGTGGCGTCGGGGTGACCGGGATGGACACCAAGGACGACGACTACATCGAGCACCTGTTCGTGACCTCGACCCACGACTTCCTGCTGTTCTTCACCAACCGCGGCAAGATCTACCGGCTCAAGGTCTATGACCTGCCGGAGCAGTCGCGCACCGCCCGGGGCCGGGCGCTGGTAAACCTGCTGCCGTTGCGTGAGGGCGAGAAGGTCCAGTCCGTGCTGAACACCCGTGACTTCACCGAGGGCAAATATCTGGTCTTCGCGACCCGCCGGGGCATGATCAAGAAGACCGAGTTCCTCGCCTACAACACGCCGATCAAGGCCGACGGAATCATCGCGATCAACATCCACGACGATGATGAGCTCGTCGCCGTGCGCAAGACCAGTGGCACCGACGACATAATCATGGTCTCGCGTTCCGGCCAGGCCTCGCGCTTTCACGAGGACCAGGTTCGCTCGATGGGGCGCGACACGGCCGGCGTCCGGGGCATGAACGTCCGCAAGCCGGCCGGAAACGCCGTGCTGGCTATGGACGTCGCCCGCGACGATCAGGAGCTGCTGGTCGTGACCGAGAACGGCTATGGCAAGCGCACCGCGATCTCCGAGTACCCGGTCAAGGGTCGCGCCACGATGGGCGTCAAGACGATCCAGCTGACCGAGAACAAGGGTGCGCTGGCCGGCGCTCTGGTCGTCCGCGAGCATCAGGAGCTGGTCTTCATCTCCACCGGCGGGATGGTCCAGCGCACCTCTGTGCGCGGCATCAGCCGGTATGGTCGCGCCTCGCAGGGCGTCAAGCTGATGAATATCCGTGATGACGATCTGGTCAGCGCCGTCGCGCTTGTGGCCGAGTCCGACGGTGACGCGGATGCGGCTGTTGACGAGGCGGGCCTGCCCGTAGCGGGCGGCGGTCCTGGCGATCAGGCCGGACCCGGGCTCGCCGCTGATTACGCCGACGCCGACGTCTTCACAGGCGGGGACGAGGGTGACAGCGGCTGGATCGAGAGTGACGACACTGGCAGCGCTGACGGCGTGATCGCGATCGACCCCGACGACCCCGACTCGTCCTTCGAGGAGCCGGGCTCGGATCTCGACGAGTAGCCCTCGGCGGCGGCCCTCGCCGCTATGCCGCGTAGCGCTTCGCGGCGGCGGCGCGGGCTCGTGCGGCCATCACCTCACGGTCCCGCGGTGGCGCCGCGGTCTGGAGGTCCGCCAGCAGGTGGGCGGAGATGTGGGCGATCTCATGGACGGCGCGGTGGAACGCCTCCTCGTTGACCTTTGACGGCTTGGCGAAGCCGCTGATCTTGCGGACGTACTGAAGCGCGGCGGCCTCGATCTCGTCGCCGCTCGCGGGCGGATCGAAGTTGTAAAGGGTGCGGATGTTTCGACACATGGCGTTCAGCCTACTTCGCTCCTGGGGGGATCGGGAGCGTCTTGGGTTTGGGGGCCTTCTTCAGGGACGAGAACATCGGCGAACACTTTCCCAGCGACGGGAGCGTGCAGAGTCCCTTGCGAAGGCCCCCAAACCCAAGACGGCCAACGGTCGCGGAGTGTCGAGGCCTCGCTTGAGGGCTGCTGAGACCGCATCCTGCACGGCTGCTCAGACTGGAGTTCGTCTGGACGCTCTCATCTCGGGCGGAGGACGTCCGCCTGGCGCCGGCGGGAGGGGTGCTGGGTGCTCTCCGGAAGGCACTCAGAACGCTCGCAGAGCCCAGAGGCCTCTCGACAATGTTCTCGTGCCTGACGAGAACACGCCACACCCCTCCCAACCAACAAGTCAATGAGAAAGACGAAGGGCGCCTCGACTGAGACGCCCTTCGCGAACTACTTGGCTGGCATCGCCGCTCTGGCCAATCCACGCCGGTGGGACCAGCCCCGGCGCCAGAACGGTGGTGTCACGGTGGGACTCCGCCAAGGGCGGTCAGCCATCCGACCTAGCGGCCGGACACCTCCAGGGTCCCATAAGTACTGTCAGACAGGTGGACCACCTCCTTTCTCTGGTGGTTCAAACATTACACCGCTCGGCGGCGCGACTGACCACAACCGCCGTGCGCCAGGCACGACCGTAGGACCGGGCTTCGGTTACGACCGACCTGCACGACCGCTGAGGTCAGGCAGCCAGCGCGCTGGTTTTGCTGCCGGGCAGGTACTGACGCCAGGTCGCGGGGATCGTCGGGCTCGCGACCTGGATGAAGACATCGGGGTTCGGCGTGCGTGGTGCCCGCGCCAGACTCATCCCCGCTTGACGCGGGGATGAGTCCCCCTTTCGCCGGTTGCAGGGCGCGCAGGCCGCGACGATGTTGTTCCAGCTCGAGTCCCCGCCCTTGGAGCGGGGCACGACATGGTCGACCGTCAGCTGCGCGCGGGAGCCGCAGTATTGGCACGTCCAGTCGTCGCGGGCGAACACGGCGCGCCGGGTGATCTTTCGCCGATGGGTATCGCGCGGGACCTTGACGTAGGTGACCAGACGAATCACGGCGGGGCGCGTCATCGACATGCAGGCCGAGTGCAGCTGCCGCTCGGACTGCTCGATCACCTCGGCCTTCGCCTTCAGCAGGAGCACGACGGCGCGGCGAACCGTGCATACGTTGATCGGCTCGTAGGTCGCGTTCAGAACAAGCACCCGTCCACCATCAGGTCCGCGTCGGTGGTGCTCAGACGCGGACCGGGTTGGGACTGGTATTGACGACCCCATCGCACGGCAGTTTACTCGCCAGACGGACGATTCAGCGTCAAGAAGCCGTGAAGATACAGCAGAAACCGGCGCATCGGAAACGCCTAGGTATGGTTGGCGATCAGCCCCGGTCTGACCCTGCTTCGGAGAGTGGCAGAGCTATGAGCAGAGTCGACCGGTGAGCACTACGCCGCCGGGAACGACCCAAGCGTCCGCAGCACATTCACCCGGCCGCGCAGTCCCACCAGGGCCTCCTTCACCTGCGGATCCTCGTCGCGCCCCTCCAGGTCCACGAAGAACATGTAGCTGCCGAGCCCGGAGCGCAGGGGCCGTGATTCGATGCGGGTCAGGTTGACCCCCCGAAAGGCGAGCTCCGACAGGCAGCTGACGAGCCAACCCGGCGACTCGGCGCCGACACCCCAGAACACGATCGCGGTCTTCCAAGCCGCCTCCCCGGCGAAAGTCGCACCTGGAACACCCAGCTCATCGCCGCCGGCGCGCGCCAGCCACACGAACCGTGTCTCGTTGCCACTCTCATCCTCGATCCCCTGCTCCAGCACGACGCAGCCGTAGAGCTCGGCTGCCAGTCGCGTGCCGATCGCGACCCAGCGATGCCGGATCCGCTCTGAGACCAGTCGCACGGCCTCCGCTGTGGAGCTCGCGGTCATCACCCGGGCCTCGGGCATGTGCCTGCGGATGTACCCGCGGCACTGGGCGGTCGCCTGCGGATGCGAGATCACGACCTCAACCTGTCCGAGCGGGAGTTGCTCCTGCGCGATCAGGCACTGCTCGACCGCCAGCACGGTCTCACCGACGATCCGAACGTCGTGCGCCTCGAGCGCCAGCGCGTCGAGCGTCACATTGACCGAGCCCTCTATCGAGTTCTCGATCGGCACCACGCCGCGCCGCGCCTGACCGTCCTGGACCGCACGCACGACGCCAGGGATCGTCTCATGCGCCAGCAGCTCGAACTCCCCGGCCGCCGGAGCGCTCAGAGCCGCGGCCTGGGTAAAGGTCCCCTCGGGACCGAAGTACGCCACCCGCATCTGAGTGTCAGCTCCGCCCGCCCGCGCCCGCGCCGCCGCCGCCCGCGCCGCCGCCGCCCGCCCCGCCGCCGCCCGCGCCCCCGGTTGTACCGCCGGGTGCGCCCCCGGCCGTACCGCCGCCGGAAGGGCCCCCGGCCGCATCACCGCCGGTCGCCGGATTGCTCTGGAGCGCCAGCCGCACCGCCTCGGCCTCCTCGGGAGAGAGCTCCACCTCCGGCTGTCCCTGACGGATCTGCTTGGCGTACAGGCGCGCGTGCTCGCGGTGGTGGATCGAGGACAACACAACCCCCGAACGTCTTGCATCCAGAAGCGCGATCGAGGTCGACTGCCGACCGGACATCTCGCCGTACGCGTCGTAGCGGATCAGCGCGCGGTGGGTGATCGCGCCGTCGAGCCGAGCTTCGGCGTGAGTCACCCGCTGATCGAGCCGGGTACCGAAGTCCTCCACATATTGGGCCAGTGTCTCGTAGGAGGACTGCAGGTGTGCTGCGTGCGCGACCAGGTCGCGCGACTGGTCCCCGAGCACGGCCCGCTGGGCCGCCCTCAGCCTGCGCAATGCCACGGTCAGACCTATGGACCAGCCGAGCGCGACCACGGCCACCGCCCCGGAGGCGATGGCGACGATGCCCGCGGTCGTGTCGAGGTTGTCCACCCGTCAAGCATAAGGTCCCGCGAGGCCAGACGGCCGGGTCGGCGATGGTCGAAGGTGACCTGGCCCGGCTGGGCCCGCGGAAGCCGGACGGCCTCGCGGACGGGTCAGTTGAAGGTGACCGTGTAGGTGGCGATGTTGTTCGACGTCACCGTCTCGCGCGGTACCGGCACCACCTCCGCCGTCACGGCGTGAACACCGGCCGGCACTGCCGATGGCAGCGTCACCGTGCAGTTGGTGGCGGCTCCCGGAGTCGTTTCGGGGATCGTCGCCGTGCCGGTGTCGCTGACACCTTCGATCGTGACCTTGCATACGACGTCGTACTCGTTGTAATCGCCGCTGTTGGTCAGGTTCAGCGTGAACGTCGGTGGCGTGCTGCTGGCTGGGACTGTGTTGGTCGTCGTGGTGCTGAGCTGCGTGCCATTGACCGTCACATAGTTGAGCTCGTGCCCATGCGGGCCCGAGCCGCTGTTGTTGGCGGCGTTGGCCGCGCTCGTCGAGACCTGCGCTCCGATGGTCTTGGCGATGAAGTCCGAGTTCAACCAGCCGAGGTCCTGCAGGATCTGACCCGGGTTGATCTGTTGTGCGCCCTCACCGCTGCCGATCGGAATGCCCGCTCCGTTCAGCGCCTTGGCGATATCCGGGGTGACGAACGTCTTGTACATGACGTCAGAGCCGTACAGCATCGAGGTTGCGACGGAGATGTCGTAGACCGCGTCCTTGCTCGTGGTCCTGCTCGCCGCGCCCTGGATGTGCTCCGCGATCTTCGAGATCGCCTGCGAACGCAGCTCCATCGTCTGCACCAGTGCCGCCTGGGCCCCCGTCATCTGACCCGGTGCCCCGAGCGACTGCGCCTGAGAAAGCTGTGTGCGGGCCGTGGCCGCGTCGCTGTTGAGCTCGTTCTGCAGCGTCTCGATCCCGCTCGCGTTGAGCTTGCCGCTCTCGAGATGATTGAACACGCTTTTGCCATTGGCGTCGGAGGCCCTGATCAGCGTGCTGACGTTGGCGTTGTAGTTCTTCAGCGAGTTGTTGGTACGACTCACCTGGCAGCCGTGGATCAGCAGCGCCATCACGATCACGATCACGACGATCACGACCGCCGCGATCAAACGCCGGTTCTGGATGTCGTGCTGATGTCTGTCGCCCGGCGGCCTTCTCGAACCCCCGTCCGATCGGCTCGATCGGCGCCGCGGCATGCTCCGCGGTCGTCTCGGTTGTGTGGACGGGGTTTCTTCCAGCTCGTCAGCCTCGTCGAAGAACGACAAGTTCTCGCTCCCTGCAGGTCTTTATCAGTGCGGAGTAAAGCGGCTGCCGCAACCCTACGACAAATCCGCAAGCCCGCGTGCAATTCGCCGGGTTTCTGACGGGTCCGCAGGGGCGGGGGCAACGGTCCCGAACACCTTTCTCACGTGAGCGCGAGCGAGGTTCCACTCCTGCACGTCGACGACGAGCCGACGGCCCTGTCCGCATCCGGCGAGCCGGCTGCCGTGATGGGCCGCTACCGGCTCGGCAAGCGCCTCGGCTGCGGCGCCTTCGGCACCGTGTGGTCGGCACGCGACGAGCGCCTTGACCGCGACGTCGCCGTCAAGTTGCTTCCGCGCGAGCGCGTGATTCACGCACGCTTCGAGCGCGAGGCTCGTGCGGCGGCGCGGCTCCAGCACCCGGCGATCGTGACCCTGTATGAGGCCGCAGTCGACGACGAGGGTGCGTACCTGGTCTCCGAGCTTGTCCGCGGGCGAACCTTTGGGGCGCTGCTCCAACAGGGCCGGCTGTCGGATCGCGACATCATCGAGGTCGGCCTCGCGCTCTGCGGCGCCCTCGGGCACGCGCACAGCCAGGGTGTGATCCACCGCGACGTCAAGCCCTCGAACGTGCTTGTCCCGAATCGCTCCGCCGGTGGCGTCGAGTCGGCGAAGCTGACGGACTTCGGCGTTGCTCAGGTGCTGGGCGCCGACAATCTGACGCAGACCGGCGATGTCGTCGGGACCCTCGCTTACATGGCACCTGAACAGGCGGACGGCCGCGAGGTCGGCCCGGAGGCCGACCTCTACTCGCTTGCGTTGATCCTCTACGAAGCGCTGACGGGGGTCAATCCGCAGGCCGGGTCGCGCGCGGCCGCAGATGGCCGCAGGCACGGGGCCAGCTTCGTACCGCCGCTGCGTCGCCAGCGCCGCGATCTAAACCGCCGGCTCGCTGCCGGGATCGACCGGGCATTGCGATCCCGAGCCCATGACCGCGGCACACTCGAGGACCTCCGGGCGGCGCTCGCGGACTCGCTGGACACGGCTGAGGAAACCCGTGGTGTCGTTCTCGCCGCCGGGCGCGCCCACGACGGCGACACCTGGGTCCGTGACGAGCCGGGCCCGGCCTGGCAGGCCCCGGAGAACTCCCCGATCCCCCGCACCGTCGAGCCGAGGACCGCAGCCAGGCGGATCGGCAGGATCGAATCCACGGGCGCCGCCGAAGCACCCCTGACCTGGCTCCCACGCGCCGGCAACGCCGCGGCTGCCGGGATCGGTTCCGCCTGGCTGCTCACGCATCTGTACGGTCACCCGCCGCTGCCGGCGGCCGTGGTCGCGCTCGGATTCGCGATCCTCAGTCTGCTGTTGCCACTGGTCGGGTCGCTGGCGACGGCGGTCGCCCTCGGATCGGTCGGTCTCGCGGGCGCCTACCCGGGGGTGGTGGCGCGGCTGGGCTCGAGCTGGTGGCGCAGAGCGCTCTTTGCAGCCGTCGGCTTCTGTCTGCTGATCGGCGTCTCGAAGGCCGCGCACCAGAACCTCTACTGGTCGCCGGCGCGATTCCCGCCGGCGCACGGCCGTGGTCTCGCCGCGATCGCGGTCTGGGCGCTGGCAGCGGCGGTCCAGCCGCTGATGCGCACGCGCCGCTTTCCGCTGCTCGAGATCGCGCTGTGCGCGCTCTGGTCGGCAGCCATCGTGATCGCTCTGGGTTCGGTCGGCGCCGCGCCGCTGCGCGGGGCGTTGGCGGGAGCTCTGCTAGGGATGCTGATCGTGGCCTGGCGGCCACTGTTGGGCCTAACCGAAGAAACGCGTCGTCTGTCTGGTTCAGATGGCGACGTTGCGTAGCATGAATGGTCGGAGATGCCTGTCCTCAAGAGCCTCGAGAACAAGATTGCCGGTGTCGTCGAGGGCACCTTTAGCCGCGTATTCCGCTCGGAGGTGCGCCCGGTCGAGATCGCGCGCAAGCTTGCGCGCGAGATGGAGGAGCACCAATACGGAACGCTTTCGCGTACCTACGTGCCCAACGAGTATCGGGTGTACCTGTCGCCGCGGGACCGTGAGCGCTTTCACACCTACGAGGAGGCGCTCTGCGACGAGCTCGTCGGTTACCTGCTCGAGCACGCGCGTCGCGAGGGCTTTGCGCTTCTCTCACGCCCGGTGATCGATTTCGAGACCGACGACCGATTGCATCTGGGCGAGTTCGGGATCGAGACCTCGGTCGTGGCGCCGGAGGAACAGCCCGAGCCGGCCTCGGACGCCCGCGATCCGGGGCCAGAACCGGCAGCCACGGCCAGCCGGACGATGGTGTTCAGCGCGGCGCAGCGATTGTCAGAGCCGCTCGAGCAGAGCGCTCCCGTGCGCTCCCAGCGCGCGTTGTTGATCTACGGAGCCCGCCGGCTGGTCGTCGGTGCCCGCGGTGTGACGCTCGGGCGCAGCCGGGAGTGCGATGTCGTCGTGGATGACTCGAACGTCTCACGCAAGCACGCTGAGCTTCGCCCGCGCGGCAGCGCCTGGGTGCTCTCCGACCTCGGCTCGACCAACGGCACGCGACTCAACGGCCGTCCGATCCACGCCGCTGAGGTTGTGCGCGCCGGCGATGAGATCGAGCTCGGAGCCTCATTGCTGACCTTCGAGCTGGAGTAGCCCGCATGCTCCAGCCCGTCTCCGTCGGCCTCAAGCTCGGCTTCCTGATAGTCCTCTACCTGTTTCTCCTATGGGTGGCGGCCAGCTCACTGTTCGATCTGCGTCGCGGGTTCGGCGGTCGCCGCGGTGGCGGTGGCGGTGTGGTCGGAAGCGATGCCACCGGGCTGCATCAGACGGTCGATCCGCTGGCCGCGCCGGCTGAGGACTTCGAGCCTCGGCTCGTTGTCGACCGCGCTCAGGGCCACGAGCATGGGGTTGCCTACGACCTCGGCGACGGTCTCACGCTCGGACGCGGAGATGTCGAGGTCCGCCTGAGCGACCCGTTCGCGTCCTCCCGCCACGCCAAGATCATGCGCCAGGGACGGACGCTCGTGATCGAGGATCTCGGCTCGACGAACGGCACGTACCTGAACGGAGATCTGTTGAGCGGGCCGCAGCCCCTCCACGACGGCGACAGCATCCGGATCGGCGACTCCGAGTTCACCTACCTCCAGTGACCGTCCCGATGCTTCGAGCCGCCGAAACGACCGTTCGCACCGATGCCGGCCGCCAGCGCGCAGGTAACGAGGACTCGAGCTACGCCAGCGCGCCCGTGTTCGTGCTGGCGGACGGGATGGGGGGAGCACAGTCGGGCGAGGTGGCCTCGCAGATCGCCGTCGACGCCTTTGCCCGGGGACTTCCGGACACGGGCACCGCCGAGGAGCGACTGTCGGTCGTCGTTCAACGCGCAAACCATGAGATCCACGAACGGTCACAGAAGGAGCTGGAGAACGCCGGGATGGGCACGACCATCACAGCGGCGCTGCTGGGGGAGGACTCTGTCGCGATCGCGCACGTCGGTGACAGCCGCGCCTACCTGCTGCGCGACGGCGAGCTCTCGCGACTGACGGAGGATCACTCGCTCGTGGAGGAGTTGGTCCGCGGCGGAAAGCTGACCGAGGACGAGGCCTTCGAACATCCGCAGCGCTCTGTGATCACGCGTGCGGTCGGCATCGAGCCGATCGTCGAGATCGACACGTGGACATATCCGCTGCGTCCTGGTGATGTCGTCCTGCTGTGCAGCGATGGGCTCACGGACATGCTGCCGGAGGCCGAGGTTCAACGACTGCTACTCGGCGCCGAGAACCTCGCGACCGCGGCCGACAAGCTGATCGACGCCGCGAACGCGGCCGGTGGGCGCGACAACATCACTGTGGTCCTGTTCCGCGTCGAGCTTGCTCCGGATGGAGCTGCGCAGACGGATCAGCCGACCGTGATCACGCGGGCCGGCGCAAGCCAACCTGAGCTAGCAGCCGCCGGAACGCCGTCGCGCTCGCGAGCCGCGCCGTTGCAACCGGCGGAGCCGCGTCGCGCTCGCTCTCAGGGGTTCCGGCCGCACATGCCCGCCGGGTTCGTCCAGCCCGCACGGCGGGAGCGGCACTTCGGCCTGCTCGGCAAGACCGTCGCGGCGACCACCGCGATCGTGTTCGTCCTGTTCCTGCTCGGCGCCGGCGGCTATATCGCGAGCCGGCAGCTGTACTTTCTCGGCACCAACGGCCAGGGCACCGTGGTGCTGTATCGCGGGTTCCCTTACGTCCTGCCATTCGGGGTCCCGATGTATGAGACCTACTACATATCCGGCGTGCCCTCATCGTCGATCCCGCCCACCCGGCGCCGGACCCTGCTCAACCACGCGATGCGCGACCAGACCAACGCGATCAACCTGGTCAATGACCTCGAGCTGGGCAAGATCAGCGGATGAAGGCGCGCAATCGCGAGTTCTTCGCCCTGATACCTGCGGCGCTGCTGATCTCGGCGGGGTTCACCGCCGTCTTCATCCAGCGCTCGAACCAGCTGTCGTCGCTGTCGCTGATCTATGGGGCGGTGTTCCTGGGGCTGTGCGTGGCAGCGCACATATTCATCCGGATCACGCTGCCGCACGCCGACCCCTACATATTCCCGCTGGTCGCAGTGCTCGCCTGCTTCGGGCTGGTGATGGTCTACAGGATCTACGGCGCAACCTATGCGCGGCAGCAGGCGCAGTGGTTCGTGCTGGGGCTGCTTCTGTTCGCCGCGACCGTGCTGTTCTTCCGGGACTACCGCAAGCTCGAGAACTACCGCTACCTGATCGTGATCGGGTCGCTCGCTCTGATGGTGATGCCGATCGTGCCGGGGTTGAAGGATCCTGTCAACGGCGCCTATCTCGAGATCCACCTGCCGGGTATCACGTTCCAGCCGACGGAGTTCGCGAAGATCGGCCTCGTCATCTTCCTGGCGAGCTACCTGCGCGACCATCGCCAGGCGATTGCGTCTGGACGCAGCATCCTCGGCTACAAGGTTCCTCCGCTGAAGCACCTCGGGCCGTTGCTGCTGCTGTGGGGCGCTGCCATGCTGATTCTGTTCGGGCTGCACGATATCGGCTCGTCGTTGATGTTCTACGGCGGCATGCTGGCGATGCTGTACGTCGCCACCGACCGGATCTCATTCGTATTGGTCGGCGTCCTCGCGTTCTGTGCGGGGGCCTGGTACCTGGGCACCCACATACCGCATATCGACTCGCGCGTGCAGGACTGGCTGCACACCTACAACTACAAGGTTTACTCGGCCAGCGGCGGCAGCTTTCAGATCGCCAACGGCACCTTCGCCATGGCCGCCGGCGGGCTGTTCGGCCAAGGCTTCGGTCACACGCTGCTGACTATCCCTGGCACCCACCCGGTCCTGCCGCAGATCCCGGCGCCAGGCACGGACATGATGTATGCGGTGATCACGGGTGAGCTCGGTCTGTTCGGGGCGACGGCGCTGCTGATCACGTACCTGCTCCTCTGCGCACGCGGCTTCAAGGCGGCGATCCTGGCTCGGGATTCGTTCTCGAAGCTGCTGGCGACCGGTCTGTCCGCGATCCTTGCGATCCAGGTGTTCGTGATCGTCGGCGGCGTGACTCGCGTGATCCCGTTCACGGGTGTGACGCTGCCGTTCGTCTCCTATGGAGGCTCCTCGATCCTTGCGAACTTCGTGCTGATCGCGCTGCTGCTGCTCGTCTCCGACCGCGCCCGCAGGCCTGCGTTCCGATGATCGGCCTGCTGTCATGAACCGCTCGATCGTGCGCCTGTTCGGGGTCGTGATCCTGCTGTTCACCGTGCTGATCGTGTGGACGTCGCGCTGGACGGTGTTCAGCGCGACGGCGCTGAGCAACAACCCGCGCAACCAGTTGCAGTTCTATGCCTCACTGAAGGTCAAGCGTGGGGAGATACTCGCGGACAACGACGACGTGCTGGCCAGGTCGGTGCCCGCCGGCGGAGGTACATGGACTCGGGACTACCCAACGGCGGGACTGTTCTCGCAGACGGTTGGCTACTACTTCCCGCAGAAGCGGCAGCCGCCGACGGGTCTCGAGTCCTCGCGCAATGCCGAACTGCACGGCCTCCAGAACGAGCTCACGAGCGTGTTCGGCAACTTCAACGGCGGAACCAGGGTCGGTGACGACGTGCACACGACGCTCGACCCGACGGCGCAGAGCCTTGCTCAGCAGGAGCTGCAGCATGCGATCTCCGCCTACGGCGCAACCTCGGGCTCGGTGGTTGCGATCGTCCCGCAGACGGGTGCGGTCAAGGTTCTGTACTCGAGCCCCACCTACAACGACAACGACCCATCGCACTGCGGCAGGGGCTGCAGCACCTTCTTCGACGCGCTGCAGGGGAGATATCCGCCGGGGTCGACCTTCAAGCTCGTGACCTCGACGGCCGCGCTCGACAGCGGCAAGTACACGCCGACCTCGCCGCTGATCAACGGGCGCTCGCCGATCATCGTCTCCGGGGCTCCGCTGGAGAACGACGGCAACCAGAGCTATCCCGACGTCACGTTGACCGACGCGCTGACCTACTCGATCAACACCGTGTTCGCGCAGGTGGGGGAGAACGTCGGCGCCGTCGAGATGCAGAAGTACATGGAGCGCTACGGCTTCTACTCGATCCCGCCGATGGACTTCCCGGCCGACCAGATGGCGGCCAGCGGCGAGATCTTCTACAGACCACACTGCGGAAACCGTTCGAACACGCCGAAGCTGGTGCCGGTCACGAGTCCGTGCGTCGACCTGGGCCGCACCGCGATCGGGCAGGCGAACCTGGCGGTCACGCCGATGCAGATGGCGATGGTCGTCTCGGGCATCGCCAACGACGGCAAGCTGATGGAGCCGCGCCTGACCACCCGCGTCGTCAACAGTGACGGGCAGACGGTCGAGACCGTCCAGCCCCATGAATATGACCAGGTGATGGCCCCCAAGTACGCCAAGCAGCTTCAGGCGATGATGCGTGATGTGGTCGAGGAGGGTACCGGCACAGCAGCGAATCTCGAGAACCTCGACGATTGCGGGCAAGACGGGCACCGCCTCGACCGGGCTCTGCAAACAGGGGGCGCCGATTGACGGGAACTGCGCGGATGGCGAGCCGCTGGACGACGCCTGGTTCGTCGGGTTCCCCGAGAGCGACCCTAAGATCGCCGTCGCGGTCGAGCTGTCCGACATCCCCAACGGGTACGGCGGTCAGTTCGCCGCCCCGATTGCAGCGCAAGTGATAAAGACTCTCCTGACGGACGGGCAATGAGCGAATTCGAAGCTGGCGACATCATCGACGGGCGCTACCGAGTGCTGTACCGGCTCGGCGCAGGAGGCATGGCTGACGTCTACCTCGCACAGGACGAGCAGCTCGACCGCCAGGTGGCGATCAAGCTCCTGCACCGCCGCTTCGCAGAGGACCCGGGCTTCGTCGAGCGCTTCCGCCGTGAGGCGCAGGCGGCCGCGTCGCTGCAGCACCCGAATGTCGTCAGCGTCTTTGACCGGGGAACGTTCGGCGGCACCTACTACATCGCGATGGAGAATCTCGAGGGTCGCACGCTCAAGCAGCTGATCCGTGACGAGGCGCCGCTCGAGACGGTCCGCGCGATCGACCTCACGATCCAGATTCTCAAGGCGGCCCGGTTTGCCCACCGCCGCGGCGTGATCCACCGCGACCTCAAGCCGCACAACGTGATCGTCGATTCCAGTGATCACGTCAAGGTGACCGACTTCGGGATCGCCCGAGCGGGCGCCTCGGACATGACGGAGACCGGTTCGATCATGGGCACCGCCCAGTACCTCTCGCCCGAGCAGGCGCAGGGTCACTCCGTCAGCGCGCCGTCCGATCTCTACTCGGTGGGCGTCGTGCTCTACGAGATGCTCACCGGCCGCGTGCCATTCGACGGCGAGTCGCCGGTGTCGATCGCGCTCAAGCACGTTTCCGAGGCGCCGATCCCGCCCAGCCAGTTCAACCCGGAGATTCCCTCGGCACTCGAGCAGGTGGTGCTGTGGTCGCTCAACAAGGATCCCGCCCACCGGCCGGCCGACGCCGATCAGTTCATCATGGCGCTCGAGCAGGTGCGGGAGGCGCTGACATCCCCGGAGGTGACCGCCAGCATGCGGGCGCTGACGGCGGCCAGCTATCCGCAGACCAGCCTCGTGCCGGTGGCGGAGGCGGCCGGCGCCTACGGCGCGGCCACGGGCCTTGCGCTCGACGCGGAGAAATCGGGTGGTCATGACCTCGAGCAACAGGACGATGGGAAGAAGCGGCCGATCTGGCCGTGGATCGTGGGCATTGTGGTGCTGCTGCTGCTGGTCGGCGGCGGCGTCGCCACCTACCTGCTGACACGACCGAAGAAGGTGTCGGTGCCGCTGGTGGTCAAGCTGATGGAGTCGCAGGCGCAGGCGGATGTGGTGAGCGCGGGCCTGCAGCCGAACGTGATCAGCGAGAACTCGCCCTACCCGAGCGGCACCGTCATCCACCAGGACCCGTATAACGGCACGCTCGTCGATAAGGGCTCGACCGTGCAGTTGACGGTCTCCTCGGGGCCGCGGATGACCACCGTCCCCAATGTCGCGTCGCTGCCGCGCGCGCAGGCGCAAAGCCAGCTCGAAGCGGCGGGGCTGAAGGTCTCAAAGGTGCTCACGGAGACCTCAAGCAGCGTGTCGGCCGGCGACGCGACGCGCACCCTCCCGGTCTACGGGCTGAGCGTCCAGCGCGGCAGCTCCGTGACCCTCTGGATCAGCTCTGGTGTGACCGTGCCGAGCGTGGTCGGTGACGACCTCGGCAGCGCCCAGAGCGCGCTCAGCCAATTCACCGTCCACATCATCAAGCAGACGACAACCAGCGCCGATGCTGGCACGGTTCTCAGTCAGAGCCCAAGCCCCGGAGAGGCGGTGCCGGCCAACGGGGTCGTCACGCTGACCGTCGCTGAGGCTCCGGAGACCGTCCGGCTTCCGCGCGTGGTCGGCGACACGCCGTCGGCGGCGACATCGACGCTGAACGGCCTCGGCCTCAACGTCAACACGGCCTACACCACGGTGCACAACCCGGCCAACGTCGGCAACGTCGTCCAACAGAGTCCCGGCTCGACCACCGTCGTCAAGAAGGGCTCGAGCGTCACGATCACAGTCGGCCAGGCCGCGGCGGGGTCCAGCGGTTCCACAGGAGTGAACTCGGGCGGCAACTCGGCCACCTCGGGCGGCGCCTCGACCAACTCGGGCGGGGCCGGGACCTCGGGCGGCTCGAACCGGACCACCTCGACGACCACGTCGACGACCACCTCCACGTCGACGACGCCGACGACGGCGACGAGTTGAGCGCCTCGCACCGGATTGCCGTGCTCGGCGGCGGCCGATCGTCCGAGCACGAGGTGTCGCTCGCCTCCGCGGCGTCGGTTGCGGGTGGTCTGCGCGACACGGGACATGAGGTCAGGGAGATCGAGGTCGGGCGCGACGGCGTCTGGCGGGAGGGCGGCGAGGAGCTCAGCCTTACGCCGGGCCGCGGCATTCCTGGGATCGACGTCGTGTTCCCGGTCCTGCATGGTCCGTTCGGCGAGGACGGCACCGTCCAGGGCCTGCTCGAGCTGCTCGACGTCCCCTACGTCGGCGCGGGCGTGCTGGCGAGCGCCGCCTGTATGGACAAGGTTGTATTCAAGGAGCTGATGGCGAGGGCGGGATTGCCGCAGGTCGCGTACCGGGCGGTGACCGTGCGCGAATGGGAGGCTGACCCGGAGCTGGTGGTTCGGCGTCTGGGCGATCTGGCGCTGCCTGTGTTCGTCAAGCCGGCTCGGCTCGGCTCCTCGGTCGGGATCGGACGCGTCAGGGCGCCGGAGGAGATCAAGCCCGCGCTGGCCGACGCGTTCGGTCACGACCCGCTGGTGATCGTCGAGGCCGCCGCGCGCGGAATCGAGGTCGAGTGCTCGATCCTCGGCAACGAGGATCCGGTCGCCTCGGTCCCGGGGGAGATCCTCCTGGCTGCGGGTGAATCGAGCTGGTACGACTACGAGGCGAAGTACACGCCCGGGGGCATGGAGCTCGTCGTCCCCGCTCGGATCTCCGACGCTGCTCGGGAGCGAGTGCAGGGGCTCGCGGTCGAGGCGTTCGTCCGGTCGGGCTGCAGCGGCCTGGCCCGAGCGGACTTCTTCGTTGACGACGACGAGGTGCTCCTGAACGAACTCAACACGATGCCGGGATTCACCCGCACGAGCGTCTACGGCGCCCTCTTCACCGCCTCCGGGATCCCCTACCCGGAGCTGCTCGACCGCCTCGTGGCATTGGCGCTCGATCGCCACGCGCGCGAACGCACTCACCGCTTCTGACGCGTGCGGTCCGCCGCCGTTCAGCCGCGCGGTCTGTATCAGCGGTCAAGCTCGATCTCGTTGATCGAGGCGTGGTTGCTGTCCTGTGGGAGTTTCGTAATCCAGACCAGGTAGTAGCGGTAGCTCCTGCCGCCCGTGCCGAGTCTGAAGCGCTCCCTGCGCGTCACCACAACGCTCTTGGACACGGACACCCAGTGGCTGGCCCCAAAGTCGTTGGGGTCAGGTGTGGAGGCGGTTGCGTAGATCTCCGCGGTGAAGCCGTGCGTCGCGGTGTGCAGCACGAGCTCACTCGCGGGCACCTGCTCGGACGCATAGACGTAGATGCCCACGCCAGGCTTGCCGAGCCCGCCGTTGGGGTAGTAATAATCCTCGGTGTCCCATGCCGTGTTCAGGTCGCCGTCGACCGCGTAGTGGGCCGCAGAATCATCCTGGGCGATGCCCCCTTGTCCGTACGGGTTGTAGGCGACCGCGCAGGTCGAGCAGATCGAGATCGGAACCGACGCCGAGTTCGACCCACCACCGTCGCCCGGATGCCCAGACTGCGCCCTGGTCGCCAGCACGACGATCACGGCCGCCACGACCACCGCGGCGAGGCCGAGCAGCACCAGGACCAGACGCCGGCGGCGCACGGCCAGCGGGACCCGCCTGCGCGTCTCCGGCGGCAGTGTCTCGAGCACCGTCGTGACCTCTCCGTCGGCGGTGCCGGCGCGGGTGGTCTCGAGTGCCAGCACCTTCTCGAGGTCGGCGATCATCTCGTCGTCGTCGACGTAGCGCTCGGACAGCTCCTTGTCGGTCGCGGTCTCGATCACCGACGCCAGCGTCGCCGACACCTCGGGTCGCAGCCTGCGCACATCGGGGAAGTCCTCGCGCACGTGCTTCATCGCGACCCCGACCTGCGTCTCCGCCGTGTAGGGGAGCTGGCCGGTGAGCATCTCGTAGAGCACGACGCCGAGCGAGTACACGTCGGACTGGCTGCTGACGGGCTGGCCGAGCGCCTGCTCAGGGGCCACGTAGTCGGTCGTGCCGAGCACCCTGCCATCGTCGGTGAGGCCCTCCTCCTCCAGCGTCCGTGCGATCCCGAAGTCAGTCACCTTGGCAGTGCCCTCGGTGTCGATCAGGACGTTCTGCGGTTTCACGTCGCGGTGCACGATCTGGTGCGCGTGCGCAGCGCTCAGCGCGCGCGCGATCTCGATGCAGTAGGCGATGGCCTCGGGGATCTCGAGCCGCCCGAGCCGGCGGATGCGATCCTTGAGCGTCTCACCCTCGATGTACTCGAACACGATGAAGGGTCTGCCCTCGTCCTCGCCGGCATCGATCACGTGCACGATGTTGGGGTGCGAGAGCCGCGCCACCGCTCGCGCCTCGCGCCGGAAGCGCTCGAGCTGATCGGACTCGGTCGCGACCTCCCGGTTCATCAGCTTGATCGCCACGAAGCGCTCGAGTGTCTCGTCCTGTGCGCGGTAGACCGTCGACATCCCACCGGAGCCAATCCGTGACTCCAGCCGATACCTACCTCCGAGGGTCGTTCCGAGCAGGCTGCTCATCTACTGGTCCTATTGTGAAACAAGGCGGCCGCATCCTCCTCCCAGAGGCTCGACGCAACCCGCCTTGCGTCCGCTCAGGCCTGAATCAGGCTCTCATCGCTCGAGGTTGCACGGATGTCGAGTCCTGGCAACTCGACCTCGTTGTCCCGGTCGGTGAGCGTGCCGATCACCGCGGTGCCGGGGTGAAACGAGGACAGCAACTCGACCGCCGCGCCGGCCTGCTGCGCAGGCACCATCGCCGCCAGTCCACAGCCCATGTTGAAGACCTCCCACATCTCGGCCGGCGACACCCCGCCGCAGGCGGCGATCAGCTCGAACGCCGGCGGCACCGGCAATGGATCCGTGATCGAGTATCCGAGCCCGGTTCCGATCCGGCGCAGATTCATCAGACCGCCGCCCGTGATGTGCGCGAGCCCGTGGACCTCGACCTCGCTGCGGATCAGCGCCAGCACCGCCCGCACGTAGATCACCGTCGGCTCCAAGAGGACGTCGGCGACCGATTGCCCACCGAGCATCGAGGGCCGCGCGTCCAGGGCCAGCCCGCCGTCATCCAGCAGCGCGCGCCGTGCCAGCGTCAGGCCGTTGGAGTGAACACCCGAAGCCGGAAGCCCGATGATCGCGTCACCGGGCCGCGCCGCGGAGCCGTCGATGATCGCGTCCAGCTGCACCACGCCGAAGGCGGAGCCGACGAGGTCGAACCCATATGGCGACGGGTGCCCGCGCAGCACCTCCGGCACCTGGCAGACCTCGCCGCCCGGCACCTCGACGCCGGCGTCCGCGGCGCCCACCGCGATACCGCGACCGATCGCGTGAAGCAACGACGGCTCAGCCTGCTCGACGGCGATGTAGTCCAGCAGCGCGATCGGCTCGGCGCCGACGCAGATCAGGTCGTTGACGTTCATCGCGACGCAGTCGATCCCGATCGTGTCGAAGCGCCGCGTCTGCTCGGCGACGATCACCTTCGAGCCGACGCTGTCGGTCGCCAGCGCGATCCCGACGTTCGGCGCCAGCATGCCCGGCAGCCGCATCACGCTGGCGTAATGGCCCGGCAACGGCACCGTCAGCGGCTCGCGCCCCGTCTCGATCGTCTTCAGCACGCTCACGATCGCCGCCACGCCCTCATCGGCCTGGTGAGTGTCCACACCCGCTGCGGCATATGCGTCGCTCACGCGCTCCATTCTCACACGTCGCCGGTCGGTCCCGGCCCCCGCCACCCGCTCGCGTCACCCGTGTGCGCCAGTCGTCGGAGTGCCAGTGAAGCGAGCGCCACCCGGTAGGCCGAGAACGGCCACAACGGCCGGTCGCGCTCGACCAGTTCGATCAACCGTGTCGAGGCGAGCGTGGAGGCGAAGGAGGCAACGGCGCCGACCGTGAACGCGCCGCTGGCGCCCTCGGGCAGCCCGCGCTGGTAAAGACGCAGGCACTTCAGGGCGGTGGCCCCGCCGATGACCGGCAGCGCCACATGCCGCGACAGGCGCTCCGCATCGACCCGCCTGAAGCGCCGCAGTCGCGCGGCGGCGAGCGTGGCTCCGTTGCGCGAGACGCCCGGAAACAGCGCGCAGGCCTGAGCCAAGCCCAGGCACAGGCCGTCGAGCGGTGCCGCCTCGTCGAAGCCGCGCTGCTGCTCGGAGCGGTCCGCCCAGGCCAGCGCCGCGGCCCCGGCGATCAGCCCGGCGGCGATCGTGGCCGGCCCGCCGAGGAAGCGCTCGATCGGCCGCTCGAGCGCGAACCCGACCACCACCGGCGGCAGCAGCGACAGCGCAACCACAGCCGCCGAGTCGAGGTTCGCCTCGCGCGCCGCCACCACGACCTCTTCCCTCAGCATCACCACCAGCGCCGCCGCGGTACCGGCGTGCAGCGCCACCTCGAAGGCCTTGCGGACCTCGGGGTCGGGTGAGACGCCGTCCCATCCGAGCAGCCACGGCACCAGCTCGACGTGGCCCGAGGATGAGATCGGCAGGAGCTCAGCCGGGCCGTGCAGCAGCCCGATCGCGAGCGCTCGCCCGAGCCCGGCGCGCCGCGCCATCAACTGCGAGGCGTCCGCTCGCGGTCAGGATCACCCGGCGAGCTGAGCTGAATCTGCTCCTCGGTCCCGCGCCGGCCCCGCCGCCACCGCACGAACCACCACACCAGCGCCACGACGATCACCGCGACAACGATGTAGTCGACGATGTCGAGGTGGTGCTTCCACTGGTTCCAGTTCTTGCCCACGTCCTTGCCGAGCAGCGCCAGTCCCGTGATCCAGACGATCGAGCCGATCGTCGCCATCGACACGAACCGCCAGTACGGCATCTTCACGATCCCGGCCGCGTACGGCGGCGCCGACCGGAACACCGGAATCCAGCGCGACACGATGATGACCGGCGAGCCGTAGCGATCGAACCAGCGATGCGCTCGCTCGATCTTGGCATCGTCGATGTGGATCGGGCTGCCGCGCCGGGAGAGCACCTCGTGCAGTCCGAAATAGCCGATCGCATAGCAGCAGCTCGCGCCGAGCACGTCGCCGAGCACGCCGGCGATGATGATCCCGATCAGCGTCATGTTGCCCTGGTCGACGTTGAACCCGGCGAAGAGCATCGTCACCTCGGTCCCGGGCACGATGATCAGCTGGGACATGATGATCATCAGCGTGATGCCCGCATATCCGAGATGCTGGACCGCGTGCGTGGCCAGATTCACGAACGACTCTGTGACCGAAGCGTCGATGAACACGCGCTGAGTGTACGGTTGTCCGCCTGCTCTGTCTGTACTTCTAAGGTCGTAATCGTGCTTGTACCTCTGTTTGACACCGAAACGCCTCTGGCGCCGCTGCGCGCGACGATTCTCGAGCGCGTCACGGCAGTGATCGAGGGCGGCCGCTTCATCCTCGGACCGGAGGTGAAGACGTTCGAGCAGGAGCTTGCGGCCTACGTCGCCACCAGCCATGCGATCGGCGTGGCCAACGGCACTGACGCGATCACGATCGCCGCCCGCGCGCTCGGAGTCGAGCCCGGCGATGAGGTGGTCGTCCCCTCCTACACGTTCTATGCGACCGCCGAGGCGATCGCCGCGATGGGCGCCGTGCCGGTCTTCTGCGACATCGACCTCGACACTCGAAACATCACCGTCGAGACAATCCGGCCCGCGCTCACCGCGAACACCAGGGCGATAGTTGCTGTCGACCTGTTCGGCATGCCGGCTGAGATCCCAGCCATTCGCGACGCATTCGGGCTGCCGGTGATCGAGGACGCCGCTCAGGCGCTCGGCGCCGACCTCGACGGCGTCAAGGCCGGGGCCCTGGGGGACATCGCGACCTTCTCCTTCTATCCCTCCAAGAACCTCGGAGCCTTCGGCGACGGCGGCGCGATCACCACCGACGACGACGAGTTGGCGGAGCGCGTCCGCGCCCTGCGGTTCCACGGCTCGCACGACAAGCAGAGCTTCGAGTACGTCGGCTACAACTCACGCCTGGACGAGATCCAGGCCGCGGTCCTGCGCGTGCTGCTGCCACAGATCGACGCCTGGTGCGACGGCCGCCGGGCAGGCGTCCAGGCGTACATCGACGCGGGCCTCGGATCCCACCTTGAGCTGGGTGGCGCCCCGCTGGGCGCCACCCCCGCCTGGCATCTGTACGTGGCCACCCACCCTGACGCCGACGCGAAGCTGGCGGTTCTGAACGACGCCGGCGTTCAGGCGCGCGCCTACTACCGCGTGCCGCTCCACCGTCAGCCCGCGATGGCGTCCTACGTCGGCCGGAACGGCAGAGCCCTCGAGCTGCCGGTCACCGACGAGCTGGCGCGCACCGGATTGGCGCTGCCGATCAGCCCGGTGTTCACGCGCGCGATGGCCGATGAGGTCGTGGCCGCGCTCGCCGCCGCCTGAGTGCCGTGAAGGTCTGGGTCGATCTCACCAACTCCCCGCACGTGCTGGTGCTCGCGCCGGTGATCCGGCGCCTTCAGCAGCAGGGACACGAGGTCGAGGTAACCGCGCGCGACTTCGCGCAGACACTGCAGCTCTGCGACCGGCTCGGCGTCGGTCACTACGCGATCGGACGACACCGCGGCGCGTCGCGGGCCGACAAGGCGGTCGGCTTTGCCGACCGCTCGCTCCAGTTGCGGCGGTTCGCACGCGGGCGCGGGTTCGATCTCGCCTTCGGCCACGGCTCGAATGACATAACGGTCGCGGCGCGGATGCTCGGGATCCCCTGCTCGACGATGTTCGACTACGAGTGGGCGACGGTCCAGCACAACGTCAACTGTCGGCTGGCGCAGGCCGTAGTGGTACCGGACGTGATCCCCGTGGAGCGTTTCGAGCGTTACGGCGCCGTCGCCAAGCTCAAGCGCTATCCGGGCCTCAAGGAGGAGTACTACCTTTACGACTTCGAGCCCGACCCGTCGGTGCTGGCTGAGCTGCGCCTCAACCCGGCCGAACCGATCGCGGTTGTGCGCACGCCGCCCGCCGTGTCGCTCTATCACCGATTCGAGAACGACCTCTTCGGGCAGATTCTGCAACGCCTGCGCGGCGCTCAGACGGTGGTCCTGCCGCGCACCCAGGCGCAGCGCCATGAGCTGGAGACGAGCGGCGGTTTCATCGTGCCCGAGAACGCGATCGACGCACAGTCGCTGATCGCCTACGCCGACCTGGTCGTCTCCGCCGGCGGCACCATGAACCGTGAGGCGGTGGCGCTCGGCACACCCGTTTTCACCGTCTTCGAGGGCCGCATGGGTGCCGTCGACGAGCGCCTGATCGCCGACGGCCGGCTGCGCAAACTCTCGAGCCCCGAGGAGATCGAGCTCGCCAAGCGCACCGCTCAGCCCGGTCTGCAACGGGTCCGCCGCAACCCCCGGCTGCTCGTCGAGCTGCTGGCTTCGCCTGCTGCACCGGGCTCCTGACCGGTGAGGGCCGGGTTCCGGCCAGCGGGCCCGAACCCGGGCATGGGCGCGACTTAGTCGTCGTTTAGGGGATTCCCTAATAGAATCCGCGCCGATGCGCCGACGGATACGGTCCGCGGCCCTGCCCGTTCATCGTCACTCGCTGTTGCAGTTCGTGGTGGACGGTCTGTTGGTCGCTTTCGGGTACCTGCTCGCCTACTGGGTGCGCTTCGACGGTCTGCCAACGAAGTACGCCAGCGCGAGGTACACGCATCTGTTTGTCCACACCATCTGGTGGGTCGTGCCATTGACGTTGGTGGTGCTCGCCTGCTTCGGCGTGTACGAGCGTCTCTGGACATATGTCGGCCAGCGCGACTTCGAACAGGTCGCCAAGGGAACGGTCGTCGCCACGTTGCTGGTCGTCGGCGTGATCGCGCTCGTCCACCCCTACCGGGCGCGGTACGCCCCGTTCAATGTTCCGCTTCCGGCCAGCGTGGCGATCCTGTTCCTGCTGCTGATGTTCGTGCTGCTTGGGGGCGTGCGCTTCATCACGCACCTGGTCACCGAGGGCCGCGTGCGCACGATCCGTCATACCAAGGGCACGCGCGAGGTGCTGATCGTGGGCGCCGGCGAGGGTGGGCGGCTGGTCGTGCGCGAGCTGGTGCGCAATCCGAAGCTGCGGATGCGGCCGGTCGGCTTCATCGACGATGACCCCCGCAAACGCCGGCTCCGAGACGAGTACGGACTGCGCGTGCTCGGCACCACCGAGCAGGGCGACCTCGAGCGCGTGCTCGACGAGCTCGAGCCGGATGAGGTGCTGATCGCGATTCCGTCGGCGCCAGGTACGGTGCGCGCCTCCGTGGTGAGCGCCTGTCGTGCGCGCGGCATTCCCGTGCGTACGACCCCGACGGTGTTCGAGATGCTCCAGGACGGCGCCGGCCAGCTGCGCGTAACCCGGCAGCTGCGCGAGGTCCAGGTAGAGGACATCCTCGGACGCGAGCCCGTGCGCATGGAGCTCGAGCGTGTCGGCGCATACGTGCGCGGGGAGGTCGTGCTGGTCACGGGGGCGGGCGGCTCGATCGGTTCTGAGCTCTGTCGTCAGATCGCGCGCGTCGGGCCGCGCAAACTCGTGCTGGTCGACCATGCCGAGGACAACCTGTTCGAGATCGCTCGCGAGCTGACCGATGAGCGCCACGTCAACGTGACCGTGCCGGTGCTGGCCGACTGCAAGGAGGACGAGCGCATGCGCGAGGTGCTCGCCGAGCACCGTCCCGCGATCATCTTCCACGCTGCCGCCTACAAGCATGTGGCGATGATGGAGGCCAACCCCGTCGAGGCCGTCCGCAACAACTCGCTGGCGACGTTGCTGACGGCTCGCGCCGCCGGTGAGTTCGGGGTCGAGACGTTCGTGCTCATCTCGACTGACAAGGCGGTCAACCCGGCGACCGTGATGGGCGCCTCGAAGGCACTGGCCGAGTGGGCCGTCGAGGCGATGGCGGCTCGGTATCCGGACACCCGTTACGCGACGGTGCGGTTCGGCAACGTGCTCGGGTCCTCCGGCTCCGTGGTGCCGATCTTCCGGCGCCAGATCGCGGCCGGCGGTCCGGTGACCGTGACCGATGCGCGCATGACGCGCTATTTCATGACGATCCCGGAGGCGGTCCAGCTCGTCATCCGGGCGGGTTCGCTGTCCGAGCGCTCTGGCCAGGTATTCGTGCTCGAGATGGGGGAGCCGATCAAGATCGTCGATCTCGCCGACACGATGATCAGGCTCTCAGGGCTCGAGCCTGGGAAGGACATTGCGATCGAGATCGTCGGCGCGCGCGCCGGCGAGAAGTTCGATGAGGTGCTCTTCAACCCGTACGAGCGTGCGCAGCCGACAGCCGCCCAGAAGATCATCCGCGCCGAGCGCGAGCCGCTGGACCCCGCCTGGGTTAAGGAGACATTCGACCACATCAACCTGCTCGTGCTCGAGGGCGACGCGGCGGCTCTCGCCGGTCACGTCTCTAAGCTCGATTCGCAGCGCGCGACCGGCGCCACAGATGCTGTGGCCCGGACCGCATCGTAGACTCGCGCCTCAAGATGCTCACGTCCGCCACCCTGTCGGTCCACAACTTCGTCAACTCCGTCGGGGCATACGTCGGGTTCGCCTCGATCATCGCCGTCGCGATCCTGATCCTTCTGTACTTCGCGCATGCGCGAGAGACCGCGACGCTCCGCGACCGCCTCGATGAATCTCAGGCACGGATCGGCGGCCTCGAGGCGCGCGTTGCCCAGCTGATGAGCGCGCAGGCCGCTGCTCAGGCCGCTGCCAAAACTGGCCGGACTCCCGCGCCGGTCGTCCCGGCCCCGGCTCTGAGGCCGGCGGGCGCCGCCGCGGTCGGTGCTGCCGGCGCCCTCCACGCCGCGGGATTCGGTACGGCCACGGGCGGCGGGTCGGTGCGTCGCGTACCGGTGACCGCGACCGGCACCGCGACTCAGGTCGGCGTACCGGCCGCTCTCGCCGGGGCCGCCGCGGGCTCGACGCTGCCGCCTGCGGCGCCGGCCGGCACGGGTGCCCCGCCGCTGGCGTCGGCGACGAAGCTGATCCCGGACCCGGTCGAGCTGCCAAAGCCGGTGCTGGCCGCCCAAGCCCAGACCGACGGCGCACCGGACGACACCCTGTTCGTGCCCGCCTCAGCCGTGGCGGCAGTGACGGCTGCTGCCGCCGCCTCTGCAGCGAGCAGGCCGCAGGCCGTTCCGGCACCGGTGAGCAGCTCTGAGCCGAAGATCGAGGCCGCGGCACCGGCGGCGGACGCGACCCAGGCACTGCCGTCTGTCGCTGCGGCCGCGGCTCCCGTCGCGAGTGCGACGGCCCGTGGTGTCGCGGCCGCGCCAACGGTGGAGGGTGCATCGGCGGAGGCCGCGCCACCGGCCGCTGGTTCCGCTGCGGTTCAGACCGAGCCCTCGGCACCTCCGCGCGTGCAGATCGGGGCCGAGCCGCGAACCGCCAACGGTGGCGCTCGCCGCACGAACCCGAGAACCCGGCCGGCCGAGCCGCTGCTGCCCCCTATGGACCCCGACGGGACCAAGGCCCACAGGCGGTTCTCCGGGCGTTTGCTGCCGCTGCTGATCTCCGGCATCGCTGTCGCCGTGATCGTCGTCGGGCTGATCGTGATCACCAACAACGGCGGTTCGACCACGGCCGATGTCAGCCATAAATCCAACCCGACCGGCGCGAGCGTCTCCAACCACCAGCACAGGTCAGCGCCGTTCAAGGCCTCGAAGTACACGGTTGCGGTGCTCAATGGCACTGCCGTTGCCGGTCTGGCCGGTGACGTCGCCACCAAGCTTGGTGGCGACGGCTTCAAGAAGGGCAACGCCACCAACGCCGCCTCCCAGACCTACGGCACCACGGTCGTCTACTACGTCCCGGGAGCCCACGCCGCGGACAACAGGATCGCTGCGACCCATGTGGCCAAGGCTCTGGCGCAGGGAGGGGGCACCCCGGCGGTCAAACCCGCCGCGCAGGTCGCGATCAAGAGCTGCTCGATCAGCGCGGCCGGAGCGTCGCTCGGCTCCTGCAGCGCCGATGTGATCGTGCTGGTCGGAAGCGACCGCGCCGGCCTGGCATCCAGTGGCTCTGGCGGCTGAGGGGCCCGCAAGCCCCTCACCGGCCTCACCCGGCGACGTGCACGCGGTGGACCGGACGCGGGCATCGCGTCGCGCGAATGGGCTCACAGACGAGGCATCCGGGCTGCTGCTGGCGCGGCACGGCCAGACCGACGACAACCTCGAGCCGCTGCGTGCCCAGGGCTTCAGCGACACGCCGCTGAACGCGGTTGGCATAGAGCAGGCCCACGCGCTGGCGGAGCGCGTCGCGGCCGACTTCCAGGTGCGGTCGCTGTGGAGCTCGGATCTCTCACGGGCGCTCAGGACCGCCGAGATCGTGGGAGCGCGAATCGGACTCGAGCCTCAGCCGGACGCCCGCCTGCGCGAGGGCTTCCGCGGAGAGTGGGAGGGGCGGCTGTTCGTGGATATCGCCCGCGATCAGCCGGCCGCCTACGCCGCGTGGTTGCGCGCAGGAGGGGGTTTCCGTTTCCCCGGCGGCGAGTCGCTGCAGGAACATGCCGATCGGGTCTGGGAGGCGCTTCGAGAGATCCGCGCCAGCGGCCCGCTGCCGGCGCTGGTGGTCTGCCATCGCGGCTCGATCCGGGCCGTCCTGTGCCGCGCTGATCCCCGTGGGCTTGACGCATTCCATCAATACGACGTGCCCAACACGGGCGTGGTGGAACTGTGAAGCGATTGCCTGTGATCGCGTTCGGCGTGCTTGTCGCTGCCACGATCGGCGCCTTCTTCCTGACTCAGGCGATCAAGGTCAACGATTCGTTCATCTTTGGGCAGTCGGTGACGCCTGCCGCCTTCAACCCGAAGTCCGGCCGGATCCGCTCGTGTGTCTCGAAGACGCATCAGCTGATCAACTACCGCCAGACCGAACTGTCCTTCTATGCCACCGGTTCCGGCGCCGTGGGGGTGTACATCGTCAAGGCCTCGAACCCCGACGGGCCGGCGGTGGCCACGGTCTCATCCGGAACGCAGATGGCCAAGAGCGCGTCGCACACGTTCGTCTGGCACGGCCGCCTGAACAAGGGCCGGCGCGCGCCCGACGGCACCTACTACTTCAAGATCCTGCTCATCAGCCAGGGGCGGAGCTTCGCACTCAGCAGTTTTCCTGTCCGGTTGACGACCCGGCCGCCCACTCCGCGAATTCTGGGCGTCACGGTGCTCGGTGGCGCGCACGGGAGCGGGGGCAGCACGGCCGGCACGACCTCGACCACAACGGCGACCTCCGCGGGTGGGACGGCTTCCGGGACGACTACAGGGGCCGGAACGACCGCCGCGACGACGGCGACCGGACCGGGCTCGTCCACGGTCGCGGGCGGGCCGGCGCTGATCTCCTCGCCGCATACCAACGTCAAGATCTCCTACAGCCACGGTCCATATCGCCGCGCCTGGATCGACATATATCGCACCGATGTGACCGGCAAGCCACGCCTCGTGCGGTCCTTTGCGGCGAAGCCCACGGGTCGCTGGGCACTCTGGGACGGTGAGATCAGCGGCCGGCCCGCCCCGGCCGGAACCTATCTCGTCGGGATCACCGCCCAGAACCTCGCCTGTGACCAGGCCTCCTGGCCGGTGGTGATGCCGCCGCCACCCGGCACCACCCGCGGCGCAGGCGTCACCGTCCGCTATCTGTCCGTGACGCCACCGCTGACCCCGACCACCTCCGGTTCGGATGCGAGCGTGACCGTAGCCTCGCCGGATGTCGGCTACACCTGGTTCCTGCATCGCGCGGGCACGTCGAAGGTGCTCGCGCACGGGACCGGCCCGGCGGGCAGCACCCACCTGTCGGTGCCGATGCCAACCCACAGAGCCGCGTTGTATGTGCTCGACGTGCGCGCCGGATCTCAGAGCTCGGCGGTGCCGCTGGTGGCGTCGAAGGCGGGGGCTGCGGCTGCCAGCACGCATGTGCTCGTGGTGCTGCCGATGCTGAGCTGGATCGGCGACTCGCCGGTGGACGACACCGGAGACGGGCTCATCAACACGCTCTCGCGCGGGTCGGCGGTCAGGCTCGACCGTCCGCTCGTCGACGGCCCGCCGACCAGCCTTGCCGACGACGCCGCGCTGCTCAACTATCTGGACAGTCACCACAAGACCTATCAGCTGACGACCGACGTCGCACTCGCCGAGGGTCACGGACCCTCGCTCAACGATCGCTGGGGCGTGGTATTCCCCGAGGGCACGAGATTTCTGCCGGCGTCGTTCAAACGTGACCTGCCCAGTTTTGTCAGGGGTGGCGCTCACGTGATGACGCTCGGCGTCGGCACGCTCCAGGGCACCAGCGAGCTCTCAGGTTTCCCGTCCGACCCGCGGGCTGCCGCGCCGGTCAAAACCAGAGCGGATATGTTCGGCGCCGAGCGGGGCCCGCTGACCTCCACCGACGGTGCCCTGATCACCGAGCTCGAGGACGAGCTGGGCCTGTTCGGGAACACGACCGTGTTCACGGGTTTCGGTGAATATCAGCCGATTGAGCCTCCCGCCGGGGTGCCGGTGTCAGCGGCCGGTGTCGCCAACGGCTCGGCGGCGATCATCGCCTTCCGCCTCGGCTCCGGCACCGTCATCCAGGTGGGCCTGCCGGGCTTCGGTACGAGCCTTGCGCACAACGTCGACTCGCAGGAGCTGCTCGACCGCGCGTGGAGCGTGTTGTCGAAGCGATAGCGTCGCCGGTGCGATGGCCGGATACCTCAAACGTCTACTGAGCTCGCTCGGGGCCTACCAGGTCGCGAGCATCGTCCAGAAGCTCCTGGCGGTGCTGCTGCTGCCGATCTACACCGGCCGGATCCCGCCGTCCGGATACGGCATCGTCGAGACGCTCGCGACGTTCGTGATCTTCGCGAGCATCGTGATCAGGCTCGGGATGATCGAGTCGTTTCTGCGGTTCTATTTCGTGGACCGCGAGCCGGCCGCTCGCGACGCGCTGGTGCGCAGGTCGGTGCTGTTCCTGATCGCAACCACAACGATCGGCTGTGCCCTCCTCGCTGTCCCAGCGGCGCCGCTCTCGAGGCTGATCACGAGTGAGGACGTGCCCGGATCCTTCCGCGTGGCTGTGCTCGGCATCTGGTCGTTCACCAACCTGGAGCTGGGGATGGCGGTCCTACGCGTCGACGAGCGACTCAAGGCCTACGCGGTGGTGGGCACCACCAACGTCGTCATCACGGTCGCATCCTCGCTGGTGCTGGTCCTTGGTCTCGACAAGGGCTATAACGGCCTGCTGATCGCCAATTACGGCACCAGCACGCTGGTGCTGCTCGGCCTCTGGTGGCACCTGCGCAGGCGGTTGCTGCCGCGCGGCGGTGTGGCCGAGAGCTTTCGCACACTGTTTCGGTTCGGCCTGCCGACTGTGCCTGCCGAAGCCTCGGTCTACGCGCTCAGCGTGCTCGATCGTCAGTTCATCGTCCACCAGCACGGGGCCGCGGCCGCCGGGCGCTACGCGATCGCCGTCAAGGTCGCGGGCGCGATCGCGTTCATCGTCACCGCCTTTCAGTACGCGTGGCCGCCGCTTGCCTACTCGGTCAGCGACGACCGGCAGGCCGCACGGCTGTATGCGCTGGTCACCACCTACTACGTGCTGATCACCGGCTGGGTCGTGGCCGGACTGGCGCTCGAGGGCCGTTACATAATCCGGTTCCTGGCCCCGCACGCCGGTTACTTCGAGGCCTACAGGGCGATCCCGTGGGTGTCGCTGGGTTGGGCGATGTACGGGCTGTGGGTCGTTCTGCTCGTGATCGCCGGACGCGCGCAGGTCACGAGCCGCAACTTTCCAGCAGCGTTTGTGGGCGTCGTCGTCAACGTTCTGCTGCTGGCGCTGCTGGTTCCGAGGTACGGGATCGCAGGCGCCGGCGTGGCGCTCTGCGGTGCCTACGCCGCGATGCTGACGGTTATGCATCTGCTTGTCCGCCGGGCCTTTCCGGTCACGTTCGAATGGCGACGACTCGGGCAGCTGGTGCTCGTGCTGGGCGGTCTGACGGTGGCGGGTGAGTTGCTGCTGCCGCAGTCCGGTGCCGTCGGCTTCTTCACCCGTGGCGCGCTGTTCGCCGCGATGCCGGCGGTGCTGTGGCTGACCGGCTTCCTGCACCGCTCCGAAATCGACGAGGGAATCCGCGCGCTACGCCGCGCGCGGGCGAGGCTGAGGCCGGTATGAGCCGCCCATCTGTCAGTGTCGTCGTGCCCTTCGCCGGCTCACGCGTCGATTCGGACGGCGTGATCGCGATGCTGCGCGTGCTCGACACGCAGCCCGGCGATGAGCTGATCATCGCCGACAACAGCGGAACCGCAGCTCCGGATCCCGAGGGCGTAACCGTTGTCCAGGCCGAGCTGGAGGCCTCCGCTTCCCACGCTCGTAACGTCGGCGCCGCGGTTGCGCACAACGACTGGATGCTCTTCCTCGACGCCGACGTGATCGCTCCACGTGAGCTGCTCGACAGCTTCTTCGCCCGGGACATAGGCGATCGCGTCGGCGCGGTCACCGGCGACATCGCCGGCATCCCCGACACGCGCACACTCGCCGCCCGTTACGGCACCGCACGCAACTTCCTCGGTCAGCGCTCGCACGTCAACAATCCCGTTCGCCCGCGCGCGTCGAGCGCCAACCTGCTGGTCCGCAGGGCCGCGTTCGTGCAGGTCGGCGGCTACATCGAGGGGATCTGGGCCGGCGAGGACACCGACTTCACCTGGCGCCTGCAGGCCGCCGGCTGGACGCTCGAGTTCAACGAGCACGCCGTCGTCCAGCACGCCTACCGCCAGTCGCTGCGTGAGCTCGGCAGGCAATGGCGGGGATATGCCGCCGGCGCCCGCTGGCTGTCCGAGCGTTACCCCGACTTCCAGCCGGACCCCGGCCTCAACCGCGGCGCCCGTCTCCTGCTGGCGCGGTTGGGGATCGGCCGCGGCGTCGAATTCCGCGCCGACGGTCGCAGCTCAGAGTCCTCCGCGAGGCTCTCGCGCCGAGACCGCGCCGAGTTCCTGTTCGTGCAGTGCTATCTCGGTGTCGAGGAGCAGATCGGCCTGCGGATGTCCAACAGGGTGAAACCGCGAGAGCCGCACTGATGCGCGTCGATCTCGTGGATCCGCCGGCCTACTCGCCGCCCTACGACGATGCGCTCGCCTCGGCGCTCGCGCGGCTGGGCACGTCGGTGCGGCTGATCACGAGCCGCTTCGCCTACAGCGAGCCACCCGCGCCGCGCGACTATCAGCGCGAGGAGTTCTTCTATCGACACGCCCTGGGGGCGGCCGGATCGAGGGGGCGGGCAATGAGCAAGCGCGCCGAGCACCTCGCCGACATGCTCCGCTACCGCTCCACCACAGCCGACATCGTGCACTTCGAGTGGCTGACCATCCCGCGCCTCGATCTGCGGCTGCTCCCGCGCCGCCCCACCGTGCTGACGATCCACGATCCGCTCGAGCGCAAACGCCGGCCACTGCCCGCGAGCGCGTTCGAGCGCGTCGACGCGATCGTCGTTCACTCGCGGTACGCCCGAAGCCGTGTGATCGCCGACCACGGCCTCGAGCCCGACCGCGTCCACGTGATCCGCCACGGTGCGTTCAGAAAGGCCCCGCCGGGGAGCCGGCCTCAACCCGCGCTGCCCCGTGAGCTGGCGGACGACGGCTCCCCGGTGGTCCTCAGCTACGGCCTGATCCGCCCGTACAAGGGTACCGAGACGCTCCTGCGAGCCTGGCGCGGAATCGCCGGCGCGCAGCTCTGGATCGTCGGGCGTCCGATGATGGACATCTCCGCGCTGCAAGCCGCTGCTCCCGCCGGCGCGCGGCTCGTCCCGCGCTTCGTCTCAGCGCAGGAGGAACACGCCCTGTTCGCGCGCGCCGACATCGTCGTGCTGCCGTACGAGCGCAGTGAGCGCTTCGGCTTCTCCGGCGTGCTAGCGACCGCGCTGGGGCGTGGCAAGGCGATCGTGCTCAGCGACGTCGGTGGCCTTGCCGAGGTGGCCGAGCACGGCGCCGCGCAGCTCGTCGCCCCGGGCGACCCCGAGGCCTGGCACCAGACGCTGGTCGAGCTGCTGGCCGACGAGAAGCGCCGCGCTCGCCTCGCGGCGGAGGCGGCGGAGGCGGCGTCCACCATCTTCTCCTGGGAGGCGGCGGGGCGGGCCACGCTGGAGCTGTACGAGACAATCTCGTCGCGATGACCGTCGTCGTGATCGTCTTCTGGGTGGTCTCCGGACTGCTCGTCTACACGCAGGCCGGGTATCCGCTGCTGCTGGCGGCGCTTTCGGCGCTTCGCGCGGAGCCGCCCGTCCCCCCGGCCCCCGGGGAGCCGCCGAGGGTCACTGCGATCGTCGCCGCCTACAACGAGCAGGACGTGATCGGCCTGCGGATCGCGAATCTCCGCAGCCTCGACTACCCGCCGGAGCTGCTCGAGCTGATCGTCGCCTCCGACGGCTCCTCCGATGCCACATCCGAGCGCGCTCGCGCCGCCGGCGCTGATCTCGTCCTGGACCTCCCCCGCGGCGGCAAGATCCGCGCACAGGACGCGGCCGTGCAACGGGCCCGCGGTGAACTGCTGGTCTTCTCCGACGCCAACTCTGAGTGGGCGCCGGATGCGCTCAGGCGCCTCGTCGCCACCTTCGGCGATCCGCGTGTGGGTTACGCCTGTGGCGACGTGACGTTCCTCGACCCCGGTGGCAACAACCAGGAGGGGCTCTACTGGCGCTACGAGATGTGGCTGCGGCGGATGGAATCGGCGCTCAGCTCGGTCACATCCGGCAATGGCGCGATCTATGCGACCAGACGCGAGTCCTACCTCAACGTCGATCCGCTGGCCGGTCATGACCTCTCGTTCCCCTTCAACATGGTCAAGCGCGGCTGGCGCGCGGTCTACGCCCTCGACGCCCGCGCGACCGAGAAGATGGCACCGTCACTGGAGGGTGAGTTCGCGCGCAAACGCCGCATGGCCCGGCGCACCTGGCCAACGGTGTTCGGCAGCGGCCTGCTCTCGCCCCGTGGCTACAGCCCGCTCTACGCGCTGATGATCTTCTCGCACCGCATCCTTCGCTATCTGGTGCCGTTCCTCCACGTGCTGGCGCTGGCGGCCAACATCGCCCTGGTCGGCCATGGCTGGGTCTACGTCGTCACACTCGCTCTGCAGCTGGCGTTGCTCGCCGGTGCCGCGCTGGCACGCCTGGCGCCGGCGCGCCCGCTGCTGGTCGCTCGCTACTACGTGGTCACCAACTGGGCGCTCGCGGCCGGTCTGTGGGACTGGCTGCGCGGCGAGCGCTCGCCCGTCTGGGAGACGGTGGAGGGCACGCGATGACCCGCCGCCCGCTCGATCTGCTGATCGCGGTGCCCGCCGCGATCCTGACCGCGCCGTTGGTGGCGGCCTTCGGTGTGCTGATCCGGCTCGAGTCCCACGGCGGCGCGCTCTTCCGGCAGACGCGCGCAGGATTGAGAGGCGCGCCGTTTGAGATCTTCAAGCTGCGCACCATGGTCTCCGGCGCTGAACGGTTCGGCGCCGGACTCGCGGTGCTCGAGGGCGACTCCCGGATCACGCGCACCGGCGCGTTTCTGCGGCGCTACTCGCTCGATGAGTTGCCGAATCTCTGGAACGTGATCCGCGGTGAGATGTCGATCGTCGGCCCGCGCCCGACACTGATGGGCCAGATCGAGCAGTACACCGATCATCAGCGCCGAAGGCTTGATGTCCGGCCCGGGATCACCGGCTGGGCGCAGGTCAACGGCCGTGCGTCGCTTCCCTGGTCCGAGCGCATCGAGCTCGACGTGTGGTACGTCGAGCACCGGACGCTGGCGCTCGATCTGCGGATCCTGGCACTGACGGTGAAGATGGTGCTCGGCGGGCGCGGTCTATATCACGCTGACGAGAGCGGTGGCGTCGATATCGGCGGCGAGTCTGGCGGCGATATCGGACTTGATCCCGGCGGCGACGCGGACGGATAGGATCGCCCCGGTGACGCCAATCGAGCTGTTGATCTTCGGAGCCGGTGGCTTTGGGCGTGAGGTCGCGTCCTGGGCAGGCCGCGCACAGTGGCGCAGCCGCGGCTTCGAGGTCGTCGGATTCATCGACGACAACGCCGCCACGCCCGAGCTCAACGGGCGGCCGGTGTTGACCCTCGAGGCTGCAGCCAGCCGTCATCGCGGTGCGGCCGTGATCGCCACGGTGGGTGATCCGAAGCTGCGTGAGCGCTTGATCTCCAAGGCGCTGGGGGCCGGCCTCGTGCCGACCCCGCCACTGCTTCACCCCAACGTGGAGTACGACGATGAGAACGTCGAAATCGGTGAGGGCGTCGTGATCTGCGCAGGCTCGATCCTGACCGTGAACATCGTGGTCGAGCGGCACGCACAGATAAACCTCGATTGCACCGTCGGCCACGACGCGGTGATCGGCGAGTACTCGACGCTGTCGCCGGGAGTGCACATCTCCGGCAACGTCACGCTGGAGCGCCACACGTTCATCGGCACCGGCGCAGTGACCGTGAACGGCGTTGCCGGCAGTCCTCTGACGATCGGCGCCGGAGCCGTTGTCGGCGCGGGCGCGGTGGTCACCCGGGACATCCCTGCCGGGGTGACCGCGACCGGGGTGCCTGCGCGGGTGCGGGTGTGATGGCTCGGCAGCTCCGGGCCCTGGAGGGGAAGGTCGTCGCGGTCACCGGCGGCGCTCGTGGGATCGGCCGGGCCACGGCGGCGGCGTTCCTGACACAGGGAGCACGCGTCGCGATCGGCGACCTCGACGCGGGGCTCAGCAAGCGCGCTGCGGCCGAGCTTGACAGGGCGCAGTCGGGGTCGGCCGGCGGCGCGGTGGGGCAGGGTCGCGCAATTGGACTCGAGCTCGATGTCAGCAGCCGCGAGAGCTTCACCGGCTTCCTGCGCCAGGTCGAGCAACGACTCGGGCCGCTCGATGTGCTCGTCAACAACGCCGGGATCCAGCCGATCGGCGAGTTCGCCGACGAACGCGACGCCGTCACGGCGCGTGCGCTGCAGGTCAACCTCGGCGGCGTCGCGCTGGGCTGCAAGCTGGCGCTCGAGCGCCTGCTCCCACGTGGCACCGGCCATATAGTCAACGTCGCCTCCGGCCTCGGGCGCACGCCGATGGCCGGCGGCGTCACCTACTGCACGAGCAAATACGCGGTCGTCGGTCTGACCGAGGCGCTCCGGCTCGAGTTGGCGGGCACCGGAGTCGAATTGCACCTTGTGCTTCCGGGGCTGGTCGACACCGAGATGTCAGCCGGCCTGCGGGGGATGCGAGGCGCACGGCGGCTCACCGCAGAGGATGTGGGCGCGGCGATCGTCGATACGGTCCGCTCGGGGCGGGCTGAGACCTACGTCCCAGCGTCACTGGGACGACTGTTGGCCGTGCGGCGGCTGGTGCCCGCACGGCTGGTGAGGATCGGCGAGCGGCTGCTGCGCAGCGACAGCCTGATGACGCGCATCGACGAGCAGGAGCGCTCCCTCTACCAGGCGCGGATCACTCCCGCCCGCGCTGACGCGGCCGCGGACCCCGCCGCCACCGTCGCGAGCGCAGCCGAAGTGGTGGCTGACGCGATCCGCGCCGGCGAGCAGGCCCCCGACTCCACCGGCCCGAAACCCACCTGAGCCGGTTGGATCGGTTATCCTCGCGTAGTTAGGAGCACCCGTATGCGAATCCTGGTATCGAAGACCGCCACACTGGCGGGCGCGTGACAGCCTTGACGGGTGCCCTCAGGGGCCACCGAGTACTGGTGACGGGCGGGTCTGGCTTCATCGGCCGACACGTAGTGACGACGCTGTCGGCCGCCGGGGCCCATGTGCGCGTGGTCGACCTGCAGGCGCATCCCGACCCCGACGTTGAGATCGTGCGGGGCGACATCGCCGACCCCGAGGTGATCGAGGCCGCATTCGACGGAGATTTCGACGGCGTCGTGCACCTCGCCGCCGTCACCTCGGTGCTGCGCTCGGTGCAGCGCCCCGAGCTGACCTACCAGACCAACGTCGCAGGGACTCATCGCGTGCTCGAAGGGGCGCGCGCGGCCGGCGTGAGGTCGCTGGTGTTCGCTTCGACCAACGCGGTGACGGGGCCGATGCTCGACCCGGCCATCAATGAGCTGGCTAGCCTGCGACCGCTCACACCGTACGGGGCCACCAAGGCAGCCGGCGAGATGATGATGTCGGCCTACACGGCCGCTTACGGCGTGCGGTGCACTGCACTGCGGCTCACCAACGTCTACGGGCCGGGGATGCAGGCGAAGGACAGCATCGTCGCCCGCCTGATGCGCGCGATTCGTCTGGGCACAGGCTTCGAGGTCTACGGCGACGGTCTCCAGGTGCGCGACTACGTTCACGCGGCCGACGTCGTCAGCGCGATGCTGATTGCGCTCACGAATGCCAACTGGTCGGGCCCGATCGTGATCGGTGCTGGCCGGTCGCTGTCGGTGCTCGACGTCATCGACGAGGTCCTGCGGGTGACCGGTGCCGAGCTGGCTGTCAGCCACGGCCCGGCGCGGCCCGGCGAGATGCCGGCCGTGATCGTCGACCCAGCCAGGGCTCACGCCGCTGGATGGTCGCCGCAGTTCGACTTCACCACCGGCGTCACCGGCGTCTGGGATGAGTGGCGGGACCTCGAGCTCGAGGGCGCGCTCGCATTCCACGGCGCCGCCGCGCCGCCTGCTGCCGCGCCGTCGGCCACGGCCGCTGAGGGCCGCCGCAAGCGTGCGACCGTTGCCGCCCAGCCGCTCAAGCGCGCCGCCGCACGGCGCAGCGGCTGACGCATCCAGCCGGAGCCGTATGGTGGGCCTGTGCGGGTTCAGCCCTCCGATCAGCCGGTGACGCTCGACGACGATCTCGTGATCGCCGGCGACAACCTGCCGGTGCTCGAAACGCTTCCGGACGCAACCTTCGACCTCGTCTACATGGATCCGCCGTTCAACACCGGCCGTGCGCAAACGCGCTCGCAGCTGGAGGTGAGCCGCACCGACGAAGCCGATGCCCCCGGAATCAGGACGGGCTTCGGCGGCCGCCGCTATGCCAGCCGCCTGCTTCAGAGCCTCAGCTACGACGACGCCTTCGCTGACTATCTCGCGTTCCTGGAGCCGCGGTTGTGCCGCTCGCGCGAGTTGCTGGCCCCGCACGGAGCCCTGTATTTCCACATCGACTACCGCGAGGCGCACTACTGCAAACTGCTGCTGGATGAGGTCTTCGGCCGGGATGCCTTCCTGAATGAGTTGATCTGGGCCTACGACTACGGCGCCAAGCCGCGGCGCCGCTGGCCTGCCAAGCACGACACGATCCTCGTATATGTGCGCGAGCCGGGCGCTCACCACTTCGATGCCGACGCCGTGGAGCGCGAGCCATATATGGCGCCGGGGCTCGTCAGCGCCGAGAAGGCAGCGCGCGGGAAGCGCCCGACCGATGTCTGGTTCCACACGATCGTGCCGACCAACGGCCGTGAGAAGACGGGTTACCCCACTCAGAAGCCGGAGGGTGTGCTGCGACGGATCGTCGCAGCCTCGTCGCGGCCGGAGGGCTGGTGCCTGGACCCGTTCGCCGGATCGGGCACGCTCGGGGCCGTCTGCGCGAAGCTCGGGAGGCGGTACGTGCTGATCGACTCCAGCCCGGTTGCCGTCGGCGTCATGCGGGAGCGCCTCGCGGCTCGGGCCGCGCCGACCGATCTGAGCGACGGCCAACTGCCTCTGTCGGCGCCGCCCGTGTCAGCGACGGCCGTAGCGCCCGGCCAGCGGCTCGACTCGGTCGCGTAGCTCCTCGCTCGCGAAGCCGGGCACCTCGAAACTCGCATCGCCGTGCGGCGTGCGCACGATCAGGCGCGCGCTGGTCTGCTGGCGCCGCCGCCGCGACCGCGTGTGCGGCACCTCCAGCGCGTCGATCTCCTCCCACACCAGGCGGCCGATGATCTCGCCGTCGCTTTGCAGGATGTCGAGGCCCTGTGATGCCAGGCGCAGATCCAGGCCGTCGGTGCGGGTCGGCAGATTGGCGACACCGCCGAGGTGGATCGCGCTCACGCGCAGCTCATCGAGGCCTGGCAGGACGGGCTGTTCCGGCTCCTCGCCGGGGTCGAACGGCTCGGGCTCGAGTACCGGGCCGGCCGCGGCGGGAGTGGCCGGCGCCGGCGTGTACTCGCCGTCCACCGCCTCGAACAGCTGCGTCTCGAGTTCGACCGGATCGGGTTCCGGCAGCAGGTCGACGACGACGTCGTCGGCTTCGACAGCCTCGAGCGCGTCGGTCGACTCCTGGGCTGCGACTTCGGAGACCGGTTCGGGACCAGCGGCCGGCTCGGGGCCGACATCGACGGCCAGTTCGGGCTCGAGTGCCAGCTCCGGCTGGGGCTCGGCCGTCAGCTCCGGCTGGGGCTCGGCCGTCAGCTCCGGCTCGGGCTCGGCCGTCAGCTCCGGCTCGGGCTCGGCCGTCAGCTCCGGCTCGGGCTCGGCCGTCAGCTCCGGCTCTGGCGGGAGATCCAGCGCGGGGTGCAGGGCCGGGACCGGAGCCGGTGGGGGCGCCGGCAGATCCGAGTCGACCGAGGGCTGCGGCAACGGAACATTCGGCATGAGCTCGGCTCGGCTCTGCTCGTAGGACGGAGCTCCGACGAGGCTCTGCGCCCGCGCCACGCTCGGGTGTGACAGCGCCTCGCTGACGCTGATCCCGAGCTGCACTGAGGCCACCTCGGCGAGCGCGTGGCGCCATTGCAGGCCATCGGCATGATCGGCAGCGTCCTGGATGAGCTCCTCCACGCGATCGCGGTCCAGTGACACGAGGTCCGCGTGTGCCAGAGCCGCCTCGGCGTAAGCGCCGCGCAGACGCTCTACCAGCGCATCGCGCCCGCCCGCTGCTATCTGCTGTGCAACTGGCTCGACCTCGAGCTCAGTGTCGGTCATACCCCTGCCTCCTCCAGAAACGACTTGACATCAGCCAGAAACTCGCCGCCATGGTGGCCATCGACGATTCGGTTGTCGACGGCCAGGCACAGCGTAACCGTGTGCTCGGCCACGACTCGGCCGTCGCGCACGACCGGCGCCTCACGGATCGGTCCGAATGCGAGGGCGCCGGCCTGTGACGGAGGCACCACCGGGGCCAGAGCGGTGATGTCGTATGCGCTCGCGTCGACCACCGTGAAGGTCGCGCCCGTCAGCTCCCCGGGCCGCAGCTGGTCCGCCCGAGCCCGTGCGCGGTGGCCGGCCAGCTCGTCGGCGATCTCGATGAGCGACTTCAGGTCGGCGTCGAAGATCGTTGGCGTGACTCCGTGCTCGAGCAGCGTGACGCCGACGTTGACGCGTGAGTACAGCTCGCAGCGTCCGTCGCGGTAGGAGCCGTTGACGCGACGGACCGTGCAGAGCGCGTGAGCCACGGCCGTGATCAGGAACGCGCCGATGTCGGCATCGGCCTGAGTCGCCCGTTCAAGCGCGAGACCGATGCCGGCGACGGCGCTCAGCTCGAGGTGCGGGACCGTCGCTCGGCTCTCGGCGGAGCGCCGTGCGGCGGTGCGCTCGCTCCGGCTCAGCTCGAGCGCGGTGACGTCGCCTTTCAGGGCCGGCTCGGAGATCGGCGTGACGGCTTCGCTCATCGCGCCTCACGATAACCGCAAACGTGGCTCAACCGTGAATCAGCCAGCCATCGGCGGCGCGGGCGGCCTCCATCACTGCCTCTGACAGCGTCGGGTGGCCGTGGATCGTGCGTGCGATCTCCGGGTATCCGCCCTCCAGGAGCTTGGCGTTGACGAGCTCCTGGATCAGCTCGGTCGCCTTCGCGCCGATGATGTGGCCTCCGAGCAGCTCGCCGAACTGCTTCTCACCGACGATCTTGACCAGGCCCTGACGGTCGCCGTAGACGGTGCCCGCGCCGACGGCGCCGTACTGCACCTTCCCGACCGTCACGTCGTAGCCCTGTTCGCGTGCCTGCGCCTCGGTCAGGCCGAAGCTGGCGACGTTCGGTGTGCAGAACGTCGCACGCGGGATATCGATGTAGCTGATCGGGTGGGTCTGCAGACCGGCGGCGTCCTCGACCGCGATCACACCCTCATCCGAGGCCTTGTGCGCCAATGCCGGGCCCTGAACCAGATCACCGATCGCGTAGACCCCGGCGACGTTCGTGCGCATCGCCCCGTCAACCCTGACCAGCCCGTGCTCGTCCAGCTGCACCCCTGCCGCCTCGAGTCCGAGACCCTCGATGTCCGGTCCGCGACCGGCGGCGATCACGACATAGTCGGCCTGCCCGGACTGATCGCCGTAGCTGAAGGTGACGCTGCCCTCGCCACTTGTCACATCCGAGACCAGCGTGCCCGTGTGCACATCGATGCCCTGCTTCTTGAAGCCGCGCTCGGCGAGCTTGGAGATGTCGGCATCCTCCGACGGCAGCACCCGGTCCAGTGCCTCGAACAGTCCCACGCTGACGCCGAGCCGCGCGTACGCCGAGGCGATCTCCGACCCCGACGCACCCGAACCGATCACCGCCAGCGACCCGGGCAGCTCACTCAACGCCCACGCCTCCTCGGTGCCGATCACCCGCCCACCGAACTCGGTCCCCGGGATCGGACGCTTCACAGACCCCGTCGCAAGCACGACGAACCTCGCCTCATGGCGCGTGCCGCCAACAGCCACGCCACCGTCGCCGGTCAACGAGCCGACACCCTCGATCAGCTCAACCTCGTTCTTCTTCAACAGACCGGCCACCCCGCCCGTCAGCGTCTGCACAACCTTGTCGCGGCGCTGCATCACCGCACCGAAGTCGACGGTCGGGTCGCTCACACCGATCCCGAACTCGCCCGCATCACGGATCTCCGCGAGCACATCGGCAACACGCAACACCGCCTTCGCCGGGATGCACGCGTAGTTCAGACAGCGCCCCCCGACCTTGTCCCGCTCGACCACAGCGGTCTTGAAACCCAGCTGCGCAGCCCTGATGGCGGTGACGTAGCCGCCGGGCCCGGAGCCGATCACGATGACGTCATAAGCAGATTCTGGCACCTACCTGAGGCTAGTCGGTATTGGACCGGCACGACCTGTGGTATCGCTGCGATGGCCGATCAGGCCGGTGGTCCAGCGGGACCACCGGCGGTTCACGGAACCGGCGCCTGAATGCGTCCGAGCACCCTCACGAGCTTCCAGAAGAGCAGCCCACCGCCGCCGATGAAGAGCAGCGGGACGATCACACCCAGGGCGTTGCTGGCCTCTATGAGGAAAAGCGAGAACATCACGACGATCACAGCGAGCAACGCCATGAACAGCAGCACGGCGGTGGCCGAGCGCTGCCAGATGCCGACGGCCAGCCCGAGCATGATGACCACGAACGGGAGCAGCTCGCCGGCCGAGATGGCGGACCCGTCGATCTTTGCTCCGGCGGCGAATGCGGCCAGGTTGATCAGTGCCGCGAGCGCCGCCACCGCCGCCGCCAAGCGCAGCGGCCAGGGGCGCTCGCGCGGCGCGAGCGGCTCCAGGCGTGCTCGAGCGGCTGCGTTCTGCGCCTCGGTCCTCGCCCGGTAGCGCTCGAGGAAGTCAGCGGGCGCGACGATCTCGGCCCGGAGCACCGCGGCCGAGCGTTCGGGGTCGGTCGCCTCCGCGATCGCGCGAACCACCGCGATCCGCTGCGCTCCCGCGGCTGCGACCGCGCCGGTGTTGTGTGGCTCGATCCCGCCGACGGCGAAGAACGGCAGCTTCGAGTTGCGGGAGGCGTAGGTGACGATTCCGGTCCCCGCCGCGGGCGTATCGGGGCGTGTGGGGGTGGCGTGCACCGGACCGACACTGATGTAGTCGACCGGCAGACGCTGGGCGGCGTCGACCTCCTGCGGCAGGTGGGCCGAGGTGCCGAGCAGCTTCTCGGGGCCGATCGTCGCGCGCGCCTCGTTGATGTCGAGATCACGGTTGTCGATGTGCAGACCGTCGGCGCCGGCGGCAACCACCAGGTCGGGTCTGTTGTTGAGCATCAGCGGCACGCCGTGGCGCTCGCAAAGCGGACGCACACGTTCTGCAAGCTCCAGGATCTCAGCGTCGGAGCGGCCGTTCTCCATCAACTCGACGATGTCGACGCCGCCGGTCAGCGCCGCGTCGAGCCGTTCGTCGGAGATGTCGTCGCAGAGCAGGTACAGGTGCGCGTCCTGAAGGCGTTCGCGAGGGTTCTCGATCACTGAGCCGAGTCTGTCAGGAGTCGTTGTCGCGGGGCGTGCGAGCACTGCCGCGACGACCCTTGGCGCCGATCATCCGGATCCATCCGGCACAAGGGGCTCTTGGGCTCAACCATCTAGGATCGCAGGTGTGAACAGGCCCGACCTAGAGCCCCATGAGCAGGCGCTCGACGAGCTCTTCGACGCTTGGGAGGCCGCCTGGTCCGGGAAGGATCCGCACGCCTTCAAGCAGGTCTGCAGTCCCCGCATCCACTACGAGGATCCGTTGACCGCCGAGCCGCTGGAGGGCGTCATGGCGCTGACAGACCACGCCGACCGGCTCTGGTCAGCCTTTCCCGATGCGCGCGTGGAGACGCTCGGGCCGCGCCTGCGTGACGGTTCGATGGCAGCCGCGCCCTGCAAGCTGCTGGCCACCCATCGCGAACCGCTCGCTGGGCTGCCCGCGACCAACCGCTTCATCGTCGTGCCCGTGGTCTTCTACTGCGAGCTCGAGCGGGGCCTGTTACTGCGTGTGCGGGCCTTCTTCGACCTCTATGGCGCCGCCGTGCAGCTCGGTGTCCTGCCAGGCCGCGGGTCGCTCGGCGAGAAGGCGCTGCTGATGCTGCGTGGGTTCGGCCTGCGGGCCGGGCGCTGAGCTCGCCGGCCGAGCCGCTGCCCCACCGCCACACGAAGCTGATCAGCGGGACGTTGACCGGTAGCCTCAGCGTCTGCTGAGCCGATGCAGGTAGCGATCCTCTTATTCGACAAGATCACCGCCCTTGATGCGGTCGGGCCCTACGAGGTGCTTTCGCGCCTGCCCGACGCGGAGGTGAGCTTCGTCGCTGCCGAGACCGGGCCGAAGCGGACCGAGAACGGCATGCTCGCGCTGCACGCGGACCGCTCGCTCGCTGAGCTCACGGATCCCGAGGTGCTGGTGATCCCCGGCGGCGCTGGTACACGCCCGCTGGCCGCGGACCAGACCGTGCTCGACTGGATCCGCCACGCCCACGCCAACTCGCTGTGGACGACCTCGGTCTGCACCGGCTCGCTGCTGCTGGCGGCGGCGGGCGTTCTCGACGGCCTGCAGGCCACCACCCACTGGCTCCAGTACGACCTCCTGCGTCGGTACGGCGTCACGCCGGTCGCCGAGCGGATCGTCCGCCAGGGCAAGGTCATCACCGCTGCCGGTGTTTCCGCCGGGATCGACATGGCGCTGATGCTCGCGGCTGAGATCGCCGGGCCGGAGTGGGCGCATGGGATCCAGCTCGGGATCGAATACGACCCGAAACCGCCGTTCGCGGGTGGCTCACCGCACACGGCGCCGGCAGAGATCGTCGAGCTGGTCAGGGCTCGGGCGGATCGGCTCGCCTGACCATGTTGCGCTGACTGCCTGAGCCCGCCCGTAATAGAGGTCCAGAGAACGCCAGGTTGACCCCCTGCCGCCACGTAAACTGCGCAACTTGCGACCGACTGACTGCCTCACCGGCGCCGAGCTCACACCGGACCAGATCGCAGGACTCATCGAAAGAGCCGCCTGGATGAAGGCGAACCCGCTCGGTTCAGACGTCCTCCGTCGGCGCACCGTCGCGCTGATCTTCCAACGGCATTCGACACGCACGCGCGTCAGCTTCGAGACGGGCATCGTCGAGCTCGGTGGCCACCCGATGGTTCTCAGGACCGAGGACACCCAGCTCGCTCGCGGCGAGTCGATCCGGGATACGGCGTATGTCCTCTCCCGGAACGTGGCCGCGATCGGCATCCGCACGGGTCCCGACGAGCTCGTCGAGGAGCTCGCCCGTCACGCGACCGTTCCCGTCATCAACATGCTCACGGAGCTTCACCACCCCTGTCAGGCGTTCGCCGATCTGCTCACGCTCAAGGAGTCCTTCGGCCACCTGGCCGGACTCAAGCTCGCCTACGTAGGCGACGGAAACAATGTCGCACGCTCGCTGGCGATCATCGGCGCTCTCGCCGGCGTGACGGTCAGCATCGCCGCTCCCGACGGCTACCAGCTCGAACCGGTCGCCGGCGCCGAACTCACCCACGACCCCCACGAGGCCGTGAAAGACGCGAACGCGGTCTACACCGACGTGTGGGTGAGCATGAACGACGACCCCGAGACGGCGAAGCTCCGGGTCGACGCCCTGCGCCCATACCAGCTCAACGACGAGCTGCTCGCCGCGGCCGCGCCGGGCGCGATCGCGCTGCATTGCCTCCCCGCCCACACCGGCGAGGAGATCACCGACTCGGTTCTCTACGGCGAGCGACAGCGCATCTGGGATCAGGCGGAGAACCGTCGTCACGCCCAGAAGGCCCTGCTCGAACTTCTCTGCGGCTGAGCTTCGGCGGGCTCGCCGCTGCTTCGCCCGCCTCGCAGAAGCGCGACGGCGCGCTCTACCCTGACCGGAGGACCATGGACCACGCCACCACGCCCACCACTCGCCCTCGTCGCGGCGACGAGCTGACACTCACGGTCGACACACTCGCGTACGGCGGAGCCGGCGTGGCGCGCTCGGATGGCTACGTGGTCTTCGTCCAGGGTGGCATTCCGGGCGACACCGTCAGGGCGGAGGTCGGCAAATCCAAGCGCGCGTACGCGGAGGCGCGTGTGCTCGAGGTGCTTACGCCCAGCCCCGACCGGATCGAACCACTTGCCGATCACCCCGGGGCGCCCTGGCAGGTGCTGCCCTACGCCAGGCAGCTGGAGATCAAGGCCCAACAGGTCGACGATGCGCTCAGGCGCATCGGCAGGCTCGAGGGCTTCGAGCTTGAGCCCATCATCCCGGCGGTCGAGGAGTGGCGCTATCGCAACAAGCTCGAATACTCGTTCGGCGCCGCTCCCGACGGACGCCTGATCTGCGGCTTTCACGCCCCCGGTCACTGGGAGCAGATCATCGAGGTGAGCGACTGCCTGCTTGCCTCCCAGACCGGCAACCAGGCTCGCGAGGAGGTCGTCGCCTGGTGCCGCGCCCAGGGACTGGCGCCATACGACCGTCGCGCGAACCAGGGCTTCCTGCGCAATCTTGTCGTTCGCGAGGGCCGACGGACCGGAGAGATCCAGGTGCGTCTCGTGACCTCCTCCGGCCCGCTCGATGACGAGTCGCTGGACGCCGCGACGCCGACTGCAGGCGGTTTGCTCTGGACGAGGCTCGACAGTGTCGCCGAAACGACTGCCGGCGGCGAGACGGCGCTTCTGTCGGGCTCCGATCGGCTCGAGGAGCAGCTCGGCGGTCTCTCGATCGCCATCTCCGGCGAGGCCTTCCTGCAGACCAACACGGAGATGGCCGAGCGCCTGTACGCGGTGGCGATCGAATACGCGCAGCTGCGTGGCTTCGAGCGGCTATTCGACCTCTACTGCGGCATCGGCACGATCGGCCTGCTGATGGCCCCGCGCGCCGCGGAGCTCTGGGGGCTTGAGATCGTGCCGGATGCGATCGCAGATGCGATCGCCAACGCCCGCCGCAATGAGATCGACAACGCTCGTTTCTTCGCCGGCGACGTGCGGCTGGTGCTGCGCGATCTGGTTGCCCAGGCCGGGCGTCCCGACGTTCTGGTCGTCGACCCACCTCGCGCCGGTCTCTCGCAGAAGGTCGTGCGCCGCATCATCGAGGCGGCGCCGAAGCGGATCGTCTACGTCTCCTGCAACCCGACGACGCTCGCGCCCAACGCGGCGCAGATGGTCGAGTCGGGCTACCAGCTGACGAAGGTTCGGCCGGTGGACATGTTCCCCCAGACGCCCCACATCGAGTGCGTCGCGCAGCTCGAGCGGCGCAGCGGCTGACTGCGGTCTCGCGCAATGCTGGCTGTCGTCATCAGAGACCGTGAGATTGTCGTCGAGCAGCGTCCCGATCCCGTGCCCGGCACGGGCGAGGTTCTCGTCCGGGTCTGCGCGGCAGGCCTCAACGGGGCCGACATCCTGCAGAGCCAGGGTCGTTACCCGCCGCCACCGGGAGTGCCGGTTGACATGCCCGGCATGGAGCTGGCCGGCGAGGTGATCGCCACCGGGCCGGGCGCAAGCCGCTTTCCGGTCGGGGAACGGGTCATGGGGCTGATCGCGGGCGCGGGACAGGCGGAGCTCGCCGTCCTGCACGAGCGCATGCTGATGCCCGTGCCCGAGCAGCTCGACTGGCCGCACGCCGGTGGTCTGCCCGAGATCTTCACGACTGCCCACGACGCGCTGTTCAGCCAGGCTGGGCTACAGCCCGGCGAGCGGCTTCTCGTCCATGGCGCCGCGGGGGGCGTCGGAACCGCGGCGGTCCAGTTGGGACGCAGCACCGGGGCGCGCGTTACCGCGACCGTTCGCAACCCGGGGCTGCGGGAGCCGGTGAGCGCGCTGGGTGCGACGGTCCTCGCGCCGGATGACTTCGTCGACGAGGGCCCCTACGACGTGATCCTCGAATTGGTGGGAGCGCCGAACATGCCGGACAATCTGCGCGCCCTGCGCACCGGCGGCCGGATCGCGGTGATCGGAACCGGCGCCGGCGCCGGAGTCGAGCTCAACCTCGGGCTGCTGATGGCGCGCCGCGGACGCATCCATGGGTCGACCCTGCGTGCACGTTCGCTCGAGGAGAGGGCGCTCACCGCTCGTGCGCTCGAGCACAACGTGCTGCCCCTGTTTGCGAGCGGCGCGCTGCGCGTGCCGCTCGCACAGACCTACCCACTCTCCGAGGCCGCGAGCGCCTACGCCCACTTCGCCGCGGGCGGCAAGCTCGGCAAGATCGTGCTCACGATCGGCTGACCGGACGGTCAGCCGGATCTAGAACGCGTCGAGAGCGGTTCGCCCGCCCTCGCGGACGAACCGCGCGAGCTCCGCCCGCCCGTTGCCGATCAGCGGGAGTCCGTGCGCGAGCATCAGGTTCCCGAACGCGTACTCGTCGAGGATCCGCTCGAACACCTCGAGCAGCCGGCGCTTGGTCTCCGGCGGGTCGTCCATCAGCGCGTCCAGTACCCAGCCGATCCTGGCGTCGGGATCGGTCGCCGACCTGACGATCGTGTCCGCCAGCCAGAGCGAGCCCGATACCTCGTGGTACAGGCCTCCATCGTCGGGCGAGAGCACTCCGACGTGGACGGCGATGAGGCCGCCGGGCAACGAATCCCCCGGCTCATAGGCGACCACGGGCTGATCGTCTTCAAAGGCGTGCAGACCCAGAGCCGGCACCTGCACCGCGCAGCCGAACCGGTCAGTGATCGCGCCGCTGTCACGGTAGTGATGCCGGTTCGACAGGACGACCGCCGAGGGTGGCACCCGTCGCGAAGCGAACCATGCGATGCCGTCGTCCGGTGGCAGCAGCGGATCGATCGCCACTCCTGAGGCCTCGAGCCAATAGGACGACACCTGCTTGCCGCCGATGCTCGGATTGGGAGCGGTCCAGTGCCAGACACCCGGAATTATCTCGTTCACGTCTCCGACGCTCCTCTGCGCATCGCCTGTGCCGGTGAGAATTCAGTCTGGCACCGCGGCCGTTGGCGCGCTGCGTCAAGCGGCGCTGCTGCGCCGGCGGAACGGCGATGAGGCCAGAACCGCCTCCAGAAGGGGCATCTGCGACACACCTGTTCCCAGGTTCTGGCTGATGGCGATCAATATGGCGGTAGGTCCGACCACCACTCCCCCAATACTTTGAATGCGGCCCAGAAATTCCGCTTGGTCGCTTCCTCGTCGAGTGACTCGTCGATATTCGGGACATAGAGGGCCTCGCACGATGGCGTGAACCGCTGAATCGTCCCCGGCTCTGCAACGAGTTGGCGCCGCAGCGGCACGTCGAGGTCGTTGACCACGCCCAGCGCCTCGTGACCCATCACGACCACGACCTTGGGCGCGACGATCGTCAGTTCGTCCGCTACGCGCGCGACGCAGGCCGGATCGGCCATCACCGGGTCGAGCACCGGGCATTTGACGCACAGCGTTCCGTAAACCGCCAGCGGATCGATCCCGAGGCGTTTCAGCGACTTCATCAGCGCGTTGCCCGAGCGCCCGTAGAAGGCGACCCCCTCCTCGATCTCAGAGGGCCGCGCTGCGTACTTGACCATGAAGACGTCAGCCTGCGGATGGCCTGAGCCGAGCACGGGCATCAGCTGCCCCCGCGGGCAGTGCTCGCACGCCTGCAGCTCGCGTGAGAGGTTGTTCAGTTCTCTGATCGCCCGCTCGAGATATTTCTCGCGGATCTCGTCGTCTGTCGCGGGCACCTCACCCGAATTGGACGCAGGGGCCGCTTGTCCTTGCGCCTGCATCAGGATTTGCGCACCTTGCAGCGTTACTTGCGAGCCGCGCGCCGCACGCGACGCTCGCGCCGCGCCTCACGAGCGCCTGGCGGCAGCGCCTTGGTCTGCAGGAACTTCAGCGCCTGGACGTACAACAGACTCGCGGGATTACGGGTGATGTCAGCCGTTCGAAGGGACTCCAGGAACTGCTCCGGTCCGTCGAAGTCGTGCATGCGGATCCGGACGGAGCCGAGTCCCTGCGGAACATGCGCGTCCGATCCGGCTCCGGCGATCATGCGGTACTTGGCCGCGAACCGGACGGCCTCCTCGTTGAACTCGGCGATCGCGACCCTCGGGTTGAAGATCTCGATCAGGTCGATGTCGTCGAGTACATCGATCAGATTCCGGTAATCGGGCACCGAGTGCATCCGGTCGAACGGGTGCGGTACGTACACCAGCCCGCCCTGGCGCTTTATCTCCGCGATCGTCTCCTGCAAGGTCATCCCGCGCGGGATCTTCTCCTTGATGAACAGGCCGATCACCTCGCCCTGCGAGGCGGTCTTGACCTCCTCGCCGATGATGATCTTGACGCCCCTGGCCTTCTCCGCGGCCTCCAGCGCGCCGGAGATCTCGTTGTGCTCGGTCACGGCGATGGCACCCAGTCCCTTGGCGCGGGCCTGGGCCAACAGCACCTCGACCGGCGTGGCGCAGTCATAGGAATGGTCGGTGTGCATGTGCAGATCGACGTCGATCAGCGGCCGGTCTGCGACCAGTCCTGCGGCGGCGAGGTTGCGCGGCCGTCGGTCGTGTCGCCGGGCGGCGAGCGCCCCGTAGATCCGCTCGATCTCGTCAGCTGCGTGCGCGAAGCTCAGCCGCTCACGTGCCTCCGCGGCCTCGCCGAGCAGCTGGGTCCGCAGTCCCGGGTCGCGCGCGAGCCGAGTCAGCCCAGCGGCGAGGGTCTGGGCATCCCCTGGCGCGTACTGCAGACCGCGCCGCCCGTCGGACAGGAGCTCCGCGTAGACGGGAATGCTGGTGGCGACGGGCGTGATACCACTGACCAGCGCGCGCACGAGCACGTCCGGTGTCGGCCGCGCGCCATCGGAGCCGAGTACGGTGACGTCCGCCTCCGCGAGCGCCGAATCGACCTCCGTTTCAGCTCCGAGGAACCGCACCCGCTCGGCCAATCGGCGGCTGAGCGTCGCCGGCGCGGTCAGGGGCCGTGAGCACCAGACGCTCGCCTCCCATTCGATCTCCGGCGGCAGCAGCCGCAGCGCTCGCAGGAACGTCCGCAGGGCCGCGCGCTCCTCCTCGGCCACGAGTGTCACTCGCAGCGGAGCCACGGCGTCGCCGGGTGGTCTGGGCACGGGGGGGCGCGGATCGATGCGCGCCACGGGCTCGGCCGCCGGCGCCACTACCAGGTACTCCGCCGGGAAGAAGCGCTCCATCAGGACGCGCGCCGCCTCATATGAGACCACGCGTGCGTCGAGGCGGGAGAACACCAATTGCGTCAGCTGCCGCCCGATCTGCGCCGACAGGACGCGCTCGGTCGGGTTGTGAAAGGTCGCGACGCTCAAGGCTCTGGCGGTGCGCAGAGCCACACTTGCCGCACTGGGCGCAAATGGCTCATGCACGTGCACGACGTCGAGCGGCAGCACCGTCAATGCCTCCTCGACCGTGCGCGCGACGTCAACCGGGAGGGATGCCGCACGGCGTCGGGTCGGTGAGAACGGCAGCACCTCGCCGACTCCGAGCACGACCGGGCCGTCCTGTGCACGCGCGAGCAGGGCCTCGGGGTCGCCACGCAGCTCGCGACGGCTCGCATGCACGAGCTCGGCCGAGTGGGATGGTGCGATCACGAGCACCCTGTGCCCGCGGCGGTGCAGCTCCTCCGAAAGCCGTGCGACATAGCCGCCCACCTCGGTGGCGGTCTCCCAGGCGAACGGGCTAACCTGCGCGATCGCGAGCCGCTCTTCAGGCACGTCGCGCAGTCTACGCCGGGCGAAGACGTACTCAGTGCAGCGTGAACGTCCCGGTGGCGTGCTGGACGGCCTGATGCCGGCCGGGCGCGAAGCGGGTGACGGCGTGGACGCGCAGGTGAGCCGCGTGCGCAAGCACCGATGCGCCGGTGCTGGTCAGCTTCAACTTCACCGCATAGCTTCCGGCGGCGCTCACATGCGCCGCAGCCTTCCCGATCAGCACCTGCCGACCGTCGCTCGAGGCATACCAGGAGACGCTCACGGCCCCCGCCTCGGCTGCGGCGTAGTTGAACACGTACCCGCGCGCCATGCGAACCTGCGCGAGCGTTCCGGCCTTGCCGTAGGGAGTGAGCAGACCCGAGAGCGAGAGCTTCACTTCGGCGTTTGCGACCGGCGGCAGTGTCACCTCCTGCGCCGCGCCCCAGTCGCCGTTCGACTCGCTGATCGTGTAGCCGAGGACGTTGCCGCGACTGTCGTTGTAGGTACCGATCACCGCGCAGTCACTCGGACCGGTGCAGTCAGATTGGGCGGCGTAGGCGTATTCGAGGTTTCCGGCGTTGTGTGGCAAGGGGGACTCGAGCCCGGTCTGCCAGACGCCGTCGACCTCGGAGAGGAGCAGGCCGCGCGAGTTGTATCCAGCGTCCGTGTAGACCCCTGTGGCCAGGCAGTTGCCGAGGGACGCGCAGGACACCCAGTCGAGCCCCGCCGCCTGCTTCTCGAGCCCGTTCACGGCGTTGGCCGGGAGCCTCACCGCGGTACCGGGCTGCCAACTTCCGTGTTCCTGGGTGACGATCAGCCCCTCGCCATTTTCGTCGTTGTCGAAGTACCAACCGACCGCGACGCAGATCCCGGTCTGCGGGCAGGAGACCGATGACAGCACGACCGTCTGATCGCCCACCGTGGTCGCCGGCGCGGCGTTGGCGGGCAGCGACACCCCGGTGCCCTGCTGCCAACCGCCTGCCGACTCGCTGAACAGCAGGCCGAGCGAGTTACGCAGCGGGTTGACATAGGTTCCAACCGCCGCGCAGCTGGTGGCGCTGGCGCACGAGACCGCCGACGGGGCGATGTTCGGATCGTTGGCCGCATCGCTGGGCGGGACCGGTGCTGGGGCGGCCTTCCAGTGACCGCCCCCGCCACTCACGAGCAGGGCCTGCTGGTGCCCGCTGGCGTCCACGAAATAACCGGAGGCTGTGCAGCTGTCGCCGCTGGGACACACGACATCGAACAGCACCGCATCCTGGCCGGCCACCGGCGCGCCGGCTGGGAGCGGAGCTTCGATCGCGCGCTGCCACCGGCCATGGCGCTCGGTCAGGATCATCGCGTCCCAGACCTCCGCAGTGGTCTCGTAGTTGCCCACCGCCACACAGTTGCCCACAGTGCTGCATCGAATCGCGGCCAGGCCCATCTCATCGACCACGCCGGACTTCGGTTTACGCGGCTGCACGGCGTTGGCCGGCAGTCGGATCCCGATGCCGCGCCGCCAGCTGCCGTTGCGCTCGGTGAACACCACCTCGCGGTCGATGCCGGCGGCGCTCGTGTAGCGACCGATCGCCACACAGCTCCCGGACTGTGGGCAGGAGACGTCAGCGATCGCGCCCCCGTTTGCCGACTTGAACGGATCATCGGCGGCCCCGGACGGTGGCTGTGCCTCGACGGCCCGATTCCAGTGGCCGTGCGCCTCCGTGACCAGCAGCCCCTGGCTGTCGCCGAGTGCGTCCTCGTAGGTGCCGACCGCGCTGCAGTTTCCCGTCGATCCGCAGGACAGCGCCGTCAGGTTGACCGCGGGATTCGGCGGGGCGCCGAGCGCCAACGGAGCGAACGCGGCCAGGCCGATCGCCGCTGACAGCAGACAGACGGCCAGGCTGCGGATCATGGGCCGCAGCATAGAGGGCACCCCGAAGTAGTCATAACTTGTCGCTCGTCGACAGAGCGGGCCGGCCCGCTGCAGACCGGCCCGATGAACAGAGGGCTCTGAGCGGTCGCTATGCGACGGCGAGCTTCGATGCGTCTGACTGGGCGGCCTGCGTACGCGAGTTCTTGGCGATGAACTCCTCGGTCGCCTCGCGCGCCTCGTCGTCAGGGCACTGGTTCTTCGGCGACTTCATCAGATAGGAGCTGGGGCCGTCGAGCTGGCCGGCGATGCCGTTGTTGAGTGCCAGCTTGCAGCAGCGCACGGCGTCGGTGACGATCCCTGCCGAGTTCGGCGAGTCCCAGACCTCGAGCTTGGTCTCGATCTGGAGCGGCACGTCTCCGAAAGCCTGCCCCTCGAGGCGGATGTGCGCCCACTTGCGATCGGTCAGCCACGGCACGTAATCAGACGGACCGATGTAGACGTCGTCAGCCGGCAGCGTGTGGCCCATGATCGACGTCACCGCCTGGGTCTTCGAGATCTTCTTGGACTCGAGGCGCTCACGCTCGAGCATGTTGTAGAAGTCCATGTTGCCGCCGACATTGAGCTGACTGGTGCGCAACAGCTTCACGCCGCGATCGTGGAACAGGCGCGCGAGCGCGCGATGCACGATCGTGGCGCCGACCTGCGACTTGATGTCATCGCCGATGATCGGCAGGCCGGCCTTGATGAAGCGGTCGTTCCAGTAATCCTCGCCGGCGATGAACACCGGGATGCAGTTGACGAAGCCGCAGCCGGCCTCGAGGATCTGCTCGACGTACCACTTGGTGGCCTGCTCGGAGCCGACCGGCAGGTAGGAGACGACAACGTCTGTCTTGGTTTCCTTGAGGATCTGGACGATGTCGGCGGTGGGACCGGGCGCCTTGGTGATCTTCTCCTTGAGGTACTTGCCGAGGCCGTCGTGAGTCATGCCCCGCTGGACGGTGATGTCGAGCTTGGGCACGTCATCGACGAACTTGAGCGTGTTGTTCTGACCGCAGAAGATCGCCTCGCTGAGGTCCTTGCCGACCTTGTCGGCGTCGATGTCGAAGGCGGCGGAGAACTCGATGTCGCGGACGTGGTAGCCGCCGAGGTCGACGTGCATCAGGCCCGGGACGCGGGCGTCGGGGTCGGCGTTCTTGTAGTACTCGACGCCCTGCACGAACGAGCTGGCGCAGTTGCCGACGCCGATTATTGCGACTCGCACCTTCTCATGCTGGTAGCGGGCGGTGCCGGCGGCGGAGCCGTTCGTCAAGGTCGGTTCAGTGCTCACTGATGGAGTCCCTTCTGGAGATTGCGGCCGGCGCGGTCACGCCGGCGGATGCCCATAATAAACCGTGTCCGGGGCACAGTTACACCAGACGGTACCCAATTCGGCTCGATTGCCGATCGCCGTCCCCAGAAAGTAAACCAAAAGGGTTTTGATGGAGCGCGCTCGCAGCACCGGCCAGGCTCCGAGCTCTAGTCGATCGCGTCGCGCAGAATCGCTGCCGCCACCGGATAGGCGTCGGCCACGATCGCTCCCGGGTCCTCGAGCAGCGCGCGACTCGCGGCGCCATCGTGCAGCAGCGCAAGGCGTCGTGCGGTTCGCTCGGGATCCCGCGCACCGGCCGCGCGAGCCAGCGCGGTGAGACGCCCAGTGAACCGCGCGGCATGGTCGCCGGCCGCCCTGTGCACCGGGTGCTGCGGATCCGGGAACTCGGCGGCGGCCGCGACGAAGGGATCGGGCACGACACTGGCGGGGTCGGCAAGCGCCGTGAACAGCTCGAGCAGCCGCGCGCGCGGGGCCAGGTCTTCGCGGGCGAGCAGCGCTTCGGTTGGGCCGGACCGCTCGCACTCCTGAAGGTAGGCAAGGATCAGATCGTCCTTGGAGTCGAAGTGCTGGTACAACGTTCGCTTCGAGACATGCGCGGCGATGTGGAGGTCGTTGATGCGGGTGGCGTTGAAGCCACGGCTGGCGAAGAGCTCCCCGGCGGCGCGCAGGATGCGGTCGCGAGCGCCGCGGCCGCCTCGACCGGTTCCGAGCGCGACGACGCCCTCCGGCCCGCGCGAGCGCCGCCCTTCGCGCCCTTCCGCCGGCGCCATCGCGAGCTACCGGCTAACGCGAGCCGCCGGCCGGCTCGGTCAGCTCCTGGTGCACATGCCAGATGCGCTGGCAGACGGTCACGAGGCTGAGCGCGGCGAGCACGTACACGGCGGGCGCGAGCAGTTCGAAGTGCCCGATCGAGGCGCCCCTCGCGAAAACGAGTCCGATCGCGAGGATCACGACTCTCACCGGGCGCGTCGCAAGCCCGACCTTGCACTGGACCCCGAGCGCCTCGGCGCGGGCGCGGGTATAGGAGACCATCAGCGAGAACAGCACGGCCGCGACGACCGCGGCGACCGCGACCTGGTCGTCGCGCGAGGCGAAGTAGGCCGCGACCGCGATCAGCACGATCCCCTCCTCGAGACGGTCCAGGGTCGAGTCCAGAAACGCACCGAACTGCGTGCCCTTGCCCGACATGCGGCTGTAGCGCCCATCGAGCGTGTCCATCACCGAGCCGATGATGAACGCCAAACCAGCGAGGAAGAACATGCGTCCGACGACCAGCCCCGCCGCCGCCAGGTTCAGGGCGAAGCCCGTCAGCGAGATCGCATTGGGGGTCAGTCGCGACTCGATCAGCCGGTTGCGGAACATCTCCTGCGTGGTCGGCCGGTCGTTACCGCCGCGGCGTCGCGGCCGCGGCCTGGTCGGTGTGTGCTGTGTCTGAGCCATCAGATGGGGCGGCGCAGAGCGTAGATCATCTGCCGGTCCCGTTCGAGCTCGGCCGATCGCGACCGTTCGAGCTCGGTCGATCGTGCCCGCGCAGGCGCTCCCGTGGCCACGCCTACGCGTCGGCCACGCGGGAACCCCGTGGCACCTGTGCGAACGCCCACGTCTCCGGGCGCGCTCGCGCGAGCAGCTGCTTGGCCAGCAGCGCCGAGATCAGCGCAGTCAGCGCACCGAGGAAGACGTCGGTGAAGTAGTGGTTGCCGGTGACAATCACCACGAACACGATGAAGGCCGGGTAGATCCGCCACAGGATCCGCGCAACGCGGCTGTGCACGAGCCGAGACATCGGCAGGCCGATCATGAGCGCGAAGCAGACGTGCATCGACGGGACCGCCGCGTACGCGTTCAGCAGCGCGCTGGAGGGACCGTGCTCGATGGTGATCCCGGTCGTCTGCTGGATCGTGTCGGTGAAGCCCCACACCGTGATCAGCCTTGGCGGCGCCGTAGGGTAGACCGAGTAGCCGACCAACGCGATCAGCATCGCGATCATGAACATGTTGCGCACGAAGTAGAAGGAGTCGTTGCGCTTCACGTAGATGAACACCAGCGCGGCCACCGTCAGCGTGAAGTGGGCGTTGATGTAGGTCCAGTCGGCCAGGTCCAGCAGCCAATGCGCGTGGGCCGTCACCCAGTTCTGGATGCCGGGCTCGACGAACACGTGGAGTGTCCGCTCGAGGTTGATGATGTTGTAGGCGTCGCCGAACGGCTTGAACGAGGACGAGGTCACGCTGACCAGACCGCGCACGAGCTCATAGCCGACGTAGGCCACCACGAACATCAGTAGCTGCCGTAAGACGTCAAGCCAACCGTGCGGTAGGAACGAGCCTCGTTTGGCTGACGAGAACGCGAGCTTCACGATCCAATCAGGCTACCCGTTTTTGTCGCGGTTCAGTGTCCGGTGCAGCGTGGGGAGCGAGAGCCCACCCGGCCCAGGGAGAATCCGATCGTCAGTTGTGCGCGCCCGCTGGCGCGCGCATGCACCGCGGTGAAGGCGCCGGCCGGGGCGACGCAGCCGCTGATCCCACGCAGCCGCCAGTACGGCGACCAGCGCACGCGGACGTACACGGTTCCGGGGCGCCTGACCCGCAACGTGAGCGAATTCGCTCCCATCGCGACGAGCCGCCCGGCACCGGTGGCGATCGCCGGCGAGCCACGCACCTCGTACACGGTCCAGTGCCGCAGCCGGGCGGCTCGTCGCAGGAACGGAAGCCCTCCGTCGATCAGCCTGATCTCGGCTTGCGCCGAGGCGTCCGCCGGTGCGTCGGCCACCGCCACGTACCGCACGGCGAGCCGATGCAGCCACGTCTCATAGGTGTCCGCGGTGAGCCGGCCGGCGTAGAACAGTCCGTTGTCGGCGATGTCGGCCTGGCGCTCCCATCCGCGTGCGAGCGGCAGCACGGGGGCGAGCCGGTAGGCCTCCCAGTGCCCGGCCGTGAACGGCACCTCTACGCGCCACTCGCGCTCGGCGGCGCCCGGCCGCGCCTCCAGATACCGCAGCAGCGGACGGTAGTAGGCCGCGGTGTTGGCGGTCTGACCGTGCTGAAGGTCGGTGATCGCGTCATGGATCTGGATCCAGGTGAGCGGCAGGGCCGCAAGTGCCAGCAGCAGGTACGCGCGACGAGGTACCAGCAGCAGCGCCACCAGTGGCCCGGCGACGAGCTCGCCGAGCCGTGCCGCGTTGCTGCCCACCGGCGTCGCGATGGCGAACGCCAGCACGCAGCCGGCCAGGTAGAGGACGACCGCCCAGCTGAGGGTTCTGCCGGGCCTGAGGGCCAGCACGAAGGCGCCCGCGGCCATCAGCGGCCAGAGGGTCCCGAACGCGAACGGCTGATGACCCGCCTCCGGGAACAGCAGGGCGAGGACTGCGATCGGGACGATTGCAGCCGCCGTCGCGGTGACGCCGCCGGCGATGTCGCGCCGACTGCGGCTGTGCAGACCATCCAGCGCCAGCGTTGCGCCTGCCAGCGCTGCAAACAGCCCGGCCACCGGACTCGCTAGCGCTGTGAGGAACGCAACGAAGGCGGATCCCATCCCACCCACCCGCCGTCGTTCCAGGAGGAGCGCGGTGACGGCCGCGCCGCATAGACCGAATGCGAAGGTCAGACGGCCGCTCAACAGCTCCGTAACGGTCGCCGCGCCGAGCCAGGTGGCGCCGAGCCAGGCATCGTCACCGTAGACGTCGTGGGCGAGCGCCTCGAACGCAGCGGCGGTCCCGACGCTGGCAACTGCCGCCACCAGCTGCGGGTTCAGCAGCCAGGCGATCGGCGGGAACAGCACGCTGTAGCCGGCGACGTTATGGCCGGCGTACCACCAGTTGTTCCAGATGCCGAAGCCCTCTTCGCCGAACAGCTTCACGCGCAGCAGCTGCGCCGGCAGGTCGGCGCCGGTCGGGTCCAGGATCAGATAGACAGCCGCGAGCGCTGCCGCCACCAGCGTCGGCGCCAGACGGCGCAGCCTGCGGCCCGCGGCGAAATGCCGTGGCTCGTTACGGATAACGTCCGCTTCGATGAGCACCGTGCCCGAGGATATGGCCGTTGAGGCGATTCGCGATCGTCTGCGGCTCGTTTACGGGATCCCGGTGCTACGGCCGCACGGCGACGGCCTGGCGGAGCTGATCCTCACCGTGCTGTCGCAATCGACCAACGATCGCAACCGCGACGTCGCGTATTTCGCTCTGCGCGAGCGCTTTCCGACCTGGGAGGCTGTGCGCGACGCGCCTGTGGACGAGGTCGAGCAGGCGATCCGGCGGGGCGGGATCTCGAAGGTGAAGTCGGCGCGGATCAAGCAGATCCTTGCCGCTGTGACCGACAGCGCGCCGGAACCGGGCGCCCTGTCGATCGACTGGCTCCGCGATGTCTCTGTGCCTGACGCGCAGGCCTACCTGTGCTCGCTTCCGGGCGTCGGTCGTAAGACCGCTGCCTGTGTGCTGCTGTTCGCCTACGGGATGCGCGACGTTCCGGTCGACACGCACGTGTCGCGCGTCGGCCTGCGACTGGGGCTGTTCCGCGATGGCGCACCGTTCGTCGAGCTGCACGACACGATGCTCGCGCTCACGCCACCCGGCCAGGAGTGGGAGCTGCATCTGAACCTGCTGCGCCACGGTCGCCGCACCTGTCACGCGCGGCGGCCGCAATGCGGCGCCTGCGCCCTGTCCGGCATGTGCCCGAGCGCGGGCACATTCGAATGAAGCGATGCGGCTTCTCCGCGATATTCCGCGGAAAACGTCTCGCTGGATATCGCTGGACGTGCATCGCTGGACGTGCATCGCTAGAGCCCGATCAGCGGCGGGATCTCGTCCGGTCGCGAGACCAGCGCGGCCGCTCCGGTGTCGCGCAGCTCCTGCTCGCTGCCGGCGCCCCAGAGCACGCCTATCGTGGGTAGATCGTGCTCGCGCGCGCCGATCACGTCGTACCTACGGTCGCCGACCATGACCGCCGATCCGATGCTACCGGCCCGCATCCCGTCCGTCTCCCGCAGGGCCTTCAACGCCCGCGCGATGGTCACGCTCTTGGGTTCGTCGATGGTGGACGGCTGCGGTCCCATGATCACGTCGAACTGCTCTGCCAAACCGAGAGTCCCGAGCAGCATCACGGCGCTGGTTACGACCTTCGAGGTGGCGATGGCGAGCGCCGTCCGGCCGTGCAGGTGATGCAGCAGCTCGGGGATGCCGTCATATACGCGGGTGCTCGCTGCGCTGGTGCGGGCGTAGTGCTCCCGATAGGTCGCCACGGCGGCCCTGACGAGCTTCTCATCCGCTCCGAACAGAGCCGAGAACATCTCGTGGGTCGGTGGTCCGAGGAATTGCACGAGATCCTCCGGCGCCCGGGGTTGCAGGCCATATGTCTGCAGCGTGTGGTTGACCGAGGCGGCGAATGGCACGATTGAGTCGATGATCGTGCCGTCGAGGTCGAACAGCACTGCGTTGGGGCGTTGCATGCGCCAGGCATTCTGGCGATCTCGGCTTCGACGGTGAGTTGAGGCGTGATGTGCTCGCCGGCGAGAGCGGCCCGCCGTTGTCAAATCTGCTAGGCTCCGGCTTAGATTTTTACGACCGAAGAGGAGCAGAACTAACACGATGGGTAAGACAATCGGCATCGACCTCGGTACGACCAACAGCTGCATGGCTGTGCTGGAGGGCGGCGACCCGACGGTGATCGAGAACTCCGAGGGTGGTCGCACCACGCCGTCGGTGGTCGCATTCACCCAGGGCGGCGAGCGCCTCGTCGGCACGGTCGCCAAGCGGCAGGGTGTGACCAACCCGCAGAACACGATCTTCTCGATCAAGCGCTTCATGGGCCGCAAGGAAGCCGAGGTCCACGACGAGGAGGCGATCGTCCCCTACAAGGTCGTCTCCGGCCCCGGGGGCGATGTCCGTATCGACGTCGAGGAAAAGCAGTACTCGCCGCCGGAGATCAGCGCGATGATCCTCGCGAAGCTCAAGGCGGACGCCGAGGCCTACCTCGGCGAGACGGTCGATAGCGCCGTGATCACGGTGCCGGCCTACTTCAACGATGATCAGCGCCAGGCGACCAAGGACGCCGGCACGATCGCGGGTCTCGAGGTCAAGCGCATCATCAACGAGCCGACGGCGGCATCGCTCGCCTACGGGCTCGACAAGGAGGCCGACCAGACGATCCTCGTCTTCGACCTCGGCGGCGGCACGTTCGACGTGTCAGTGCTGGAGATCGGCGACGGTGTCTTCGAGGTCAAGTCGACCGCGGGTGACAACCATCTCGGCGGCGATAACTTCGACAAGGCGATCGTCGACTGGCTGGTGGCCGAGTTCAAGAAGTCCCAGGGCATCGACCTGGCAGCTGACCCGATGGCGCTGCAGCGGCTCTATGAGGCCGCCGAGCGGGCCAAGATCGAACTCTCGACGACCCAGGAGTCGCAGATCAACCTGCCGTTCATAACGGCCGATGCCAGCGGCCCGAAGCACCTGGACATGCGCCTGACGCGCGCCAAGCTGGGCGAGCTGACGGCTTCGTTGATCGACCGCACGGTCGGGCCGGTCCGCCAGGCGCTCGAGGACGCGAAGGAGAAGGGCGCCGGCGAGATCGACCACGTTGTGATGGTCGGCGGCATGACCCGCATGCCGGCTGTCCAGGAGAAGGTCAAGGAGCTGACCGGCAAGGAGCCGCATCGCGGCGTCAATCCCGATGAGGTTGTCGCCGTCGGCGCCGCGATCCAGGCCGGCGTGCTGGCCGGGGACGTCAAGGACGTGCTGCTGCTCGACGTGACACCGCTGACGCTTGGCATCGAGACCAAGGGCGGCGTCATGACCAAGCTGATCGAGCGCAACACGACGATCCCGACCCGCAAGGCCGAGGTCTTCTCGACCGCCGAGGACAACCAGCCGAGCGTCGAGATCCACGTGCTCCAGGGCGAGCGCGAGATGGCCAACTACAACAAGTCGCTGGGCAAATTCCAGCTCACCGGCATCCCGCCGGCACCGCGTGGTGTCCCGCAGATCGAGGTCGCGTTCGACATCGATGCCAACGGCATCCTCAATGTCTCGGCGAAGGATCTCGGCACCGGCAAGGAGCAGAAGATCGAGATCCGTTCCGGCTCGGGCCTGTCCGACGACGAGATCAAGAAGATGGTCACGGACGCCGAGACCCACGCCGACGACGACAAGCGCCAGCGCGAGCTCGCGGAGGCTCGCAACGAGGCCGAGCACACCGCGTATCAATCCGAGCGGCAGCTCAAGGAGCTCGGCGACCAGGTCGACGAGGCCTCCCGCAGTGAGATCGAGGAAGCGATCAAAGCTGTTCGCGAAGCGCTCGCCGGTGAGGACCCCGCTGCGATCAATACGGCCAAGGACGCGCTGAACGCCTCCTTCCACAAGGTCTCCGAGGCGATGTACCAGCGCGCTCAGGAGCAGCAGGCAGGCTCGGCGCCGAACTTCGACGGCGATGCGTCAGCTGATGGCGCCGGTGCCGCCGAGGAAGAGGACGTGGTCGACGCTGAAGTCGTCGACGAGGAGAAGTGACGATGCCGGCCGAGCGGGAACAGGACGAGCCCTTCGGGGTATCGCAGCCGGGCGCTGCGCAGGCTTCTCCTGCGCAGACGCCCGCCGCGCCATGCCCGGACGGCGCGCGGCCAGGATCGCTGGACTCCGAGGCCGAGCAGGAGTTGCTGGAGCTTGATGCCGACCCCGGGGAGCAGGTTCAGCAGGATCTCGACGAGCTGGCCGCCAAGGCGGAGAAGGCCGACGAGTATCTGCTGCTGGCTCAGCGCACCCAGGCTGACTTCGAGAACTACCGCAAGCGTGCGGCCAGGGACGCGGCGCTGGCGCAGGACCGTGGCGTGGCCAAGCTGGCCAAGGAGCTGCTGCCGGCGATCGACAACCTCGAGCGCGCCCTGAAGGCGGCCAGCGAGGAGGAGTCGACCCTGACCGAGGGCATCAGGCTTGTGCACACCGACCTGCTCTCGGCACTGCAGCGCGTCGGGGTGGAGCCGTTCTCACCGCACGGCGAGCAGTTCGACCCGCAGTTCCATGAGGCGGTTGCGCAGCAGCCGATCGAGGGTGCGGAGTCCGGAACCGTGGCCGAGGTCTTCCAGCGGGGCTTCCGGCTGGGTGACACCGTGCTGCGCCCGGCGCGAGTGCTCGTGGCGGCATAGACGAGGCGGCGCCATGGCGGAACGGCCTGACTACTACAAGATCCTCGGGGTCGGCAAGAACGCGACCGACGAGGAGATCAAGAAGGCGTACCGCAAGCTGGCGCGCAAGTATCACCCCGACCGCAACCCCGGCGACGAGCAGGCCGAGGCGCGGTTCAAGGAGGTCTCGCAGGCGCACGATGCGCTCTCGGACCCTGACAAGCGCAAGGAATACGACCGCGGCGGCCTGTTTGCCGGCATGGGCGGCAATACGGGCTTTGACCCGTCGGGATTCTCCGGCGGATTCACGGGCGGCTTCGGCGACATCCTCTCCAATTTCTTCAGCGGCGGGGCCGCCGGCTCCGGTCAGCGGGCCGGAGCCGGGCAGAGACCACCGCAGGCTCGCGGTCAGGACCTCGAGACCGAGGTTCGGCTGACCTTCGACCAGGCCGTCCACGGCACTCAGGTACCGCTGCAGGTGCCGACGTCGAAGCCGTGCCCGACCTGTCACGGCTCGGGTGCGCGGCCCGGCACCTCGCCAAAGGTCTGCCCGGTCTGCAACGGCCGGGGTGTCGAGGCGCAGAGCCAGGGGATCTTCTCGATCAACCAGCCGTGCTCGAACTGCAAGGGCTCCGGAACCGTGATCGAGCATCCCTGTCCGACCTGCGAGGGCAGCGGTGCCCAGCGGAGCGTCCGGCGCCTGCGGGTCAACATTCCCGCCGGGGTGCGGGATGGCAGCCGCATCAAGCTGGCGGGCAAGGGCGATCCCGGGGTTCGCGGAGTGCCGCCTGGAGACCTTTACGTGATCACGCGTGTGCCCGACTCGCCAATCTTCAAGTGGAGCGGAGACAACCTCGAGGTTGAGGTGCCGCTGACGATCCCCGAGGCGATCCGAGGCGCGGTGATCGAGGTGCCGACGCTGAGCGGCTCCAAACGGCTTCGGGTGGCGTCCGGGACCAAGCACGGCACCGTCCAGCGCCTGCGCGGGGAGGGGGCGCCGCGGCTCGGAGGCAAGGGCGCCGGGGATCTGCGCTACCGGTTCGTGATCGACATCCCAGCCAGCCTGTCCGCCGAACAGGACGATGCGGTTGAGAGACTGTCGGCGGTGATGGATGGCGACCCGCGCGCAAAGCTGTTCCCCGGCGGGCGAGGACGCGAGCGGGCGGCGGAGCACTGATGGCCGACGAGCGGACACCTGACCAGCCGGCGCACGCACAGCGGATTCGCGCCACCGCGCGCGTGCAGGTCTCCTCAGACAGGGGCGTCTTCATGATCTCGGTGGCCGCCGAGCTGGCGGGCATGCACCCGCAGACGCTGCGGATGTATGAGTCGCGCGGCCTGATCGAGCCGCAACGCTCGCCCAAGGGCACGCGGCTGTACTCCCACGCCGACGTCGAGCGACTCAAGCGGATCCAGGAGATGACGGCGGAGCTGGGACTGAACCTGGCAGGCGTCGAGCGGGTGTTCGAGCTCGAGGACATGCTCGCGGCGATGTCGCGCAAGGTGCAGGCGCTGGACAGGCGTGCGGCCGAGCTCAAGGCCGAGGTCGAACGGCTTGAGGCGCTGCGCCTCCAGCTTCGGGCTGAGATCGTGCCATACGTGCGCGGCGGTGCGCTGATTCGCTTGTCCGATCTGCCCTGAAGCGCTTGTCGAGCAGCATCGCTACGGGCAGCGCTAGCGCCAGCAGGCCGGCCAGGACGTACGGATCCTCGGTGAGCGTGTGCAGCCCGCCGAGTGCGGGCCGGTTGGCCACATAGCGCTCCGGCAGGTACGCGTAGCCGACCAGCAGGAAGACCGCCGTCGCCAGCGCCAGGGACAGACGCCGGTGTTCGTAGGCGATCACGGCCAACAGCATCAGCGCCGGCACCACCAGCGCCCAGTGGTGTGTCCAGGAGACCGGCGACACCAGCAGTGTCGTGACCGCGCACAGCGAGAACCCCATTGCCTCGTCGCCGCGGCGAGCCGCTGCGACCGCGAGCGCGATGCCGACGACTGCGACCACCGCCACGACGGCGACTGCCTCCGGTCCCGGGTAGCGCTCGGCGAGCAACCGGGCCAGCGCCGCGCGCAGCGACTGGTTGCCCGGGTTGATCGCGCTGCCCACCCGGGAGCTCTTGAACACGAGGCCGCCCCAGTACTTGCCGGCGTCAGCTGGGACCAGCAGGAAGCTGAGGGCGATCGATGCCGCAAACGTGGACAGCCCCACAAGCGCCGCGCGTGGACGGCGAGACCACAGCAGGTAGACCAGAAACACGAGCGGCGTGAGCTTGATCGCGGCTGCGAGTCCGATCGCGGCCCCCTTGGTCCTCGCCGAGTCCTTTCGCGAGAGATCGAATACCACCAGTGCAACGAGCAGCAGGTCGACCTGGCCGTAGCCAAGCGTGACCGTCACCGGCTCGAGCCACAGCGCTGCCGCGGCGGCCGCGGCTGCGACGGCCCACGCCGTGGCGGGGTCGCGCGGCAGGATCGCTCGGGCGCCCCTGGTCGGGCGCCCGAGCATCAGCGCACGCCGCATGGTCCACACCAGCGAGGCGATGCTGAGCGTGGTGATCGCGATCTTGTCGAGCCTAATCGAGCCGAGCGTCAGTGACGTCATCAGCACCGCAGCGAACGGCGGGTAGGTGAAGCCCAGCCTGCGAACGATCGGGTGTTGGTAGAGAGTCAGACCGTGCAGAACGTGCAGGCCGGCGCCGCGGTAGACGCGCAGGTCGAAGAAGCCAAGCGGTCTGATGCCGATGTAGAACGGCTGCACGCCCGGGCTGAACGGCAGGCGCGGCATCGCGACCGAGGCCACGACGTAGACAGCTATGGAAACCGCCAGGGCCAGCCAGGCGGCGGTTATGAGCCGGGGTCTGCGCATGGTCATCCGGTCTCCGGAAGGCGTGGCATCTAAACCCATGCTGACGCAGACGGCTAAGTGCCGGAATAAGTCGACAATGCGAGCCATGGGTGATAATCTAAGTGCCATAGACTTAGATTTATCCAAAACCAGACCGAACCTGACCTTCCAGAGGCCCGAAATCAATGCAAGCTGACCGCTTCACCATCAAGTCCCAGGAGGCGCTCGAAGCAGCCCAGCGGCTGGCCGCCGAGCGCCGCAACCCGCAGACTCGGCCCGAGCACCTGCTCGCCGTCCTGCTGGAGCAGGACGGCGGCGTCGTCGCGCCGGTGCTGCGCAAGCTCGGCGTCGATCCCGCAACCGTCCGCATGGCGCTCAACCCTGCGCTCGAGGCGTTGCCGCGACTCGCGGGCGGCGGCCCCGAGGAGCAGACCAGCGGCTCGAACGAGCTGGTCGAGGTTCTGCGCGGAGCCGAGCAGGAGATGCGTGCGCTCGGCGACGAGTACGTCTCGACCGAGCACCTCGCGCTGGCGCTCGCCAAGTCGAAGGGCACCACCGGGGATGTGCTGCGCTCCGTCGGCGCCGGCCATGACGCGCTGTTGAAGGCGGTGGGCGAGGTTCGGGGCGGCCAGAGGGTCACCGACCAGACCCCGGAGGACAAGTTCCAGGCGCTTGAAAAATACGGCCGCGATCTCACTCTCGCCGCCGCCGACGGCAAGCTCGACCCGGTGATCGGGCGCGACGACGAAATCCGTCGCGTGATCCAGGTCCTGTCGAGGCGCACGAAGAACAATCCGGTGCTGATCGGCGAACCGGGCGTCGGCAAGACCGCGATCGCTGAGGGCTTGGCGCAGCGGATCGTCTCCGGCGACGTGCCCGAGGGCCTGAAGGACCGGCGCGTGGTGGCGCTCGATATCGGCGCGCTGATCGCCGGCGCCAAGTACCGCGGGGAGTTCGAAGATCGGCTCAAGGCTGTGCTGAAGGAGGTTCAGGACGCCGGTGGCAACGTCGTGCTGTTCATCGACGAGTTGCACACGATCGTCGGTGCAGGCGCCTCGGAGGGTGCCGTCGACGCCGCCAACCTGCTGAAGCCGATGCTCGCGCGCGGCGAACTGCGTGCTGTCGGCGCGACCACGCTCGATGAGTACCGCAAGTACATCGAGAAGGACGCGGCCCTGGAACGCCGGTTCCAGCCGGTGTTCGTCGACGAGCCATCGGTTGAGGACACGATCGCGATTCTCCGTGGGCTCAAGGGCAAGTACGAGGTCCATCACAAGGTGCGGATCACGGACTCGGCGCTGGTCGCGGCGGCGACACTGTCAGACCGGTACATCTCAGATCGCTTCCTGCCCGACAAGGCGATCGACCTGGTCGACGAGGCCGCATCACAGATACGCATGGAGATCGACTCAAAGCCGACCGAGATCGACGAGGTCGACCGCCACATCCTGCAGCTCGAGATCGAACTGCAGTCGCTCGGCAGCCCCGAGTCCGATGATGCCGGCACCGCCGCTCGACGCGAGCAGCTCGAGCAGGCACTGGCAGAGGAACGCGAGCGATCGGCCGCGATGCACGCCGAGTGGCAGCAGGAGAAGCAGACGATCGGCGCGGTCGCCGATCTGCAGGAGCAGCTCGAGCAGGCGAGCGTCGAGCTCGAGCAGGCCCGCCGCGCCGGAGATCTCGGGCGCGCGGCCGAGCTGCAATACGGAACGGTCCCAGAGCTCACGAAGCGGCTGGCCGACGCAGAACAGGCGGAGGACCACGCTGCCGTGCAGGCGCCAGGCTCCGCCGTGCATCGGTACCTCAAGGAGGAGGTCGACGCCGAGGACATCGCCGAGGTCGTGTCCAAATGGACGCGCGTGCCGGTATCGCGTCTGCTCGAGGGTGAGATCGAGAAGCTCGTCAACATGGAGGCACGGCTGCACGAGCGTGTGATCGGCCAGGACGAGGCGGTCAGCGCGGTCTCGAGTGCACTGCGGCGCTCGCGTGCAGGCCTGCAGGACCCGGACCGGCCGATCGGCACCTTCCTGTTCCTCGGCCCGACCGGCGTCGGGAAGACCGAGCTGGCGCGAGCGCTGGCCGAGTTCATGTTCGACTCGCCGGAGGCGATGGTCCGAATCGACATGTCCGAGTACATGGAGAGGCACTCGGTCAGCCGTCTGGTCGGTGCGCCCCCCGGATACGTCGGTTACGACGAGGGTGGCCAGCTGACCGAGGCGGTCCGGCGGCGCCCCTACGCTGTGGTGCTGCTCGACGAGATCGAGAAGGCGCACCCTGACGTGTTCAACACGCTTCTGCAGGTGATGGACGACGGCCGCCTGACCGACGGGCAGGGTCGCACGGTCAGCTTCAAGAACGTCGTGCTGATCATGACCTCGAACATCCCCGGTGGACGCGTGGGCGCCGAGGGCCAATTCAAGCCCGAGTTCATCAACCGCCTCGACGACATCGTCGAGTTCGAGCCGCTCAGCCGGACTCAGCTCAGTGAGATCGTCGATCTGCAGGTCGCGCGGGTTGTGCGCCGGGTGGCCGAGCGCGGGATCGAGCTGACGCTGACCGACGGTGCGCGCACACTGCTGGGCAACCTCGGCTACGACCCGACCTATGGCGCCCGGCCACTCAAGCGCGTGATCCAGAAGCGGCTCGTCGATCCGCTCGCGCTGGCGATCCTCGAGGGTCGCTTTGTGGAAGGCGACACGGTGATCGCGGGGACGGAGGACGGTGAGGTCGTGCTCGAGGCGCGGCAGGGGGTCACTGTCTAGCGACCACTAGAGTCCGGCCGCGTGACTAACGCCACCCCGAAGGTTCTCGTCGTAGGCGCCGGCGCGCGCGAGCACGCGATCCTGCATGCGCTCGCGCGCTCGCCGCAGCGCCCGCAGTTGCTGTGCGCCCCCGGGAACGTCGGCATCGCGCAGATCGCGCGGCTGCTGCCCGTGGACGTCGCCGAGGTCGACGCGCTGGTTCGGGCCGCCAAGGAGGAGGGCGTGGACCTGGTGGTGGTGGGACCCGAGTTGCCGCTGGTCGCCGGCATCGCCGACGCGCTCGAGCGCGAGCGGATCCCGTGCTTCGGCCCGGGCAAGGCCGGAGCCCGGCTCGAGGGCTCGAAGGCGTTCTGCAAGGACGTGATGGAGGCCGCGGGGGTGCCGACGGCCGCATACCGTGTCGTCTCCACGGTCGAGGCGGGCATGGCCGCCATCGCCGATATCCAGGGCGACCGCTTCCCGGCCGTGATCAAGGCTGACGGGCTGGCCGCCGGCAAGGGTGTGGTCATCGCCGCCGACGCCGAGCAGGCGCGGGCGGCATTGACCTCGCTGCTGATCGACCATCAGTTCGACACCGAGCGCGTGGTCGTCGAGCAGTTTCTGACCGGCGCCGAGGTGTCGCTGCTGGCGATCTGCGACGGGGTGTACGCGCTGCCGCTGGCATCAGCCCAGGATTACAAGCGGATCTTCGACGGCGACCGGGGTCCCAACACCGGCGGCATGGGCTCCTACTCGCCTGTCCCGGCGATCGGCGAGGAGGCGTCGCGGGAGCTGGTCCGGGTCGTCCACCAACCGGTCCTCGACGAGCTCCGACGCCGGGGGATTGAGTTCCGTGGCGTGCTCTACGCCGGTCTGATGCTCACGCCCGACGGCGCCAGAGTGCTGGAGTTCAATGCACGCTTCGGCGATCCGGAGACGCAGGCGATCCTGCCGCGGCTGCGCAGCGACCTGTTGGAGGTGCTGACCCTGGCGGCCACCGGGTCGGGCGAGCCCGGCGGCGGGCTCGAGGGCGTCATGCTCGAGTGGGACCCGCTCAGCGCGGTCACGGTGGTGCTGGCGTCGGCCGGTTACCCGGAGACCGCCTCGCGGGGGGATGCGATCCTCGGGCTGGGGGATGTGCCTGATGGCGTCTCCGTCACACACGCCGGCACCGCCATGGATGAGCACGGCCGAATCGTCACCGACGGCGGCCGCGTGCTCAGCGTGACCGCGCTCGGGTCCGATGCGGCGAGCGCGCGCGCGTCGGCGTATGCGGCGGCCGAGATGATCGAGTTCGAGGGCCGCCAGTGGCGCCGCGACATCGCCGAACATGTCGTGGGAGCATGAGGCTCCGATGATCGAGCGCTATACCCGCAGGGAGCTCGGTGAGCTCTGGTCAGACCAGGCCCGCTTCGAGGCGATCCGCAGAGTCGAGGTTGCCGCCTGCGAGGAGATGCAGGGGCCGACGCCGGAGGACCTCGAGGCGATCCGGCGAGCGACCTTCACGGTGGCGGCGGTCAACGAGCGTGAGCGCATCACAGACCATGACACGGCGGCGTTCGTCGATGTGCTTGCCGCATCCGCCGGCAAGCCGGGTCGCTGGATCCACTTTGGCCTGACCTCGTCTGACGTGGTCGACACCGGCCTGGCACTGCAGCTCAGGTCCGTGGGTCAGCTGATCCTGCCCGATTCACGGGCGCTCGTGGCCGAGCTGGCAGCAAAGGCCCGCGAGCACGTGCATACGCTCTGCGTCGGCCGCACACACGGTATCCACGCCGAGCCCACGACGTTCGGGATCAAGCTCGCCGGTTTCGCCTTTGAGGCCCAGCGCAACGCGGAGCGGCTCGAGCGCGCGTTTGCCCAGGCTGCCGTCGGTGCGCTGTCGGGCGCTGTTGGAACCTACTCCGCGACCTCTCCCGAGTTCGAGCGTCGCGTGATCGAGCGGCTGGGATTGCAGCTCGAGTCCGTCTCGACCCAGGTTATCCCGCGCGACCGGCACGCGGAGCTCGTGCAGGCGATCGCGCTTGCCGGCGCCGGCCTCGAGCGGCTGGCGACCGAGATCCGCCACCTCGCACGAACTGAGCTCAGCGAGGCGCGCGAGCCGTTCGCAGCCGGCCAGAAGGGCTCGAGCGCAATGCCGCACAAGCGCAACCCGATCAGGACCGAGCAGATCGCCGGCCTGGCGCGGCTGTTGCGAGGCTACGCGTCGGCCGCGGTGGAGGACGTCTCGCTCTGGCACGAGCGCGACATCTCGCACTCCAGCGTCGAGCGGATCATGCTGCCGGACGCCACGATCCTGCTCGACCACATGCAACGGCGGATGCTCGGTGTGATCCGAGACCTGGTCGTCGATGCGCGACGCATGCGCGAGAACCTCGACCTCACATACGGCGGGCTGTTCTCACAACGGCTGCTGCTTGCGCTCGTCGCGCAGGGCGCGAGCCGCGACGATGCCTACCGGGTTGTGCAGCAGCTAACGCAGGAGGCGCTCGACACGCGCGTGCACATGCGCGAGCTGCTGAGCGCCGGCACGCGTGGGAGCCAGATCGAGGAGCTCGACCTCGACGCGATCTTCGACCTGGCACCCTACGTGCGCTATGCCGACCAGATAGTCGGCCGGCTCGACCCGATCGCCCAGCGCCCGGCGGACACCTGAGCATCGACGGCCGTTCAACCCAGCAGGAGGTCACGATGAGCCTGATTCACACGTGCTACCGGATCAACGAGATCGACCGCACAGTCGCCTTCTACGAGGCCCTGGGTTTCAGGGAGCTGCGCCGCATCCCGATCCGTGAGGAGGCGATCAACATCTTCATGAACCTGCCCGAGGACGGCGACGAGCCGCGTCTGGAGCTGACCTACAACTTCGGTCGCAACGAACCCTACGAGCTCGGCACCGGCTACGGCCACATCGCCATCACCACGGGCGGCCTCGACGACACGCTCGCGCGACTCGCGCGGCAGGGAATCGAGCCGGAACGCCCGCCGTATTCGATTCGCGAGGGGGGCTCGCGCCTCTGCTTCGTGCGCGATCCCGACGGCTACCGGATCGAGATCATCGAGCGCACCGGTTCATAGTCAGAGCGTATAACTCTCGTATCAACTATGACTTTGACTTATGGTTGTTTCTCGCCGAAAGTATCCGCATGTTCTCTCGAAACAAGACAGACCTGGACACGAGCCTGTTCGACCCTGAACACGACATGGATCTCGTCGCGCTCATGAACAAGGCTCGGACCGAGGGTGACGTCGAGCTCGTTGTGCGGATCAGCCGCGCCCGGATGCGGGCGCGTCGCGCCGAGCTCAGCAACCGCCGAGGTGGAGCACAAGCGTCGTAGGGTCGCGCCGGCAGCGTCTGCCGGCCCGGTGGGCGCGAAGGCCGCTATGCGGCCGAGGCGTAGCTGGACTCGTAGGCAGTGACCCAGCGCATGAAGTCGTTTGGCGGGATCGGCTTCGAGAAGAAGTGGCCTTGGGCGCGGTCACAGCCGATCTGCTCCAGGCGCGCCAGCGTGCTCGCGTCCTCGACTCCCTCGGCGATCACCTGGAGGCCGAGCGCGTGCCCAAGCTCGATCGTCGAGCGCACGATCACCGCGTCGGACTCGTCGGTGAGCATCGGCGTCACGAACGAGCGGTCGATCTTGAGTTCGTGGACCGGGAGGCGTCGCAGGTTCGCAAGCGACGAGTGGCCGGTGCCGAAATCGTCGACGGCGAACCGGCAACCGAGGTCGCTCAGGCTCTGGACCGTCTTCAGCGCGCGCTGAGGATCCGACAGGATCATGCTCTCGGTGATCTCCAGCTTGAGGGACTGTGGTGGCAGCTGGAAGAGCTGCAGCAGCTGCCCGATCTGGGACGACAGGAGCGGGTCGTGGAGGTTGCGGATGGAGAGGTTGACCGAGACGATCAGGTCGCGCCCGGCAGCGTGCCAGCCGGCGCACTCCGCGATGGCCCGGTTGAGCACCGCGCTGGTCATCGCCCCGATCAGGCCGGTCTGCTCGACAATGTCCAGGAACGCGGCCGGCTGCAGCAGGCCCAGATCGGGATGCTGCCAGCGCACCAGCGCCTCGGCGCCGTGGACCTTGCCGCGGGCGATGTCGATGATCGGGTGGAAGTGGACGACGATCTGGTCGTCTGACTCGAGCGCGCGGCGGAAGTCGCCGACCATGCTCAGGCGCGAGACCGAGTGGTGATCCTGGCCGAGCTGGTAGAAGCGGTGGCCCTCACGCTCCTCCTTGGCCGCATACATCGCGATGTCCGCACGCCGCAGCAGCGTCTGCGCGTCCTGACCGTCGGCGGGGTAGCGGACGATGCCGATGCTGCCGTCAACCTGCAAGGTGATGTCGTCGAATGCGACCGGCTCGCGGATGCAGGCCAGCACGTCCTCGGCAATAGCCGTCAGCGAGGACATGTTGTCGGTCCTGACCGCGGGCAGCACCGCGAACTCGTCGCCGCCGAGGCGAGCCACCAGGCCACCTTCGCCGACCCGCTGAGCCAGTCTCGGCGAGAGGTCGGCCAGCAGGTCGTCGCCGTACTGATGCCCGAGCGTGTCGTTGATGTCCTTGAAGTGGTCGAGATCGATCAGCATCACGCCGAAGCTGCGGGGACTGTCGCTGGTCTCAGCGATGGCGGCGTCGATCTGGTCGCCGAACTCCTTGCGATTGGCCAGTCCGGTGAGCTCGTCGGTGGTGGCCATGATCTGCAGCTCCTCGCCACGCCGCTGTGAGGTGAGCAGCTCTCCGACGAGGTACTGGAAGACGACCAGGACAATCGCGAACACGATCAGACCCGCCACCTTGAGGTTGTCGATCATGAAGACCGCGAGCAGGGTCAGGATCGCGGAGGCGAGGTCGGCCGCAATCGTCGGCTTGAAGACGCCGAGACACTCGAGCAGCGACCGGCCGTTCATCAGACGCTGATAGCCGGCGATCATGGAGAAGTTCAGAGCCAGCGCGATCATGAACGCGGCGAAGACAAGCGGGTAATAGCTCGGAGGCCGGTGCGTCGCGGTCAGAATCAGATTCTGGCCGTTCGACATCCAGTAGAACACGAGCCCGCCGAGCAATGGAAACCAGAGGAACGTCACGAGGTTCTGCCTGAAGATCTCGGCACGCTCGCGCGAGCTGAACCAGCCGATTGCGATCGTGAACACGCCAACTATCGCGGCAGCATCGCCGCCGATCAGGACCGCCGCGAGCATGATCCCGAGGAAGCTGCCCGAGATGATGACGCCGGACGGAAGCTTCGACGAGGTCAGCTCGCTGATCGCAGACAGGATCGCCAGGATGGCAAGGTAGATGAGCGCCCTCCCGTCCCAGTTGGTTGTGTGGCGCTGCCACACAACCAACGCGGTAGCGCCGATCATCAGGCTCACCTGTACGACGAACAACGCGCGAGGATGCTGCGATGCGCGGTTCGGTGACTGCTCGGGGATGGCGAGCCCGGTCTGTGGCGTGGTCTCAGTCATCCGGTCCTGATGGGAGGCGTGTCGTGATTTCGACGCATCAGCGGTTTTTCCTGCGAGCGATGGGCAAATGGAGAGCTCGGGCCGCTCTCTTGTTCTTAATCGGCTCTTCGACCACAGGGCTGAAGCGCACACGGTCGATCGGGAAGAGCGCGAATACCGCAACCGCCAGCACGGTTCCGACGGCGGCAGCCGCGTAGGCCACCCGCGGTGAGCTCAGCGTGGTGACCACGCCGCCGATCACGAATCCGAGGGCGGGCATCAGATAGCTGAGCGCGAAGAACACCGACATCACCTTGCTCTGGGCGGTGAGCGGGATCCGGCCTTGGAATTCTGTGACCGCCGCAACCCAGGCGACACCATTGCCGGTACCCCCGACGGCTGAGAACGCACAGGCGATGGCGAGCGTCGGTGACAGTCCCAGACCGCTATAGCCAATGGCGATGAGCAGCGTTCCTATACCGAGCAGCCGCATCAGGCGGATGTCGCGATCGAGCGCGAAGAAGGTTGCGCCGGCGATCATTCCCAGACCCCACGAGGTCAGCAGCAGGCCGTATCCGGAGCTGCCGGCGTGGAGTGTCGTCTGGGCGAACACGACCTCAATCGGAACGGGGATCGAGATCATCGCGGTCATGAACGCGATCGCGATCAGCAGTCGCCGAAGCGCAGGGCGTTGGCGCAGCACGACCAGGCCGGCCCTGATCCGTTGCGATGTCTCGGTTTCCGGGTTGCGCTCGATGTGGACGCCGGGACCCGTCAGGATCACGAGCGCGGCGAGCAGGAAGGTGCCTGCGTCGATCAGCAGGGCCTTGCTGGCCCCGTGTGACGCGATGATCGCTCCCGCCGCAGCGGGGGCGGCGGCGTAGGCGATCATCGTCCCCAGGTTGATCACACTGTTGCCCTCGCGGAGCAGTCCATGCGCCATCAGGTCATTGGCGGTGGCGCTCCGCATCAACGTCGACGCCAGGATTGCCAGAACTCCGTCGACCGCTACCAGCGCCAGCACGACCGGCAGCGAGAAGTGGCGGGCGACCGCGGCTATCACAGCGAACATGAACGCCTCGAGCACGTAGATCACGGTCAGCAGGAAGCGCGGGTTCAATGGCTCCGCGTAGGCCGTCATCATCGGCGCCAGAACTGCCGGCAGGAATCGCATGGCGAGAAAGAGGGTCGAGGAAGCCAGGGGGCTGCCGGTGCGGTCGTAGACGAGGATGGCAAGCGCCACCTCACCGACCGTGTTGCCCACCTCGTTGACCCAACCAGCTGCGGCCAGGTGACGGAAGGCCGCCGAGCGCAGGGGCTGCAGATCGAACATACCTAACCCAGCGTTATGCCGGTCATAACCAGATCAGATCTACCGAGGAGCGGCCCATGACGGCAAGCTTCACCACGTCTTCAGAAACCCCTTTCGAGGGTCAATCGACGATCCGGTCAAAAGGAGCATCCTATGTGCGCCAAGCTCTGGTAAGTCCGAAAATTCAACTTCATGCGCAGCGCTAGGGAGCTGGTTCGTGGGAGCTGCCTAGCGCTGCGTTTGTACGTGGATCTGGTTTGTCTCGGCAAAATAGGCACGGATCATTAGCGGGTCGGAGCATGGAAACTTGCAAATTGCGCAAGTTTTCAGTTGAGACAGCCGGTTACTGCCTTATTCTGCGCCTCTCATGTCGGCGCTGCGTTCGGACGGGTCAGCAGGCGGACGGGCTGCAGGATTGGCCGGTAGCCGTGGCCACGTGCCGGTTCGCGACCTTGAGGTCGGAGAGCTGCGTGCGTTCTGTGCAGCGGCGACGCTCGGCAGCATCGCCGAGGCTGCGCGAGCGATGAACGTCAGCCAGCCGGCGATGTCCAAGCGCCTGCGGTCCTTGGAGACGGTCGCCGGCGCCGAGCTGTTTGAGCGCTCCAGCCGAGGCGTCACGCTGACGCCGGCAGGGGTGCAGCTCTTCACCGCGGCACGCCGGCTGTTGCGCAGCGCCGACTCGGTGCAGGCACTGATCAAGAATCCGGCGGCGTCGACGCCGGTACGGATCGCCTCAAGTCCCACGATCGCCGAGCTGCGGCTGCCGCAGGTGCTGAGCGACCTCGCCGTCGGCGAGCACGGACTCACGGCGGAGCTGATCTCCGCCAACTCAGAGCTTGTACGCGAACTCGTTCGCGACGGACGCAGCGACCTCGGAATCGCCAGCGTCGATCCTTACGCGACCTACGCCGACGGGCTCGAGGAACGGATCGTATGGCGCGATGAGCTCGTCGTCGTGGTGCCGCCGGGCCACGCCTGGGAGCCTCTGGATGAGATCCCCGCCGACGAGTTCGCCGCGACACCGGTGGTGCAGCGCGATCCGTGGTCGAATTCCAGCCGGGTCGTGACGGCGACGCTCGAGCGCGTTGGACTCGAGCGGGTCCCGCCCATTCCCGCGATCGGCAGCACCGCCGGAGTGCTCGCACTCGCGCGCGCAAGCGAGGCACCGGCGCTGATCTCGATCCTGGCGGCCCGCGCCAACCCCGCGCAGGAGCTCGAGGTCAGGCGCGTCGAGGGCCTCCGCTTCAGCCTCGAGTACGCGTTGGTCTGGACCGGCTCGATGCTCGAGCAGCGGCCCGAGGTGCAGACGGTCGCCGGACACATCGTGCACCTGCCGTTCGCCCGGCCGCGGCCCCCTCACTGACCAGACCCCGCCGGTTGACAGACGGTAGGATCGGGCCGTGCCCGCCATCTCCGAGCTTCGCCCGTTCGCCTCCGGCAAGGTCCGGGACATCTACGACCTCGGTGACGAGCTGCTGATCGTCGCTTCCGACCGCATCTCCACCTACGACGTCGTCCACCCCAACCCGATTCCGGACAAGGGTGCGGTGCTGACCGCGATCTCCGCGTTCTGGTTCGAGCAGACGGCGGGCCTCATCCCCAACCACCTCGTTTCCGTGGCCGAAGGCGTCCCCGAGGAGGTGCGGGGCCGCGCGATGGTCGTCCGGAGGCTGACGATGCTGCCGGTCGAGGCGGTCGTGCGCGGCTACATCAGCGGCTCCGGCTGGAGTGATTATGAGCGCAGCGGGATTGTCTCCGGCGTCAGGCTCCCGACGGGACTGCGCGAGTCAGACCGGCTCCCGGAACCGATCTTCACCCCGTCGACCAAGGCGGCGGTCGGGCACGACCAGGCGATTGATTTCGATCGTGCCGCCGAGCTCGTCGGGGATCGTGAACTGACCGCGCGCGTGCGCGACGCAGCGCTCTCGGTCTACTCTTTCGCGGCCGGGCGCGCGCAGTCCCGCGGGATCATCCTCGCCGACACCAAGTTCGAGTTCGGGCTTGACGCCGACGGCGTGCTGACGCTGGGCGACGAGGCCTGCACGCCAGATTCGTCCCGGTTCTGGCCTGCCGACGGGTACGAAGCCGGCCGCGCACAGCCCAGCTTCGATAAGCAGTTCGTGCGCGACTGGGCCTCGTCGACCGGCTGGGACAAGCTGCCGCCGGCGCCGCCGATCCCGTCGGACATTGTCTCCCGCACGCGCCAGAAGTACGTGGAGGCCTACGAGCGCATCACCGGGTGCTCATTCGCCGACTGGGCCGCGCGGACCGGGACGAGCGCATGATCGTCGGCCTGCCATGGGCCCGAACAGGGCCAGGGCTCTGATGCGGGCGCTCGTGTTGATCCGACCCAAGGCCGGCATCCTCGATCCGCAGGGGCAGGTCGTCGAGCGGGCTTTGCCCGCACTGGGCTTCAGCGGCGTATCCAACGTCCACGTCGGCCGCCTGGTCGAGCTCGACGTGGAGGACATCGCGCAACTTCCCTCGATGTGCGAGCGCCTTTTGGCAAATCCGCTGATCGAGGACTACGAGATCATCGAGAGCGCGTGAAGTTCGGCGTCATCAGCTTCCCTGGCACATGTGACGACGTCGACGCTCAGCTCGCCGCGCAGCGCGTCGCGGAGACGGTGTCGTTGTGGTATCGCGATCGTGATCTTCAGGGCGTCGACGCAGTGATCGTCCCCGGCGGCTTCTCTTATGGCGACTACCTGCGCGCGGGTGCGATCGCCCGCTTCGCCCCGGTGATGGAATCGGTGATCGAGTTTGCCAACGAGGGCGGCCTCGTTCTGGGGATCTGCAACGGCTTTCAGGTGCTGTGCGAATGTGGCCTGCTGCCCGGGGCCCTGCTGGTCAACGATCACCTCAGGTTCGTATTCCGGCAGGTCACGCTCGAGGTCGTCGACCACAACACTCCCTTCACCCGCGACTGCCCGCCGACACTGTCAATCCCCGTCAAGCACACCACCGGGCGCTACTACTCGCCAGACCCGGTGCAGGTCGTGCTTCGGTATGCCTCCGGACAGAACCCCAATGGCTCACAGGAGGACATCGCGGGTGTCGTCAACCACGCCGGCAACGTGTTCGGTCTGATGCCGCATCCGGAGCACGCCGTTGATCCGCTCACCGGCTCAGCGGACGGGTTGACGATCTTCGAGTCGATCCACGCGGCTGTGGGCGAGCGTGTGCGGGTAGCGTGAGCCCAGGCAGATGAGTACCGCCGGCGCTCAGCCCAAGCATCGCGAGCTCGGTCTCACCGATCACGAGTATGAGCTGATCGTCGACGGTCTCGGACGTCCGCCCGGGGACGTCGAGCTGGCGATGCTGTCGCTGATGTGGTCCGAGCACTGCGCCTACAAGCACTCCAAGAAGTTGCTTGCGCGGCTTCCCACCGACGGACGGCACGTACTCGTCGGCCCCGGTGAGAACGCCGGCGCCGTGGACGTCGGCGACGGGCTTGCCGTGGCCTTCAAGGTCGAGTCCCACAACCACCCGAGCGCCGTCGAGCCGTTCCAGGGGGCGGCTACCGGCGTCGGCGGGATCCTCCGTGACATCTTCGCCGTGGGCGCGCGGCCGATTGCGGTGCTGGACAGCCTGCGCTTCGGCGAGCCGGCCAGCTCTCCGCGCTCGCGTTACCTGCTGGAGCACGCCGTCGCCGGAATCGGGCACTATGGCAACTCGATCGGGGTGCCCACGGTTGGTGGGGAGATCTACTTCGAGGCGAGTTATGAGCAGAACTGCCTGATAAACGCGATGGCGGTCGGTCTCGCACCGCACGAGCGGCTGACCAGTGCCGCCGCGGCCGGTGTCGGCAATCTTGTGATCCTGTTCGGTGCTCGCACAGGCCGCGACGGCATCGGCGGCGCCTCCGTCCTCGCCAGTGCGGAATTGGTCGGTGGCGAGGGCGGCGACGGATCCAAGCGCCCGACCGTGCAGATCGGCGACCCGTTCGCCGAGAAGAAGTTGATGGAGTGCAGCCTCGAGTTGCTCGACCGTCGGCTGCTGGCCTCGCTGCAGGATCTCGGCGCCGCCGGTCTGACCTCGTCCGCCTCCGAGATGGCGAGCAAGGGCGACGTCGGCCTCGACATCGACGTCGCGAAGGTCCCGCTTCGCGAGCGTGACATGGAGCCGTTCGAGATCATGGTCTCGGAGTCTCAGGAGCGGATGCTCTGCGTCGTCGAGCCATATGACGTGGCTGCGGTGCTCGACGTATGTGACAAGTGGGAGGTGCTTGCCAGCGTGGTCGGCGAGGTGACGGACACGCACGTATTCCGCATCCTGCGCGACGGCGAGATCGTCGGCGAGTTGCCGGTGGCGCTGCTGGTGGACGACTGCCCGCTCTACGAGCTCGCACCTGAACGGCCCGCGGTGCCGCTGTACGACGGCGGCGAACAGCAAGTCGCCGCCGGAGCTGAGCCGCCCGAGGTGCTCATGGCGCTGCTCGCGAGCGCCAACATCGCCTCGCGGCGAGCCGTCTTCGAGCAGTACGACCCGGTGGTGCAGTCGCGTACCGTTCGCCGCCCCGGGCAGGCCGATGCCGCTGTGTTGGTGCTGCCGGTGCTTGCCGCCGACACCGGCGCGGGTGGCGATCCCATCCCGGGAATCGCGATCTCGATAGACGGCAACGGCAGGCGCGTCGCGGTCGATCCGCGCGCGGGAGCCGCCGAGGTCGTCTATGAGTGCGCCGCGAACCTTGCCTGCGTCGGCGCGGAGCCGCTGGGCCTGACCAATTGCCTTAACTTCGGCAACCCCGAGAAGCCCCACGTCGCCTGGCAGCTGAGCGAGGCGGTCGACGGTCTCGCCCTCGCCTGCCGGGAGCTGGACGTGCCGGTCGTCGGCGGCAACGTCTCGCTCTACAACGAGTCGCCGGACGGCCCGATACTGCCGACGCCAGTCATCGGGATGGTCGGCCATCTCCCGGAGGTACGCCGAGCCGGGCGGCTCGGGTGGTCGAACGCGGGCGACCAGATTGCCCTGGTCGGCGGCTTCAATCCTTCCCGCGACGGCTCGGAGATCGCGAAGTTGTACGGCAGCGCGCCCGCTGGCGCACTGCCTGCCAAGGATGCCTCAGCAATTCGCGACGCGCACGCGTGTGTGCGCAGGGGGGTGCGGGACGGCGCCCTCACCAGTGCCCATGACATCGCCGAGGGCGGGATCGCGGTGGCGCTGGCCGAGTGCTGCATCGCCTCGGGTCTCGGCGCCGATGTCACACTTCCCGACGGACTCGACCCGTTCGGCGAGGATCTCGGGACCGCGTTCATCGTCAGCGGCGCCCCGGGGGCGCTCGCGGGCCTCGAGATCATCGGCGAGGTCGGTGGCTCAGAGCTTGCGATCGCGGGCCTGTTGAACGTGCCTGTGTCCGAGCTGACCACAGTCCACGCGAGCGGATTGTCCGCGCTGCTCAGCTGAGGACCGGTCCCTCCCGGTATATGCCCTAAGCTCGGGTGGCGGTGCAACCACCGGTGTCCACGCCCATCGATGAACGTGACGGACCGCATGACGAGTGCGGGGTCTTCGGCATATACGCACCGGGTTCGGAGGTCGCGCGACTCACCTACTTCGGTCTGTACGCGCTCCAGCACCGCGGGCAGGAGTCGGCCGGGATCGCGGTCGCGTCGTTGGGCGGCTCGATCATGGGGACCCGCGAGCAGGGATTGGTGTCGCAGGTCTTCGACGAGCACAAGCTGCGGTCGCTGGTCGGCGATCTTGCGATCGGGCATGTTCGCTACTCGACCACCGGCTCATCTGAATGGGAGAACGCCCAGCCGATCGTCCGCGACGACCATCGCACGCTCGCGCTCGCTCACAACGGCAACCTGATCAACGCCGTGGAGCTGCATGGCGAGCTGCGTGGCCGCGACATTCGCTTCAGCTCGACGTCCGATTCGGAGATTATCGCCGCGCTGCTCGCGACCCACCCCGCCGACACCATCGAACAGGCCGTCGCAGAGGTCCTGCCAAGGCTGCAGGGCGCCTTCTCGACGGTGGTGATGACCGAGGAGAAGGTCGTCGCGTTCCGCGATCCGCACGGTCTGCGTCCGCTCGCGCTGGGCGTGATCGAGGACTCCCAGAGCGGCGGTGGCAAGGTCTACTGCGTTGCCAGCGAATCGTGTGCATTTGACCTGATCGGCGCCCGCTACGTGCGCGACGTGCTGCCCGGCGAGGTGGTCACGCTCGACGCTGACGGAGTTCGTTCGCAGCTGGTCAGAGCCGGTGAGCGCCATGCCTTCTGCGTGTTCGAATACATCTACTTCGCGCGCCCGGACTCGCTGATGGGGGGCCGTCGGCTGCAGGTCTCCCGCGCGAGGATGGGTGAGATCCTGTGGCGCGAGGCGCCCGTCGAGGCCGACCTGGTGATTGCCATCCCAGACTCCGGCAATGCCGCCGCCCGCGGTCTCGCCCGCGCTTCCGGGATCCCGCAGGACGACGGCTTCATCAAGAATCGCTACGTCGCCCGCACCTTCATCCAGCCCGGGCAGCAGCTGCGCAAGCACGGCCTGCGTCTCAAGTTCAACCCGCTGCCCGAGGTGGTCGCCGGCAAGCGTCTGATCGTCGTCGACGACTCGATCGTGCGCGGCAACACGATGCCGCAGATCGTGCAGATGCTGCGAGAGGCCGGAGCCGCCGAGATCCATCTGCGGATCAGCTCGCCGCCGATCAAGCATCCGTGCCACTACGGGATCGACATGTCGACGCGCGAGGAGATGGTCGCGCACGAACGCTCGGTCGACGAGGTCTGCGCGCTGATCGGCGCCGACTCGCTTCACTACCTCTCGCTCGACGGGGTCTACGATGCCGTCGAGGGCCGGCGGTCGATGCACTGCGACGCCTGTTTCAGCGGTGAGTACCCGCTCGCCGGCACAGAGGATTCCGGCGGCAAGTTCGCGCTCGAGCGCGCCCCGCTGCCACTGGCATCATGAGTCACGCCGGCGTCATCAGTCACGTCGACGCCAGGGCTCTCGCGCGGCTCATGGTTCTGCCGGGTGAGCATGACCATGAGCGCCGGTAGTTCGCTCAGAGTCGGCGTGCTCGCTTCGGGTAGGGGCACGAACCTGCAGGCACTGCTCGACGAGGTTCACGGCCGTGATGGGATCCAGATCGTGGCGCTCGCGACCGACAACGCTGAAGCGCAGGCACTCGGGCGCGCTCAGGCGGCCGGTGTGCCGACCGCTGTGTTCGAGCGCTCAGCCTACGCGGGCGACCGCTTGGCGCGGGACCTGGCGATGGCCGACTGGCTGCGGGAGCAGGGAACCCAACTCGTGGTCATGGCCGGCTACATGCAGGTTGTGACGGAGGAGATCCTCGACCGCTTCCCCGACGCCGTGATCAACGTCCATCCGTCGCTGTTGCCGGCGTTCCCCGGCATCGACGCGGTCGATCAGGCGCTCGCCTACGGCGTCACCGTCTTCGGGGTGACGGTGCACTTCGCCGACCGCGGCATCGATACGGGGCCGGTGATCATCCAGCGTTCCGTGGAGTTGCAGAACGCGCGTCAGCCCGACGACGTCTGGCCGCAACTGCACGCGATCGAGCACCAGATCCTGCCCGAGGTGGTGCGGCTGTTCGCGCGTGGTGAGGTGCGTGTCGCCTCCACCCACCCGCGCCGCGTCCTCGTCGGCCCCAGAGACGATTGACCCGCCCACTCTGACAGGGGGCCTTGGAGGGCCGCTTGCCGGAGCGGTAGAGTCGGATTCAGATGGCAACGGAGACGAACGCGGAGCAGTCGCTGCAGGCCTCCGCACCCGGTGAGGTGCAGGTCGCCCGGGCGCTGCTGTCAGTCTCGGACAAGACCGGAATCGTCGAGTTCGCCCAGGGGCTCGTGGAGCTCGGGATCGAGATCGTCTCGACCGGTGGCACCGCCCGCGAGCTGGCTGATGCCGGGATCGGTGTGAGGTCGATCACCGACCTCACGGGTTTCCCGGAGATCATGGACGGTCGCGTCAAGACGCTGCACCCGAAGCTGTATGCGAGCCTGCTCGCGGTGCGTGACGACCAGGCTCATCTCGAGGCCGCGGCCGCGCACGGTGTGGAGCCCGTCGACCTGGTGTGCGTGAACCTGTACCCGTTCGAACGCACGGCGGGGACTCGCGGTGTCAGCGATGGAGACGTGATCGAGGACATCGACATCGGCGGTCCGACGATGATCCGGGCGGCCGCCAAGAACTTCAGGTTCGCGGCTCCGGTCGTGAGCCCGGCGATGTACGACGCGATCCTCGAGGAACTGCGCGGGTCCGAGCGACGGCTGTCCCTGCAGACGCGTGAGAGCCTCGCGGCGGAGGCGTTCGCCTACACCGCCCGCTACGACAGCGCGATCACACGTTGGTTCCAGGAGAAGCACGAGGACTTCCCGCCACTGATGGTGCTCGCATTCGAGCGCCAGCTGGAACTGCCCTATGGGGAGAATCCGCACCAACGCGCGGCCTTCTACACCCAGGTGGGCGCGCGGTCGCATGTGCTCTCACAGGTCGCGCAGCTGTCCGGTAAGGAGCTGTCGTTCAACAACCTGCTCGACCTCGACTCCGCGCGGCAGCTGCTGGCTGAGTTCGTCGTGCCGGCCTGTGTGATCGTCAAGCACAACAACCCGTGCGGTGTCGCCGTCGGCGCCACCACGCTCGAGGCCTACCAGCGCGCGTTCGCCTGCGACCCGACCTCGGCGTTCGGCGGCGTAATCGTCCTGAACCGTCGAGTTGATCGGGCCACGGCCGAGGCGATTCACGGCCAGTTCGTGGAGGTGCTGCTGGCACGCGGCTATGACGACGACGCGCTCGAACTGTTCGCCGACAAGCCCAATGCCCGGATCCTCGACGATCGCGAGCGCCGGCTCGATGTCGTGCTCGAACCCTCGATCAGGCAGGTGATCGGTGGCGTGCTGGTGCAGGACCGCGACTCCTCAAACGAGGACCGCGAGGAGATGCAGGTCGTGTCCGGTCGCCGCCCCAGCGAGGAGGAGTGGTCGCAGCTTCTGTTCGCGTGGCGCGTCTGCAAGCACGTCAAGTCCAACGCGATCGTGCTGGCCAGGGACGGCGCCACCATCGGGCTTGGCGCCGGCCAGATGAGCCGCGTCGACTCGGTCCGGATCGCGATCGAGAAGGCCCAGGTTCCGGTCGTCGGAGCCGTGCTCGCCTCCGACGCCTTCTTCCCCTTCCCTGACGGGCCGGAAATCGCGCTCGAGCGCGGGGTGAGCGCGATCATCCAGCCGGGAGGCTCGGTTCGCGATCCGCAGGTCGTGGAGGTCGTCGACCGCGCGGGCGCGGTGATGGTGTTCACCAACCGCCGCCACTTCCGCCACTGATCACAGTTCTTCGGCGAGTGCCCGGTGTCCTCCGATCCCCCACAGACTCGGCAGCCCCAGATCGAGCGGCTCGGCGGCGACCCCCCGTCTCCCTTCGAGGAGCCGATCGGCTTCTGCCGAGTGGTGGTGGCGGGACCCTGGGTGCTCATCGGCGGCACCACCTCCGTCGACCCGACAGGCTTCGTCGTCGGCGAAACTCCCTACGAGCAGGCCGCTGAGATCCTGCGCAAGCTCCAGCATGAGCTCGGCCGGACCGGCCTCGGCGCCGAGCACGTCGTTCAGACTCGGATGTACGTCACCGATATCTCCCGCTCGCACGAGGTCGGGCGCGCCCACGGCGAGGTCTTCGGGAGCGTGCGCCCTGTGGCGACGATGGTCGAGGTCTCCGGTCTGATCGACCCGCGGATGCTGGTCGAGATCGAGCTGGTCGCTTTCCGGGGCTGAGTTGTCATAGCCGGGGCCCGCACGGGGCGTGCGGCCATCGATCCGGTTCGAGTCACCGTCCGGCGCCGTCGATCCTGCGGATCCGGGCGCCTGCAGTGCGCCGCCAGGGTCCGACCGCCGGCCCCCCGCGGCTGCAATCATCACAACCACACGCCGGCGTAGCTCAGTTGGTAGAGCAGCGGACTTTTAATCCGAAGCGCCCCGGTTCGAGTCCGGGCGCCGGCACTGGAAGACCCAGCAAATCTGCTTTTTTGAGGTTTCGCGTTTGCCGGCGACAGCCGAAAATGTCGCGAATATGTCCCGAGATCGGTGGAGGATGACGCCGAATGGGAACCGTTGGGGAGCCATCGGGACACGTCTTTCGAGTCGATCGGGCGCGCGGTCCGGTCTGGTACGCGAAGTACCGGTTGCCCGATGGGCGCCAGGTCCAGAAGAAGATTGGGCCGGGATGGGCCGAGCGCGGGCGGCCACCCGCCGGCTACTTCACGAAGCGCACCGCCGACGCGTGGTTGCGGGACGTGCTGACCCAGGCGCGGCAGGGAACGCTTCGCGGGATGCGGTCAGGCAACGCGACATTCGCGGAGGCGGCGGAGGAGTGGCTGCGATTCATCGCTCAAGATCGTGAGCGCAAGCCGTCAACGATCCGGGACTATCGCTCGGCGCTGAACGCGCATCTGCTTCCGGCGTTCGGGGATTGCCAGCTGGAGGCGATCACCGTTGATGAGATCGAGGCGTGGCGAGCCACCCTCCCCGGCCTTTCGAATCGGACCAAGAACAAGCTTTTGATTCAGCTTCACGGCATCTTCCGGCGGGCGCAGCGCGTCTATGGTCTCGACGCCAATCCGCTCGTGCGCGTCGAGAAGCACCCACTCCGTTCTTCCGGTGACATCGAGGTGCTCGCGCCCGAGGAGGTATGGGCGCTGGTACGCGCCGCGGCTAGCGACCTGGATGGGGCTGTATTTCTGACGGCAGCGTTCACCGGCCTGCGGATGGGCGAGCTGCTCGCCCTGCGCTGGCGCGACGTCGACTTCGCGGGGTCCGTGATTCGCGTCCGCTCGAGCTGGGCCGGCGGCCAGTTGACTACGCCGAAGTCCGGGAAGGTGCGCTCGGTCCCGATGGCGCCCGACGTCGCCTCTGCGCTGGCAAGGCTCGGTGATCGGTCGAAATGGACCGGCGATGACGACCTGGTGTTCGCCAGCGAAGGAGGTGACTACGTGTCCGACTCAGCGCTTCGGGTTCGCTACAAGGCCGCGCTCGCACGCGCGAACCTTCGGAACCTGCGCTTCCACGACCTCCGCCACACCTTCGGCACACGCATGATCTCCAAGGCCGACGTCCGCAGGGTGCAGGAGTGGATGGGTCACGCCGACATCCAGACGACTATGAAATACCTCCACTACGCCCCACGGCCCGAGGACGCCCGTCTGGTCGCGGAGGCCTTCGCGGTGTCACCCGAAGGCGGGACGTCTGGGGACGTCCTGGGACGACTTGGGACGACCCCGCCCGGAAAGGCCAGTGGCTGAGCGATGCCTCGCATCTGCGAGTTCTACGGAATCGTCATCTACATGTACCGACCCGACCACCCGCCGGCGCACTTCCACGCGCGGTACGGCGAGTATGAGGCCAAGGTCGCACTCGATGGCTCGGCAGCTCTCGAGGGTGAGCTGCCGCCTCGCGCGTTCCGGTTGGTGCAGGAGTGGGCCCGCCTCCATCAGACCGAGCTGGTCGAGAACTGGAACCTGGCTCAGCGGCTTGAAGCGCTGGTTCAGATCGATCCGCTGCCCTAGCATCAGTCTCATGCTTGGCATAACCAATGCGACTCCGCTGGACAACCATGTGCTCCGGATCGAGTTCACCGATGGAAGCGCAGGCGACGTCGATTGCTCATTCCTGCTCGAGTCCGGTCTTGGAGTCGAGCTCCGTGACCCGTCGTACTTCCGTCAGGCGCGCGTCGACCCTGAGTTGCGCACGGTCGTGTGGCCGAACGGTCTGGACCCGGCTCCCGAGCTCTTGCACCGCAGGCTCAGCGCCGCGGTGTCTTCAGCGGCGTAGCTCACTCGCTGCAAAGCCACCGTTCAAGCGCTCGGAGCGTTGGGACGTCTTGGGACGCTTCGGGACGTAAGCACTCTGTGCGTACAGTGTGGTCCTCTTGTCGGGTTGTTCAGCGGGTGACGAGATGCGCTTACGTGGGCGGCCGACGACCCTGACCACGACGGTCGCGTGAACCTGATCGAACGTCAGCGAGATCCCCAGCGGGAGCGCAGCGGTCACCACCGCGCGACAGCGGAGACGGCTGATCGAGGACGCTCTTCGTTGCTGGCCGTAGAGCAGGGTAAGCAAGCTGGCGAAGGCCTACCTGATGGGGGTCCACTTCCCTCCTCGTGGCGAATAGGAGGGCGCCTTCGTCGACGGAGGGGAGCCCTGCTTTCGCTCCGGCTCGCGACACCGACTCTTCAGACCGGCCCGAGCGTACGGTGAGCCCTGGCCTCGTGCGGAAGCGGCAGGGGTCCCACCGTCACGAGCAGTTGCGGGGGATGCGATCAGAGAGTTATTACTAAGCGCGTGCCCGCATCTCGAACAGTTGCGCGTAGAGGTCTCCGGCCTGCATGAGCTGTTCGTGGCTTCCGTGTCCGGTGATGCGACCTTGATCAAGCACGACGATCAAGTCGGCCGTCCGCACCGTGAGCGGTGGGAGACGAGGACCTTGATCGCGCCGGTGGCGCGAGCGCTCGCTCGGGCCGCGAGGTAGCGCTCGAACAGCGCGGCCTCTGTGAGTGCATCGAGGCTGGCAGTGGGCTCGTCGAGGATCAGCAGCAGCGGTGACGGCCGCATCACGCCGCGGGCGAGTGCCAGCCTCTGCCACTGTCCGCCCGAGAGTTGTTGACCGGCCTCGAAGGAGCTGCCGAGTGGAGTGCTCAGCCCGTCCCGCAGCTCGTCGACGACAGCTTGCGCGTTGGCCCTGTCGACTGCCGCGGCGATGGCCCGGCTCGTGAGGGATCTGCTGGATGTCGCCGATGCCGACGACCTCGTGTGCGATCAGCTCGAACTGGATGAAGTCCTGTTCATGGGCCGTGTCTTGCTTCAAGACATAAGATGTATTATGAAAGGATCTTAGTCCTAGTCGCTCGGGGCGCGACCAATAACGGTCAAAAAGGGGGAAAGATGTCGCGTATCTCGCAATGGATGTCACGCATCTGTCAATGCGTGACGCTGTCAGCGCGGCGCCCAATGCGGAGTCGGCGGCTTGCGACGGCCTTGGCGCTCCTGCTTTCAGCAATTACGCTTCTTCCGGCAGCTGCCCGCGCGGCAGACACCGACGTACCAGCATCCTGTACGACAACCGCCGGGTTCAACGAGGACACTGCCACGGCTGGGCAACTCTCCACCTGCGGCATTCTCAAGGTGCCCCTGAGTTCGACAACGAGCCTTCCTGGAGGTGGCACGTTGTACACGTTCGATGTCGCTGCGGGCCTGGTCGTGTCTCTCCCAGCGACACCACCTGGTTTCAATGGTCTAACCGCCACGCCCGCCGAGCAAGCCGCGTATGGGATTCCCCCTGCGCCGCCGTCTAGCGAGGCTGCAGCGTACAGTGCTTGGGAAACACGCGTGGCAGACTGGTCACTCAACCCTGGAGGCTCTAGTGGGGTGCCTCTCTATGCGTACGGCAACCGCAATATGGTATATACGCACGGCGGCACAGGGTGCGGGTGTTGGTCTGGCTACGGCAACACGCCCACCGGCTGGACGCTTGCCGAGGCGAGCTATTCCGAGCCTGGCGATACTGGCAGCTGCGGTGGTGGCCAGGTCGGGATCTGGTCTGGCATCGGCGGCCTCACCGACAATAATTTCGGCCAGACGGGCACGGAGGAAGGGCGACCGGGATGGCCCAACGGCACGCTGTGGTATGAGACCGATCCGTCACAGTCGAGTCCCCCGATGCAATTCAACGGCGCCCCGTCGGCGCCACCAGGATCGCTCGTGGTTGCGATCACACAATGGACCGGCGGCCGGTACGTGTTCACCGACTATGTCAATGCCTCCGAGTATGTTGCGTATGCGAGCGGCTCAAATGCCACATGGTCGAGTGCGGACTCGACTGCTGAAGAGGTCGTGGAGAACTTGCAAGGCCAGGAGATCACGAACTTCGGCAGGTTCACGCTGAGCGGCTACAACGGACTGGGCGGCAGCCCAGTCGGCAGCCACGCCACCGACACGTTCACGGTCAGCCCGGGGATCACGCTCGGGTCACTGCCAAACGGTGCGGCAAGCTTTTCGGAAGCGTGGAACAACTGCGTCGGTTACGCGACCTGACCGAGAGGCTCTCCGGCCGGTGTCTCCCGGATTGCGCGGAATAGCATAGACAGTGATACCCATGAGTCGGCTGCCACGACCGAGATCAATAGTGTTCTTGCTCGCTACAGTGTGTGCCTGCGCCCTCGCCGGCTGTGGCACCGGCAACACGCTGGATGCCGCACGACGCGTTGAAGTCATCAGTGCGCTTCCAGGAGTTCACCCAGTGGTCGCGGTCACGGTCACGAGAGCGTCAACGACGCGGCGGATCGCGAGCTGGATCAATCGGCTGCCACCAGCACGCTACCAGTTCAGCTGTCCGGCGCTGAGCGCGGTCGAACCGGTGGAGACCCTGACCTTTCGCGCCAGCGCGACGGGATCTACGTTAGCGACAGCTACCGTAACCGACTTCGGTGGCTCGAGCGACTGCAACCCGCTGATCCTCAGCGTGCCGGGACACAAGGACCGCCGGCTCGTCGGCGGACAGATCGTCGAGCGCGTGGAGCGGCTGCTGGGAGTCAACTTCGGCATCGGTATCGGCGTCCTCAAAGGTCACATCTACATGGTCGGCGCCCCCGCCGCCTCGAAGGCGAGAGCTATCCCCGGACAGATCCTGCTGTACCTGGACAGCAAACTCCCCCAGTACGCTCGCCAACCCGTTTCAGTCGAGAGCATCCCGTTTGCCAGGCAGACTTTTCTCTTCGAGGAAGGACCCGGCCGCTACTACCTGCGCGCAACAAGCCCGAACGGACAGCCTTCCCATTGCCCGCCGGTCATAGTGACGGTCAGGCTGCGAAGGACTACCCGCGTCGCAGTTCCGTGGGGCTGCGCCACCCGGTAACCACGCTCCCTCGTGTGACCGACGGACCATGGCAGGGGAAACCGACTCAGTCTCCCAGATGCGGACGGGCTGCGGCTTGCTTGCCTGGATCAGTGCTCGATCAGTGACGACGGCAGCTGCGCCAGGCCTGGTTGCACGAAGTCACGCTCATGGCAGCTGGCAAGGACCACGCCAAGCCTGCGCCGCGGCGGCGTAGCACCCGGTTGTGGCGGCTGGTGCATCATCACGTCGAGGCTGTGCTCGCTGCCCAGGAGCTCTCGACGGTTGAGCGTCCCGCGGTCGATGAGTCGAGCTTTCGTCGCGGCCAGGATTACGTGTCGGTGTTCGCTGACATCGACTAGGCACGCGTCGTGTTCGCCACCCCTGGCCGTGACAGCGGCGCCTACGCCGGTTTTGCCGAGGATCTTGTCGCTCACGGCGGCCGAGCCGAACAGGTCCGGGAGGTCTGCCAGGACATGTCCGAGGCCCTACCTCGCCGGCGCGCTCAAGCACCTCCCCGCTGCAGAGATTATGTTCGATCGCTACCACGTCAAAGCGCAGCTCAGCAAGGCTGTCGACGAGGTCCGCAAAGCCGAGCGAGGCGATCACGCAGACCTGCTGCGTCACAGCCGCTACCTGTGGCTGCGCAACCCAAGATCTCACCGACGGCCAGGACAGCTACCGGCTCGCCCAGGCAACCGCAGGCAAGGGGGTCACGCCACTGATCTGAGCACTCTCAACAAACCTGTGACGGTGGGGAGATTCGTGGCCACCAGCGGGGAGAAAACATGGCCGTCAATGGGGAGAAAAGATGGCCGCGAATGGGGAGAAACCGACGGCCGTTGACACTGATCGAGGACGAGACGGGTCAGCGGCTGCTGGGCGAGACGTTTCGCCATGACGAGCCGGGGATCACGTCGCTGTGTGACGCGCTCAAATGCTTCGAGGTCGAGCTGGTCGCGATCGAGCGTGGCGACGGGGTGCTGGTCGAGCGGTTGCTCGAGGCGGGGCACACGGGCGCGAGGTGCAACCCAGGGCGAGCTCGCTCCTGTGTCTGGCCTCGACCGCAACCCTGAGACCGATCGGCCGCCGGCTTTGATTGAGCCCCCGGGAACCGCACGACACACTGGTCCGCCACGCGCGACCGAATGGATGACTGGAACCTCCACCCACGCCGCAACGCAGCCAGCGAAACGGCACCAAACAACAAGAGGCCTCTAGAACAAACCAAACTTGACACCCGCGTGAGCCCTTCATGGATGACACAGGACGTCTTTTGTCGGTCTTGAATGCCGCAGTCCGGGTCAACGCCGGCGAGCTTTGCACGCACGCGATCACACGTCCGGACTCGCATTCATCACGGCAGAGGCATCTTCGGTCGCCGCCTGAGATGCCTGCTTGGCGCGGAAGCTGCGCATCCGGTCGGCGGCCTCTGGCCGGTCGTCTTGATGACGGTCGCGGTCATGTTGGCTCTGAAGAGCGTCTCGGATCGGCCTCTCAGTTATCGCGCGCTGGTTGACCGCTGCGCTCCCGCTGAGGATCTCGCTTCGCTCGATCAGGTTGACGCGACCGCTGTGGCCAGCGTCCTGGACGAGCGTGAAGTCCAAGATCGGAGCGGTGAGCAGGTACCACCTCGACCGTAGGGATCACCAACCCCGAGAGAGGCACAGACTGTACGCACCTGGTGCTTACGTCCCCAATCGTCCCAGCCGATCCTGGGGCGAGGATGCCTCGGCCTTGCACGGCGTGGTCAGCGCTGACCGAGGCGTGTCCCAGGAAATGTCCCGAACTGCGCAATTCTGACCTCACGGAACTGAAGAGAGCTGCGCCGAATCGCCCGTAGATACGGCAATTGCCCTGCTAGCAAGCAACTTTTAATCCGAAGCGCCCCGGTTCGAGTCCGGGCGCCGGCACTGGAAAGGCCTGGTAATCACATTAAGCCTGATTACGGGCTTGTTGTCGCTGGCGCCGGTGGGCGGCTGAGCGACGAGCCGGGGAGAGAGGTCGCGACACGGAAATCCGCGGTCGGGCTCACCGGGCGGGCGATGCGCAGTAAGCGTTCAGTCGGCTGCCACCCGTGGACCGAAGCACGCGAGAGCGCTTGTCATTCGTACGGCTATCGGTCGGCAGGATATAGCCGTAGAGTTCGCGTGGGAACACCACCAGATCGGGGTGAGGACGATGATAGGGAGCGGAATTGGCTTTGGTGAGTCGCCCGTGATGCGTGAGCTTGTTCGTCGGTTTGTCGTCACGATCTCGGCAGCACCAGTCTGTTCCTTGGCGTTTGCGGGTTCCGCGTCCGGTGCGCTTCGTTCAGGTTGTTCGGCGGTCGGGCACACCGTGACGTGCACGTTCGTGTCGACAGGTCGGGAGCAGATCTTCACCGTTCCGTCTGGGGTTTCGGCGCTTTATGTCGTCGCGAGCGGGGGACGCGGCGGAGACGCCGGGCTGGAGTTGGGTGGGCTCGGAGCGACGGCTACGGGCGACGTGCATGTAACCGCGGGTCAAGTGCTCTACGTTGAGGTGGGCGGTAACGGAGGTGCCAGGACGTCACCGTCGGGCGGCTTCAATGGCGGAGCGGCCGGCGGGGTCTCGACCGCGTTCGAAGGTTCGCAGAGCGGTGCTGGTGGCGGCGGCGCTTCCGACGTTCGGACAGTGTCCGATTCGGCGACGGGCTCCCTTGGCTCCCGGTTGGTGATTTGACCCTTGGGCCGATCATCGTTCGGTCACCAATGGTGATGCCGCCGAGGTCCAGGAAGTAACAGCCCTGGTTGACGAAGACTCGCTCTCCGAACTCGATCCCGAGTCCGTGGTCGCTGTAGAAAGGCGAATATATGGTGACCGTGGCGGGAAGCGGTCTTCCCAGGATCTCGCTGAGCAGAGCGTTGCGTGTCTCGATATCGCCGAACGGCAGCACGTTGAGGCGTGAGGTCAGATCCATGACGAGTTGGACGCGCTCAGCGAAGCTTCGCGACTCCGGACTGTGTGTTCGCATGCGTCGTTCCTCCAGCATGAGGGCGATGCAGGCACGGCGAAGCGACGGAACCGGCCAGCTTCCGCGCTTACTCGGGTTCTCTCGTCCCGGGCACGATCCGGGAGTTCGACCGTCAGCGGCGAGCTTCAGCCGAGGCCCTTGAGCCGGCGCGAACCACGATTCGATCGCAGCGAAGTCCGCATCGGACAGGGCGACGTCGACCGCTTGCGAGGCGAGTCCGAGGTGGGGCGATCGACGGGCGGGACCGGTTAGGCTGTCGCGTCATCAGACGAGCTTCGGCCTGTGGCGAGCGTTCGGGGTGCCGGCGCGAAGTGGGGCAGCATGGGCGACGCGATGGTTGGGCGCAGTGTGATCGTGACCGGCGGAACTCGAGGGATCGGCTACGGGATCGCTGAGGTGTTCGCGCAGGCAGGCGCGCACGTCACGATCGTCGGCCGTGACCGCGACGTCGCTGCGGAGGCGGTTGCCCGCCTGACTGATGGCGGAGCCAGCGTCGACTCTGTGGTCGCCGACGTTTCCAGACCGGCGGAGTGCGCGCGGATGGCCGATGAGGTGATGGCTGCGCGCGGGGCGATTGATGTTCTGTGTGCAAATGCCGGCATCTTCCCGTCGAAGCGACTTGAGGAAATGACCGAGGCCGATTACGACGAGACGTTTGACCTCAACATGAAGGGCTACATGTTCAGCGTGAAAGCCTGTTTGCCCGGGCTTTCGGCCTCGGGTCACGGGCGCGTCGTTGTGACCTCATCGATCACCGGTCCGATGACCGGGATCGCCGGTTGGACCCACTACGGGGGCCAGCAAGGCGGCGCAACTCGGCTTCGTTCGCGCCGCGGCGATGGAGTTGGCGCCACAGGCGATAACGGCAAACGCGGTGCTTCCGGGCACCATCCTCAGCGACGGCTTGATGAAACTGGGCATGAATCTCGACGCTGCGGCCGCGTCAATTCCTTTGAAGCGGCTCGGCGATCCGCGCGACATCGGTCACGCGGCACTGTTTTTCGCCAGCGATCAGGCCGGCTATATCACCGGCCAGACACTGGTCATCGATGGTGGCGCCACCCTGATCGAATAGCGGAACCCGGACCCGCAGCCGCCAACTTGTCCGAGGCACAGCTAGGGGATCACGGTCGAGGCCCCTCGCGGCTGCGATCGCCCGGCTTGCTCACAGGCCGAGCCCGAGGCAAAATCACCCGAGCTGGGTGATGCGCTGCCGCCGGGGTGGGTGTAGTACTTAGACCGCGTACTGCGGTCCGCAATTTCTTCCCTCTGCAGACATGTGAGGCTGGCGCGATGAGCGAGCGATTCAAGGGCGTTATCAATGTCGACATTCGTGATTCGGTGCCGGACTGGAGTTCGTTTGAGGCACCGAGAGCGCCCGACGGAGCCCCAAGCGTCGTTTACATCGTGCTCGACGACGTCGGTTTTTCCGCGCTGGAAAGCTACGGCGGTCCGATCCCGACGCCGAACATCGACCGGATCGTCAACGATGGCGTGCGTTATTCGCAGATGCACACGACGGCGCTCTGCTCGCCGACACGCTCGTGCCTGCTGACCGGGCGCAACCACACCCGCAACAGCATGGCTTGCATCACGGAGGCGGCGATCGGCTTTCCGAACGCGAGTGGCGTGATCCCGCCCGAGAACGGCCAGATCCAAGAGATTCTCGGCGGCGCCGGCTGGAATACCTACATGGTCGGCAAGTGGCATCTGTGCCCGGATGCAGAGATGAACCTCGCTTCCTCGCGCCGAAACTGGCCGACCGGCCGCGGCTTCGAGCGCTTCTATGGGTTCCTCGGGGCTGAGACGAGCCAGTGGTATCCCGATCTCGTCTATGACAGCCACCCCGTGGACCAGCCGCGATCACCGGAGGAGGGCTACCACCTGACCGTCGACCTGACCGACAAGGCGCTCGAGTTCATCAGGGACGCAAAGGCGATTGCGCCCGAGAAGCCGTTCTTCCTGTACTACGCGCCGGGTGCGTGTCACGCACCGCACCATGCTCCGAAGGAGTGGATCGAGAAGTTCAGGGGTCAGTTCGACATGGGCTACGAGGCGATCCGCGAGCAGACGCTCGAGAGGCAGAAGGCGCTCGGGCTGGTCCCCGCCGAGACCGAGCTCCCAGCGATCAACCCGATCGCAGCGCAGACGGGGCCCGAAGGGCAGCCGTTCCCACCGCTCGACCTCACTCGGCCGTGGGACTCACTCTCCTCAGAGGAGCAGCGGTTGTTCAGCAGGATGGCGGAGGTGTACGCCGGATTCATGGCGCACACCGACGCTCAGATAGGCAGGCTTCTGGACTATCTCGACGACACGGGGCAGCGCGAGAACACGTTGATCATCTTGATTTCGGACAACGGCGCCAGCGGTGAGGGCGGGCCGGACGGATCGGTGAACGAGATGAAGTTCGCGAACGGCATCCCCGATTCGATCGACGAGAACCTCGCGATGCTCGACGAGCTCGGGGGCCCGATGACATACAACCACTACCCCAACGGGTGGGCGATGGCGTTCAACACGCCGTTCAAGATGTGGAAGCGTTACGAGTTCAACGGCGGCACCGCCGACCCTTGCGTGATCTCGTGGCCGAATGGCATCAAGGCCCGAGGAGAGGTCCGCGAGCAGTACCACCACGCCATCGATCTGGTGCCAACGATCCTCGAGGTGGTCGGTATCGAGCCGCCCGAGACGATTGCCGGTCACGTGCAAAGTCACTTTGACGGCGTGAGCATGCGATACAGCTTCGACACGACAGCGGTGCCGAGCGCCCGTGCGACCCAGTTCTACGCGATGCTCGGGTCGCGGGCGATCTGGCACGACGGCTGGAAGGCGGTCACGACACACCCGACGCTCAGCGGCTGGAGCCATTTCGGTCGCGATACCTGGGAGCTGTACCACACCGACGTCGATCGCTCCGAGCTGAACGATCTTGCGGACCAGGAGCCCGAACGGCTCACCGAGATGATCAATCTGTGGTATGCCGAGGCTGGTGCCAACGGCGCGTTCCCGCTTGATGATCGCGGGGCGATCGAGATCATTCTCACCCCGCGGCCGCTGCTGACCCCGGCACGCGACCGATACGTCTACTACCCAGGTCTGGCCGAGGTTCCGGAGTCCCAGGCCGTCAACATCCGCAACCGGTCCTACACGATCGGAGCCCTGGTCGACATTCCAGGGCCGGGCGCGGAAGGCGTGCTCTTCGCTCACGGATCGCGGTTCGGTGGCCATGCCCTGTATGTCAAGGACAACAGGCTGCACTACGTGTACAACTGGGTTGGCAGCCACGTCCAGACGATTGTCGCGACCGAGGAGCTGCCAGTCGGCGACAAGCTGGTGCTTGCCGCAAGCTTCGGGAAGGACGGTGAAGAGCCCGCCGGCGTCGCCAGCGGGATCCTGTCGCTCTTCCACGGCGAGCACCAGGTCGGCGAGGGCCGGATCATGACCCAGCCGGGCAAGTTCATGCTCGCCGGCGAGGGTCTCTGCGTCGGGCGGGACAGTGCCGACCCTGTAACGGACGACTACCCCGGCGTGCATCCATACGCGTTCACGGGAGGCAGGATCGATCGCGTCGCGATCGACGTCAGCGGCGACCCGTACATCGACCTCGAGCGCGAGGCCGCAGCGATGCTCGCCCGCGAGTAGTGGCCGATCTCAATGTTCTGGGCGGAGTGCTCGCTCCGTGCGGCACCGATCCGGTCACCGGCTTCTTTCGTGATGGGTGCTGCCACACCAGCCCCGAGGACCCGGGCAGTCACACCGTCTGTGCCGTGGTGACGACCGAGTTTCTCGACCACCAACAACGGATCGGCAACGACCTCGTCACGCCGATGCCCCAGTATCGATTCCCTGGGCTTGTGCCGGGCGATCGATGGTGTGTGACCGCGGCCAACTGGCTGCGAGCACACCTCGACGGCGCGGCAGCTTACGTGGTGCTCGCATCCACACATCAGCGAGCGCTCGAGATCATCCCGCTCGACGCTCTCCGAGAGCACGCCGTCGACGTCCCCCCGGACCCTGGGCAGCTTCAGGGTTGAGCCGGGCGTGACGCAGGCGGACGGAAAGATATGACAGCGTGCCCGGGCGAGCACATAGAGTCGCCGCACCGCCGGGCAAGCCACCGCGCATACGCGCAAGAGGATCGGGGATCGTATGGCGCTTGGGTTCTACATCACAGCGAAGGGCTTCACGCAGGAGCGGTACGACGCCACGCTCGCGCAACTCGAGGCAGCCGGCGTCGGTGCGCCTGCCGGACGCTTGTCTCACATCGCGCTGGATATAGACGGCGAGATTCGCGTGTTCGACGTGTGGGAGTCGAAGGAGGCATTTGAGGCGTTCGGGACCACTCTGATCCCGATCCTCAACGCGGCCGGCATCGAGCTGAACGAGCCGATGGTGGCGCGGGTCCACAACGAGATCCGGGCCTGATCGACGAGGTGGCCGGCGACGCTGCCGACCGGCGGGGCATCCACGACCGCGCCCGCCGCATTCTGGGACGGTAGGGTGAAATGATGGGAAAGACGCCAGGCATCGTGCTTTACGTGCTCGCGCTGGCAGCGGTCGTGGTCGGGGTCGACGTCCTGTTCTTCAGGCATCGGTTCTGGGAGCGGCTGCTGGTGAACGTCGGGATCGTCCTCATATTCGGCGCGTTCTATTTGAGATTTCTGAAGCGAGCGTGAGCAGGAACTAGGCCGGGCAAGCTTCCTTTGCCGAAGCTGTTACCGAGTGAGCCGTTGGTTGACCCGGCCCCGCGCCATCGGTTGTCGATGAACCGCCACTGCGTTTGGGTGCCTGCGATTTGACATGCAGCCATCTGGCTGCCTATTATTCGCAGCCAGATGGCTGCGGATGCACACCTGGATGAGGTCTTCAAGGCACTGGCCGACCCAAGCCGCCGGCTGCTTCTGGACAGCCTCAACGAGCGCAACGGCCAGACGCTGCGGGAACTGTGCTCGAGGCTTGACATCGCTCGTCAATCGGTGAGCAAGCACCTCGCGGTGCTCGAGGCGGCCAACGTCGTGACCACAGTTCGCCGCGGCCGGGAGAAGTACCACTACCTCAACGCGGCACCCATCAATGACATCGCCGAGCGCTGGATCACGCGGTACGAGCAGGACCGCGTCAACGCGCTCGCCGACCTGAAAAGAGCACTGGAGGACACCCCCGTGGAGCCACCGAAGCCTTCATTCGTCTATGCGACGTATATCCGGACGACGCCGGAGAAGCTGTGGCAGGCGTTGACCGAACCGGCGTTCACCGCGCGCTATTGGTCGATCACGTTTGAGACCGACTGGAAGCCGGGTGCGCCAATGACCTGGAACACGCGCGGTCTGGCGATCGTCGACCGCGAGCAGGTCGTGCTCGCATCGGAGCCGTACCGTCGCCTGTCCTACACCTGGCAGACGCATTCGCCGGAGTGGGCGCAGGCGCTCAGCCTGACCGAGGAGGCCGCCGACAGGCTCGCATCCGAGCCGCGTTCGAAGGTCACCTTCGAGATCGAGCCACTCGGCGATCAGGTGAGACTCACGGTGATCCATGATGATCTGGTACCCGGCGGGCTGACCGAATCGATGATCAGCGGCGGTTGGCCCCGGGTCCTGGCCAACCTCAAGACGCTGCTCGAGACCGGTGAGACGCTGCCCGACATCCAGCTGAACACGCCGGCCAGGCTCGGGCTGACGCGATGAACGACATGCCGGCATCCGGAATGCAGGGCACGCCGATGAGCGGCATGACGATGACTCTGCCGCTGTTCGTGGTGATGATGGCCTGATGGTCGTGATCGCGACCGTAGTCCTTACGCAGAAGCTCTTTCCACCACACGCCGCCCTCGACCTTTCCCTTGCGCTGGCAATCGTCTCGCTAGGCATCGCCACCGCCGCAGCCTGAACAAATCACAGGAGGAGACCGCATGTCCATCAGTACCCACCGGACCAGTACACGCGAGCAATGGCTCGCCGCCCGGGTCGACCTGCTCGTAGCGGAGAAGGAGCTGACCCACCGAAGCGACGAGATCGCTCGCCAGCGTCAGCAGCTGCCCTGGGTGCAGGTCGAGAAGGAGTACCGCTTCGACACCGACGAGGGCGACGCATCGCTCGCCGATCTGTTCGGTGGGCGTTCGCAGCTGCTCGTCTATCACTTCATGCTCGGACCCGGTTACGAGTCAGGTTGCCCGTCGTGTTCGGCGATCGCCGACGGCTTCAACGGCTTCGCCGTTCACCTCGAGAACCATGACGTCGGCTTGGTCGCGATTTCGCGCGCGCCAATCGACCAGATCCAGGCCTACAAACGGCGCATGGGCTGGACGTTTCGCTGGGCCTCCTCGCACGACACCGATTTCAACTACGACTTCAACATCTCGGTCACCGGGGAGCAGCAGCGCTCCGGCGGGACCGAGTACAACTACGCTTCGAGCGACATGCGTGGCGCGCTCCAGGCGGCGCAGCCGAGCGCGCACGCCGCGATGGCCGGCACCGACAACGCCACGTTCATGCGCGAGTCCCCGGGCATGAGCGCGTTTGCGCGCGAGCTTGGTGTCGTTTATCACACGTACTCGACCTATGCGCGCGGTCTCGACTCGCTCTGGGGTATGTACCAGTGGCTGGATCGCGCGCCGCTGGGGCGCAACGAGGACGAGGCCTGGTTCCGTCACCACGACCGGTACTGACGTGCTCGTCGCCAGTGGACTGCTGGTGCTCGGATCTGTGATGCCCGCCTGCGCGCGCCGCACCACTGAGTCTGATGACCACCCACCGCCGACGCGCGTCTGGTGCAGCGGGCCGCCCATAACGCGTGGGTCCGGCGCATCGGCGAACATGTGGGCATGTCCCTGACAGAGAGGCTGATGCTGTCCTGGTTGGAGAACGCGATCATGCTCGCGGTGGCCACCGTCGTGCTGACGAACGTCACAACCACGAACGCCGGCGACCTGATTCTCGCGGCGGCGCTATTCGGAATCCTGAACACCTTCGTCAAGCCGATCGCTCGGCTCGTGACCCTGCCGTTTGCCGTGGTGACGCTCGGGGTGGTGTGGTTCTTCGTCGCGATGCTGATGCTGTGGCTCACGCAGGCGATAGTCGGCGGCTTCGACATCCACGGCTTCTGGACCTACGTCTGGGCCACGATCATCGTGTGGATCGTCGACGTGATCCTCGACAACGTCATCCGCGTCGGTAGCTCGGCCGACGCATAGGTGCCGACTCGGCGAGGGCGCACGCTGCGCGCCCTCGCCTTGCATTCGGTCCAAGTCCGGGAATCTGTCCCGGAACGGCACGTCATTTCAGATGGCTAGGCGGTCCAGGCGTCGGTCGCCGGTGAGGTCGTGGGGGTTCCCGCCCCGCCGGTGGCCGTCACCCCGGTGAACGACGGCATCATGAAGTAGTTGCCGGCGCACGACGAGGGCGAGGTCGCCCCCATCGCGACATCGTTGGTCAGCGTCACCGTCAGGGTCCCGTTCGCTGCGACCGTCAAGGGTGTGGTCAGCGTGTGCGAGCTGCCAATGGCGGCGGACGAGAAGTTCCAGCTCACGAGGCTCGCCGTAGCGCCTGTCGCCGTGCAGGTTGGGTTTGTGGTTGTCAGCGTCGAGTTGGAGTAACCGGCGGCGTAGGTGGTGTCTGCCGGCAGCTGCAGAGCGGTGATCGTCACCGGGAACGCGTTCGGGTTGGTGATCTTGATCACAGCGTCACCGGTGCCTCCCGGGAACAGCAGGTTCGTCGGCGACGGTGTTGCGATAGCCGCGATCGTGAGATTGCTGATGGTGGCGGACTGACCCTGGGCGGAGGAGCCTGCGGTGAGCCCCACGACCCAGTTGGTCGCTGCGAAGGCGGCACCGCCGGCCAGCACGGCACCGACCGTGATCGCCGTCAACCGACGCTTGCGGCCCTCCCTCTGCGGCTTTCCGGACAGCTGGAGCTGCGGCGCGCCGTCGGCGGTGAAATGGTCGCGCACCACGCTCCGGTCGTTCGATCTTGAGAAACGCATGCCTGTCTCCATCCGTCGTTGGCGTGGTCACCGGTGCGCGGCCACGGTTGGCCCGCGAGGGATGCCGTGTATTGGCTTCGGGGGCCATATCGGCCGGCGCAGGCTCGGGCTTGCGGCTTGCAAACGTTGCTGCAGTGCGATCTATCTAACTGATCAAACGCAGCGCTGCGGTCCCGGAGACCGCGACGAGAAACACGACGATCAGCGACTGGCCCATGCGCAGAGCCACCGCACCCATACCGACGCCCAGCAGCAGGGGCCAATCAACGGAGTAGTGCCGGCCGGTCGTGAACAGGCCGGTGGTGACCAGTGCGCTCAGCATCGCGACCGGGAGCAGCGCGGCGATCCGCTGCACACGTGGGTGCCCAAGCGCGGATGCCGGCAGCGACAGGCCCGCGAGCTTGAGTGCGTAGCACCCGAACGAGCCGACCAACACCCAGAGGGTCATCGACGCACCCCGCCGACCACCGCAACCATCGCCGCAGCGATGATCGGTACGCCGGCCGGCGTCACCCGCACCAGCGCAAGCGTCAACAGGGCCGCGCAGATCGCGACCGCGGGGGCGCGGGCCCGGGACAGCTGCGGCCACAGCAGCGCGAGGAAGATCGCGGGTGCAGCCGCGTCGAGCCCAAGCTTCGAGGTGTCCAGGCCGCTGCCGATCAGCGCGCCCAGGAGGGTGCCGGAATTCCAGGCTCCGTACAGCGCCAGGGCGGTCGCCCAGAACGCGTAGCGACCGGCGCGCGGGCGGCTCTGGCCGACCGCCATCGCGGTCGTCTCGTCGATCACGAAATGGGCGTCGACGAAGCGGCGAAGCCCGTGCGGCTCGAGGATGCGGCTCATCGGGATTCCGTAGAACGCGTTGCGCATGCCCAGCAGCAGCGCGGAGACGACGCCGGCCACCGGCGCGCCTCCTGCGGCGACGACGCCGGCGAAGGCGAACTGCGAGGCACCCGTGAACATCACCAGACTCATCGCCAGCGTCTCCGGGACCGACAGGCCGGCGGCGACCGCCACGGCGCCGAAGGTCATTCCGAAGGCGGCTGCGTACACACCGATCCCGAGCGCCGCACGCGTGATCGATGCGCGCTCTGGGAGGCTCTCGAATTGCTGGGCCGTCTCGCTCATCCTGAGCACGGCGTCACAAATCCGTGAACCCTCACAGCCGTCGGCCGCCGCGAGCGATCCACGCGTCGATCAGTATGCGTGCGATCGAGACCTCGCCGGGGAGCTTCAGCTCGCCGGTGCCCCGCTGGGCACCGGCGATCTCCGCAGCGTCAAACCAGCGCACCTCGACCATCTCGCCGGGCTGCGGGACCGGCTGTCCACCGTCGGCGCCGGCCTCGAAACCGAACATCAACGACGATGGGAACGGCCACGGCTGGGCGGCCATGTAGCGCGGCGAGTGGGCGGCGATGCCCGACTCCTCGTGGACCTCGCGCAGGACCGCCTCCTCCGGTGTCTCACCCGGTGACACGTAACCCGCGAGGATCGAGAAGCGTCCCTCCTCCCAGCCGAGGCGGCGCCCGAGCAGCACATGGCCGTCGTGCTCGACGAGCATGATCACCACCGGGTCGGTGCGCGGGAAGTGCGAGGTGCCGCAGCTTGCGCAGCGGCGGGAGAGCCCAGCCTCGGCCACGCGTGTGCGCGCGCCGCAGGCCGAGCAGAATCTGTGACGCCGGTGCCAGTTCAGCAGCGCCACCAGGTACGCCGCAAGGCCGCCCTCCGCCTGCGGCAGCAGAGTGCCGGCCTCGCGCAGCGTGATCAGGCGGCCGAACCCAGTTTGAGCCAGCAGCGACTGGGCCTCGGGGTCATCGAGATCGGCGGCGAACAGCGGTTGCCCGTCGTCGATCCCGAGCAGGATCGGCTGGTGGGGGTTGACCCGACCCTCGAGCGGTGTGCGCAGAAGCCTCGGATCCGGCCCCTCGGAGATCAGCACGCTGTCGGCGCTCGCGCCGAGCACAGCGGCGTGCGGATGCCTCAACAGCCGACGCACCTCGCTACGGTCGCCGCGCAGTTCGGCGACGCGGTCAAGTGTCGCGCCCGTGAACGCCGGAACCATGTCCGTCGACGAGTGGTTCACGGTCATGCGAGCCGTGCCCAGGGTGCTCGTCACCACCGGATTTGAAGCTGCTGCGGCAGCCGTCGGAGCAGAAGTAGTAGGTGTGTCCATCGCGTCTGATCTTCCTTGTGGTGTGCCTGTCGACCATCATGCCGCAGACGGGATCGACCGCGCCGCGCTGCAGAGTCAACCCGAACAACGAGCAGAACAGCACCAGGCCGGCGACGTTCAGCCACAGTTTGTAGTCCAGGCGTATGGAGCCGAAGATGTCGCTGCTCGACGGGCGTGCGCCCGTCGGGATCAGACCGAGGGCGCTGAACAGCGTCTGCACGAGCAGCGCCGCGGCAACCATTGTGACCAGCAGCAGCGCGACGAGCCGGCGTGTGAACATGCTGCCGTAGTACTTGCGGTAGATCGCGACGATCGGCAGGATCACGAGGTCGGCGAGGAGGAACGACACGACTCCGGCGAAGCTGAGGCCGCCGCTCCAGAGCACCGCGGCCAGCGGCACGTTGCCGACCGAGCAGACGAACGTCAGCATCGCAAGCACAGGGCCGATCAGCGCCCCCCAGACAGTCCGCACCAACGGAGGCGAGCCGCTCAGGAAGATGCCGTTGAGGGTCTCCGGGTCGATCTGGGCGACGAAGCCGGAGATCAGCAGACCGATGCCGATCTCCCTGTAGAGCATCTGCCAGTCGGCCCGGTAGTTGTGGGCGACGTCCGACCAGGCGGCAGCATTCGTCAGTCGCCGAGCCCACGGCAGGTCATGTCCGGCGGTGTGGTGGACGTGGCCGGCATCCACGTCCTGGGCGTGTTGGCGCGCGCGGTTCTCGAGCTCGCGCGATATGAAGCGCCGCAGCAGCAGTGCCACCAGAGCGATCATGATCAGCCCGCCGACGTACTCGGCCACCGTGAACTGCCAGCCGATCAGCGCCCACAGCACGAACCCCAGCTCCCACACTAGGTTCGTAGACGCGATCTGGAAGGCGAGAGCCGCGCTCGCGCTGGCGCCTTTCTGGAACAGGCTCTTGGCGATCGCGACGGCGGCATAGGAGCAGGACGACGAAGCGGCGCCTAGGGCGGTGGCCCTGGCCAGCGGGCCAGGGCCAGCAGGCCCGAGGCTCGACTCGATCCGTTCGCGCGGGATCCACGACTGCACCACGGCCGAGATGAAGAAGCCGAACGCCAACGCCCACCACACCTGCCAGCACATCAGCAGGGCATCCCGAATTCCATGCCAGAGGACGCCTGTCATCGCCCGGGAAATTGTCGCAGCGCGACACTGACACCATGAGCGTCTGGCCGGCTCGCTCCAGAGCCGTTACGGCCGTCCCCATACAATGGGCCTGCCCGCCCCCATGGTCTAGCGGTTAGGACGCCTGCCTTTCACGCAGGAGATCGCCGGTTCGATTCCGGCTGGGGGTACTTGCCGGATCGCCCGTAACCACGGGCTTGCCGGCTCCACGAGCTGGGCCACGAGCGCTCCGCGGTGCGCCTGAGGGGGCCTTTACGGGGCCATAAGCGTCGAAACGACCCCGGCTAACCACGAGAGCGGGTGGTTCACAGCGCTGGCTTCATACCCGTGACAGGTGCTGTCGCGGGCTCACTCAAGATTTCAGAGCTGTCGATAGGCTTGCCGGACACTTTTAGGCGGATATTGGGGGCGTACGATGGTGGGACGGAGGCTTTCCGGGGTGGGCAGGAGTCGGGCGCTGGGCTTGCTCGTCGGTGTGGCGTCGGTGCTGGGCCTACCTGGTGCCGCGCAGGCCCTGGACACTTTGCCTGTCCCTGGCAATGTCGGCTCGGGTGGGATGTCGCTGGTGGCGAGCTCGTGCCCGAGCGCGGGGAGCTGCTCGGCCGTTGCCGTGTATACGGATAGCGGCGGCAACAGCCAGGTGGCGCTGTTTGACCAGGTCAACGGCTCGTGGAGGTTGACGGAGCTTGACCTTTCTCACCTCGCGGGGCTTGATGCCAGCGGCGACCTTGGGCCTGAGTCGATCTCGTGCACGTCTGCGGGCAACTGCGCGGTCGTTGGTTATTACCAGGACGCGAGCCAGACCTATCAGGGGTTCGTGGCCATGGAGACGGGTGGTGTCTGGGCTCCGGCGAGCGAGGCGCAGATGCCGGGAAACGTCAACACGACCAACTATGGGGTGAACCACAGTGGAGACGAAGATCTCTCGCTGACGTCGGTCGCTTGTATCTCAGCTGGCAACTGCACGGTGTTCGGCGACTACGACGCCAACGCCGCCGACAACGATGTCCCATTCGTGCTTACCGAGAGCAACGCGAGTTGGGCGCAGGCGGTTGAGGCTCCGCTCCCGTCGGATGCCAGCCCTGCGTACGGAGAGCTCATCTCGGGGCAGGTCTCATGCCCGCCGGCCGGCGCATGTACCGCGTTCGGCGCGTACCCGACCACCAGCGGAGGCGAGGCCCCGTTCGTGCTCACTCAATCTGGTAGCAGTTGGACTGCGAGCACTCTGAGCCTCTCTGGCATCGGGGACCCGGCGGCGGCGCCGGCGCAGTTCCAGCCGGCCTTCGGCACTAACGTCCTGTCGTGTCCGTCCGCTGGAAGCTGCACGGCCGCCGGCACGTATTTGGACAGCAGTGGTGGTCAGCAGGGTGTGTTCTTCAGTGAGAGCAACGGCGCCTGGAAAGCCACTACCGCCGACACGGCCGGGCTGTCGCTACCGTCGCTCAGCAGCCAGGTCGTAGCGCCGGCCTCGGTGAGCTGCAGTTCGGCCGGAACCTGCCTAGCCGACGGCGTCTACCTTGACAGCCACGGCCAGACACAGGGTATGTCGATCCTCGAGCTTGGTGGCACCTGGGAGAACGCCAGGACGGTCGCGCTGCCGAGTGATGCGAACACAGACCCAGCGGCATACCCGATATCGGTCGCTTGCTCCGCGGCCGGCAACTGCGTGATGCCAACCTTCTATCTCACCAATTCGAATTCGGTGGAGCAGGCGCTGCAGTCCTTTGGTGAGCTCCCCGCAGGCCTGGCGAGCGTGCCACTCAGCGCCTCGCTCACGGGCACGACCCCATCCGACGACGGCGCAGTCGTCGCATGCGCCGCAGATGGGTATTGCAGCTTGCTCGACACGTTCCCGAACAGCACCAGCATCGTCGCTATGACCGCGCCGGGCCTGGTGTCAGCGCCCACCGCCCAGTCCAAAACTGGTCTGTTGTCGCTGAACTGGTCGGCGCCAGCTGACGACGGCGGCCTCCCGATCATCGGCTACAGCGCCACGTCGGCCTCTTCGACCGACCCCACCAAGGTTCTCCAGATCCAATCAGCAACTCCCCCGGCCACGGCCTTGGAATTCGGTTTGGCTGCGGGTAAGTCCTATCAACTCACGGTCGCGGCCACCAACGCCCTCGGTGTCGGGATCCCCTGGACCTCAGCCCCGGTCAGGGTTCTGCCTAGCCGAGCGGAGGTGGGCTCGATGCTCGGAGAGATAGATTGGCCTTCGGGCCCGAAGGCGAACCTGAAGGCGATCAGGAAGGCCCGCGGATTCAGCTACGTCGACGAGACGACGGAACCCGGCACACTCTCGATCATCTGGGTCCACAAATACACCACCGGCCATGGCAAACATCGCGTACACCACCAGACCACCGTCGCTGCCGGCACCCTCAAGATCGCAAGCGTCGGCCGGTTCAAGATCAACCTCAAGCTCACAGCTGCCGGTGAGAAACTGGTCAAGGCGGACCGGAAGCTGACACTGACATCAAAACTCACGTTCACGTCCCCCGACCTGACCCCGTTCAAGATGGCAAGAACCTTCACGCTGCGGTAGGCGTCAACGCGGCACGCCGACAGCCCGCTCCCCGGGAAGCCGCGCAACGACATCTCTAGGCACATTGCTTGAGATACCTCGGCCAGACCGGAAGCGGAGACGCGAGGTTATCGTTACTGCCGTGGATGAAGCCCTGATCGAGGATGGGTTTGAGCTGCGATACGTGGGACCAGTGACCGTTGGTGGTCGCGGCCGGGCGCTGCTTCACCACCGTCGGGGTGGGATCACGGGGATGTTGTGGGGAGCGCTCGAGGGCGCCGGCTGGATGGGCCAGCAAACCAGCTCGCGGATGACCGTCGGGCTGCTTGCAGGTGTTGCACCTGCTGCGACCGCCGGCTCGACGCCAGGCTGGCAGCCTGAGCCTCTTCGTGGCGGTCCACGACACATCCTCGAGGGTCTGCGTGTGGATGACGATGGCGTCGTGTGGCAGCGAACGATCGGTCCGCTCAGCGGGCAGAGGGCCGGACTTGGCCTGCTGCTGATGCCTGGTGACCGACACCTCGAGGACCTCGAGTTCGGGGAGAACAGCCTCTACTCGGCGGCAGTTCGGGCGGGCTGGCTGACAATCGGCCCGGCCCAGGTAATGGATGTGGCTGCGATGCAGATCACCGTGAGCGTTAGGCGCCGGAACCCGAGCTGGGAGGCTTACGCACACGGTGACGCCGACACACCTGAGGAAGACGTTGGACCAGCGCCCGTCTCAGCGAACGCTGCTGCCGCGCCGGTCTTGGTCGATGAGGACAAGCTCTTGGCGTCGGTGCTCGAGATCGCGGCCGGTGACGGGGACCCGAACCCGGAAATGGTCCAGCACGCTCGCGGCACTCGCTTTGATGTGACGCGCAGACCGGCTCGACCGTATTCAGCGACGCTCCCTCCTATATCTTCGTGCTGAAGGGCAACTTCAACTTTCGCCACTCCATGCAGCGACACGCTGCTCATCGCCATGAAAAGAGCCACCTGTACCGGACCGTGGTGATCAACGCCACCACGGGAAAGATCACCGACCTGGGCGGGTCAGACCGGCCCCCGGACCTCACACCGCTCGGTGAGATCATCACCGACCACCCGCGCAGCTGACATAAAGGAGTGAACTCCCGATCTCCTCCAAGCCACGTCAAGCGCGCATCTCGGCACGTGGTCAGAGATACCTCGGCTGGGACGAACGCCGGTCAGGATCCCAGCGAACTACCACGATGACCTCGGAGTTCGGGGTACTCTGTCTGCTCTCGTTCTTTCAGGCCTCCAACCCGAGTATCTGCTCCGGTGTCGGCAGGGGCTCGAGGTCGACTAGCGATCGCGCGACCGGTATGCCCTCGCCGCCCGGTTGTGGTCGAGGGGGTGCCCGGAGTGCGCTGCACTGTTGCGGGGTCGAGCGAGATTCTTTCGGACGTCGTCAAGGGTCACGCCGAGCGTGCTGGGCGTCGCAGCCGTCAGCCGGAAAAGTTCCATCACCCCAGACACACCATCCAGGATGTCGTTCGCTTCACCCTTCGAGTGGCCGGTGACGATCAGGTGCTTCCTCACCACGCCGGACGGCGCGACCTCAGCTGCCGCGCACGAGTTGATGACCGAGTGCCGCCAGTCGTAGCGCGCTAGGTCGAGCCGCGCCTCGTAGAGGAGCCCGTGAGCGAGCGGGAATGGTTTGCCCGTAGAGGAGGCCGCGAACGCCGCGCGCACTCGTCGATCCTGCGCGCTGATCTGAGACCGGAGAGACTGCGACGGGCCGCCACCACCGTAAATGGGCCCGCGTTGTAATTGATCGACGAGGACCAGCCGCACGAGTGGCGGTGGCGGAAGGAACACGTCGTTGCGCACGTCGCCGTCCCATCCATATAGCCAGTTCCGGACCACGCTCAGCCAGCTGCCAACTTCCTCCACGAATTCGCTGACGGCCTCGAGCTCGCTGACATACCGCTCATATTCAGGGTCAGACCAGTTCAGGCGGACTGCGCTGACCAGCAATTCGGAGTCGCGGACCGGTATCGACAGCGTCGCTGTAACGGTGCCGAACTGCGGCTTCTCGGACAGCGGCGGCGGCGGGAAGACAGGGATCGGCGGCGCTGGGTCCGCCGGACGGCCGGCAAGAGAATTTGGTCCTGAGACGGGGATTGTCAGCAGCTCGGCAGTCCTGCAATCCTGACGTCGTGCGTCGTCCCGGCGAGGGTCCGCTCGACCAGCAGTGGGGGATCGATCCAGACAACCGCCTCAATTCCTGCCACGGCATCGAAGGCTATTTCTCACGACGGCGGCTCAGGCCCCGAGATGAGGAAGAGACAATCGGACTCCTTCGAAGCGCAGCGGATCAGCAGCGCCGGCCCGTCGCACCCTTCCGGATCCCTGGTGGCCGCGCATTGGAGAGGTCTACTCCGGCTAGGCAACGCGTTGCTCGTTCCAGCTCGAAAGCAAGACTGTCGCTCGTAAGAAGCCGCCGGGTCGTTGCGTCGACCGGATCAAGTGCGGGTCTCTGGAGTACGTCCAGCCTGACCAGCGCTTGGTGGGGCCGACGCCCCCGCGAGTCTCGCCGCGAGTTCGCGCCGCGAGCGGATGCCGAGCTTTGCGTACACCTTGCGTAGGTGCCACTCCACGGTGCGCGGACTCAGAAACAGCCGCCCGCCGATCTCGGGATTGGAAAGCCCGTCGCGCGCAAGAAGCGCGATCTGACGCTCCTGCGGGGTGATCTCGTCGCGCGTCTGTTCACCACGCTTTCGTGCTCTCTCTCCCGTCGCCAGAAGCTCGAGGCGGGCTCGCTCGGCGAACTGCGTCATGCCCACATCCGAGAGCAACTGGTGTGCGGCACGCAATTGCGCGCGTGCGTCTACGCGACGGCTCTGCCGGCGCAGCCACTCGCCGTAGACCAGGTGTGACCGCCCGAGTTCGGGTCGCAGCGGCGTGCGCTTGAGCCGGTCGATTGCCTCTTGGTAGTGCTCCTCGGCCTCGTTTGCGTCGGCCAGCAGCGCTCGCGCTCGGGCCTCGAGCCCGAGGCCCCAGTCGTTGCCGCTCACGTCGTTGCGTGCAGCGAGCCGCTGCATCGCATCTCGCGCCGTCTCCGTCTCACCGCTCCTCGCAGCAGCTTCGACCAGCTCGCACAGGCCCCACATCGACGCCACGAGTTCGGGCATGTCGTTGCTCGCGTCCTCTGCGGGCGCGAGCGCATCGCGATAACGCCGTTCGCCGTTCGCGACGACAGCGTTGGCTAGGCTAACGAACTGGACCACGTTCCCTTGCCCGCTCGCTGCCGCGTGGCGCAGCGTCTTGTCCACGATCGGGGCTAGATCGGAACGACTGCCCCGATGCGCGGTCAGGTACAAAACGGCATGCGGCAGCACGACGGCACCTGTCGCATTGCTGACGGCGTCCGCCTCCGCTATCAGCTGAGCTGCCTGCGCGTAGTCGCCCGCAAGTGCGAGCGCCAGAGCCAAGGGCTGCAATGCGATTGCGAGGAGTGCCAGCGCCCCCGTCTCGCGAGCGAGCTGCACGTTGCGGCTCGCAACGGCGAGGCAGGAGTCGTAGTCCCACACCACGATGGCGGCGATCCTCGCCAACCAGCCCCACTTGAGCGCCTCCTCGCTGCTCGCCTGCTCGCCCGCGAAGCCGGCCACGGCTCGTTGCAGCACCGGCACGCCCGCGGCGCGGCCCTCGATCAGCAGCAGCGCAAGACCTCTGACGAGCAGATCTGACATTCGCGGCGGCTCGGGTGCTGGCACCGCGAGCAGCACCGCGCGGGAAACGTCGTACACGTCGCCGGCGGTCGCGAACCGGCCGGCGAACAGTGCCGCGCTCCAAGCATCAAGGTAGGTCTCCCAAGCAAGCCGCGAGTCCATCGATTCCAGGCGCTGCGCCGCGCTCAGGAGCAACGGCGACGCGTCGCTGCCGCGACTCTGCGAGAAGGCGAGCTCGGCTCGAAGCGAGTCAATACGCGCCCGTTGCAGCTCTCCTGACGGTCCCGCTTCCGCAATCGCGAGTACGGCCGTCGCCGCGCGGACATCGGCCGCCTTCAGGCTCGCGTCAGCGGCCGCGAGTGCCCGATCGGTACGCCGGGCCGGATCAACCGAGAGCGCCACCGAGCGCTCGAGGAACGCTGCCGCCGCGGCCAGCCCGCCACGCGCGCGAGCCCGGCTCGCTGACTGCTCCAGTTCCTGCGCGACGACTTCGTCCGGTTCCGAAGCTGCCGCGGCGAGATGCCACGCGCGCCGGTCCGGATCAGTGTTCGCGTCCGTCGCCGCAGCCAGCGCGAGGTGCGCCGCGCGGCGGTCTTCAGTCGACGTCGAGCGGTAGACGGCGGAGCGCACCAGAGGATGGCGGAAGGCCACGCGCGCACCGATCCTCAGGAGCCCGTCATCCTCGGCAGGAGCTGCGGCGCCCGGCGCCACGCCGATCCGATCGGCGGCCCGCCACAGAAGCGCAGGGTCGCCGAGAGGCTCCGCGGCGGCGAGCTGGAGAAGCCTCCGGGTATCGGGCGGGAATCCGTCCAGGCGCCGCTCGAAGCCCTCCACCAAGCTGCCCAACAGCGCCCGATGCCCGAACAGGTCAACGCCGTCCGCCATCTGCGATGGCGACAGTCCCCGGGGCAGCTCGAGCAGCGCGAGGGGGTTCCCTTTAATCTCGGCGATAAGGCGATCTCTCACGGATCCGTTGAGCATCGAGTGCGCCGCCGAGGTCAGTAGCGCGCGCGCGTCGTCGTCTCGCAGCCCCCTCACCGTCAGCTCGGGAAGTCCGCGCAGCTCCTCGCCCGGCACGCGCGCGGCAAAGATCAGGCCGACCGGATCGGCGAGCAGACGCCGTGCAACGAACGCGAGAGTACGGACTGACGCGCGGTCGAGCCACTGTGCGTCATCGACGATACAGAGCAGCGGCTGCTGCTCGGAGGCGGCGCACAGCAGGCTCAGTACCGCCAATCCCACCAAGAAGAGATCCGGGGCCGCGCCCACTCGAAGACCGAACACCACTTCCAGCGCCTCGCGTTGTGGGGCTGGGATGCCACCTAGGTACCCCAGCAACGGGCTGCACATCTGGTGAAGACTCGCGAAGGCGAGCTCCATCTCGGACTCCACGCCCACGGTACGGGCCGCCGTCATGTCCGGCGCTGCGCTCAGCAGGTACGCGAGCAGAGCTGACTTGCCCACACCCGCCTCGCCACGGAGCACCAGGGTTCGACTGTCACCGTCCCGGACGGCCTTGAGCAGGCCGTCGAGCAGGGCGCACTCATCGCCTCGTCCCAGCAATCGCTGCCTGCTCCACGTGGCTGGCATGAGCGCCTCCAACATAGCGAATCAGGCTCAGCGCAGAGGACGCGGACTGATCATGACGGCGCTCGGACACCGGTGCGGCTTGTCAGGGCGGGGTTCGCGCGGGCTGGAAGTGGCCGATCGGCACTCGCCCTGCCGGCGTTCGAGAACGGATCGCACCGTTCGGGAGCCGTTGCTGAAGCCGGGGTTCTCGCTGGGCAGGTGCACGCGGTCCACGAGGGCCTGCCCGCGTGTGAGTCACGTCCGCCAGGGACGCAAACCAGTGAGGCAACGGGTTCGAAGTCGCAACCGGAACGTCAATCATGCCCGTCAGCCTCCCGACCACATCAGCGGCGGAGATGGTCGAAAGCCCTTCCATACAAACCCAAGCGGCAAAGGAGAAAGACCATGGCAGTCCAGTCCCATGTTGTGTTGGAGTCGTCAGCTCAGGACGTCGTCGACGCGACGTCAACCCCGCCGTTTCTCTACGAGCTCGAGCCCGCCCAGGCGCGCAAGGTGCTCGAGGACCTGCAGTCGGGAGACGTCGAGAAGCTGCCCGTGGACGAGGAATGGATCGCCGTGCCGTCACCGGTCGGCGACGCGCAGGTCAGGATCATCAAGCCCGTAGGTATCCAGGGCCCGTTGCCGGTCATCGTGTACATGCACGGCGGCGGCTGGATCCTCGGCAACGCCGCCACCCACGACCGGCTCGTACGCGAGCTCGCCGTCGGCGCCCATGCGGCGCTGCTGTTCGTCGAATACCCCAACTCCCCCGAGGCGCACTACCCGGTCGCGATCGAACAGGGGTACGCGACCGCGCAATGGGCAGCGCGGGAGGGCGCCGGCAAGGGCCTTGACCCTGAGCGGCTCGCGGTGGCGGGCGAGTCCGTTGGCGGCAACATGGCCGCCGCGCTGAGCCTGATGGCCAAGGAGCGCGGCGACGTGCGCTTCGTGCAGACCTCGATGTATTACCCGGTCACCGACGCGGCCATGGACACCGCCTCATACGACGAGTTCGCCGAGGGCTACTACCTGTCCCGCAAGTCGATGGAGTGGTTCTGGGATGCCTACATCCCCAACTCTGAGCAACGCGGCGAGATCACCGCCTCGCCCAACCAGGCGACAATCGAGCAGCTGCGCGGCCTGCCGCCGACGCTGCTCTTCGTCGACGAGGCCGATGTGCTGCGCGACGAGGGCGAGGCCTACGCCGCCAAGCTACGAGCCGCCGACGTGCCCGTGACAACCGTGCGCTACGACGGCGTCGTGCACGACTTCATGCTGCTTGACGCTATGCGCGACGCCAAGGCGACCCGGGCCGCGATCGCCCAGGCGACCGCGTTCCTGCGCGCCGCGTTCGGCACCGACTGACCCCCGCGCATCTGTTAACCACGCATCCCGGGACGTGTGTGCCGACACCCCGGGATGCCCCATGACCAAAACCCTCTCACCCGATCTCGACTCCCATGTCCGAAGTTGTGCACCCGCAGACCACGCGCAACGCCCCGAATCGCCGGCCGGCTCCGCGCGCGGAGCGTCAGCGCGTGGCCAGCGGTGGCGGTCCACATATCGATAACGACGTCCTGCCAGCAGCGTCAGAGGCCGTGAGCGTTCGTCACGACTCCGAGCACAACATCGCCTTCCGTGCGCTTGCCGAAGCCGACCCGGATCTCACGTGTCTGTTCAACCTCCGCGCCCTTTCAGACCCATTCACCGTCAGCTGGACGGCTGTTGAGCAGGCCACCGAAGTAGACGTGTTCGGCGAGCTGGTGCGGGGACATAGAGGCCGCGACCGAGCTGGTGCAGTTCCACGGCGTGGCCCCTTGGGCGGCGCAGATGTTGTTCCTTCATCAGTGCCAGTACCCGGACGTGCTGCCTGTCGAGGACCTCGTGTTGCGAAGGGCGGCGCTTCTTGCCTTTGGCCTACCAACGCCTCCCACGCCGCGGCGGTTCACCAGCCGGGCCGCCGTGTGGCGCCCGTTTCGATCCTACGCGGCAGCGGGCCTGTGGTCAGCGGCCAACCTTCATCCCTCCCCCCCAAGGAGCCTGACATGCAGCCAACCATCATCCTCGCGCACGGTGCCTACGCGGATTCGTCGAGCTGGAACGACGTCCTCGGATCACTGACCGCTGACGGCACGCGCGCCATCGCCTGGGCCAACCCCCTGCGCGGTATCGCCGAGGACGCCGCCGCCCTGAGCGGCCTCGTGCGTGAGACCGAGGAGCCGATCGTGCTCGTCGGACACTCCTACGGTGGGGCGGTGATCACCAATGTCGACCCTGCGGCCGGCGACATCAGCGCGATCGTCTACGTCGCCGGGTTCGCGTTGGAGGCCAACGAGACCCCGGTCGGTGCGTCTTCGCTGGCCCCGGGCTCCACGCTCGCCGAGACGATCATTCGCGTGCCGCTTGACGACGGCTCCGTAGACACCTATATCGCCCGCGACAAGTTCCACCACCAGTTCGCCGCTGACCTTCCGGAACGGCAGGCGACGTTGATGGCGATGACGCAACGTCCTGTCACGGAGGCGGCACTGGGCGAACCTTCGGGTGATCACCCGTTGTGGGAGTCGGTGCCGAGTTGGTTCATCTTTGGCGATGAAGACCGCAATATCCCTGCTGGGGCGCATCGCGCCATGGCCCGGCGCGCGTCAGCCAGACGGACCGTCGAGATCTCCGGCGCATCACACGTGGTCGGCATCTCACACGCTGACGACGTCGTGCAGATCATCCGCGAAGCAGCCCGAGCCGAGGTGGTCACCCGTGTCTAATCGACAGGCACATCAACAGCACACTCGCTCCTCGGTTGCTCCGGCGGCAGTTGTGTTGGTAACAAGGTCACGGCTCGGTCCCGGTCACTCCGCGCCCGCAGCAGGCGACGGCGACAACGACCGCTCCACCGCATCTGGCGGTGTGCGATTGCCGGCACCGCGGCCGATTCCCCTCAGCCTGTTCGGCATCCCGTTCGGGATCGCCGGGTTGGCGACCGCGTGGGCCTATGCCGCGAAGCGAGGGCTCGCCACACCAGACATCCGTGACGGCCTCAGCATCGTCGGTGCCGTCGTTTGGTTCGGGCTGCTCCTCGCGTATCTGCGCGGCGCCGGCCGCCGGCCATGGCGCGCCGTCGCCGCCAACCTCAGCGACCCGACACTCGGGCCGTTCGGAGCACTGGTGCTCATCGTCCCCATCGTGCTGACCCTCGATGGGCTGCTCCCGCACGAGCCAAGCCTGGCCCGCACCATCATCGCGATCCTCCTCGGCGGGCTCGTGGCCCTCGGCTCCTGGTTCATCGGTCAATGGATGTACCGGCCCACGAGCATTGAGAAGCTCCATCCGGGCTACTTCCTGCCGACCGTCGCTGGTGGACTCATCGGCGCGGCCGCCGCGGCGGCGTGCGGATACACGAGCCTCGCGTACCTGTTGTTCGGTAGCGGCCTGATCTTCTGGTGGATCTTGGGCTCGATGATCCTCAGCCGCCTGTTCTTTGCCCCCACGCTGGCCCCGGCGTTGATCCCGACGATGGCGATTCAGCTCGCGCCTGCCCCGGTCGCGACCATCGCCTATCTGAGCTTCACGCACGACCACATCGACGCTGTTGCGAGCGCCCTCGGCGGCTACGCGTTGGTGATGGTCCTGGCCCAACTGCCGCTCCTGCCCGCCTATCGGCGGCAGATGTTCGCCCCTAGCTTCTGGGCTTTCACCTTCTCGTGGGCGATCGTGGCTACGGCGGGTCTGCACTGGCTCGCGGACGAGCATCCCGTTGGCTGGCGCGCCTGCTCCTATGCCGTGCTCGCCGCGATCAGTTTGCTCGTGGTGGCGATCGCCGCGCGCTCTGCGGTGGCGATCCATCGTGGAGACTTTCTGCCGCCGCCTATGGTCGGTGCATCAACGACGGTCATCGCTGACACCACTCCAGAAACGAGCCCCTCATGAGCATCGCGATCAGCCCCCCACCTCCCAGCATGTGATCACCGACTTCCTCGAACGTCTGGCTCAGGCGCACCGGGATTCATGCGGTCGTCGGCGCGGCGCTCGCCGAGCGCAGGCCTCGGCAACGCCGGCCCGGCCTACAAAAGCCATCCGTGAACAACCACAACCACAGGAGGAATCCCGATGACGAGTTCGACGCCGACATCACATGTCCCGGCACTTCAGGAGCCGCACGCGCGCGACGAGGCCGGCCAGCAGCTCCAGAGTCTGCTGGTCGAGCTGCTCGACCTGGCCGCGCTCGGCAAGCATCTGCACTGGAACGTCGTTGGACCACACTTCCGATCGCTGCACCTGCAACTCGACGAATTGGTCGACTCCTGGCGGGATCTCGCTGACACAGTGGCCGAGCGGGAGGCGATGCTCGGTATCGCCCCGGACGGACAAAGTGGGACGGTCGCCGCCGAGACGCCACTGCGGGGGGTGGAGCGCGGGTCGCTCGAGGACCACGTCGTCGTGCGTGAACTAACCCACCGACTGGCCGAGGTTGCCGAGCGCGCTCGCGAGCGCATAGATCCGATGGGCGAGCTCGACGCCGCCACCCAGGATGTGCTAATCGAGGTCGTGCGCGTGCTCGAGGAGCAACTGTGGATGGTCCGGGTCCAGGCCCCCACCACACGCGAGCACTGACCGCTCCACCCAGGCCACGAAGCGCATTGAGCCTCCGGGAGCAAGTCCGCTACAGCGTCACCGCATGAGCCCACCCACACCCCCCACGAAACCCGAAAGCAGGTCTCGACCGACCTCCTCGCCAAAGGGCAGCCGAGCGAACATAGCGCCGAACGGCGCCTGGCAGAGCGGAGGTCGCCGGGATTTCGCTTTGTACTCCGCGGACCCCTCCACGTCAGCGAATGCTTGGCTATTTGGTCGTCGATCAATTCGTGACGCTCGGCTGGTCCTGACTGGGTATGTGAAGCATCGTGATCTCAACTCAAGTGGCGATCCCTCGCCTGCAGCGGAAACCGATATCGCGATCGCTCAGATCGGTCTTGGGAGCCCGTGTGGACATTCCTGAGTTCGTCTGTCGGCGGCGGCGGCGGCGGGGGGCAATAGCCGATGTCCGCGTATTCGCCAGAAGAGCGGAGGCCACACACCACTTCCGCTCCGCGCGCTAATTGGGCTACACCGAGCAGCGACCGAGCATGCTGCTGCTCGATCTTTGCGGAAGGCGACTGTTGAAAATGGCGGTTAGGCTTATTGGGTGACCGGCCCATCGGATTCTGAGGCTCGTGCGTTTGCCGAGTCGTACAGGTCGTTCTTGGAGTGGGTGCATTCGGAAGCGGCTGCCGGTGGTCGCAATCGCAACGAGGTTGTCACGCTGGTCACGGACTTTCTGGGCGACGGTGGTCTTGAGCGGTCGGTGGTGGTAAAGGAGCTGCCTGTCTTTGAGCAGGTGAACTTGCAGACAGCGATCGACGCCTGGGCGTCTGAGGAGGGACGGATCGTTGATGTGCGAGGGATTGCGATCCCGCCTCGCTTCGGTCCGGTTTCGCTGCAGCAATTGATCACCGGCGAGGGAATGCCGCCATTGCGTCTGTCTGCTCCTCCGCTGACGGACTTGCCGAACGGTCCTGGCTCGACACTCGCGTGCCTGCAGTTAGCTGTCCTGCTCGTAACAGACGCGGAGGGTCGGTACGTGGTGCTCGTGAGAGGCCCGAGTGAGCATGAGCGCACCCTGGCCGTGGAGATCGCCGGGCTGACGGTGGATGCCGCTCAGGCGGTACATGCCCACCTAGGGGAGTTGCGCAGCCAACTAAACGTCTACCGAGGGCATCTGCTTGATGTCGGCATTTCCCCGATGGGCGGCGTAACGCTTGATTTCGCCGATGAGCCGGGCACATCAAGAGACGAGGTCGTGCTGCCTGAAGTGGTTCTGGCCCGGGTCGAGCGGCACGCTCTGGGTGTGGCGACTCACCGCAACGCGCTGCTTGCGGCTGGTCAGCACCTGAAGCGCGGCCTGCTTCTCTACGGCCCCCCAGGAACAGGGAAGACCCATACGACCCGGTACTTGATGGGCCAGCTGTCCGGCTACACGCGTCTGGTACTTACTGGTCGATCGTTGAACGCGATCGGTGCGGTGAGTGAGCTCGCGCGGGACCTGGAACCCTCGGCGATCGTTTTGGAAGATGTCGATCTGGTTGCCGAGGACCGCACGTTCGGACCGGGCTCCAGTTCGGTTCTGTTTGATCTGCTCGACGCGATGGACGGCGCCGCACCTGACGCAGACCTGGTATTCGTGCTCACCACCAATCGAGCGGACCTGCTTGAGCCGGCGCTCGCGGCGCGGCCGGGCCGTATCGATGTCGCGATCGAGATCGATCTTCCCGACGCCGACGCAAGGCGCCGGCTGCTGTCGCTCTATAGCCGTTCGTTACCGCTCCGTCTGACAGACAGCCAGACTGACGAGATCATCGACCGGACCGATGGAGTCACTGCGTCGTTCATCAAAGAGCTGTTGCGTCGGGCGATGCTCGAATCCGTGCATGAGGACCGTGACGCAGCCGAAGTGACAGCCGCTCACACCGCGCGCGCACTCGACGATCTCCTCGACTCCGGACAGAAGCTGACGCGAAGTCTGCTTGGTGTGGGAAACGACCCGACTAATCTGCCGGCCGGCGGCGGGCTCGGAGCACTCCCGCCCGTACGCGGACCCGGTATGCGGCAGGGACGAATCGTCCGCCGGTTTTAGCCTGCCTGAGTCTCTACGCGGCCCGCGTCGCGGTCGCTGCTGGGATCGAAGCGGAAGCGATCGCGTAGGGTCCGCTCCATTACTGGCTCGAGACACATTCGGCCGAGGCGTGAAGGGGACGGATCATCGGTGCTTCGACTCTGGGACGAGGCGATTGCCTGGTTGGTTAGCCGAGGGCAAACGGCCCTGGTCGGTTGGTACACCAGCCAAGGCTTCGCCCCATCGGACACGTTCACCGTGGGCGACCACTGGCACGGCCAGGTATTCGAGATGTCCCTTTGAGCTTCCGAATCTCGATCAAGGCGGAACGGTTGGTCAGCGGCGGGTCTCAGGCGGCGTTACCGCCGCCTCCTCTCGCTGTCGGACACGTGCTTTGGCACGGCGCTTCGCAGTCGCTGGTACGCATTTGGACAGCTGCGTCCGATGCGCAGCCGTCAAGCGATAGCCACGGTCCGCGAGTGAGGGAACACGCGCGACACCAGCGCTAAGCATCCGCCCAGCAGGCAACAGCCCCAGTAGCGGCGCTAATGCCGCACCACCTGAATGTCGCTCCCCGCTGGGAGAGACAAGATGCCAGGACGCGTTCCGTTCGGCGGGGGTGAGGTCAGCGAGCAGGCCCGCCACCTCGGGAAGCTGCAGCGCCGTTGGGCGTAACCGTTCCGACCCATCCCATCGCAGAAGCAACGCAAGGAGCCAGTTACAAAAGCCGCAGTTCGCGTCGTAAATGACCGTCCATACGGAAACATGCTCCTCAGGCGTCAGGTCGCCTCTCGCTGGCCCCACGAAACCGACTATAGATCCGACGGTCCAACCCACCGCTGGTGGCTCTCGATCGTTGCGACACTCTGGGCCGCGTCGTCGGCCAGAACGTTGGTTTCGCAGCTCCTATGTCAAGTGAGGTTCGCTATTTGCGGGTTTTCACCGGTGAGCGTCGCGACCGACCAGCGCTGCTGGTCTACAGCTGGCCCGAGCGCCACGGTGGCGACGAAGTGAGGGATTGGCTGCTCTGTCACGTTTGTTGATCAGATGGCACTTACGTGTGTGGACGACCCCAGACTGAACCGGAGTGATGTTCAGCTGCTCCTAGCGGCACGGAGCGATCCGCAGGCGTTTGGCGAGTTCTATCGCCGTCATGCGATTGGGGTGGAGCGCTGGCTACGGACCCAGACTCCGGATCTTGCGACCGCCGCGGACCTGACCGCTGAAACGTTCGCGCAGGCACTCGTGAGCCTCAAACGGTTTCGTGGGACCAGCGACGAGCAGGCCGTCGGGTGGCTGTTCGGGATCGCTCGCAACCTCGTGCGTCGGTTCCATCGCCGCGGCCAAGCGGAGCTTCAAATGTGCCGCCGGCTCGGCATCCAGCTTGAGCACGACCCAGACCAACTCGCCCAGCTGGAAACCCAGATCGACGCACACACCAGGGCCTCGGGGCTGTCCGAGGCCCTGGACACCCTGCCCGACACCCAACGACAAGCCCTGCAGCTACGGGTAATCGACGAGCTCGACTACCGCGACGCTGCCGCCCTGATGGGCACCAGCGAGCAGAACGCTCGCATCCGTGTCTCGCGCGCCCTCAAAGCCCTCTCCTTACGACTACAAGAAATCCAGCGATGAACACCAATAACACCCTCCCGCCTCACCTGCAACGAATCGGCAATCAACTCGTCACGGCAGCGGAGAATTTGTACGCCACCGTTCCCGCCGAATTTAGATGGCGGGCACGGCCACGACGCGCGACGGCGCTGCTCGCGCGGGTGCCACGACTCGCGCTCGCCAGTGGCATCGCCAGCCTGGCGGCCGTGACCGCCGTGGTCGCAGTCTTTGCGACCACCGGCACCCCGCCCGCATATGCCCTGAACCAGAACGTAAACGGGACCTACACCATCACGATCAACGACATCACGACCGGCGTGCCCGCGCTGAACGCCCGACTCAAGCAGCTCGGGATCGACACCACCGCCGTGCCGGTCACTACGACCTGCACCGCGCCAAGCGACGGCGTTCCGCTGATTGGCGGGTCGTCCTCCTTGACGAAGCGAATTCAAGCGAGCCTGTCGCCGGCCAACAGCACGAACGGCTCCGAGGGTGTGGTCACCCTGGACCAGGCCAACATTCCGGCCGGCTCCCACGGGGTGATCGCCGCCTACCAGTCGCCGTCAGGTCAGATCGATCTCACAATCGCGACCACAAGCGGGAGCATCCCATCCTGCCTGAACGCCAGCGACGTCTCGACCGCCAGCCCGTCCAATCCCACAACCTACAACCAGCACTGAACCACGATCGCGAAGGCCGTCGAACCCGCCCTGCAAGGCGGCCGACGGCCGCCGGTCGCAAGTGCCGATCCGTCTCCAACCAGCACAGGCACCAGCATCCCGAGTTGGCCCCAGTTCGGCGGACGCCGTGGCCCGTGCAAGGTTCGTGCAATAACCCGGGTCTACCGTGGGTGCGCTCCACGACGAAAGGCCATCGTGTTTCTACGGACACCGCTCCTGATCATCATGGGACTCCTACCAGCAGCGTCGCTCGCCGCCGCACCGGCAGCCAGCGACGCGTCGGGTTCAAAGGGGACCTGTGCACAGGTGACCAAGGCGCAGGTTCAGACGCTGATGGCACCTCGGATCACGAAGGTCACGGTCAAATCCGTGCCAGGCTTCACATACCTCGTCAGTGCGAAGCGAGTCGGACAGCAATGCGTTTACGCTGCGGGCCCGTCGGACTCAGATGCCCTGTCTGTCACTGTCGTGTCAGGCCCAGCAGCAGCGCGCGCATACGCATCAGACGTGCAGGGACTTGGCGCTCGACCCGTGCCGGTCCCTGGAGTTGGCGACAAAGCGGTCCGCGCCAGAGTCGACGCCAAGGGAGCCGTCGGCACGGCCATGATCACATCGATAAAGGGCAGCACCTACTGCTCGGTAACGCCGCAAACAGAGGACATCCCGGGGGTCGCGAAGCTAGAACAGGCGGCCGGCGATACGGCCGACATCGGCAACAAGGCCTATGCCGCAATTGCTGCCGCAATCGGCACCGTCTGTAACCGCATCTACGGCAGTGGGAACACAAAGCCCGACCTAAGGAGCCTGAGGGGCAAGGGGAGCAAACTGCGCGGTCATGCAGCCTCCGCGGCGCCACCGTGTGTGGCGAAGATCGTCAAGCTCAACGGCAAGAAGGCAGTTGAGAACTGTGGTCCCGCCACTGTGATCCTCAAGGCCGCCGGCAAGACTTATAACTTCAGCAAAGGACTCTGCTCGCAAAGCAAGTCGGCCGGCGCCGCGCTGGAGCTCGGTCTCGGCACGCTCGTAACCGGTGCCCACGGCAACGCGGGGAAGCCTTACCTGAACATGCTGATCGCCAAAAGCAAGATCGCGTCGATCTTCGAAGCCGACTCCGGCGGCAAGCAGATTCTGGGAGACAGCCTCATCACCGCACATGGCAACATCCCCTCGAAGGGATCGTTTACGGGCGAGAACCCGTTGACAGGAGCGCACTTCAGCGGCTCCTGGAATTGTCATGGCGTCGTCTTCAAGACTCCGTGATGCGAGCCTCGTGACGCCGCAAGGCGTGCGTCGACTGCTAGCGACGGCGGGCCGTCATGCCGTCATCTCCGGGGTGGGCGCCTCGACCGCGGGCGCCAGCGTGACTTCCGTGGAGGGCATGCCATTCAGCGGCGTCGTGACGACGCTCGGCGTACATGCCCAACGGCACGATCACGTCGGCAACGGTCACGTGCGGCGACGGCGCCTCGTCGGCCGCGATCGTCGTGTTGAGCGGCAACCTCTACAACGTATGCGGCACGCACACATACACCCGCTACGGCACCTATGCGGGCACAGTGAGCGGGCTCGCAAGATCTAAGCAAGAGCGGCAGCCGCGGACCGCGTGATCCAGGTCGTGGCGGAGCGCTGCTTGGGGGAATCCGGCAAGCAGCCGCGCGCGACCGCCTATTTTGAGACCCAGATCGTTTTGACGTGACCGGCGGGGCTGATCGCGAGGATGCCGGCTTTGCCGGACCAGACGTCCTTGTCCTGGTCTGCGTAGATCGTGCCGTTCGGTGCTGCGGCGATTCCGCCGCCACCCTGGAAGTGGTTCAGGCCCATGCCTGGTTGTGGTCGGAGTGCTTGGTTGAGCGCGGCCTGTAGTCGCTGGCGATGCGATGTCAGCGGCTTGGCGATGCCCGAGGGGCTGACCGTCTGGATACCGGTGCCGGCCACAGCCACCAAATCACCCGTCGGACTCGCGGCCAGTGACCCATAGAACCCGTCGGCCCGCAGTACCTCGACGAACCGCGTTTTGCCGTCGCTGGCGCGTTCGTACAGCCCCCAGGCGCCGCCAGCAGCAACGAACAGGTCGCCCGCCCGATCGAAGGCGATGCGGACAGCGGCGATGAAATCGCCTTTGCCTGCTGGATTGGTATCCCAAGTGAGTACGTGATCCGGGTTCCAGCGCGCGCCGAAAACGTGTCGCAACATGCCGTCACGGTCGAGTTCATAGACGCCTCCCGGCAGCCCGAGATAGAGATTCCCGTCGGGTCCGATCGCAAGACCGGCTACGCCAGTCCAGTCTCCCAAGCCAGCGGCGAGTACGGCATCCCGTGCTCGGATCGGGGTTGTCTTGAGCGGTGTCCTGCCGCCGCCAGCGACGGTTCGGATAGTCCCATCTGGGAGGACCTCTCGCACATGCTCGTTGCCTGAGTCTGCAAAGAACACGGCCCCATCCCTGGCTACCGCGATCCCCGAGTCGTACTCGAGTCGCAGCCTCGCGCGGAGGGCACCGCCGCCATCACCGGAGAACCCACGCTTCCCGCTACCGGCTACAACCCCGAACTTGCCGTTCGCAAGCAGACGCAGGATCTGATCGCGACCAGTGTCGATCACAAACAGAGCTCCGCCCGGACCGACCGCCATGGCTGACGGTGTCTTTGGCGTCACAACCGCACCCACCATGCCACTTGCCGATCGCTGAACTCGCTCACGGCGCCCCAGATTCTGTGTCGAGGACGATGGCAGCACCCCGAGGGCGAGTGCCGCTCCGGCGGCGAGAATCGCGAAGATCGAAACGCTTCGTATCCAGCGACGGCGCCGGAGACGACGCGCTTCGCGAATCAGCGCGTCAGGATCCATCCGCTCTTCGGGCTCCTGATCCTGACGGTGATACAGAAGTAGCATCATCCGGCCCTCAGGACAGCGCCTGGATCATGTCGATCACCTCGTCAGGCTGATATCCCTGCTTCCTCGCGAACGCAACGAGGTCTCTGACCCGCGTCAGCACTGCCCCACGCTCAGGGGTCCCAGCGACCGTGATCCCTCGACCCTGACGCATCTCGAGCAAGCCCTCATCCCGAAGCTCATGCAGCGCTCGCAACACGGTGTTGCGATTGACCCCCAAAACACTCGCGAGGTCCCGCGCCAGGGGCATCCGCTCACCGGGCTTGATCTCCCCATCCGCAATCGCGCGACGAACCTCCGCTGCGGCCTGCTGCCACAAAGGCGTCGAATCAGCAGGATCCAATTTGTTAGAGAGCATTGTGCTGCTCAGCATAGCCCAAGGGGTCCAATGTATGCAACCACCATCGACAATCAGGCCAACGAGGCTGACTGCGGTTGGCGGATGAAATGAAATCGGGTCCGGCGCGGATGTAGGGATAACTCCGACCGAGGACGCTACGAATGGCCGATCGACTGATCTCAGACGGATACTTGGTCGCCGCTCTGGCTGCCGCTGACCCGCTGGACCCTGTGTGCCTCGAGGCGCCGGGCGTCGCCCAGGCTTTGACGGAGCTGCGCGTGTCGGTCATGTCGCCAGTTCAGACCAGGCGCCGCACCCGCATGACTCATCGGTGGCTGGGTACGCGCGGGTTCCCGACACCTGTTGCGATCGGCTTCGCCGTGGCTGTGCTCGCCGCTGTCGTGTCGCTGGTCGGACTCAATAACCCCGGAGGCAACACGACGGGCCTTTCCTCGCTGTTGACTGTTACGCCCGCCCAAGCGTCAGAGCTTGACCACATCGCTGCCAGGACGGCCCAACAAGCTGGCCCCGGCGTGGGCGAGTGGGTCTACCAGCGTTACGAGACCCGTTTCCGCGGGGGCCTTTCCTGGGAGGGAGCGTATGTCGGATACCACCGTGTGTACGACACGCAGCAGTGGACCGGTGGTGGAAACGACATCGAGCGCGTCCGTCAGGACTTCACGGAGTTCGGATTCAACACCCCGGAGGGCCGGGCCGCGTTCGTCAAATATCGATCGAGGTTGCTTCCTGAACTGACGGATAGCGGTCCGCAGCGGGGGGTAACGGATGCGGCGACCCGAACCCCGTTGGTGAGCCCGTACGCGCAAGAGGCCCCACAGAACTTCCCCAACACGGCAAGCGGAATCCTCAACCACTTCAAGCGCCTCTTCGCCGCCGACAAAGCGCGATTCGCGAAGAAGTACCAAGCGCAGTATCAGAGCTACTTCGGAGTGGGACTGTTCAACGTGATCGTCGCGCTTCTTGCCCGATCGACCTCGGAGCAGCAACGAGCAGCCGCGTTCAAAGCTCTCGCGTACGTACCGAACATCAAGATGCTCGGGGATCGCAAAGACATTCGAGGCCGTACCGGGCTTGCGATCCGGCAGAACGCATGGTCCAGCGGATCGGTCGAAACGCTGATCGTGGACCGCAGTAGCGGCAACCTCCTACAAGACACGGTTACGCAATCGGACTTGCGGAACCGCACGACGGTCATCCGCACCGTTTACCTCCAACGAGCGATCGTCAACTCGATGACCGCCGTACCCGGCGGCCACTCAGTCCCCTATCACGGGCCTGAACCGAAGACCGCCGACGGGACCTCGGGCAAGTGAACGCCGAAGACTTCACCACGTTATATGACCGTTCCGCTCGCGACCTGCTCGGCTACCTAGTACGCCGCACCCAGAGCCCCGAAGAGGCCGCCGACTGCTTGGCGGAGACGTTCTTGGTCGCTTGGCGCAAACGGGCCGAGATCCCCACAGACCACGCACAAGCTCGACCATGGCTATTCGGCGTCGCACGCAACATGCTTCGACGAGAACGCGAACTCGACCACAAACGATCCCGAACTGCCGACGCGCTCGCAGCCGAGCTTCACGAAGCGCGAAAGCCCGTTTCTACCGGCGATCCAGCCACGGTCGCACTCAGCCTGCTTTCCCCCGTAGACCGAGAGATCATCGAGATGCTGGCATGGGACCAACTAACACCACGAGAAGTCGCCGTGATACTCCAACTGTCGCCAAACGTCGTACGCATCCGCGCACACCGAGCGCGCCTCAAGCTCCGCAGCCACCTGCAGACAGCCGACCGCGACTGCGCTCAACACACAAACGGCTGACCGCCACACCAATCCCGCGAACGAGTACCTGCTTACGAGTGCGTTGCCACTTATATGACGGGCGAGCCGGTCGAGCACTGCGGCTAACGGTGGCCACAGAGCGATTCCAACATGCCGCGCTAAGGAGGGCCGCCGCCTCGGCGTCCAGGATGCACGCCCGAACACCGAGCAGGTGCCGGGCGCCGCGCGTGGTGCCGTGGCCAAGCAATAGTCCGGCACCGTGAAAACGACGACCGCGTTGAGTCCGACGCAATGGTGATCAGAGAGTCTCGCGGCGCCGGGGATGGGTCAGCGCGGGCCCGTAACAGGCCGCCAGCCCACAAGCGTCCCTCCCGGCGACCCGATCGTTATCGCGTGCCCGGTCGCGACTGTTATCAGCTCCATTTTTGTGCCCGCCCGGTCGATGCCCGCCCGGTCGAGGAGATATTTGCCATCAGGCGACCACACGGGCGCGAGGTCCGTCGAGGGTGCCAGCCATCTCGCTGTCCCGCCAGCGGTCGGCGCCACGAACAACTTGTAGGTGCACGGACCGTCCTGATCGCAGCCGTCCCCAGTCTGGGTCTCGATCGCCAGCTGCGAGCCGTCAGGCGACGCTACAACCTCGTTTATCTGGTCAGCTGGAACGTTGATCTTGATCGGCCGCAGCCCGGTTCCGGTCTTGGACACAGTTGCGAGCTCGGTGAAGCCGACCTGGAACAGCAGGCGACCGTTAGGCAACCACAGAAACGGCGGGCCCCCAGCGCCCACCCCACGGACTGTGATCGACCTGATCGTGTGACCGGTCGCGACGCTCATGAACACGACGCCCGCCGCGGCGCCCTTGGAAGGAGCCCCGGTAAGGAAATCGAAGGCAATCGCTCTGCTGTCCGGCGAGAACGCCACCAGTCCGGCTATATAGTCGTTGCCTACCGGCGGACTCCCCGGCGCGGGGAACTGCGAAAACGGACGCGTTCGACCCGTGTTGAGGTTCGTGAGGAAGAGGCGCGCCCCCTCGGGACTGACAGGGTCCTCGCTGTCGAACATCAGCCAGCTTCCTGACGGTGAAAGCGCGACCCTAAAAGGCTCCTGGGATGGGAGGTGCAGCCTCGTTATGGTGCGCGCATCCTCGCCGTGCGAATTGGTGAGGACAAACGCCTTCGTGGTCATCCACACCAGTTGGCCGCTCGGCGCAGCCGGTGTCGCGAGGGCCGGTCGCGCGACGAGCAGCGCAATGCATCCACACCCACCCAGGCACAGTCGCAAGACCCGGCCCGAACGTCTTCCAGCCAACGCGAACCTGATCAGGCAAGCTCGAACCCGGATTGTCAGTGAGCGCTTCATCCTCGCGTGCGTTCGGTGAGGTGATGAGAGCATTGCGTCTGGTGCGGAAATTGTCACACAACGCTTGACGCGGTTGCAGTTTCCCGCGGAGACACGAAAGCGGGGCCGCCGACCCAAGCCGCGAAGAACACGTAATTCGCCAAAACCGCGTCCGACGTATGCGCCAGCGACGACCGGTGCTTGGCAGACGCAGACGCCGCTGGGACCATCGCTCTGTTCACTGAAGAGCTCCACGCCGGCGAATGCTTGGCCGCCTGGTAGTCGATCAATTCGCAACGCCCGGCTGGTCCAGAAGTCCAGTTGCCTGGCGCTGCAAGCGATGCCGAAGGCCGCCCCATGCGGCTGGACGGGCTGTCCCGCTCTGCCGAGCAGGAGAGCTTGCTGCCGCGTGGATCAGCACCGGGATCACCGACCCTGACGCCCCAAGCGCCGCGATTCTCCCCGACGAGTTGCGACACCGAATCACGCAGCACCACGACGAGCTGGCCAACCAGCCATCCTACGAGCCGGCCCGCGCCCGCCCTCACGCTTACGACCAGGGCCAAGACCACGGCATCGAACGGTAACCATGAGCGACTACTGCCAGCTCTGTAGGGCGAGGCATAGGGTGGTTTCTGTTCGCGCGGCCCGTCATGCGCAGACCACGCCTCTCGGTCTGTCGGCTCTGTCAGCTCGCCCCCCGTCCTAAAGCGCCCGGTATCATCGCGCGCATGGCAAGAGGAACTCAACACGCGTCACCAACCCCCTCCCCGACGCTTCGCCGACTCGCGACTACGCGCGGAGTGAAGCTTCCGTCGCGGCGGCTCACAGACGTCCTTGCCGACCGCGGGCCGCTGCGAGGAGCAGTCACCGACGCCGGCACCCGCGCGGTTCAGGAGCAGCGCGGCGAGCGTGCCTGACGCCCCGCAGGGCGTCGTCTACATCGACACCTCCGCCCTAGGCAAGCTCGTGGTTCGCGAAGCTGAGAGCGACGCGCTCGAACACGCGCTTCCAGACCTTGACGAGTTCGCAACAAGCGCAATCACCTCAATCGAGTTGGCTCGCGCAGTGGCGCGAGCACGAGCAGACGGGACCGCCGAGGTCGCAGACGATTACGCGATCCTCGCGCTGCCGCCGCGCTCGCAGAGATCCCCCTCGACGTCGAGGTCCGCTCCGCGGAGGCTTCGCTCACACCGGTCGAGTTGCGAACGCTCGACGCGATTCACCCCGCATCCGCGCTGACACTCGCAGACGACCTCACGGCTATTCTCGCCTATGACAAGCGCATGCAGGACGCCGCGCGCAGCCGAGGTATCACCGTCCTCGCTCCGGGGTCCGACTCTTCCGGCTGATTCCCGGCTGAGACGTCACATCGGGCCGGAGCTACTGCGATAACCGACCTGGCGTACTAGGACGGCGCTCTGGCGTCTCTGTGGCGGCTGTCTTTATTGCGACGTCGGTACTGGCGTTGTGCCTCCGCTCTGGCGCACTTCGGGGAGCAATACCTGACTCCCTTGTTGCGATGCCAGTTTCCAGGACGACCCAGGGCGACTGTTGTGAGACCGAAGGCCCCCAAAGACGTCGAAGCACTGCGGGCTGCTGCGCTGCGTCCGGACCGCATTGAGGTCCAGGCGGCACGTCCCGGTCAGCGGCAGCGCACCGCGTACGTCGCGGCCCCTCCGGGACGGCATATACCCGCCATCGCGATGCCACGATGATCTCGGTCCTCGCCTACGCCGGACTACGCCCTCAGGAAGCGTTGACGCTGCAGTGGCAACACGACCACTCCGTCCTAGTGAGCCATCGGGTGTACGAGCACGTCATCGACGAGCTTGAGGATGCTCCTCAAATCAGCGCGGCCGATGCCATCGCCGAGGCCGCGCTGGTGAGCCGCTCGGCCGTCCGGTTCGCAACGTATTTTCGAGCTGATGCGCTCTCCTCTACACATGGCCACAGGCGCACGCGCCGCCCGGCTGCGGGTATCAGACAGTCGGAACGGTCACGGACTCACACGAGCGCTCAGGCAGCTACAAGTACAGAGTCGGCTGGCCGCGGCAGCCAACGGACCTGTTGAGATTCCCCATCCGATCACCCCACCTGAGAGAGTTGTGAGTGAGCTATGAGCGCCACCCCAGTCCCGATAGAAGGTCCCATCGCCCGCTACGAGCGAAGCTGGATCGAGCGGATCGACGACTTCAACGATCCGCACCAGGAATGGCGGCGACTGTTCGCTGAGCTGTTCGGGACATTCCTGCTGGTACTGGTCGCGGCGGGCGGTGGGATGATGGGCCACGCGTTCCCCGGCATGATCACCCGCACCGACGCCGTGGTGGCGCCTGGCCTGATGGTGATGGGTGTGATCCTGTTCATGGGCAAGGTCTCAGGAGCGCATCTGAACCCCGCGGTCAGCATCGCCTTCGCCCTGAGGGAAGACTTCCCATGGAGACGGGTACCGGGCTACATCGTCGTCCAGCTCGCCGGCGCGGCCCTTGCGGCCCTGTTCCTGCACTCGGTGCTTCACGTATCGGCCAGTTACGGGTCGAACTATCCGAGCACTGCCTACTCGGCTGGTGCCGCCTTCTGGATGGAGCTGATCTTGACCCTGGGCCTTGTCAGCGTGATCCTCGGAACCGCCTCTGGCGCGCAGAACGTCGGCCTCTTCGGCGCACTCGGCGTCGCCGGCTACATCGCGCTGGCCGGCCTCTGGGGCAGCCCCATCTCAGGTGCGTCGATGAATCCGGCTCGCACCTTCGGGCCGGACCTGATCAGCGGCAACTTCTCGCATTACTTCGTCTACGTCGCAGGGCCGATCGCAGGCGCGGTGCTGGCGGTCGGCATCGCGTTCGTGCTTCGCGGCAGAGGCGGCGGAGCGAGTGGCTCTGGGGCAGGTCAGGGCGCGCTCTTCACCGAGAGCCACGGTGACGTATAGGCCCACACCAGCGCGTGTGAGAACTGGTGTGAGCGCGCGAATACGCGGCGCGTTATGCCAGCGTCAGGTGGCGCGACAATGATCGCCGGTGGCAATCTCTGCTGTTCGTGTCGGCGAACGCGGAAGGCACTGGTGGGCGTGGGCAGCGTTGGCACGCGCGCATGTATCGCACTCATGGTCGGCCGCGACGAACGGGTAGGACATGATCCATACGCTCGCCAACTTAAGGATTGGAAGGGCTCAGCTGAGATCGAGGACATGGTTCCGGAAGGCTTGGCAGCGTACGGCAAGCTCTGCGGCTGGACGCTCGCTCGGCCCATGCGCGCAGCGGCGACCGGATCGCGATCGCGGCCTATCTGGGCGGCAGCAACAAGTTCGACCGAGCGGCCCTCGAGTTCTCGCAGACCTATGCCGAGCAGAACGCGCGCGACTACAAGGCACTCGAGGACGCAGTCAGCTCAGGCCGGATCCAGGCTGAAATAGGCGTCGAGAACCTTCGACGGTTCGACGCCCGTGCCATGACAACAGGGATGGGGAGGCAGCTGGCGGCGGGCCTGCGGGATCGGTTGGGCCAGCCGAGCCGCATGGCGCGGCTGTCGCGATGACTTCGAACCTGCCGAATCTGACAAACCGATCCGTCGGCGACCGATTTGCTCGTATCGGCATGGAAACCATGCATTTTTGACCACATATGCATCAGGCCATTCCGATTTGTCAGATCCAGCAGGTCGCCATCCCGGACGCCGTTCATCCGGTGCAGCGGGATGCAAGGGAATAGCAAACAGCAGATATGATTGCACGCAGGCGCTTGCAGTTGATAGTCAATTAGACGTGGTTATAATTCACTGCATGGGCTGGGAGGTCGAGTTCACGCCACAGGCAGAGCGATGGTTTATGTCGCTCGCGGACCGCGACGCGGCTCGGTTGGCGGCGGTCGTCGACCGGCTCGAGCGGGATGGGCCGGGCTTGGCCCGGCCGTTTGCCGACTCGGTCAGGGGCTCTCGTCACCACAACATGAAGGAGCTTCGCTCCGTGGGCGGGAACCTACGCGCGCTGTTCGCGTTCGATCCTCGGCGCCATGCGGTGGTGCTGCTGGGCGGCGATAAGACCAACGATTGGCGCGGCTGGTATGGCCGTAACGTGCCCGCTGCGGACCGGCTCTACGATGACCATCTACGCAGCCTGGGAGGAGGTGGCCGGCAATGGCAGACGCAAAGAACTGGCGTGAGATCCGCGGCGCGCGGGCGCTGAACGAAGCCCAGGTCGAGAGCTACCGGCGGCTGATGGATGCCGTGACCGAGCTCACCGAGGCATGTCTGGATCGAGGTCTCAGCGAGGATCAGCTTGCCCGGGCGTTCGCGGAGATGCAGGTGGCCGCGCGGGGCGGCGAGCAGGAGGACGACGTGTATCTGGCGGCCCTCGCCCGCTGCGTCGCCGCCCTGGGCGGCCACGTCGAGGTGCGGGCGGTGTTCCCCGACCGTGCCGTCACGGTGTTGCGAATCGACGCACCGTCCAACAGCGAGGGCGACTCCAGCTGAGCCTCCAGCCTCGAGCCTTCAGCCTCGAGCCTTCAGCCTCGAGCCTCGAGCCTCGAGCCTTCAGCCTCGAGCCCTGGGACCTGGGACCTGGGCCCTGACCGCGGCGGGGCGCGGCGCGAGACCCGGCGATGACCGACGAACCCTGACTATCGAGTGATGAATCAGACAGCCTCGCTGCTGGTCAGATAAGTAGAGTGCAGACGTGCTCTGGAGCGGGACCAGACGCGACGGATCGGCTCGAGACGGCTGGGCTTGGCTGTCGTTGATCCCGCTTGGACTCGGGGCTTGGGCGCCGATCGTGGCCGGCGTGCGTTACCGGATGGCGTGGTGGACGGCCTCGGGAGTTCTCTGGACCCTCGTGACGCTGGCCGGTTTCGTCCTCGCGGGATCAGAGCCGCAGGGGCACAATGGCGCTGCCGGTGGTCTGATCCTGCTCGGCTGGGCTGGAGCCGTCGCCACCTCCTTCGCGATCAGGAGTCGGAGGCGACGCCGGGATTGGCGCTATGAGGTGAGACGCCAGAAGTCCAGGGTCCGCCGCGACCGGTGGCCGTGGATCTCGCTGATCCCGTTCGGCTTCGGCTCGTGGGCGCCGCTGGTGGCGGCCGCTCGCTGTCGAGTTTGGTCTTGGGCATTCGCGGCGTTCGCGGGCCTGGCGGTCGCCGTCGCCGGCTCCTCGCTCCTCGCCGCCGCGTCCTCGCCGAGCGGCACGAACCAGACCGAGGGCGCCATCGGAGGGATTCTGCTGATCGGCGCCTGGGTCGGCGGCATGAGCGCCTCGTTCGCAATTCGGCCACGGTATGAGGCTCGCCGAGGCATCCCAGATCGCCGCCCTCCGTGGCCACAGCCGACGCAGCGATCTCGGCGGTGGTCGACCCGATACGCGCTCACGGCATACGCCGTCACCTTCGTAGCCGTGATCGTGCTCGGTCTGCTCCTCGGGAACGTCGCCGATGTACACGTCACGGTTGGGGTGGGCGTTTTGATCGTCGATGCGGTACTGCTCGCCGCCCTGGTCCCGCTCTACCGCAGACAGGGTCTGGCGCTCGCAGATCTGGGCCTGCGCCCGACGTTTGCGATGCGGTCGATGTGGTGGGTGCTCCAGGCGCTGGTTGCCTACCTGATCTTTGGCGGGCTCTGGGCAGTCGCCTTCATCGGACACTCGACCAGGCACCAAGCTGGGGACCTTTCCCAGGTCACGCACCTCGGCACGATTCAGACCGTAATCGCAGTCCTGGCGGTGGCGGTAAGCGCGCCGGTCGTGGAGGAGATCTTCTTCCGCGGGCTCCTGTACCGCAGCCTTCGTAACCGTCTTCCGGTCGTCCCGGCCGCACTCGTGGGAGGTCTGCTGTTCGGGCTCGTCCACATCACCGGCTATCCACTCATCACCTTGCCGGTGAAGGCCGTGTTCGGTGTGATCGCGTGCCTGCTCTACGAGCGAACCGGCTCGATTGTGCCGGGGATCGCGCTGCACAGCTTCGTCGACGCAAGCGCCATAGATCTGGCCCTGACCGGCAACGACACGATCGTTCTGATCGTGGCCGGCGCAGTGATAGTGGCGCTCGTCGCCCGCGCTGCTTACAAGGGCATCGCCGGCGCCCCGGCCGTTGTCAGCTGATCCGGCCGGAGTCGAGTGCGCCGCGGGTCCGTAGCATTGGGTCCAGCACCACTGCAACCCCCGGCAAAAAGGAGCAGGACGATGCCCGCAAAGGCCAGCGCAGATTGGAAGGGCGACCTTAAGACTGGGTCCGGAAGCTTCGTGGCCGGCGCCAGCATCAGCGGCGAGGTGACGTTCAAGTCTCGCTTCGAAGACGGTCCGGGCGCAAATCCCGAACAGCTGATCGCGGCCGCGCACGCGTCCTGTTTCTCGATGGCGCTGTCGGCGGCGTTGGCCGAGGCGGGTACGCCGGTCGAGGTGGTGAAGACCGACGCGACGGTGACCCTGCGCATGGTCGACGGGGCGCCGACGATCGCGTCAATCGCGCTCAGGACCGTCGGGACGGTGCCAGGACTCGACCAGGAGGGTTTCGAGCAGGCGGCGGCCGGCGCGAAGGCCAACTGCCCGGTCAGCCGCGCGCTCGCCGCCGTTCCGGAGATCACGGTGGAGGCGACGCTGGCCTGACCATCGCGGTGTTGTCCGGCGCGCCGAAACCGAACTGCTCGTACAGGCCATGGGCATCGGCGGTGAAGAGCGTCCAGCGCAGTCGCGCGCCCGGACCCTCATCGATCATGGTCCCGACCAGCAGCCTGCCAATCCCCAGGCCGCGATGATCGGGGTCGACGATCACGTCGGCGAGGTAGGCATCGTTGACGATGTCGGAGGATGCCCGCGCGAAACCAACCTGCCGGCCGGTGTCGTCCTCGTGGACGCTGACGACCCGCCAGGCGCAGTCGATCTGCCGCTCGATGTCATCGCGCGTGCGCCACCGATGCCAGTAGGCCTCCGTCGAGAGCATGCGCCAGACCCAGTCGCGGTCGATTCGAGCCGGATCGGTACTGGCGGCATAGGGCATCTGCGCATCCTGCCACGCTCGCGGTATCTGTCGCGCACGACGCATCTGTCAGGCTTGCGGCATTGAGTGACCAGGCCCCGGTTCTGATCGCGCCCGACTCGTTCAAGGGCACGTTCACCGCGATGCAGGTCGCCGAGGCTGTCGGACGCGGGCTGAACGCTGCCGGAGTGCCGGCGGATCTGTGTCCCGTTGCGGATGGAGGCGAGGGGACGATGACGGCGCTCGCGCACGCGTGGGGCGCCGACCTACGGGCCGCGACGGTCACCGATCCACTCGGGCGGCGGGTGAGCGCCGAGTTCGCCCAGGCCGGTGACATCGCTGTCGTCGAGACGGCGGCAGCCAGCGGCCTTCACCGCGTGGAGCGCTCAGAACGCGATCCGATCGCCGCCAGCACGGCGGGTACGGGTGAGCTGATCCTCGAGGCGATACATTCCGGCGCGCGCACGATCTACCTCGGTGTCGGCGGCAGCGCCACCTCCGATGGTGGCAGCGGCGCGGTTGGGGTGATCGAGCGCGCCGGCGGGCTCAACGGCGCACGGTTGGTCGTGCTGTGCGACGTCAGCACCCCGTACGAGCAGGCAGCGCGCGTGTTCGCCGCGCAGAAGGGCGCCACCGCCGCCGAGATCGAGCTGCTCACGGACCGGTTGCACGCCACCGCCACGATGCTGCCGGTTGACCCGCGCGGCAGACCGATGACCGGCGCGGCCGGCGGGCTCTCCGGAGGCCTCTGGGCAGCGTTCGGCGCCGAACTGGTTCCCGGCGCCGGATTCGTGCTCGACGCAGTCGATTTCGACGCTCGGGCGGACGCGGCCAGAGCGGTGATAACGGGCGAGGGCAGGCTCGACGTCCAGAGCCTGGCCGGCAAGCTCGTGTCCGAGGTCGCCGCCCGGACACGGGCGGCCGGTCTCAGCTGTCACGTTGTGGCGGGCTCGTGCGCGCTCGCCCCAGGCCAGGCGCGGCGGCTGGGTCTGGGCGAGGTGATCGAGGCCTCGACCGTTGAGCAGATCGAGGCTGCAGGCCGCCGGCTGGCGCAGGTGGTCCAGGCCCACGACTGGCCCTGAGCGACGGCCCGCCGGACCGCTCGGGTAGCCTCAGACCGATGCTGACCGGTGTCACCGAACTTGACGGCACGCGGGCCGTCTCGGTCGCCGGCCGGGCGCTCTCATATGGAGAGTTGCGAGAGGCCGCGGCGGCACTCGCCCCGCAGATCGCGGGCGCCGAGCGGGTCGCTGTGTGGGCGGAGTCCTCGCTGGAGTTCTGTGTGGCGGCAGTCGCCGCCCTCAGCGTCGGGAGCCCGCTGGTGCCGATCAACCCGAAGCTCGGCCGTGCGGAGCTCCTGCATATCCTCACCGACAGCGCGCCCGATGTGCTGATCGGTGCCCCCCGAGGAGCGATTCCGACTCTGTCCAAGCCACCCCGGGAGCTGCAGGTCGACCTGGACGCTCGCGTGGGCGAACTGCCCGCGGGCTTTCACTCCGACACGGATGCGGCGCTGATCGTCTACACGTCGGGCACGACCGGCCGCCCGAAGGGTGTCGTCCTGTCACGCGGCTCGATCAGCTCCAACCTCGACGCGCTCGCCGAGGTTTGGGCGTGGACCGCGCAGGACACGGTTGTCCACGCCCTGCCGCTGTTTCACGTGCATGGACTCGTGATCGGGCTTCTGGGTGTTCTGCGCCGAGGTGGCACGCTTTGCCACCTCGGCCGCTTCGACGCCGGCGCGGCCGCGGCGGCGCTTCAGGCGGGCGGGACGGTGCTGTTCGGCGTCCCGACGATGTATCACCGCCTCGGTCAGGCGGCCGAGCATGACCGCGCGATCGTGGATGGCCTTCGCGCGGCCCGGCTCCTGGTGTCTGGCTCGGCGCCGCTTCCGGCGCCGGAGTTCGAACGGATCCGGCGTCTGACCGGGCAGGAGATAGCCGAGCGCTACGGGATGACGGAGACGCTCATGAACCTGGCAGTGCGGGTCGACGGCACGCGGCGCGCCGGTCGGGTTGGTGTTCCTGTCCCGGGCGTCGAGGTGCGCCTGCTCGACGACGATGGAGTCGAGCTGGACTCATACGATGGCGAGACGATGGGCGAGGTCGTCGTACGCGGTCCGAACCTCTTCAGCGGCTATCTGAACCGGCCGGACATGACCACGGGCGCGATGCGCGACGGTTGGTTTGCCACCGGCGATCTGGCGACCCGGGATCCGGACGGGTACTGGAGGATCGTCGGCCGGCGTTCGACCGACCTGATCAAGACCGCCGGCTACAGGGTTGGTGCGGGTGAGATCGAGGTCACGCTGCTCGAGCATCCGCGTGTGCTCGAGGTCGCCGTGACCGGCGAGCCCGATCCGGACCTCGGCGAGCGGATCGTCGCGTGGGTTGTCGCGGACGGCGACGACGACGCACTCGCGCGTGAGCTGATCGATCACGTCGGTGGTGAGTTGGCATCGCACAAGCGCCCGCGTGAGGTGCGTTTCCTGGACGAGTTGCCGCGCAACGCGCTCGGGAAGGTCGTCAAGCAGCAATTGGTGTCCTGAGATGGGAGCGCTTTGAATCTCGCTGATGCAGGATCGGCACGGGTCGGGTGGATCGGCACGGGTGTGATGGGCGCCTCGATGTGCGGGCACCTGGTGGACGCGGGCTATCCGCTGACGGTGTACTCACGCACACGGGCGCGAGCGCAGCCGCTGCTCGACAGGGGCGCGAGCTGGGCGGACACGCCGGCGGAGGTCGCGGCCGTTGCGGATGTCACCTTCACGATCGTCGGCTATCCGGCCGATGTGCGCGAGGTCGTGCTCGGTGAGAACGGTGTGCTGACCGCAGCGATGGCTGGATCGGTGCTGGTCGACATGAGCACCAGCGAACCGTCACTCGCCAAGGAGATCTTCGAGGCTGCGGCCACCAAGCGGGTCGGCAGTGTCGACGCGCCGGTGTCCGGCGGGGACGTGGGGGCGCGCAACGCGACGCTGTCGATCATGGTCGGTGGCGAGGCTGCGACATTCGAGCGCGTGCGGCCGCTGCTGGAGATTCTCGGCACGACGGTCAGCCATCAGGGACCTGCGGGTGCGGGGCAGCACACGAAGATGGTCAACCAGACACTGATCGCGACCGGCATGATCGGTGTGTGCGAGGCATTGCTGTATGCCCACAGGGCCGGACTCGACCCCGAGAGGGTGCTGGAGGCGGTGAGCGGTGGAGCGGCCGGGTCGTGGTCGCTGTCCAACTACGCGCCACGGATGCTGAAGGGTGACTACGCCCCCGGCTTCATGGTCGATCACTTCGTCAAGGACATGGAGATCGCGTTGGCGGAGGCCAGGCAAATGAACCTGGCGTTGCCGGGCCTGGCGCTCGCGCACGAGCTCTACCTGGCGCTGAGGGCGCAGGGTGGTGGGGGTGATGGCACGCAGTCGCTGATCCGCGCGCTCGCTCGGCTCTCAGCCATCGACTGGGATCGCTGATCGCACCGGGCCGAGATTCGTCTCACGGCATCTGGTCAGATCAGGCGGAGCTCGTAGTAGTCATCGGTGACGACTCGCGTGAATCCGAGCGACTCGTACAGGCCGAGCGCACGGTCGTTGGCGACCTCGACCTCGAGGTCGACATGGGCAGCGCCACGGTCGAACAGTTCACGGCAGACCTGATCGAGGGCGGCTCGGCCGACGCCGCGACCGCGCCACCGCGCCGCGACCACGAACCCGTAGACCGCGCCGCGGTCACCGTCGAGCGTGGTGCGCACGGTCCCGACCACCTCACGACCGTGGACCACCATCAGCGTGCGGGCACGGTGGTCAGACATCGGCCTGCCGGCGTCCACCCGCGCATCGCCGAATCCCTCGAGGTACAGCTTGGAGAGCGCCCCGATGTCGCCGTCGGTCGCCTCGCGCAGCGACACCGAGCGTTCGCTGGACGGCTCTGCAGGACGGTGGGCCAACTTGAGCGCGTGCTCGGAGTGATCGTGAGGCATCCCGAGGCTGAGCGCGAGTGCGCGGCCGCCGGCCGATGGCCTCGGAACCACCATCAGCAGGCGCTCCGCCCGCTGCTCGCGACAGATCGGCAGGGCTGCGTCTAACAGCGCTCGGCCGATCCCGCGGCGCCTGGCATCGGGATCGACGATGCCAGTGAGCTCGAGCGTTGGCCAGCCGAATGCGTAGATTCCGGCAAAGCCGAGGAGTCGCTCACCCGCCCACCACAGCAGGTCGCAAACCTCCGTCGGCCGGCGATCGCGAAGCGTGCCCCACTCGAGTTTCAGACGTCCACCGTCAGCCATCAGAACGCGGCGCTCGAGGTCCTCAATCGCCTCGAGCGCCGCGTCCGTCAGTCCGTGTGAGCGTTCAAGCATCGCGCCGACCGTACACGTGGCGGCTCTCGCAGCGGGCCCGGACCGCGTCTGCACGGGCCTCGATTCGCAGCGATCTCCGGCGGGTGGCACTCAGTCTTCCGGCGAACAGTCGCCAGGCCAGCAGTCCAGGCAGCGACCTGCGCCTGGGTTTCGGCAGCGCGCTCGTGATCAGCGAGCGGGTCAACATGTCCTAGTTCCTTTCTCTATGCGTGTGTAATACGGGAGCGGTGAGCGTCACGTCAGGGCGTGTCAAAGCGACGCGCGTGACGCGATTAACTGCACCTGCATGTGAACGACGTCCGACCGTGGCTCGTCACGACACCGGGGGATGCTTCAGGTCCCGCTCCGACAAAAAAAGGGCGGCCCCCGTTGGGGACCGCCCTCGCTCAGGTCAGAGTATCTGCGCCGTTTATCAGCGCGCGGACCTCGCGGCGAGGGATCGGTGGCTGGCGAGACGGCCAACCGCAATCCGGACGGACGCAGCCGTGCCGGCATCGGCGATCATGGTCTCTTTGTTGGTGTGGAAGGCGTTGTACATCAGTGGATCCCCTCGAAGTTCTGAGTGGCGACATCCACCGTAACCGACTGTCTGTTGTAATGCAAGGGGTAAGTGTGAATTTTCTGGTGACAGGCCCCCGGCGGTCACTCGGGATCGCGATCGCCGGCCCCCGCCAACGGTGTTCCCGTATCGTCCCGGCGGATGCGGGTGCTCACGATCGTCCACCAGGCAGATGCCGGGCCAGGGGTATTCGGTGACGCACTCACGGCCAGCGGGGCGGACCTCGACGAGTGGCGTCCGGCCGAGCAGACCGATGCCCCGGCCCAGCCCGGCGCTTACGACGCGATCCTGTGCCTCGGCGGCGACGCCAACCCAGATCAGGGCATCGAGTACCCGTGGCTCGAGGTCGAGAAGCGGTTCCTCGCCGCCGCGCTGGCCGAGCGGGTGCCCACACTCGGAGTCTGCCTCGGCGCCGAACTGCTGGTCGAGGCGGGGGGCGGCAGCACGCGGCGTCTGTCCAGGCCCGAGATCGGCTGGTACGAGGTGACGCTGAGGTCCGCCGCGACCGCTGATCCCGTCCTCGGCGCGATGGACCAGCGGTTTTCGGCGTTCGAATGGCACAGCTACGAGGCGGTGCTGCCGCCGCACGCAACGGAGCTCGCGCGCAACGGCACGTGTGCGCAGGCTTTCCGAATCGGCGCCCAGGCCTGGGGCATCCAGTTTCACGCAGAGGTCACCGCTGAGAGCCTCGAGCGGTGGTTCACCGTCTACGCGCCGGAGCTGGATGCGGACGGGGGTCGCCCGGACGTCGAGGCGATCATGCGGGAGACGTCATCTGAGATGGCGGCCTGGAACGACCGCGGCCGCGGTCTCTGCGAGCGCTTTCTGCAGCTGGGCGCCCGTCGGTGAGGAGTGTGTACGGGACCCTGTTCGACGTCGCGCTCACGCGCGTGCCGCCTGAGCGGGCGCACTCACTCGCGCTGAGCGGGCTTGACATGGTGACGGCGCGGCCACGCCCCCGCGCCGGGCTGCGAGCGCTGACGCACGTCGATGACGAGCTCCTCCGCGTCACCGCGCTGGGGCTCACCTTCAGCTCGCCGCTCGGTGTCGCCGCCGGCCTCGACAAGGACGCCGAACACTTCGCGGGCCTGGGCGCGCTCGGCTTCGGGTTCGTGGAGGTCGGGACGATCACACCGCGGCAACAGTCGCCGAACCCGGCGCCGATCCTCGCCCGTGTACCGGCGGACCGCGCGCTGCTGAATCGGATGGGGTTTCCCAACAAGGGCGCCGAAGCAGCGGCGAGGCGCCTCGCTCGGCCGCGGTCGGAGACAGTCGTGGGGGTCAACATCGGTAAGAACCGCGAGACGCCGCTCGACCTCGCCGCCCAGGACTATCGTCGCGCGGCGCGCGTGCTCGGACCGCACGCCGACTACCTTGTGCTCAATGTCAGCTCGCCCAACACCCCTGGCCTGCGCGATCTCGGGTCCGTCGAGCTGCTGGGCCCGCTGGTCGAGTCGGTCCTCGAGGAGGACCGGGCAACGCCGCTGCTGGTCAAGATCAGCCCGGATCTGCGCGACCAGGACGTCGATGCCGTAGTCGATCTGGCGCTGGCGCTCGAGCTCTCCGGGATCATCGCGACCAACACCACGGTCGATCGCGCCGGGCTCGGGACTCCGGCTGAGGAGGTGGCGGCGGACGCATGGCCTGAGGGCGGCGGCGTGTCCGGCAGGCCGCTGAAGGCGCGCTCACTCGAGGTGCTGCGGCGCCTGCGGGCGCGGGCGGGCTCTGAGCTGGTGCTGATCTCGGTGGGTGGAGTCGAGTCGGCTGATGACGTCTGGGAGCGGGTGCTCGCGGGGGCGACGCTCGTGCAGTCATACACCGGACTCGTCTACGGCGGGCCCGCATGGCCGCGTGCGGTGAATCTGGAGCTGGCACGGCGCGTTTGGGACTCGGGCAACAGCTCGATCCAGCAGCTTGTGGGCGCTGACGCCAAATAACGTCTCGATCGGACACTCAAGGAGGTCAAGGTCATGCAATTGGGAATGGTTGGACTTGGTCGGATGGGCGCCAACATGGTGCGGCGCCTGGTTCGCGACGGGCACGAACTGGTGGTCTTCGACGTGCAGGCCGACTCGGTTACCGCGCTGGCGTCGGAGACCGGCGCGAGCGGTGCGAGCTCGCTCGCCGATCTGGTTTCGAAGCTCACCCCCCCGCGAGCGGTCTGGACGATGGTTCCGGCGGCGTTCACGGATGACACGATTCAGCAGCTGGCTGAGATCGTGTCGCGGGGTGATGTCCTGATCGACGGCGGTAACAGTTACTACCGCGACGACATCGCGCGTGCGGAGAGGCTCGAACCGCGTGGCATCCACTACGTCGACGTGGGCACCAGTGGAGGCGTGTTCGGCCTCGAACGCGGATACTGCATGATGATCGGCGGGACCGATGAGGCGGTCGAGTTGCTGGACCCGATCTTCAAGTCGCTGGCGCCCGGCATCGGCGACATCGAGCGCACACCGGGCCGCAGCGGCGACCCGACCGAGGCCGAGCTCGGTTACCTGCACACCGGTCCGGCCGGGGCCGGCCACTTCGTGAAGATGGTCCACAACGGCATCGAATACGGGCTGATGGCCGCCTACGCGGAGGGGCTCAACATCCTGGAGCACGCCAACTTTGGCAAGGCCAGCCAGGAGAAGGACGCCGAGACCGCGCCGGTGACCGACGCTGAGCGCAACTACGCATACGACATCGACATTGCAGCGGTCGCCGAGGTCTGGCGGCGTGGCAGCGTGGTCTCGTCGTGGCTGCTCGACCTGACGGCGGCGGCGCTTGTCGAGTCGCCGGAACTGTCGGAGTTCACAGGTCGCGTGTCGGACTCGGGTGAGGGCCGCTGGACGGTCGAAGCTGCCGTGGACGAGGGCGTGCCGGCACATGTGATCTCGGCGGCGCTCTTCAACCGCTTCAGCTCACGCGGGCCGGCGGACTACGGCAACAAGCTGCTGTCGGCCATGCGCAAGCAGTTCGGCGGGCATCAGGAGAAGGCGGTAGCCGGGCTGTAGGCTGACGAGATGATCTCGGAACCCCATTTCGGCCTCACGGGCCTGGCAACGATGGGTGCGAACCTCGCGCGCAACGTTGCCCACCACGACATCCCCGTCGCGGTCCACAACCGGACCACCAGTCGCACCGAGGCGTTCATGGCCGAGCACGGCGGCGAGGGTCCGCTGACCGCTCACGAGTCAGTGGCCAGCTGGGTCAGTGCGCTGGCGCGGCCGCGCGTGCTGATGAGCATGGTGCAGGCTGGGGCCGCCACTGACGCCGTGATCGAGGAGATCCTCCCGCACCTCGATCCCGGGGACATCCTGATCGACGGCGGCAACGCGAACTTCCGTGACACGCAGCGGCGCCACCGGGCGATCAGCGCGCAGGGCGTGCACTTCCTCGGTTCCGGAGTCTCCGGCGGCGAGGAGGGCGCGCTCAACGGGCCGAGCATCATGCCGGGTGGCGACCGCGCTCCCTACGAGGAGTCGGTGAGGCCGATCTTCGAGGCGATCGCCGCGCAGGTCGACGGCACTCCGTGCTGCACCTATGTCGGTCCGGATGGCGCTGGTCACTACGTGAAGATGGTGCACAACGGGATCGAATACGCGGACATGCAGCTGATCGCGGAGAGCTATGACCTCCTGCGTCACGGGGCCGGACTCGAGGTGCCGGAGATAGCGGAGCAGTTCAAACTCTGGAATGAGTCCGAGCTCGAATCGTTCCTGATCGAGATCTCGGCTCGGGTGTTGGCCACAACCGACGAGGCGTCCGGCCGGCCGCTGGTCGACGTGATCCTCGACGCCGCTGAGCAGAAGGGCACCGGCCGGTGGACCGCCCAGGACGCACTCGAGCGGGGCGTTCCGCTGACCGGGATCACTGAGGCCGTATTCGCACGGACGCTGAGTGCGCTGAAATCCGAGCGGGTCGCGGCCTCCGATCGTCTCGCCGGCCCCTCCAGCGCCGCGACGGGACGGGACGCGGCGCTCGCGGAAGACCTTGGCCACGCGCTCTATGCGTCCAAGATCGTTTCCTACGCACAGGGCTTCGCGCAGATGGCGGCCGCCTCCGAAGCTGAGGGTTGGGGCCTCGATCTCGGCGCCATGGCGACGATCTGGCGGGGCGGCTGCATCATCCGGGCCCGGTTCCTGGACCGCATCCGCGAGGCGTATGACGCTGAGCCGGATCTGGCGAACCTGATGCTCGCTGAGTTCTTCGCCGATGCCCTTGAGCGTGCCCAGGATCCGTGGCGGCGGGTCGTCGCTCGCGCCGCGGAGATCGGGATCCCGACGCCGGCGTTCTCATCCTCGCTCGCCTACTACGACGGCTACCGGCGAGCCCGCGGGCCAGCGAGCCTGATCCAGGGGCTGCGCGACCTGTTCGGCGCCCACACCTACCGGCGGGTCGATCGCGACGGCGCGTTCCACATCGCCTGGAGTGGCGACGGCTCCGAGGTTCAGCTGTAATAACCCTCGAACGGGCGGTTAGCTCAGTTGGTAGAGCGCCTGCTTTACACGCAGGATGTCGGCGGTTCGAGCCCGTCACCGCCCATTCGGTTCTTGCCTGCAAAACGGCAGATTCCGGGAACGACTGAGGAGTGTCTCGGTAGATTCGCTACCACGATCCGCTACCAACTGGGCCCTGTAGAACAGGGTTCTGCCCATCGGCCACCTGGTTCAGCGCAGCTCTGTGCGCAGATCAAGTCCAGGACAGTCGATGAAGACTCCGTCGTGAGCGACGAGGGTCAGGCCCCATCGGATGGCTGCCGCAGCGATCCACAGGTCGGCGGTGTGCGCCGGCTGATGAAGGGGATGTCCGAAGGTGAGGCACCGGTACCGGAGCTGGGCGACCTGCTCAATCGTCGACCGGTCGACGGGCAATACACGCGCCTGCTCGACGATCTGCTCCACCTCGGTCACACGTTTTGGGCCCCACCCCGCCTTGAGGGCCCCGAATCGCGTCTCCGCGACGGTCTGGGGCGTAATTGCCAGCAGTCGTCCGACGATGTGCGGGGCGTACAGCTGCGCAAGCTTGCTTGACTTGCGAAGCTGCGCCGTGAACACATTGGTGTCGACGGCGACGGTATCGGTCACGCGGTGTCCAACGCCGCGGCGAACGCCTCACGCTCGTCGTCGGTGAGATCTGGGATGTCGAGCTGATCCATCGAACGGATCGGCTCAACGCCCGCCATCAGTTCATCCAAGGTCAACTCCGGACCCTGGAAGGTGGCGGTAGCCGCTTCGATCTCGCTTTGGGTGTGGCGTGCAGGCTCTGACATCCGTGACCTCAACGAAGAAGTCTACGACTGTCCGCTACGCGTGGGCTCCCGGTAGGCGCCTGATGGCGTCTTCGAGTTCGGGTCTCAGGAATCGCCAGGTGCGTCCGAGTTTGCGTCCGGGGAGGATGCCGCGGCGTGCGTATTCCTTGACAGTGTAGGGCTTGAGTTCGAGGAGTGCTGCGACGTCGTTGACGGTGAGCACGTCGTCCCTGGTTATGCTCATTACCGTAATGTATCACGGATTACGTTGATTACGCTAAGCTGGGTGGATGAACACTTCGAGCACTGGCCGTGGCCCTGAGCGGGATCGGTGGTTGACGTTGGCGGAGATCGCTGACGAGTTGCGGGTGAATCCCGCAACGGTGCGGCTGTGGGTAAGGAAGGGGCAGCTGCAGGCCACGCGGGCGGGGATGCGTAAGTTGCTTGTGCGCCGGTCTGAGCTTGAGCGGATGCTCGCCGCGGCCAACTCTGCGGCGGCCCAGGTCCCGGCTGCTGCGCCCCCGGGGTCGGGGAGGTCTGGGTTGGCGGTTCCGGAGGGCCGTGGTCCGGAGGGTCTGACCGAGGGTGAGCCGCGGGCTTCTGGTGTGCTTTCACCAGCTGGGACGCGTGAGAGCGTGAAGCGGCTGGTGCAGCTCGCCGATGACAATCTGAACGCCGCGTTCAATGCCAGTGCGCTGGCGCCGCCGAGCACGGGTTATGTGGACCGGTTGCGGGCGATCGCTGACGCGTTTGAGCATCTCGCCTCGACTTTGTCTCACGCGGGGAGAACGACCGCGACTAGCTGGGCGGCCCGTGATGATTGGGGCCCGGGCACGCTGCCGTATGAGGTCAGGCCGGGCGGCAACCGCCCGTCCCGGGATGGTTTGTGGGACGGGTTTGATCAGGCGTCCGCCAGGCTGGGTGAGGCGATGCACGGCACTGACATCCTCGCCGTCGCGCAGGCGTTCCGGACTGCGTCCGAGGAGCTGCTTGCGGTTGCCGACAGGCTCGCTGACACCGGTGTTCAACAGGCCGAGCCGACCGTCGGCTGAGCGCTCTGCTCATGGGTGCGGCACGGATGCCAGCTCACACGGTCGCAGGGGTGGAGCGAGCTCACTCGGTCGTGGGGGTGGGGCCAGGTCACTCGGTCGCTCGGGTGGAGCCAGGTCACAGGGTCGTGGGGGTGGAGCCAGGTTTATCGGTCGCGGGGCGGAGCGAGCTAAAGGTAGTGCCAGGGTTCGGCTGCGCCTCACCCGTGGCGCTACCGCTCGCCGCTGCGCGGAACACCACCTCAGTGACCGTCGATGAGTGGTGCTGATCGCACGGGTCGTCGCCGGCCCAGGGGTCAGGTGCCGCGTAACCGCAGGCTTGACCTGCGGGTCTCAGACGTGGAGCTTTTGGAGTTGCGACGGCGGGCAGCGGCGGGTGGTGTGTCGATCCAGCGGCTGATGGTTGAGTCCGCGTTGAGCGACACCGGGTCCGGTGGGGTTGATGCTGGGGCAGTCAGGGAGTTGAGCGATACACGCCGGGAGCTCGCGAGGGTCGGGAACAACCTCAACCAGCTCGTTCGCATAGCCCACACCGCAAACAGCAGGGAGCTGAACGCTCTGGCTGGTCAGGCGCGTGTGCTGCTGCGCGCCTTGGCGGTCACGCACAAAACAGTTGAGGACGCGGCTGCCGGTGTCCGAGGGGGTGGGCTGTGATCCCGAACATCACCCGCGGTGGGAAGATGGCCCGGCTGGTCGGCTATTTGGGCGGTAAAGGCAACCGCAACGAGCACACCGACCCGAGGATCATCACCGGCTCAGCGAGCGTGCAGCTCCGCACCGGCTACAAGGTCACGCCGATCCAGACCCCGAGCACGCGACGGGAGTTCTCGGCCCTGTTGGACGCCCCGCACCGCGAGACAGGCCGCAAAGCGCCGATACCTGTACAGGACAGGGCCGGGAACCGCACCGGCACCCGTGACGGTCATGTGTGGCACTGCTCCCTCAGCCTCCCAGCCGACGAACCGGTCAGCGACCACACCGCCGCCGATCTCGCCCAACGGTTCATCGAGCAGATGAAGCTCAACGATTGCGAGTGGGCAGCGATCCGCCACGACAGCAAACACAGCAAGCCGCACATGCACCTCGTCGTCAACATCGTCAAACCCGACGGGCGGCTCGCCTCGACCCACCGTGACTACAGCCGTGCCCAGGCAGCCTGCGCACGCATAACCGCCGAACTGGGCCTGACCCAACTACAGGGTCAGCAACGGCACCTACCCAAGATGAACGTGCCCGAGGGATCAGATCACGGCCGCTGACAGGCCGCTACCGGCGGCTGCACGAAAAGATCGCGGCCGCCACCGCGACAGTAGTCAGCCTCGACCAGCTCCCTGCAGCGCTCAAGGCTCAAGGCGTTCTCTACCGCGAAACCCGACACCGGTCAGGACGACAGGGCGTCAGCTTCGCAGAACTCGACCGACCCGACGTCTGGCTCAAAGGCGCTGACGTCGGCTGGAAACACGACGAACTGCTGACAGTCATCGCCAACAGTAAGCCGGCAAAGCCGGCTTACCCCGGGTTGGCAGCTGACTACGACCCCCGGCCACAATGGGAAAAGGACCTCGACCGTCAGCACGGCGGCGCGGTCGCAGAGGCGCACGCGCCAGCCCCAGCACGCGACAGCGGTATCGACCGGTAAAGCCACAAGCGCAAAGACCGTCCGGTCCCACCCGCGCCACGCGTGAGTGCTTTGCGACCAGGCTGTCGGAAAATTCTCGGGCTTCGGCGGCTTCTTGTACATCGATGACAAAGAGTCGGTTCTGCGGTGGGTCATTTCGATCGCTGCGACTCCGCTGAGGCCGACCGTCGCGCTCCTGCGCGCTCGACCCAAGACGCCGTTGTCACTTTCGTACAACCGCTCGGAATTTTCCGACAGCCTCCGACAAAAGCGATAGCGAGCCGGACGGCTCCAATCGGCGAAGTAGACGTCGTTGCGAGCGGGCCGGTCCGTAAGGCTCCCCGCGGTGCGGAGGAACCGTCACTATCAGACTGACACGGTCCGTGGCCGCGCAATGGGTGGCGCGCCGCGTTGAGTCGCTTCCTAGTTCGCGTCAACGGTGATGATCGGGCTTGATGTCCCCTGATAGTCCGCGTCGGTGGATGTGAACGTAACCTGGATCTGGAACGTTCCGACTGCGTAAAACGAGAACGCGCAACCAACCGATGACGCACCGTTCGTCTCCACCTCTGTGCAATTATCCGCGTCGGTGACCTGATTCTGATCAGACCAAAATGACGAGTCTGAGCCCTCCGGTTGCCCGTCGACACTGACGACGGCGAACGTCAGATACCCGGTCGGGAATGTGTCGCCGGGAAGGTTTCCTGTCACGTCCACGTCGAGGCGGAACGCGCTGTTGAACGGCTGCGTGTCATCGATAGTCGGGGTCCACCCGGTGCCGCCCTCGCCGATCCACGACCAATCGAGAGCGTTGATGACGGCTGTCGAGACGCGTACCGACGGGTTGGTGATCGCGATCTGATCGGCCGGCCACTCGGTTGTACTGGTGGTGTCACCGCCGGGATATGCGACCCGGTATGACGACGGGGTGCCGGTGACGGTCATCTTGCAAAACGCGGATGTTCCGCTCACGACGGCATTGCAGGTGTCTCCGAGTTGGTCGGTGAGCGTAACGCTGGTTGCCCCGTCGAACCCGTCGGGGTCTGTCAACGTTGCCGTGGCTGAGGAGCCGACCAAGAGGGTGCTGATCGTGGCGGCGTTGTCCGAGTCCCACTCCTTGACCACCGGAGCCAGCGTGGGCGTAGCGGGCGTTGGCGCCGGCTTCGTCTTGAGCGTGACGGTGACCTTCGTGCCACGCTTCTCGTGCCGGGCGGCCTTCGGGGCCTGGCCTGTGATCTTGCCGGTTCTCGGGCCGGTGATCTTCCCGACCGTGCAGTGAGCGTGCTCGAGCTTCGTGCGGGCCTGTGCGAGCGTGTCGCCGGTGAGGCGTGGGACGATGCAGCCTTTCGCTTTGGCTGTTGCGGCGGTGGCGCTTATTAGTAGCGTCGTGAGGGCGACTGCGACCGCTGCGGCGAGTCTGATGCTCCGTGTACCGTCCATGGTGAGAACCTGCTGGGGTCTTATCCACGCCCGCGGGTCGCTGCAACGGTCCCGGGGGCACTTGATTGGTCAGGCAAGCTACACGTACCCGCCGGAAAACACAATCCCGGACGGTTAGGTTTGCTGATTCGTTGCGTATGGATGCTGACAACGTGACCGATGTGGAATGTTCCGGTCCTCGGAATCTCGAAGGCCAGTAACGGCGACCAACTCAGTTGATTTGAAGCCGACGACCCGACTTGAACCGGCGTTGCATTCCGCTCATCGCGTCGGACCACCGCCCGCATGCCGCTATCGCTTAGGTCAGATTCGGCGCGAGGACGACGCCTATCTCTAAGGCGACGGAGCACTCGGCGGCGATCAGGCGCTGGCTTCCAAGTTACGCTGCATCCTGTGGTTCGAGTTGTGATCGAGGACCTTTTCGTTGACCCCGTGGTCCTGGGGTACGAGGGGCCGGCGACGCTGGGCGGGACCGGCCGGGCGCTCTTTCACAATCGCGGGAGCGGGGTCGGCGAGATGCTTTGGGAAGCGCTTGAGGCCGCGGGCTGGGTCGGTGAGCGCGTCACCGGTCGGACAATGGTCGTCCTGCAGGTCGGTGTAGTGATGGCATCTCGCGACCGGCTACCTGGGAGGTCAACGTTCGCGCCGCTGCCCGGCAGGGTGCGGCAGCTCGGCGAGGGCGTTTGGGTCGAGGATGGCTTCGCACGCCACTCGTACACGGGCTCAATCAACGGTCGAGCAGCCGGGCCGGGATACGAACTGCTCGAAGGCGAGCGCCCAGACATGCTCGAATTCGGCGAGGACCTGCTTTATATGGCTGCTGTCCGGGCAGGCTGGCTGATCGGCGGGCTGGACGAGATCGCGGACGTTCCGGATGTTCGGGTCAGGCTCGGCGTCGCCCGGCGAGCCTCAGCGTCGGCTGGCCAGCGATAGCCACTGAACCCTGTGATCGGTTAGGCGGCGGAGCACTTAGCGACAGATGCGATGGTAGGCGGGGATCGCGGCCAACAGTGCGGCTGACCGGCGATACAGTCGCTCATCTGACGATGCGCCGCTCTTTAGCAAGACCCATTCTCGCGCTCTTTGACCGACCAATGAATGCGGTCGGCAGACGCGTGGCTTCAAGCCGAACGGAACCGCAATTGCTGGCGACGATCGCGGCTCACGGTCTTGACTCCGAGGAGGGCAAGGCGGCAACAGTGATGCTGTACATGAGATCTGAGACACCTACTCTCGACTGCATCCCGGTCGTTGCGCCGGGACTGGCTTCCGGCGATTTCAACACTCGAGTGAACTGCCTGCGGGCTCTCGCCCGAGTCGGCGGAAAGAACGCAATCGGCATGATCGAAGGCGCACTCGACGATGATGATCCGAAGACCGTCGCATGGGCAGCGAACTGCTTACAGCAGTCACCGAACCTCGATTCGATCCCGGCCATGGTTCGTTGCCTGGAACTTCGGCGCGACGAGTTTCCGGTTGAGACCGAGGGATGCCTGACCCGGGCCCTCGCGAAACACGGCGATGAGCGAGGCATCGAACAGCTAGTTATCTCTGCATCCCGTCCGGACCAAGACGTGCGCCAGATGGGGCTCAGAGGGCTGGCGTATATCCGGACGGCGAGAAGCGCCGCAGCGCTGGATCAGCTGATGCCTGACCTCACAGCCTCGGACCGCCGATATGTGAGCCGGATGCTCAAGGAGTTCCCGACTTCGCCAAGCTGACGCACTTTGAGCTGCTTGTGCATCGGCGACGCTCCGATCAACGGCTTCGGGTTGCGTGCCTCTCCTCGGCTAGCTGACGAAGCTCGGCTGAGAGGTCGTCGCGTTCTGCTCGACCAGCTACGACGCTCAGGCGAGAGATCTGGATGGGGAGCAGGAACTCGGGGTCGATGCGTGTGGTGGTGAGCGTCTTAGAGAAGATCTGGCGCTGCTCTAGCCACGGAATCGCGTATTGGTCGAGATCCCGGATCACTTCGCGGGCCACGTTGTCTAGGTCGGCCACGGGATCGAGTTTCCACCAGTGTTGTGTCGCTTATCGGGAAGGAGCGACCCGATCCGCTGGACCTCGATGTGCGCTTTGCCTAGTGAGGGCTGATCTTCGTCGACGGGCCGCAACTCGACGAAATTGATGGCCAGGTTGATCGTGAACGACACGTGTTCACGGGTCCCGAACTGGCTCACCTGGAAATCGATCGCGATCCAGCCGTGCTCGGTGGTTCTAAAGAACGTATTGCGCCGCTTCCGGAAACCAAGCTCGCGCAGATGTTCCCCAATGGGGTTATTGATCATTGCGTCGTACCGCTCCCGTGTTGTCACCTTGGGAACACTATGGTTTCGGCGAGACGAAGCAGGCGCGGCCGTCTTCGATGGGTGGGTTGCCCTAGGTGAGAAGCTTGTTGTGGTGTTTGAGCGGTTCAGCGAGCGAGCGCGTGAAGTCGTTGTCTTCGCGCAGGATGAGGCCAGGGCACTGGTCCACAACTACGTGGGCACCGAGCACATCCTGCTTGGGTTGCTTCGCGTGGAACAGGGGGTTGCCGCGAGGGTGCTTGAGTCGCTCGGCGTTTCGCTTGAGCGGGCCCGGGAGCATCTGATCCGAACCGTCGGTCCCGGCGAGGAGGTTACGAGCGGTCAGATTCCATTCAGCCCGCGGTCCAAGAAGGTACTCGAGCTTTCACTGCGGGAGTCGTTGCGCCTTAGGCATAACTACATCGGGACCGAGCACATCCTGCTCGCTTTGGTGCGAGAGAACGAGGGTCTTGCTGGCCACGTGCTGCTGGACGAGTTCAACGTGGGTCCCGAGGCGATCCGTGATGCAGTCCTGCGGCTCGTGCCACCTGGCGACGCAGACCAATCAGTCGAGAGCGGGCTGGTGCGGGCGAGCGGTACGGCGTCGGCCGGGTCGCGGTCGGAGTTCATATTCGAGGTGCGACCTGATCCGAGGCTACGCATGCTGCTGAGGGTGGCAGCCGGACGCGCGCTCGTCGACGAGCGAAGCCAATTCGGACTAGATGATTTGATCGCCGTGGCAAACGAGCGTAAGAGCCGTGGAGCGGAGCTGGATATTCAGCCTCCTGAACCTGAGCGGCCGGACCACTAGCGACCCGAGACTCGCAAATCTGTACCTATCGCATCGGCGGCGATCCGATCGAGATAGGTCTCGCTGGAGGTCACAAGAGTGGCGGGATCGGCAATACAGACCCAAACGCCAGAATGAGGACGGGATGAGATCAATCCGATATGACCGGCCGATGCATGCGGTGCGGGCGGTGGTGATGACGGGGGCAGTTGCGGTCCTCAGCTTCCCGCTTGTAGGAACCGCGGCGGTGAGCAGCGCCGCTTCGGGCCTGAGGCCATCCGCCGAGGTGACCGCGCGTCGCATGCACCCACGCTCAGGGTTTCCCGCTCCTCCCGGCTTCGGCACGGTCATACCCGCCCGGGACTTGTTCGGCACGCGTGTATTCACCGACGGTCAGGTTGGCTTTGCTTTGGCCAATGACGGTCAGGCGCAGTTCCCGGCTCGCACAACCGATGGTGGTAAGAGATGGACAATTGATGGCCCGCAGTTGCACGTCGATGCTGCAGACGGTCCTGAGGGCGTCGGATACGTCGGGATCGTCTCGCGCACCGTCGAGTTCGCGTATGGCGCCTCGGCTGTCGACGTGAGCACTAACGCCGGTCGAACGTGGTGGGAGGCTTTTCTCGGTGAGAATGTGACTGCGGTGGTACCGATAGGGCACGGGCTCCTGGCCTTGGTGCAGCAGTCAGACTCCGCCGCGCATCCGAACCGGGTCACGACCTGGCAGTACGTCTCCACCGACGGCGGGCGGCACTGGCGCCACAGCACCACCTTCGTGGCATAGCCAGGCCAACTCATGCGGGTCTCGATCGCGCGCGTGACCTCTGACTGCTCATCCCCCGCAATGCAGACTCGAGACGTGTCCCGGCGTTCACTACTGCATCGGCGACGGAACAGAAGGCGACAGTAAGCCATATGGGTCCGGCAGCCCAGCGGGCACTGTGACGAAGGTCGCTGAACGCAGTAGTTTCAGCGCATGCGTCATCGTCTCGTCAGTTTCGCGGTCTCAGCTCTCATCGCCACTGTCCTAACCGCTGTCTGGACCGAGTCCGCGCTCTCTTCACGGACCCGACACCAGCAATCGAATGGGACCCTGCGTGGCGAGCTTGAACTCTGCGGCGGGCCGAACGTCGGCGGCCGGCACTGCCGCATCGTTACTGGCAAATGGACCGGGTGCACTGACCATGTGTGCAGGAGCCTCGATGAGATAGTCGTGAGGACGCCGAGCGACAAGACGGTGGCCGAGGCTGGAGTTCGGCGAGGACGCTTTGCGGTTCGGCTCAAGCCCGGCAGATACCTCGTCTTGCTGCTGTGGACCTCGACGCACCACAGACCAAGCGTTGCCCTCAAGCGACGTGTGGCAGTTCGCGCCGATCGCACGACCATGTTCCTGTTCAAGGGCTACGCCGGTTAGGGCAGAAGCATCGCCCCAGCCGAGAGCGCGAGACAAGTGGTCAGCCACGAATCCGGTCATCGGCGGTAATTGCGGCCCGGTGATTGTTTCGCCCAAGCGATCATCGTCTGACGGACCCTAGTCCTTACCTTTGCGCGGCACATGGACTACAGCAAGTACGACCTTTGCAGTTCCGACCGCAACGACTGCAGCCGCGAGGAGCAGCAGACCGGTTGTCAGCGGACTGATCACGCGATGTAAGTCCGTCCCCAGGATGCCGGGTCGGGCCAGATAGCGGGCAAACGGCGCAAGGAGCGCCACCAACAACCCCAGGGCGATGATCCAAAACGCTCGTGCCATGTGCGTCATGCTGTTACAAGGTATTGCCGGCTCGGGGCGACGGTCAACGGAGCCTCAGCAGTAGGACCGACTCTCGGGGGCGCGTGGTGCGGCAGTCTGCTGCGGTTCGTCAGGCTGTAGCTTCGTTGGGTCCGAACCGTGCCGTGTAAGGAGTCCGGGTGGTTCTGTCAAGGATTTGGGGTAGTTGTCGTTGCAAAGGTTGTCAGCGTGGTTTTGGTCGGAGTTCCGACTGGCGGCCTCGGAGCGACCGTCGTCGCGCCTTTCGGTTGTGGAATGGTGCCTGCGAATACGCAACTGGTTGTCGCGGGCTTGCAGTTCAACGGCGAGGTGATGATCGAGCCGCTGGTCGTCGTCACGTGAACCGACGTCGGGTTGTTGATGGTCGGCCACCAGGCGAAGTACCAGCCGTTCTGCACCGTGGCGTCGACGGTGGTGCCGTCGGGGAACAGGAAGGTCACGCTGGCGATGTCGCTACCGGCCTGTCCGTAGAGGTGTGTCTCGACGCCGGTCGCCAACCGACGGCGGAGGTTGGCCCGCATCCGCGCGAGCAGCGTCGGGTCGTTCTTGATGCGTGGGTTGTCGAGGATGTGCTGGAACTGGGCGGGCATCGGCGCATTGGGGTTGCTGCCGGGGAAGCCGCGTGCGCCGCCGCCTCCGCCGCCTGGAAGGCCGAGTTGGTCTGGGCCGGGCCGCAGGTAGGACCCCTCGATCATCGTTCCGCCGGTCCCGGTGCCGGTTACGGTGCCGTCTGAGATGCAGTCGTAGGTCTGCTTGCCGATGACGTAGAGCGCTGCGGTGTATCGCCCTCGCCCGTCGGTGAGTACCGGCTGGCCGGTCAGTCGAGGCTGGCCCGTGCGTGCGTTGGCGGCATTGCACTGGGCGACTGCCTGGGTAACTGCTGCCGGGGACGGCAGGCTAGGCGTCGCGCTCCAGCCCGCGTACGCCATCGGAACGCCCAGCGGCCCACTGGAGGAGGATGGAGAAGAACAGGAAAGCAGCGACGGCGCACCCCGCAATGGCGACGCCAACCGTGCTGGCGACCGACCAGATGCGCAGCCGCCTGCGGGAGCGTTGAGCGCGAGGCCAGTAGTCGACTCCCGCTAGACGGCCGGCGGCGTCGTCGGGCATCAGGCCTGCGCATTCCCGCAACGTGGTACGCAGCTCAGCTTCGAGTGAATCGGTCATGGCTCACGGACCTCCGGGAGTCGTAGGTCGGGGTCGAGGCTCGCACGCAGACGCGCCAAAGCCTTCGAGGTAGTGCTCTTGACGGTGCCGACGCTGCAGTCGAGCGCCTCGGCAGTGTCGGCCTCTGACAGATCAAGGAAGTAGCGCAGCACGACGACGGCACGCTGCCTCGGCGTCAGCGTACGCAAGGCTGCGACAAGCTCCGCCCGCGACTCCAACCGCGTGAAGTCCAGATCCTCGGCGCCGACTTCACCCGCAGGCTCGTACAACTCCGCACGATGACGCTTCCGGCGCTTAGCGTCGTCGATCGCGAGGTTGATCAACACCCGCCGGGCGTACGCGACCGGCTGCTCCATCGACCCTACGCGCGACCACTGACGGGCAACCTTGAACAAGCACTCCTGAACGAGGTCCTCGGCCTCCCTTTCGTCCCAGGTGATCAGGAACGCGGTCCGCAAAAGACCGTTCAGGTTGGCGTTCACAAACGCATCAAATTCGGCCTTTGCAGGTGACACCCGTCCCCTACAACCGAATTCGCCGACGAAAGGTTGCCGCCGCACGAGAAGATTGTCTGCGAACCGGACCTCGCTGCCGTTCGGGTCTATGAGCAGCAGCCCGACAATCCTTCTGTCGCTGAGTGCTCAGTCGCCAGAGCACGAGTCCGCTCTGAGCCGGTCGGTGCACGCGCCTTGCTGGGCTTGGGGGGCGTCAGGCGAGTCGATGTATCAGGGCGATTAGCTCGTCGGGCTGGTAGCCGTATCGTCGGGCTAGGTCGATGAGCTCTCGGGTCTTCGTGGTGAGGCTGCTCGTGTCGGGGTTGCCGATCACGGTGATCGCACGTCCGCGGCGCATGTCGAGTAGGCCCTCATCGCGGAGGAGTCGTAGTGCCCGCAGGACGGTGTTGCGGTTGACACCAAGGACTGCTGCGAGGTCACGCGCGTAAGGGATTCGCTGACCCGGACCAGCTTCACCATCGGAGATCGCGCGTCTGATCGCCGCGGCTACCTGCTCGTGCAGCACAGTCGGGTCGCTGCGATCAAGCGCGAGCCTGTGCAGATCGGCGGCACCCGGACCATCAGGCGGTTTGACAGGCATCATAAGACTAACGATACTAGCCTTCATGGCTATCAACGATGCGGCACCGCGCGCGCCACGCGGGCTGTGGCGGGCTCTCGCCGGACTGTTCGACGAGGCGTGGAAGCACGGACGCAACCGCCAATTCCGGGCGTTGCTCATGCTCTTACTCGTCATGGCAGGCACTGCGACGACGCTCATCCTCGCCATGAGCGGAGGGACTGACCGCTCGGCTGTCACCGCCAGCGGTCCGACTGCCGCGGGCCCGTATCAGGTCTGTGCAGCCAACATCTCCGGCCTCTGGCGCTACACCTACGGAACCGACAGTTGCACGGCGATGGCCAACTCCTCAGGAAAGCCGTACTCGTACGGCAACCTGATGCTCCCGGCACGAGCAACGGTAGATCTCACGATCGCACGCGCTCAGAGCCTCCACTCTCTCCGGATCGCGGCACTCGGTATCAAGATCCGAGCCAGCGTGAGCTCAACTGAGAAGGTGACCTTCAGGGTCCCCCATGCGACCAAGATTTACTCCGGCCAGTGTTTGACGGGATGCCTTCATGATCGAGCCTTCGCGAGGACAAATGTGGTCGTCATCACACCGGCGGACTACACGAGGTGGGTGGCTGGGCGACAGTCGGAAATCACCAAAGAGACCAGGCAGCTCGGCCAGCTCCGAAAAACACTCAAGCGAGAGGGCGTGCTCGCTCGGAACTCGTCGTCGTAACCCGGAGTCGCACTGCTCGTATCAGTCGGGGTCGGTGATTGCGTCTGTCGCCAAACGCTGATGGTTTCGTCGCCGATGCAATCACCGGCCGGGTTCCGCAACCGCGAGTCCCTCCGTGGCAAAGCGATCGCGTGGATCCCGACGAAGCTGTGACACACGCTGCGTTCGAACGTAGTCTCTGCGTATGAGACGTGCGCTCGCCTTTGGCTTGGTCCTCGTCGCGGTGATCTTGGCAGCTTGTGGGCGGGTGAGTCCATCAGCGCCACCAGCGGGGCTGACAACGACCCCAAAGGCAACAAACGTCAGACCAGTCGGGTTGGTCTCCGGGACGTTGGGGATCGACGGCGGGGTTCTGATGATGCATCGGAACCAGTGCGGGTGCACGCCGGAAGCCGGGACGGTGCGATTCATCAGCGCCCACGGGAAGCACTTCGACGTCCGAGTCGGAGAGCGCGGAGAGTTCTCAGTGCGCCTCCCGATTGGTCGCTACAGGGCGATTGCCGGGCTCAGCCCTCCGGCAAGTTGGCCCATGGGCAGCTGCGGTCTGTTCGGGGGTAGCCCCCGCTTCGACAGCTACTTCGACCGCAGGAACCACACTTACTACGTCGTCGTCCACACAGGTCGGCGATCCAAGGTGAGCGTCGCCTGCATTGCTGGCTAAGCAGGACTCGCTTCCGCCGGTTCAAGTGATGACGATCGCTTCTCCCGGCTGACGTGTTCAGGACGCGGCGATCGCGTTGCCGCGGAACGAGCACTCGGAGCGGCGGCGCAGCGCAGGAGCTGCGGCGAGCTGCGGTTTCGTGGCCAAGCACTTGTCTCGTTGGACGTTCACGCGACGAGTGCTTCTGGCTTAAGCGCTGGCGACGGACGCGTAGAGCTTCAGCGCTAACGGAAGTCAAATGCCACTCAGATACCCTCAGCGCTCTCATGAGTGGCCTACGCAGAGATGGCGCGATTGCGCGGTTCGCTGCTGTGTTTACAGTGGTCGTCATCTTGCTGGGCGCTGGTGCGTCCGAGGCATCCGGCGTGGTCGGCGGTAAGGCCGTGTCGATCACCGCAGCACCGTGGACTGTGCTGGTCCAGGAATACGGGTACCCGATATGCACCGGTGTGATCATTGACTCGTCCCAGATCCTGACCGCAGGGCACTGCGTCACGTCCGATAACGGAGAGTCCGCAGAGCCTTCGCCAGCTTCCGATTTCACTGTCGAGGCGGGTATCTCGAACCACAAGCAACCGCTCAAGTCCGATCACCAACAGTCGCGTTCAGTCAGTGCGGTGCGGGTGATGCCGGGGTATGTCGCCGCGAGCAAGCTCACTTCCGCTAATTATCTGGATACGGTCGATCACGATCTCGCGGTGCTGACGCTCTCTGAACCGCTTGACCTAGACGGCGACGATGCCCGAGTTGCGTACCTCCCGAGCGCCAGTACACCTATGCCGGGGCGTGTGTCGCGGTTAGTGTTGGCAGGCTTCGGCAACGAGAAGCCAAGCACTTACGCGAAGTCGGCTGGCGATTGGACTGGCCAGCTAAATGAGGTCGTCAACTCGTCGGTCCGCAGGAGCTGCGGCACTAGCCACGTCCTGTGCGTCTTCGAGCAGACGAGCGCTGCATGCTGGGGAGACAGCGGCTCAGGTGCCGTCGAGCCGGGGTCACGCTCGATCGTCGTCGGGATCTTTAGCGAAGGCGAGTCACCTTGCAGGCCCGGGGAGAACTACTACGCTTTTCTTGCCTCGCGGGCAGCGCTGCGTTTCGTTCACGCCAGCATGCGGAGTTCGTACATCGACGGCATATCGGATGGGTCTGCCGATGCCCACACAGTTATCCGGCCGCTTCCGGCAATCGGGATTGTCTGCGTGATTCTTGGGGCGCTAGGCGTCTTGAGGATCAGGCAACGACACGAGCGGAGCAGACGCTGACGGATGACGGCGGGCCTTGGGCCGAGCTGCTCGTAACGGCAAGCCCAAAAGGACTTCAGGTCCTCAGGAGATCATCGTCTCTTGTCGTGCCGAAGCGCTGGAACCGCGAGTCGCGGGCACGCGGCCGCTGCTGCTTTCCTTGCGAGCACTCGCGGCGTGGTCGCCGCGCCGGACTAGCGCAACGCCACGATCTGGATAGCGTCGCCGGCCCTGCGTTCGCGTTGGCACGAGCATCTCTGTGGCGTCACGCAGAGACGTGCTTAGCGTGGTAGGCAGGGCCCGCGGGAATTCGACCTATGGGACACGCAGGAGATTGGCGTGCAAACGGCGAACTCGCGCAGCATGGTGTCTCGCGCTTAGCCGCTCTGTACGCTCATCTCGTGGCTTTTCCAGTTCCCATCGCGTCGGTGCTCTCGGGCGCCTCGGTTGACCAGCTCGCGTACTGGCGAAAGAGCACGGCTTCGGCGCCTCCTCTGCTCGTACCGGAATCGAAGCGATCGGGGCGGTTCATCTATTCGTGGGCCGACGTGGTGGCGCTACGTTCGATCGTCTACCTACGTCAGGAGAAGTCCTTGCCGCGTGTCCGCCGCGCCGTGGAGCTGCTCCGTTCCCTTGAGGCGGACCAGTGGGAGCACCTGGCCCGCTATACGCTCATTAGCACGCGGTCATCCATACTTGTTGGCACGCCATCTGGCCATATGCTGGATCTGGAGAACCAGCCGGGCACTGTGGTCAGTGAAATCTTGATGAGTGACGTGCTTGCGCCCTTCACGACCCGAGAGGGACGGGCTGTGCCCGATCTTGAGAAGCCGCGCCGGTTGCTCGCGGTGAATCCGAGGGTGCTCGCCGGTTATCCGGTCATTGCCGGCTCCCGGGTGCCTTTCGACATTGTTGCGGGTCTTGCTGAGGATGGCGTGCCGACGGCCGAGATCATCGAGATGTACCCGTCGGTTGACCCGGCCTCGGTGGGTGACGCCCAGGACTTCGCTGAACAGGTGGCCAAGGCGGTGTAGTTGCAGGTTCTCGTCGATGAGGGCATGCCGGTCCAGATTCTCGGCCCCCTGCGCCTGAATCGGGGTCATCAGTTCGACCACATCGACGAGCTGCGGTGGAAAGGGCGCCTCGACCAGCCACTCTTCAGAGATGCCGCCGGCCGTGGCTACCAGGCGATCCTGACGCTCGACGTCAACCAGTTGAGCGACGCCGACGAGTGCCGAGCGCTTCGCCGCTCGGGGTTGCACCACATCAGCCTGCAACAGGCGCGTACGGTACGCGGCGTAAAGGGCACGGCTCGCGTGGTCGCGTCGGTGATCGCGGCCATGCCCTACGTCCTTGAAGACCTAGATCAGGCCGATGGGCAACGGATCGTTGAGTTGTCGTTGTTCTCAGCCACTCGGCGCCACGAGGTGTTCGACCCACTAAAAGAGCGCAGCCGATACCCCTACTGGCGGTGATCGGTCACACCGTCCAGCCATGCCGAAGGCGCAGCCCTGTCGCCCATGCTTTGCTGCGCACGGGGCAAGTCGGCCGTCGACCTGAGAGCGCCGCTGTGCGCGGGATTCGAACGCGTGGCCACGTGCTCTCGGCCCTTCGGTGTCAGCTGCTGGAAAAGCGTCCCACGAGATGTGCTTCTGGCGACGAGGAAGGGCGTCGTCCTTGGGCGCTGCTGGTGAGGTTTCATCGGGCCCGCGTGCCTTTCCAGCGTCTGACCGCAGCCAGCAGTCTGATCGTTAGGTGCTTGCCGCGTGAGGCGCCTACCGGGGTCGGGCTATCCGCCCCGGGTCTCGGCGATGGGTCGAGCGTCAGCCGGGTCGGCATCCTCCTCGGGTCTCGGCGATGGGTCGAGCGTCAGCCGGGTCGGCATCCTCCTCGGGAGTGGCGGGCCCTAGCAGGGCACGCAGCTTCTCTCGGGCTCGGTGCGCCCTGATCCTGACCGCGTTGGGTGATAGCCCGAGGATCGTCGCGATCTCACGTGGGGGCAGTCCGTCGGCCGCGATCATCGTGATGATCTCTTGGTCGACGGGCGAGAGTTCGGACAGTGCGGCGGCAAGTGCGCTGTCCTCGGGGCGCGAGGGCGTGTACCAGCGCTCGGCTGCTGTCGCGAGCGCGCTTGTGGTGGCGGTTCGCCGCGTCTGGGTTTTGTGTGCCTGCCGGGCGATGTTGCGGGCGACACCGAAGAGCCAGGGCCGAGCCTGGGGTCCGGCGGGAATGCGTGAGCGCGTCTCCCAGGCGATCCGGTAGCTCTCCGCCAGGCAGTCGGCGGCGTCCTCGGCCGTTGCGCAGCGCCGCATCAAAAATGCGAGCAGGTCACGGCTGGTGTCTTCGTAGAGTCGCGTGAACCGCTCGTCGTCTCCATTCGACGGACGGCCCGGCCGCTTGAACAGGCCGCTCATCGGGTCTGCGTGTTCGCGCTGATTGGCTCGTTGCCGCCGCCCGGGATGGCGGTCTCGGAATCGACCACACGGGTCTGCTGATAGACCCAACGAATCACGGCCGTCCCGGCCTGGTCGCCGCCGTAGGTGTGGCCCTGGATCAGATCTGTCTCGAGCAGGTTGCCGGTAGTGGGCGAGATGATGTAAGTGAAACCGTTGCCCGGAAATGGCGGCATCCACGAGACGGCAATTCCGGTGCGGCCAAGCTCGTCGGTCGCGTTGCCCACCACCTTGCTGCCGGGCACATAGCTGAGGGCGGCGTAGGCGGTCGCTCGCAGCCTGGCGATCGGCGAGTTCAACAAGTCGCCCAAGGCCATCCACAAATCGTCGTTCTTATGCCCAAGGTAAGCCTTCACGTTGGCCGCGCTCTTGATTCCCAGCGAGGCGAGGTCTCTCTGCCACAGCTCGGCCAGCAGCGTCTGAGGGTCGCTCGGGGGCGAGGTCTCATAGACCGCCGGTGAGCCGCTGCCCTTTTGGATCTGGTCCATCTGGAGGCCGGCCTTCGTCGCCGGGTATTGCGGATCCTTGGCATCGATCGCGGCGTCGAACGCCGACTGGTTGGCGAGGTACGTCGCCCTGTCCTGCACCGTCGGGAATGAGATGCCATCTTGCGTTTGCAGCTCCCTGGAAGCTCCAGTACTCGGCGAATACCACGTCTGCTGGGTGTCCACCGTCGTGTACGCGAGAGTCGGGCCGTCCGGAAGCGTTATGTGCTGCAGCCCCTCGAGCCTGACATCCTGGTATTGCCACTGTCCATCGCCGGGTGTTGGCTGTCCGGCTGCCGCACGGGCGGCCCTGTTCAGCTGAGCGGCCGCCGCAGGCGAGACCGCCAAAGGCAGCGACAGGCCAGCCCCGCCGCCACCAGCACCAAAGCTCTCGACCCCGACCAGCGACGCCAGACCGGCAACCACTACCGTCACACCGACCGTGACCCAGCGCCGCCGCCGTACGCGCCCCCAGGGCATGGCTCGTCGCAACGCCGGCTGACCGAAGCGCAGCGACGTTGGCTCGCCAGAGCCCGACGAGGCCGGCCCACCGCTCTCAATACTGCGAAGCATGTCTGCAAGCGCAACAGAAACACGCTCGTCGTCAGCCACGGAAGGATCGACCGGCTGCGTGCGGCCGATCCGGCTGAGCAGCAGATCTAGCCCCTCCTCAGACAACGTCTGTCTCTCCACGGTGGTCTCCTTTACTCGGGTCTCACCAACACATGGCAAACGAGGGCCGTTTCATTTCACCCAAAAGGACGGGTCAGCGCCGAACCAGATCCGGGGCATCCTTGCTGGAGGGTGGTTGTGGAGAACCCTGAGTTGCTGACGGCGCCCGCAGAGCTACGCTCGGTCTAGACCTTCACGGCGGTCGCCCGGCGCACCTACGGTGAGGAGTCGTTTGCCACGTAGGGGAAGTTAGAACCCGCTTGTACTTCGCGAATGCTTCGGGCTTAGCGACAGCGCGCTACCGAGGAAGCGGCTCGCTCTCACGCGGCCGCGGAAGTCACGGCGGCCTGCGGGGCGAAGGCTACGTCCAGTCGCTCGGCTAGATCGGACAGGGATCGAGCGTGCAGGTAACGCTCAGTCGTCGTGATCTTCGAGTGGCCCATCATAGCCTGCACCGAAGCTGGGTCCAGTGCACGGATCGTCAAGGTCGCGAAGGTGTGACGAAGATGATGGAACGGGAGCTTCGGAGCACCGGCGGCGTCACGAGCGGCGATGTAACGCCGCCGCAGGGCGGAAGCTTCGAGTGGCGTTCCGGTCGGGCTGGAGAACACGTAGTCACCAGGCCCTGTGAACAGCTCGCGCCTACTCAGACCGTCTAGCTCAACGAAGGCATCGCGCGACAGCGGAACCGCTCGCCACTTCTTCGACTTCGTGCTGCTGTCGACGTTTGCGGACATGCCTGCATCGACGATCAGCGTTCGATCCTCAAATCGGACGTTGTGCCAACGCAACGCACGTAGTTCCCCTTGTCGCAATCCCGTGAAGCCTGCAACGACAATGAGCGCGGCGTCCTGTTCGTCTGCCAGACGCTGGGTCGCTTTCTCCAAGTCCGTCACAGCACGTCGCGTTCTGTGCACTCCGGCTCGCGCGGCACGCGCGATGGCGAGCACTTCCTCCGCAGTGAACGTCTCGAGCGGCTTGTCGTAGCTCTCCGGGCGCTGCTTCGTGCCCCTGACCGGATTCGATCTGAGCGCTAGGGAGTCTGGCTCGGTGGCGTACTCGAACATGCTCGACAGCACCTGCCGATGAATGTTGACGTTGCGCGAGCTCAAGCCTGCGCGGTCCAGCTCGCGGAGGAACTCGGCAACATCTTTGGTGCTCACGTCTGCCGCTACGCGCGGACCGAACCGGCGCATTATCCGTGCGTCGAGCTCACCCTTACCACGCACGACCGGCCTCGGCTGATCGAGCAATCGCCGCCAATCAGCCAGAGTCGAAGGCTTGACCTTCTTCGTGTGCTCGGCGTAGTCGAGGAAATCTGCCGCTAGATCCGCAACAGTCGCACGCTTGTTCGTCTGAGCTTGGCCCAGTTCGCGCTCGGCATCTTCGATCAGACGGTCCAGCTCGCGGTTGGTGGCGCGCTGATCCAGATAGCCCTCAGCTGGACGGCCACGGCGCTTCGTAAAGCTGCCAGCGCCAACCGGCTCGACCCAGGCTCTGCCAATGCGTCGGTAGTGCTGGCGTCCGGTCGAGTCACGCCACTTTGCGACCGCGTAGTAGTCACAGCTGTCGCGCGCTTGGCTGGCCCGATAGATAACGGTCCCCGTGGGCTGTCCTTGCACTTCAACGTTCCCGCGATCGTGGTGTCCAGGCTCCAGGCCATCGCCATCACCGGAGCCCTCCTTACAGGTGCACGGGGACACTATCAGGACCCCTACAAAATTCGCTACCAAATTCGCTACCAACTGTTGCCTATGCAGGGGACCAAAGACCCCCTGATCTATAGGTGTACCCCCCGACAAATACTGAAAACTGCGCGGTGCCGTCCGCTTTACACGCAGGATGTCGGCGGTTCGAGCCCGTCACCGCCCATCGGTTTCTTACCTAGCGCTGCCCCTCGGGGAACAGCCACAGTCCTCGGGTGCTGATCGCAGCGGCAGACGGCGTGCCAGGGCGAAGGTCCCACGCTCCAAACGGCTGCGTCAAAGGCTCGGGTCGTCGGATAGCGAGGCCAGTCGTTTAGCGAGCGCGCGGAGCACTTTTCGCTCGATGTCCGGCTGCGCGTCGAGCAGGGGTAGGAAGCTTTGGCGATTGAGCACAAAGAACCTGGTCGGCGTTTTAGCAGTCACAGTTGCGTTGCGTGGGACGTTCTCAACGAGCGCGATCTCGCCGAAGAATTCTCCCGGGTGGCCGGTCGCGACGGCTTTCTCGTTTCTGGTGACCTCGACCTCTCCTTCCATGATCACGAAGAACTCTTGACCGCGTTCGCCCTCGCGACACAAGACCTCGCCAGCTTTGACGTCGACGTCCTCGGTGACCCTGGCGAGTTCGCTCAGTTCCTTGCGCGATAGCCCCTCGAAGAGCGGGGCGCGCTTCAGCGCCTCGACCTTCATGTCACGTGTGAAGAGCCGCACGGCGCTCACTATAACTGTCGACGCGGGCGGGATCGCCTCTGATGACGCGGATGTCATGACGTTCAATTCCGACTGACTCTCAAGGATGCTCCTATGAAGTCAGGCGACGTCTGTGAGTCGGTGGTACAGCTTTCTGGAGAGGTGACGCTTGAGCGATGAAGCGTGCGCGAGTGGTTGGCCAGTCACGCATCACGGCGAACGCGATGCGCTCTTCGTATCAGCTCGGTGACCGCCGAGCGTCGCGCGATCAACAGCAGAGCTGTGCCGAGTGATGTCCACGCCGGTCGAAAAGTAGGCCAGTTCTGCCGGCGCAGGTGGACCAGTATTCAGTCGGCGCCCACATTCGGTTTCGGGTAAGGGTCGGTCGTCAAGGTGATCACGGGTAGGCTTCGCACCGGTGAAGACGTACGACGCGATGCGGAGGTTTGCGTCGCTGAGGAAGCAACGGAGGCAATGGGCAGCGTCATGAAGCAGTCGCCGCGCATGGAGGCGCTCGGTCGTACGGCCGAGAGCGCTCCGCGGGCCGTCGCTCGCGGGACGGCATTGGCTCGCGTCTGTGTTGTGCTGTCTCTTGTTTGGGCTGCAACCAGCTTTATCGCACCGGCGTGCGCTGCTGCGAGGAGAACGGTTGCAACCGTCGTGAGCGACTCCGTTGCAGCGTCGATCTCTTACGTGCCAGTTGCCCAGGCGGCTCTCGAACACGGTCTGGTGGTGCGGCTTGATCTCAGGGTTTGCCGACGTTTGATCGAGCCGAGCTGCTCGTATCAGGGGAACGCACCACCGACTGCGTTAGGCGCCGTGAAGTCCTATGGCTCCCGGCTCGGGCAGGTGTTGGTGGTCGACGTCGGGTATAACGACTCGTCCTCGGGTTACGCGCGGGGGATTGACAGGATCATGCGCGCGGCTCTCTCACAGGATGCGAGGAGCGTGGTCTGGGTGACGCTGCGGGAGGCCGGGAATTACGCGTCGGACTACAGATTGATCAACGCCGAGATCAAGACGGCCGCACGCCGCTGGCCGGAGCTGATCGTTGCAGACTGGAACGCCTACAGTGCCGGGAAGCCATGGTTCGGCACTGACGGGCTGCATCTCAACCCGTCCGGAGCGACGGCCCTTGCGAAGTTCCTTCGGCCGTTCGTGGTCCGTGCGAGCTCTCAAGACCGCCGCAGCCGGTGAGATTCTCCAGATGACCCAGCTTTGGACCGCGCGACAGAGAGGCCCATGCAGGTCCGATCGGCGGCGTCGTCATCCAGTGAGGAGCCTGAGGCTGGTCATCGTCTGCTCCAGCCGACTTGCGCTGTGTCGCAACGACACTGATTAAGGGGATGACACCAACCGGGCCCTGGTCGTCCGGGCCATCGCCGCTCGTCGCCCGTGACGATGAGTTGGCATCTATCGACAACCCCCCGGCTCGCGACCGAGCGTTATCGACAGACCGGCTCGTGGCGAATAGCGCGGTTTTCTGCTGTCTCCTTCAAGGAGTTGGAGCATGGGCGCGGGCCGGTCCAAACGACCGTCACGGTAGTCTCGAGTCACCCGATGCCGACGATTGTGCACGAGGATCGAAAGCCGCCGCCCATTGAGGTCTGGGAGAGCGCCCCTGCGCTTGTGCCTGTTATCGGCGCGGCTGAGCCCGAGTTGATCAGCGATGGGGGCGGGCTTCCATTCCGGCCCGGCAGAGCGGTCGAGCTGTTCGCGGCGGTGGACCCGGCCGACCCGGCTGTTGGGGCCCTTCTAGTGCAGATCGATCGCGGTCGCCGTCAGTCACAGCCAACCCGCCTTTTTGGGTTCAAGGCAAGGCCCGAGCCGATGGGGGCTGCTGAGAGGCTCGCCGGCTGGCGGGAGTTGGCGCGTACCGAGGAGCAGGCTCTGTTCGGTCGAGGCGCTCCGCCTCAGATGATCACTGTCGCGGTCAAACGGGGGCCTCGCAACCGTTGGACGCCGCTGGGCGTGTCGAACTCTCGGTCGTTGCGCGCGACGCGTGACGGGGTGCGTGCGTCCTCATGGCGACCTGACCCGAGGTTCTCGCTGAGCCCGGAGGTGAGCGAGCTACGGATTCTGGTTACCGAGCGGACGATGGCCACGGGCACACCTGCCGCGAATAGGCTGTTGGAGCCCGAGTTGTTCGTCGACTCTGAGCGCATGGTATTGCGTGTGTATGTCAAGCCGCTGGAGGGCTATGTGGGCCGCACCTCCAGCCATGAGACACCGCTGATCGTGCGGTTGCCGGAGCCGCTCCGCGCGCGTGAGCTCGTTGACGGAGCGGTGTGGCCAGTTGGCTACACGTCAGCCACCAACAACAGATAGCGACACGAGTCGCCGCCCTGCTTCCCTGATGGCGGAAGCATCACACCACAAAGACGACGGGTCCGCTTTGCGCGGCCAGCGGGCTGCCGCGGTGAACGGTCCCGCAACCGAGCTATTCGCTAGGACTCCGGGACGAGCGCGTCCACCTGCGGGCCGTGGTAGGTGTGGTTATGTCCTTTGCAGGAGGCGGGGAGAGCGAACTGGACGCTCGCGCTCTTGACACCGTTGTAGGTCGCGTCCACTGTCAGCTTCCCGACGGTCCCGACCCTGCAGTTCTTATCGGTGCTCGACTTGACCTTGACGTGAACCTCCATCAGGTTGCCGGGGTGACCCCATAGCTTGGCGAAGTGCGTGTGATAGATGACCGGGGCGACAGGTTTGAGGACGATCAAGCGCTGGGTGCCGCCGGCCACATCAACCTGGCAGACAGTCCCGCTGACCGAGCCGGAGCTGAGATTGACATCGCCCACGGCACGCGCGTAACTGCCGTTCTTGCCAGTGATCGGCGAGCCCGTATGAAAACCCCACTGCGGGTTCCCGGCAACCGGCGGGACCTGTGAGAAACACGGATACACACCGCCGGCCACCGCAGGCCCCGCTGCAACGGCACAGGCAGTGGCAGCCAACGTCCCGCAGCCAACAAGGACGGCAAGCACGCTCACCTTCGTCACGCGCATCGACGCGGACTATATGGCCTCCTCCCCGAGAAGCTCCTCCCCGAGGCAGCACCCCCTGCCCTAGCTCCTCCAGGGTCAGCTCCGGAACGCGGGGGACGCAACGGTTCGGAGCACGGGAAATCTGATGCTTTAAAGCCTCAGACACCAATCGCGTTGACATCATCGATCTCTACGGGACCGATCGAGCTGAACAGGCCTCTGACCGGCGGTGGCGTGATGCTCACAGCGACGTGTCGGCGGTGCTGACGAGTGTCAGGGTTGTGGTGGGCGGAGTCAACGGACTGCGAGCCGGCGTCGGCTCGACTCGGCTCTCAGCCGAGCGCGCTCCTCACCGGGACATCGAATAACGAGGAGGGCGAATATGAAGGTCGGGGTTCTCGTAGCCGTTGCCGGGATCGCGGGCTCGGTGGGTGCGGCATCCGCTGCGGCCAGCGAATACGGTGCGCCAGCTCGCTCGCATCTGTGTGTACACCAAAGATCACGACGATCAAAGGCCACACTGCAGTGAGCTCGTGCGGACCTGCGGTCGCCACCGTCAAGATCAAGAGCAGGACCTACGCCTTCAAGGGCGGCACCTGCCAGAAGGACTCCGGCGCCAATATGGTGCTGTCACTCAACCTCGGTACGCTCGTTGCGGGCGCGGCGAGCAACGATGGGAAGCCCTACATGTCACTGAGCTTTGTGACCGACGGCTCGCTGAAGATCGATACGGTCACCGTCTATCACGGGGGGAAGAAGCTCCTCTCGGTCGACACGGTAGCGGTCAAGGACACGGATCCGTCCAAGGGGACGTTCATGTCAACGAAAAGTGTGCTGAGCAGCTCAACTCACTTCACCCGGGATGTGGAACTGCAACGGTCGGGTCACGGCGATTCCGTGATTGTCGCGGGGCAGGCGCGACGAGAGCGCACAGTCGTGTCCGCCTGCTGACTCAGGTCTCACCAACGCCGCTTGGCGTCGGCGCCTCGGACGTGTCTGGCCTACGACCAGTTGGCCGGAGGCTGGTCGATTCGAATCAGGTTGCCCGCCGGATCGCGGACTGCGAAATCACGCGTTCCCCAGGGTTGTTCGGTCGGCTCCTGAACGACCTCGGCGCCGCCATCGCGCAGCTTCGCAAAGCTCTCGTCGAGGCCGTCGCTGTGAAAGTGAACGCCGTTGAGCGCGCCTTTGGCGACCAGGGCGGCGATGGCGTCGGCGTCGGCGGGGCTGCCGTTGAGGTAGTTGGTGAGCACGATGCCGACGTCGGGCTGCGTGGCTGCGCCGACCGTGATCCAGCGGAAGCCGTCACGGGCGACGTCGTTGCGCAGGTCGAGGTCGAGCGAGTCACGGTAGAAGCTGAGTGCCGCTTCGGGATCGTCGACGATCACGAAACATGTGGAGAGTGTGAGGGTCATGGGGCAAGCCTATGACGCAAGGACCGGCTCCGCTTCTTCGATCCTGCTCGCTTGCCCGTCTCCGGGGGCCGACCTGCCCGGTCGCGTGAACTCCCGTGCCACGCAGCCGGGCACCCCCGCAAGCGCACTGTGATCGCGCGCGCGGTAGACCGTTGGCGTCTCGCCCACGAGCTGCGTGAAGCGAGCGCTGAACGAGCCCAGTGACGTGCAGCCGACCTCCAGGCATGCCTCGGTGACCGACACGTCCCCGCGCCGCAGCAGCGCCTGGGCGCGCTCTATCCGCCGCGTCATCAGGTAGGAGTACGGCGTCTCGCCGTAGGCGGCCCTGAACTGCCGGGAGAAGTGCGCGGGCGACATCAGCGCTGCGCGAGCGAGCGTCGCCACGTCAAGCCGCCTCGCGTATTCGCGATCCATCAGGTCGCGAGCGCGGCGAACGTGCGCGAGGTTGGAAAGCTCCTCCGGGGTCATCTGCAGAGCTCCTCGACCGTCATCGGGGCCCCTCCTATGCTTCTGCGGCGGGGGCGCCCCCACCGGCTTGCGACAGCGCCATATACGCGAGCCGCTCCAGCTCGAGTCCGGCCAGCCGGGACGCCTCCCCGGCCGCGTCGATTATCTGTCCGGCGATCTGCACCGCGAGCTGTGGCAGCGCGGCCAGCCGCTCGCAGTGCTCGAGCGCCCGATCGAGCGCCCGGCCGTCGCCGACGACTTCGGTCACCAGCCCCAGCCGCAGCGCTTCGGCAGCGGTCACGCGCTCGCGCAGCAGGATCAGCTCCTTCGCCCGGGCGGTCCCCAGCAGCCGCACCAGTCGGTGGGTGCCGCCCGAGCTCGGGACGATCCCGATGCCGACCTCGGGCAGCCCAAACGTTGCGCTGTCCTCGGCGATCCGGAAGTCGGTCGCGAGCGCCAGTTCCAGCCCGCCGCCGAGGCACCAGCCCGAGATCGCGCTGAACGTCGGCTGGGGAAGGTCGGCCACACGCTCGGCGAAATCCCCTGTCGTGCGGTAGTAGACCGCGATCTGCTCCGGGCTGAGGCCGCCCATCTCGCTCAGGTCGGCACCGGCCGAGAACGCGCGGGCACTGCCGGTGATGACCACGCAGGCGGCCTGCGCCAGCTCGGGATGGGTCAGCGCCGCGGACAGCTGGCGCTCAACCTCGGTGGAGATGGCGTTCAGCTTCTGCTCACGCTGCAGCCGCAGCACGCATGCCGCACCGCGCCGCTCGATCCCGACCAGCTCAGACACCGATCGCCGCCCCGGTCATCTCGACCAGCGACGGATCCGACCGAGTGTGGTTGAACTCCATCGGTGCTCCCTCCTTGCGCTCAGTGGTTGTTGGTTCAGGTCGCCTGTACGCGTGCGGTCACCGCGCAGATCCCTCACCGGGTTGCCTCCGGAGGAAGCGATGCCGGCTCGCCAGCGGGCGAGCCGGCCGGTGGTTGGATGGAAACCGGTGGCGGAGGCTCGGCCAGGCCCCAGGCGTCCACGCCCCCGTCGACCAGGATCGTCGTGCCGGTGATGTATGCGCCGCCGGCGGACGCCAGGAACGCGATCACGCTCCCGACCTCCTCTGCCAGGCCGAGTCGTCCGAGCGGCACGCCGCGGCGCCAGCGCTCGACCTGGGCAGGATCGTATTGCTCGAGCCCTTCGGTCGCGATCGAGCCCGGTGCGACGCACACCGTGCGGATCCGGTGCCGGCTCCACTCGAGCGCCAGACCAGAGGCGAGGTTCGAGACCGCGGCCCGGGCCGCCGCTGCGTGCGCAAAGCCGGGGATGCCGCGCGTCGGGCTGAAGCCGAGGAACACGACCAGACCGCCACGTCCCGCCGGGATCATCGAGCGCTCGGCGACCGTGCGGGTGACCCTCCAGGCGGCATCGACCGCCAACCGCTGGACCGCGTGCCAGCCGTTGTCAGAAATCAGCTCGGCCGCCGCTGTGAACTGCCCGCCAGCATTGTTGACGAGCACGTCGATCCCGCCGAAGCGCTCGAGCGCGGCGTCGACCACACGGGCGACATCGTCGCCCTCGCGCACATCGCCAACAAGCGCCAGGCACGCGCCGCCCACCGCCTCGATCTCCGCACGCGTCCGCTCGAGCGGCTCCGGCCTACGCCCGCAGATCGTCACTCCGGCGCCGCTGAGCGCCAGCTCGAGCGCGGTGGCACGGCCGATGCCGGTACCGCCCCCGGTCACCAACGCGCAGCGGCCGGCGTTGGCGTCCGCGCGCAGGGGTGATCGAAAGCTGCTGCTCATGACCGCGGCCTCAGGCGAGGCACGGGCTGGGGATGTCGGACTGCAGCTGAGAGCGCTTCCGGGGTCATGTGCAGAGCTCCTCGACCGTGATCGGGGAATTATCACGTGAACGCATACCCACTAGATTGCCTTAGGAGTGGAGCCCGTCACCGCCGCACACCAGCAGCAGTCAACCGCATACGAACCGGAGCCGATGGCCCCGTCGCCCTCGCGGGGCCGCATCTTCACGATCGAGCGACGCCCGCTGTTCGGTGACTGTGCACCGTCGGGTCGAGTCCGTCTCGATGTGCTCGCTCACTGGATGCAGGATGTCGCGTTTGCCGATGTGGAGGACGCGGGGGTGCTGGACGCGGCCGTCTGGGTTGTACGGCGCACCCGCATCCGCGTACTCCGCTTCCCGCGATTCGGGGAGCAGTGCTCAGTGCATACCTTCTGCAGCGGTACCGGCCGCATGTGGGCGGAGCGGCGCACCACCGTCACGCTCGCCGGCTCCACCGAGCCGTTGGTCGAGGGTGTTGCGCTCTGGGTGCACCTCGACCCGGTCCAGCGGATACCCAGCGCGATCACCCAACCTGAGCTCGATGCGTTCGGCGAGGCGACCGGAGGCCGTCACGTGCTCGCTCGTCTGCGACACCCCCGCCCCGGCCAGATCGACTCGGAGTCGCGCTGGCGCTTCCGCCATACCGACACCGACGTCGCCGATCACGTCAACAACGCGGCCTACTGGGAACCGCTCGAGGACGAGCTGCTCGCCTCCGCCGGTGACCTGGTCGAGGTCGACGCCGAGATCGAATTCAGGACGGCCGCCCAGCCTGGCGTCGCACGCATTCTCTCAGGCGCCGGGCGACGCTGGCTCACGGACGCCGACGGCGTCGAGGTCTACGCGTCGGTGGTGCTATTGCACGCTCGCACGGACCCTAGGACACGTGCGGTCTGATCAGCGTGTCGCATAGCACCCCGAGCGCCTCGGAGAACGAGCTCTGCAGCTCCTCGACCAACAGACAGCGGTGAAGCGCGGCGCCGGTCTGGGCGATCACCGCCTCTGCAAGCATCACGTCGGACTCGTTGAAGCCATGGGTCGCGAGCTGCTCGAGGTTCAGGATGCCCCATACCTGGCCCCCGACGTAAATCGGGAGTGACAGCTCCGACCCGGGATCGAGTGCCGGGTCGCTGCCGTAGTAGTCAGCGTCCTGACGGGTGTCGTCGACCAGAGCAAGCCTGCCCGTGCGTGCGACACGGCCGTTCACGCCGGTCGTGACCGACTGCTCGCGAGCCAGCCATTCCGGGTCCGCCTCGGTCAGGCGTCCGGCAGCAGCAACCAGAACCAGCGTCTCGTCGTCGAGCCGGTGGATCGCGGCGAGGTAGTACCCGAACGCAGCGTGCAGCTCTTTGACGACGACCTGAGCGATCGCGCCCGGGTCGTTCAGCAGCGTCAGGCGCATCGCCAACCTGCTGGCTACCTCCAGTCGGCTTCGCGCATCCCGCGGCAGCTGCGCTGTGGGCTCGCTCTTGCGGCTCTTGCGCTCGTACATCGTGGCGTCCGCCACCGCCAGCAGACCCCCGCGTGTGCGTGTATCGGTCGGGATCGTCGCGACCCCCCAGGATGTGCCGACAGATCCCTCCAGGCGGCTGATCGCGTCGGCAGCGCGTGTGGCGATCGCGGTTGCGTCCTCGGCACCGCATCCTGGCAGCAGCAGCGCGAACTCGTCGCCGCCGATCCGGAACACGACATCGCTCCATCGCGACACTGCGGTGAGCGCCGCTGCCGTGGCGCGCAGAACACGATCGCCGGCGCTGTGGCCGCTGATTTCGTTGACGGTCTTGAAGTGGTCGAGGTCGAACACGGCCAGGCTCAGCGTCACCGCGGGGTCATGCTCTGTGCGTGCAACGGCGGCGGCGAGCAGGTCCTGGAATTCACTGCGGTTCAGCAGGCCTGTGAGCGGGTCGCGGCGGGCGCGCCGCTCGTGGTCCTCGAGCATGCGCGCATTGTCGAGCGCTATCGCGGCGTGGTCGGCGAACGCGATCAGCTGCTCGCGCGCGTCCATGCCTAGTGCGTCCGGATCAGACACAGCGATATGGCCGAGGCGTCGGCCGCGCGCCCTGAGTGCGAACCGCTGTACGCCGCCTGTGCTTGCCGCGCTGCCAGCGCGGCGCTGATCTTCGCTCGCCGTGATCGCTCGCGCATCCGGTGAACGCGGCTGGAGTTCGAGCACGGGCCCGAGGCCGCCGAAGAGCCGCTCGAGACTGTGTTCTATCCGGGTCACGCAATCCGCGCGCGTGGTCGCGGTCACGAGGTCGCGCAGGCTGCCGAGCAGGTCGCGCTGGCTGGTCGCAGTCATCTGCCCTGGTATCGGCCTGTTGACCGGGTTTCCTTACAAGGCACGCATGAAATCAACGCAGTCTGCGAACCCAAGTCGGGTGCGGGCGTGGCTACGCTGTGTACGGAGGGAGGAAGGGTCGTGCCGAACTCCCGCCACCCGGCCAGAGCCGGTGGGCGCGATGCTCGGCAGGATCCTATGAGGACCTAGCGAAACTGGGGAGACAGGATGAGTCCGGAACGAGCAAACGCCTACAGCCGGGTGCTGCACACGCTCGATGAGCTGGGCGCTGCCAAGCTGCAGCCTACTGAGCAGGAGCGGATCCGCTACGCGGCCGACAGTCTGATCTTTTGCACCGATCTGCTTGATGACGACGCCACGCGCGACTCACTCGAGGACACCGAGCTGCTCTGCGAGGTGCTCGTCGAGAGCGGGCGCTGGGAACGCGTCACCGCCGATCAGCTGATTGCGGATCTGCGAGGCTGCGGGCCGGCGCTTCCTGCGGAGCTTCAGTCGGCGGCGTAAGGATCCTGGGGCGTGGACGTTTGGGTCGGTGACGACGCCAGGCAGTTCGCCGCCAGGGCTGAGGGCTTTCTCGCCGAGCGGCTCGAGCGCAACGTGCTTGCGACCACGCTCAGCGGGGTGATCGATGGTCGCTACGAGCACGCGATCTTCGCCGTGGGGTTCAACAGCGCGGGGGTAACCGTCGGCGCCGCGCTGCGGACGCCACCGAACAAGTTGCTCGCCACGGGGTTCGACGCCACGGCCGACGCCAGGACCCTGCTCGAGGGGTGGCTCCAGCTCGACCCTGAGGTCCCGGGCGTTTCCGCCGAGCCGGTGACAGCCGCGGCGATCACGGCTGCGTGGCTCGACGCCACTGGCGGCGGCGAGCGAATCGACTTCAGCGAATCGATGCAGGTGCTCGATCATGTGGTCAAGCCGTTACAGCGCCCAGCGGGGGCGCTCCGGCCGGCGACGATCAAGGACCAGGCGCAGCTCGAGGACTGGGCGGCGGCGTTCGCCGCGGAGACGGGCTTCGGACACGCCCAGGCGATGGGGCATCAGGTCGCAGCTCGGATCGCGAACGGCCAGGTGCACGTGTGGGACCGCGATGGGGCCAACGCCGCGATGGTGGGCCACTCAGAGCCGGTCGGCGCGGTTGTGCGCGTCGGGCCGGTGTACACGCCGCCGACTCTACGGGGACATGGGTACGCGACGGCTGCCACGGCGACCCTGAGCCAGAACCTGCTGGACGCCGGGGCCGCCCGGTGCATGCTCTTCACCGACGCCACGAACACCGTCTCCAACCACATCTACGCAAAGATCGGCTACGTCCACTTTGGCGAATGGCAGGAACGCGCGTTCCTGGGCCGGCCGTGATCCATACGCTCGACTGAGTCCGCCGGTCGCCACTGAGCCCGCCGTGACTGACTCAGTCGAGCAGAGCCCTCAGCTCGGCGAGGTCAGCGTCGGTCGGTACCCAACGCGCGGCGGCGGCATTCGACGCCAACTGCTCGGGCCTGGTCGCGCCTGCGATCACGCTGGCAACGGCGGGCTGCGTCAACAACGCCCCGATCGCCACATCTGTGAGCGCTATACCCCGCTGCTGTGCATAGGCGACCAGAGCCTCAACCGTGTTCCACTCCTGGTCGGTGGCGATCTGATCGCGCTTGGACAGGCGCGCGCCGTGCGGCGCGTCCGCCCCACGGCGATACTTCCCGGTCAGCAATCCCGAGGCCAGCGGGTAGTAAGGGATGAAGGCGATGTCGAGCCGCTCACACGTGGGCAGCACCTCGGACTCCGCTTCGCGATGGAGCAGGCTGTACTCGTTTTGGATCGCGGTGAAGCGCGCCAGTCCCTGCTCCCGTGAGACCGTGTCAGCCTCCTCGATCTGGGCGGCGCTGAAATTCGAAGCCCCGATCGCCCTCACCTTGCCGGTCCTGACAAGTTCGTCGAGCGCCCCCAGCGTCTCTGAGATCGGCGTCACCCCGTCGGGGCTGTGATACCAGTAGAGGTCAATCACGTCCGTCTGCAGACGCCGGAGTGAGTGCTCAACGGCGAAGTGGATGTAATCCGGCGCTCCGCGTGGTCCATCCCAGCCATCGTTCAGGTTCTTGCCGAACTTGGTGGCGAGCACGACCTCGTCGCGCCGCCCCTTGAGGATCTCACCGATGAACTCCTCGCTCCTGGTCTTGCCATAGGCGTCTGCCGTATCGAGGAAGGTGATGCCCTGCGAGAGCGCGCCGTCGATCACAGCGCGCGTCCCGTCGAGGTCGAGTCGGCCGCCGAACTGGTTGCAGCCGAGGCCGACCACGGAAACCCGGATGCCGCTGTGTCCCAGCGGGCGTGTGGCGATGTTGGTCATGACCTGATCCTGACAGGTGGCTACAATCGCCGTGGTCCAGCTGGGGGTGGCTGCCGCGCCGAAGTTGCAACCGGCGCACCAACCGGAACAATTCGCCCCTGCCACCGTTTAGCCTTAGTTCACCCTCGGACAAGGATCAGCGGTCAGTCGAGCCGATCGACCGCCCCTGACGCATCAAGAACTGCCCGTGCTACCGACCCGCTACCAGCCATCCATGGAGAACCTCGCGGAATTCATCCGCAAGCATCCGTGGTGGCAGTGGCTCACCCGCACGCCGTTCTCGGCGAAGATGACCAAGTATGCGCTGAGTTCGGTGATCGCGTTCCTGCTCTCGATCATGGCGTTTGCGCTCTGCTACGTGGTGTTCGGAGGCAAGACCACCGTGGCGTCGGTCATCGCCTTCTTCTCGGCGGCGATTCCCAATTGGATCATGAATCGCCGCTGGGCCTGGCAGCAGACCGGTCGCGCACCGGTCAAGCAGATCGTCTCCTACGCAGCGGTGTCGGTGTTCGTGCTTCTGATCACGTCGCTGGCGACCGGCCGGACCAACTATTGGGTCAAGCATCACTCCGGCATCGAGAATCACCACGGCCTGCGCGTACTGGTCGTCACCGGCTCGTTCGTGCTGATCACCGTGATCCTGTTCTTCGCGAAGTTCGCGGTCTACGAGTTTGTGATCTTCAGGCATCGGGGCTCGGGCTCGGACACAAAGCCCCCGAGGCGCGAGCCCGACGCAGATCGCATGCCCGAGTACACGAGCCCGGAACCCGAGCGCCACGAGGCCGCGGAGCAATCGCGACCACTCTCGAGCGCGCTCAGCAGCCGCGCCTCAGACGCGTGAGCGCCTGAGCTTTCGCTTCAGCTCACGCCAGTACGTCAACAGGATCGCCCTCGCGAACCGCATGCCGTAGAGCAGGTTCGGGCCCTTCTTGGTGAGGGTCGCGCCGTCCGGACGGTCGCGCATCGTTGTTGCAACCTCGACCACCCGAAAGCCGTTCATCGCCGTGGCGATCAGCAGCTCGGAGGTCTGGTATTGCGTCTGCTCAAGCATGACCGTGCGCGGGATCACGGTTCGGAAGGCGCGGATGCCCGACGCCGGATCGGTGATCCGCTGACGGAGCAACAGGCTCATCAGCCCACCGAAGAAGATCACGCCGGCGTGGCGAACAGGGTCCGTGGTGAGTTCGGTGCCGAGGCGCCGCGAGCCGTTGACGAAGTCCGCGCGGCCGGAGAGGATCGGCTCGAGCACGCGGTCGAACTCGGTCTCGTCGTATTGGCCGTCGGCGTCGGTAGTCGCGATGAACTCGGCGCCGCGCTTGTCGGCGAGCCAGTATCCGAGCATGAAGATCAGGCCCTGCCCGCGGTTGGTTGGGATGTCGCAGACCAGCGCGCCCGCCGACTGCGCCTCCTCGGCCGTGCGATCGTTCGAGCCGTCGACGACGACGATCACCTCAACCGCCCGGCCCGCGATCTCACGCGGGATGCCGCGAACGACAGCGGCGACGGTCGGCTCCTCGTTGTAGGCCGGGATCACAACCGCGATCGGAGCGCCCTGGCCAGCGGGATGCTGGGCGAAGAACGCGCGTACCGGCTCGCGCTCCTCGACGGGACGCGAGAGGATCTCCTGGTCCAGCGTCGCTCCGCTCTCAGCTGCGGCGCTCACAGCGCAACGCCTCGCCGTACGTGGTCATGCATGCGGTACATCCGGGTCTCCTAGCTTCAGGTATGCGCGCTCTCTGGGCGGTGCGTCACGAGGGCGACACCGCGAAGGGGAGCAGCCCCGCCGCTCGCCACGCAGAGCCGCGGATGGTAGCGACACGGACGGCACCGGGTGAGACTCGTCCGGTGACCCCCGGCCTCGTATGCGCTTGCATGCAGGCGCGCTGCGCAGCATGCAGAAAGCGGAGCAAAGCATGTAAGCTGCGGACGAGGCAACCTGGAGAGATCTGCGATGGCGACTTTGCGTGAGAGGTTGGACGCCCCGGGAGCGTTCGTTGTGGCCGCGGAGCTTGTTACGAGTCGTGGTGTGCTGGAGCAGCACAGTGGCCAGGCGCTCGTGGAGCTTGCCCGGCAGTTGGCTGAGAATCCGCGGATTGATGTGTTGTCTTTGACCGACAATCCGGGTGGCAATCCGATGATTGCCGCGGACATGTTGGCCAACCGGATGCGGGAGGTCGGGCAGGAGGTGATCATGCACTTCGCCTGCAAGGACATGAACCGAAATGCCATCGAGTCGCGTGCTTGGAAGGCAGCCTCGGCGGGGTTGGACAATGTTCTCGCGCTCACGGGCGATTATCCGGTCGCGGGCCAGTCCGGCACTGCTGCGCCGGTGTTCGATATCGATTCCGTCGGGCTGGTGCAGCTGCTGTGCGAGATGAACGGCGGGGTCATGGAGGCCAGGGCCCCGGACGGGCGTTTGCTGGCGACCAACTTCTACGTCGGCTGTGTGGTGACCAATCACAAGCTGCATGAGCGTGAGGTGATGCCGCAGTACTTCAAGCTCGAGAAGAAGGTTCGGGCTGGCGCACGGTTCGTGATCAATCAGCTCGGCTGGAATGCGCGTAAGGACGACGAGTTGATCCGCTGGGTGCGTGCCCGGCAGCTGCCGGTCCGCATGGTCGGGAACGTGTACCTGTTGAGCCGTGGTGTCGCGCGCGTGTTTCATGCCGGCCGTATCCCGGGGTGCGTCGTCTCCGATGAGCTGCTCGCTCAGGCCGAGACGTACGGGGCCGGTGCGGATAAGGGGCGTGAGTTCTTCGTCGATCTCGCCGCCAAGCAGGTGGCGGTTCTCAGGGGCCTTGGCTATGACGGCGCGTACATCGGCGGCCATATGCCGATCGAGACCTATGACGAGATCCTTGACCGCGCCACTGGAATAGACGGTGAGCAGTGGAAGCAGGCCGCGCGCGATCTGCGCTACGACCGGCCAGGGGAGTTCTACCTGTACGGCCGCGACTCGGAGACCGGACTTTCGGACGGCAACCCCCGCCAGGAGTACGTTGATTCGAGGGCCAGGCGCCGCACGGACCTGAAGGTCCCTGCGCGTTATCGCCTCAGCCGGGTGATGCACAACGCCGTGTTCGCGCAGGACGCGCCGCTGTTCCCGGTCGGCACGAAGGTGTACAGGCGCCTCGAGGACTCGCCGAAGTCGGTGCAGCGTGCTGCGCACCTCGTCGAGCAGGCCGCCAAGGTGCCGATGTTCAACTGCCAGGATTGCGGTGACTGCTCGTTGCCGGACATCGCCTACGTGTGTCCGGAGGGCCCGTGCGCCAAGAATCAGCGCAACGGTCCCTGCGGCGGGACCCGGGATGGGCTTTGCGAGGTCTATGACACCGAGTGCATCTGGGCACAGGCGTACGAGCGGCTCAAGGCCTACGGCGAGGAGGAGGACCTCGTCAAGGGCCCGGTCGTGATCAAGAACAACGCGTTGCGTGGCACGAGCGCGTGGGCCAACACCTTCCTCGGGCGTGACCACAACGCGCATACCACCGAGAGCGAGGACGACCAGAGGTGATCCGATCGAACGTCGCCCGGTTGCTGGTGTCGTGCCCCGATCGCGAGGGCATCATCGCGTCGCTGTCGACGGCGCTGCGTGACGCGGGCGCGAACATCATCAGCTCCGACCAGTTCTCAAGCGACCCCTATGGCGGTGATTTCTCGCTGCGGATGGAGTTCTACGTACCAAGCCCTGACGAGCGGTTTCCGGCGCTCGAGCAGCGCTTGGCCGAGATCGGCCGGGAGCTGGATCTCGATTACCGGCTGGTGGACGCCAAGGCCCGCAAGCGAGTGGCCCTGTTCGTGTCCAGGTACGACCACTGCCTGCTTGACCTGTTGTGGCGCTGGCGGCGGGACGAGCTCGACATGGACGTGGTCGCGGTCGTCTCAAACCACCTCGACCTCGAGGCGGAGGTCTCACGCTTCGGTGTGCCCTACCACCACATCCCGGTCACCCGCGACACCAAGGCGCAGGCGGAGCGTGCACAGCTGGAACTGCTTCGGGGCGAGGTCGACCTCGTGGTGATGGCCCGCTACATGCAGATCCTCTCATCCGGCTTCCTGCGCAACATCGGCGCGCCCGTGATCAACATCCATCACTCGTTCCTGCCCGCGTTCGCCGGGGCGGGCCCGTATCAGCGTGCCCACGCGAGAGGGGTCAAGCTGATCGGCGCGACCGCGCACTACGCGACCGAGGATCTCGACGAGGGCCCGATCATCGAGCAGGACGTCGTACGTGTTCACCACCGTCACGATGCCGTCGCGCTCGAGCGGATCGGCGCTGACATCGAACGCCTCGTGCTCGCACGGGCAGTCATCTGGCACCTCGCGGACCGCGTCCTGCTGCAGGGCCACCGCACGATCGTGTTCTAGCGCAACGGGCAAGTCCTGCATACAATGACTAAAACCTGCATGCAGCTACCCCGGCCAGGCGCCCTGCGAACTGACCACCAAGCGCAGGCAACCCGCAAACAGTCAGAACTAAGAGAAGGAGAGAGCAGTGGCACCTTCCAATCTCCAGGAAGTGTTGGACGCCTCCGGCAACACCGTGGAACACCTCCGCAACTCGCCGCTGGGCACCTACATCTACCCCGTGGTGCCGGCTGAGTTCAGCAACTGGCGTCGTGAGCAGAAGGCCTGGCGTGAGACGGCGGTTCTCTACGACCAGTCGCACCATATGGTCAACGTATTTCTGAAGGGCCCGGATGCGATCAGGGTGATCGAGCGGACGGCGATCAACTCGGTCGCAAACTTTCCCGTCGGGCGCGCGAAGCAGTACATCCCGACCGCGTCCAATGGCGGCGTGATCGGCGACGGCATCCTATTCCACGACGCCGACGACAGCTACATCTTCGTCGGACGCGCACCGGCTTCGAACTGGTTGAAGTACCAGGCCGAGACCGGCGGCTACCACGACCTCGAGGTCATCTACGACGACCGCTCTCCCTCGCGGCCATATGGCAACGCGGTCACCCGCCGGCTGTGGCGCTTCGAGATCCAGGGCCCGAATGCGTGGCCGGTGATCGAGAAGCTTCACGGTGGCCCGGTCGAGCAGCTGAAGTTCTTCCACATGGCGACGATGAAGATCGCCGGAGAGACCTATCCGACCCTGCGACACGGCATGGCGGGAGCTCCCGGCCTCGAGATCTGGGGCCCGTACGCGAGCTACGAGCCTGTCCGCGAGGCGATCCTCGAGGCAGGTGCCGAGTTCGGGCTGCTTCCGGTCGGCTCGCGCGCGTACTCCTCGAACACGCTGGAGTCCGGCTGGATCCCGTCGCCGCTGCCGGCGATCTACTCGAGTGAGGCCGAACGAGGTTTCCGTGAGTGGCTCCCGGCCGGCTCGTATGAGGCGACGCAGGTGCTCTCGGGCAGCTTCGTGTCCGATGACATCGAGGACTACTACACCAACCCCTACGACCTCGGCTATGGCCACATCATCAAATACGACCACGATTTCATCGGTCGCGAGGCACTCGAGAACCTCGATGCCGAGACGCAACGCAAGAAGGTCACGCTCGCCTGGAACGCGGACGACGTCGCTGAGATCTTCGCGTCGCTGATCGACGTCGACGGGCCCGGCTACCAGGTGTTCGACCTGCCGAACGCGAACTACGGCTCGTCGAACTTCGACTCGGTGCTGGACGCTGACGGCAACATCGTGGGCCTCTCGATGTTCACCGGCTACAGCGCAAACGAGCGTCGGGCTTTGTCGCTGGCCACCGTTGATCCGGCGATCCCGGTTGGCACCGAGCTCAGGGTTCTCTGGGGCGAGCCCGGACCAACGGGGAAGACGAATGTCGAACCGCATGTCCAGAAGGAGGTACGCGTGATCGTCTCTCCGGTCCCGTACGCGGTAACGGCCCGCCTGCAATACGCCGAGGGCTGGCGCACCGCTGCCAAGTAGTCGTTGCGAGTCCGCGACCCGGACGGCTCAGTAGCCGTCCGGGTCGGGCTGGCGCAAGCCGAAGCGCTCCCAGAGCAGCATCGGGACCGTTTCCCGCGCGACGGGCTCTCGCTTTGAGCCCGTCGGCGTCTGTGCGCTCAGCATCATCTCACCGGCGAAGTCGCTGAGAGTGGTGCGGCTGCCGTCCTGTGCGTGCGCGGTGACCAGCAGACGGGTCACGAACCGCGACTGTGGATGCGTGCAGGTGAACCAGTTGTTGACCTCGATGTCGACCGGCTGCGCCGGCTCCGGTGTGAATGCGTACAGATCGCGCCAGCCATCGGCCGTTTCGCTCCGCAGGACCAGCAGCCGGTCCTCAGCGACGACCTGGAAGCGCCAGCCCGACTGCTCGTAGGGCCCACCGGGCCCGAACGGGATCGGCTCGAGCAGCGTGCCCTGCCCGAAGCCGACGTCTGCGTGCCACACCTCGCCGTCATGTTCCACTCGTAGCAGCAGGTGCGTGAGCGGGCCGGCGGGTTGCGACGGTTGGCCGTTGCGCACGCGCGCGAGGATCGGCTCCACCTTGGCGCCGATGGCCTGCAGCGCGGTCATGAACAGCACGTTGTGCTCGAAGCAGTAACCGCCCCGTTCGGCATCTACGAGCTTTGCGGCGACAGCGGTCGGCTCCACCGAGACCGGGATGCCCACCAGCGGATCGAGGTTCTCGAAGGGGATGCCGATTACGTGCGCCCGATGGAGCTGTGCGAGTGAGGGCCCGGCGCTCAGGCCGATGCGTCTGAGGTATGCGGACAGCTCGAACACGGCCTCAGCCTACAAAGCGTCGGGGCCGGCGCTGGTGCGCCGGCCCCGATCAGGCGAATTGCGTCAGCGCGTACAGATGACGGCGCCGGTCCGAGCTCGGGGTGCCACCCCAGCTCGTCGCCGGCCGGCGGTCCTCATACGGGGGAAGCGCGTATCCCCTGATCGCTACGGACCGCTGTGATCACGCCGCCTCGCGCAGCTGCGCCGCTCGGATGTGGAGCAGCTCGGCCAGGTCCAGGCTGCTCGTGAACGGATCGGCGATGAGGCGACCGTCACTGAGCGAGATCGCCGCCACCGGCGCCCCGCCCTGCTCGGCCATCACGACCGAGCCTCGCAGAGGCTGGGCGCTGTCCAGGTGGGCCAGCTGTCGGAGGGGCGCCGCATCGGCGCTTACGGCCGGACGGATCACGACCGGGGTCCAGCGACGGTCGGCATCCCCGAGGTTCTTGGCGTTTGTGCTCATCGTGCGGCTCCTGTGTCCGAGGTTGCGATGTGGCAAGCGTCGACTAAGAGCCCCCGCGGCACATCGGCAGAACGCAGCCGGATGGCCACGCAGCCCCCTTACTTCGCCGCGTGCAGCCGACCAGGACGCGAGCCGTGATCCTGCGAGCCTGGTGTGAGCGGCTCCCGCTCCGTCTTTGCCCACTCACCGCGGGCGGTCAGCTGGCGGGCGGTGGAGCGCAGCAGCACGGGCCACAGGAGCCAGCTGTACGGCGTGTAGATCTGCGCTACGGCCAGACCCTGGATCCAGCCGAACCGGCCACGCCCTGCGCGGGCTGCGACGCAGCCCATGATCGTCGGACCGAATGCCAGCAGGTAGAACAGCCCGAGCTCCCAGGTCGGGCCGCCGTTCCAGATCGGCACCGAGCCGGTCGCCCACAGGACCAGCGTGGCGACGAGGCCCAAGCCGACGATCCCCTGCCAGAACGGCAGGTGCAGATAGACGAGCTGTTCGATACGTGCGCTTCTGGCCACCGGCGCCCTGGTGATCTCGCCGCGCAGCGCCATCGCCTGCAGGTTGCCCTGTGACCAGCGCGTGCGCTGACGCAGCAGCGGCCGCAGGCGCGGGAGGCCCTGCTGGTCAACCGTCGCGCGCAGGTCCTGCCGCACCTGCCAGCCGGCCGCCATCAGACGCAAACCCAGGTCCTGGTCCTCGGTCAGGCGATTGCGCCAGGGTCCCTCGTCGTCGGCCAACTGGTCGAGCGCGCTGAGCCGGTTGAACTGACCGTTGCCGCCCATCCCGGCTGTACCCCAGTCGTCACGCCCGGCTTGGAAGAGGTAGCCGTAGACCGAGAACTCGAGGTCCTGCAACCAGGTGAGCAGGTGTTCGCGGTTGTAGATGCGCACAAGCGACTGCACACCGCCGACGTGCTGGCCCGCGAAGTGAGACGAGGCGAAGGCCGGTGCGTCGGGGCGCAGGCGCCCGTCCGCGTCGACGATGACGATGATCGTGTGCTCACGATCGCTGAGCTGCGCGAGGGTGCGATAGGCGTGGTTCAGAGCTGCGGACTTGCCCTGGCGCGCCACCGGCAGCTCGCGTCGCAGCACAGAGAGGTCCGGGTGGTCGACCTCGGCGAGGATTGCCGGCGTCTGATCATCTGAGCCGTCGTCGATGATGATCACCCGGCGCCGGTGCAGCGGGATTGCGAGCAGGCGCTCGACGCTGTCGGCGATGGTCACCTCCTCGTTGAGGGCCGGTACGAGGAACACCCACCTGAAGTCGTCGGCACCGTTGCCGGGTACCGGTGGCGGCGCTGCGATTGCCGCGTGTGCGCGGACGAACAGGAGGAGCGACCACAGCAGCATCGCCACGACCACGACCAGGCAGATCGCCAGCAGCGTCTCCCAGGGCCAGGCCAGGCCCTGGAACGGCCACTCGAAGGCTGCCGGTGTCAGCCGGGCCACGTGGCTAATCCTCGTCGCTGTCGGCGGCTGCGGCGATCTCCGCGATGAGGCTGTCCGGGTCCTGTGATTGGTCGGCCTGATGGTGGCCGTCGAACTCGAGGCGTGCCGGGGAGATCGTTGCAACGCGGTCTGCCAGGTCCGCCTCGAGTTGGCCGATCAGCGCGTCTGAGTCTGATTCGAAGCCCGTCGCGACCGCGATCGCGGCGCGATCGTAACCCGGGCCAAAGGGGGTGGGTGGCGTGCCGCCCCGAAGGATGTGCTCGAGCGCTGCAACGATGCGGTGCGCTGCCTGGCCGTCGCCGTAGGGGTTGATCGCGTCGGCCATCTCGGCGTAGGCGATCGGGTCGCTCAGCAGGCGAGTCGCCTCGCCGGCGATGCGGCCCGGCTCGGTACCGACCAGGCGCAGCGTTCCTGCGTCGAGTCCCTCAGTCCGCTCGGTCGCCGCTCGCGTGACCAGCACCGGCTTGCCGAGCGCCGGCGCCTCCTCCTGGATTCCGCCGGAGTCGGTGATCACCAGGTGGGCGCGATCCAGCAGCTTGGCGAAGGTTGCGTACCCGAGCGGATCGATCAGCATCACGTTCTGGAGCGAGCCGAGCCGCTCCCGCAGCGTCTCACGGACTCGCGGGTTGGGGTGGGCCGGCAGGACGATGCTGACGTCACGGTGGGCGTCGGCGATTCGTGCCAGACCCTCCGCGATCCCGCGCAGTCCATCGCCCCAGTTCTCCCGGCGATGGGCGGTCACAACGATGATCCGGCGCTCGCCGTCGACAAGCTGCTGCAGGTCGCGATTGGCAAACCTGACGTCGATCTTCGACGCCCACTCAAGCGCGTCGATGCCGGTGTTGCCGGTGACGAAGATCTGGCTGACCGGGACGCTCTCGCGCACAAGGTTCTGCAGGTTCGTCGAGGTCGGCGCGAAGTGCATCGCGGCGATCGTCGAGATCACCCGGCGATTGAGCTCCTCGGGAAACGGCGTCAGGTTGTTGCCGCCCGTTCGCAGCCCGGCCTCCACGTGCGCCACCGGGATCCGCATGTGGAACGACGAGAGCGCTGCCGCCATCGCCGAGCTCGTGTCCCCGTGAACCAGCACTGCCGCCGGGTGCCGGCCGGCGAGCACGTCCCCCTGTGTGGGAATCCGATCTGGATCGATCCCGAAGCGCTCGACGCAGAAGTCCTCGAAACGACGCATCACCGAGGAGACGCGCTCGTTGAGCGCCGCCCGCCGCGAGCCGGCCCAGAGCGTGACATCGGGCACGATCCCGGCCAGCGCGAAGATGTATTCGACCAGACGGTTGTGCTGCCCGGTCGAGACGACGATCGGTTCGTAGCAGTCGCTCTCACGCAGGGCGAGGATGATCGGCACCAGCTTGATTGCCTCCGGCCGTGTCCCGACGACCACCGGCACGACTGGCTTGCTGCTCTGCTGGGGGATGGGCATCTGACTTCGCTTTCCTCTGGCGACTTACCATTTCTTCGGACGCTGGAAGTGAATCCTTTAGGCGTTGTGGGAGGATCTGTCTCATGACACCGTTCCGCCGGCAGAGTCCACGGCCACCCACGGAGGAGGAGCGCCGCGCGGCGGAGGTCGATCTCGACCGGATCCGTCGGGGTGGAATCCCGCTGGGTGCCGAGCAGCGCCTCAAGCGGATCGGGAATGCGAGCACCCCGTTCTTCACGAGCGATCTGTCCGCCAAGGAGTACGCGCTGGCTCAGGCGTCAGGTCTGCAGCCCGTTGCGCAGGTGATGGGGTCCTCGGTGGTCCAACATGGCTGGGTCGGCAGGCAGGGCGGGTATTACGTGAACGGTGAGATACATGCGTTGGCCGAACCATGGAACCTCGCGCGCGACCGCGCGTTTGACCGGATGCGGCAGGAGGCCGAGCTCGCCGGTGCGGACGGGGTGATCGGGATCGAGATCAACGCGGGCTCGCTCGGAGACGCAACCAACACCGAGATGGTGGTATTCGGGACCGCTGTGCGCGACGCGACGCTGGCGCCGCCCGCCGGTGACCGTGTCGCGGGCCGTCCTGGCGCCCGCCCGCTGGGAATGTGCACGCTCTCCGGGCAGGACGTCGACAAGCTTCGCCGGATCGGTGCGGAGGTGTGCGGTGTCGTCGGTTACACGACCGTGATCTCCGTGCAACTCGGGCCGAACTCCAGCTGGGTGATGAATTCCGGCAGCGGCATGCTCAGCGGCGGCGGTGCGAGCAGGAACGTCGAGATCACCGAGGTGTCCCAGGCCGTCTACGATGCGCGCAACCGCGTGATGCTGGAGGTTCGCCGCCAGGCGAACGCGGTTGCGGCCAACAACATCGTGGTGTCGAAGCTGCAGCACACCATCGAGCACTTCGAGTACGAGCAGGCGACCTACAGGTACCACTACTTCCACGTGACGATGAACGTCCTCGGTACGGCGATTCGACTGGGGGCGCGTGAGCCGCATCCCGCGCCGCTGTCGGCACCGGTGATGTCGATGAGCCTCGGCCGGTAGCCGAGAAGGGAGCCCAAGCCAATGCCAGATTACGACCCGACCAGCACGAAGGGGCTCGCCGCGCACGCGAGCGAGCGTCTGCAGATGAACGCCCGGGGCCTCTTCACCTCGGACCTCTCGGTTAACGAGTACCTGTGCGTGGAGAAGGCGGGGTTCGAGCCGGTCGGTCTGGTCGTCGGCTCGAGCATTTACCACGTCGGCTATCAGTTCGCGAGCCTGCGTCAGAATCAGGAGCTCGACGTGCTGAGCCAGGCCATGTACAACGCCCGCGAGCTGGCGATGACGCGCATGGAGGAGGAGGCAGATCAGCTTCAGGCGGACGGCGTCGTCGGCGTTCGGCTCGACATCGGGCGCTACGAGTGGGGTTCTGACATGGCGGAGTTCATCGCCATCGGAACCGCGATCCGGCACAAGGATGGCAGGCTGCACCGGGCGCCAAACGGCCGCCCGTTCACCAGCGATCTGTCAGGCCAGGCCTTCTGGACGCTGATGCAGACCGGCAAGCGCCCGGTTGGGATGGTCATGGGTAGCTGCGTCTATCACGTTGCCCGCCGCGGAATGCTGCAGTCGATGAAGCAGGCTGGCCGCAACGTCGAGCTGGAGCAGTACACGCAGGCGCTCTACGACGCCCGAGAGCTCGCCATGGAACGGATGCAGGCTGAGGCCGAGGCGATCGGTGACGGGGTGCTGGGCATCGTCGAGGTCAAGCTGCATGAGAACAGCCACGGTTGGGGCAGTCACACGATCGAATTCTTTGCGATCGGCACCGCCGTGGTCGCCAACGAGCATGTCGGCGACGCACATCAGCTGCCCGACATAACCCCGGTGCTGGACATCAACGACTGACCGCTGGGGGCTGCGGCTCGAAGTCCCCAGCGCTGGCGCGTGAAGCCATCGGGGCTGTGGCCCCGATGGCTTGTGCCAGCGTGACTAGTCGATCTGAACCACCTGCGCCGCGGCAGGACCCTTGGGTCCCTGCTCGGCCTCGTAGCTGACCTTCGAGCCCTCGGGAAGCGACTTGTAGCCGTCGCCCTGGATCGCCGAGTGATGGACGAACAGATCCTTGCCTGCATCGTCGGGGGTGATGAAACCGAACCCCTTCTCGTCGCTGAACCACTTCACGGTTCCTGTGGGCATATGTGTTGTACCTCCGATTGTGTGTGCTTGGCGAAACACGGAGGCGCTGACTAGCAACGAACTGGGGAAACGCGAGCACGACTTTGCCGCCGAGCGAGCGCCCGACTGAACGGAGCGTAGCGCATCGCAACAGAAGGACCCTAATAACGCCTGGGTCGCCTCGCGGGCGGATCCAGACGGGGCGGGTATCGGAGACGTTCCTCCACCGTCATCTTACGGACGATCAGCCTGCCGCTGGCGATCTGCTCGCTGATCATTTGCAGCTTCTCCGCGCGTTTCTCCTCCGCGCGTTCACGGGTTGTCTTCATCGGCTGATCGGCCTCTCACAGACTCGCACCGGATTCCGACCCTGCTGCGGGCGTCTCCGCAGTGCGCTCCGGCGCCTCGAGGTGGTCGAGTCCAGCCTCGACGTGGTCCAGTCCATCGGGTTCGCCCGGGTCGGGCTCGCGCGGGTCGAGGTGAGCCTGTCTCCTGACCTCTTTCCTGGCTGCCTTCTCGAGGCGGCGCTCGCGAAGCGCCATCTCTCGCTGCAGCTTTGCCCTCGTCGTCTTCGGCTTACCGCTTGATGCCATGTTGCATCCTCTGCTGGGGAATCATCAAGCGCGTCCGCGACGAGCGAGAGACTCAGATTGTCTGCGCGGGCAGCCGAACGGCTGGCGCGAGCTTCCGGGCTAACTCCGGGGGCAACCTCCTCTCGACCCAAGGCTGCGGCCGGGGCGACTTGGGGGTTGCCCGCACGCACCAAGGGAGAAGCCGACAGCGACAATTTGCAACCGGCGGCAACTGCAATCGCAGCCGCGAACGCCGGATCCGGACCCGAGTGTAACCGACCCGTCTCGGTGCGCCGGCTCGTTCGACCACCGGAGCGTCCGCGACGCTAGGCGAATGGGCCGCTCCAGAGCGCCGGCCGAACCTGGCCTTGGAACGACTCGGCGCATACCGTAGCCTGGTGAATGTGTCTCGCCTGCGCAACCGGACGGGTAAGCCGCCGGTTGGCCGGGCGGACGAGACGCTCGTCGCGAAACTGGCCGACGGCCCGCTGTCGGGCTCGACACGAGCTGTCGCCGCGGTCGAGGGACGCCCACCGAAGACGATCGACGTCGAATATGGCAGCCGCAGAGTCCGGTATTGCCTGGCCGAGTGGGAGCAATCCGGGCACTCGGCAACCTACGGCTTCCTCTACGAGGTGTGACGCTCTGGCCGGCGCGCGGTACGCGGTGCAGCACATAGGCGTCCATTCCGGATTCTCGGCGGGAACCATGCGACGGAGCACCCTCGGCTGACTCAGGGTCCGCAGGTCGGGGACCTGTTACCGTTGTTCATGCGTTCTGAGAGTTCATGCTCTTCTCGCTTCCAGGGCGAACCGTTCGGACAGAAGAGCAGAGAGGCGGCTGGCCATGGCCACCGCACCAGTTCTCGTTCACCCGGCGCGACCCGCTGGCGCACCGGATGAAGGCGACGTTCCGGCTCCTGGGAGAGCGGCGGCCGGCGCGTCGGCGGCACATGAAGCGTCGCCTGTGGTTGCGGCTGGCTCGGTGTCGACGGTTGGGCCGAGCCCCGATCGGCGACGTGAGTATCGCTGCGAATGCGGGCACCGTTTGTGGGTGTTCGGTGGTGGGCGACATCGGGTGTACTTCGAGCCGGTTGAGACGCGCTCGGACGCGCTGGTGCAGTTGGACGAGCCGGTGATGGATCGCGCCTGCCCCGCCTGCGGGCGCGGGCTTCCGGGCAAAAACCCACCGCAACAACCGCCCGTCGATGGAACGACACCCGCTGGAGGCAGATCATGACCAGCCGGTATCTCGGCACCTGCCCGACTCCGGTCGTGCCAAGCCAGATCTGAGCACCATGCCGATGGGCGATCGCGAGAGACTGCTCGGAAGGATCCGCCAGATTCGGCAGACCGTTGCGGGCAAGGAGCGGCCGCGCAGCGACCCGGGTGATCCGCAGCCGGATCGCCTGGACGCGCTCGAGGTTCGCGTGGCACACCTGGAACGGCTGCTTGAGGGACTTCAGGACGCGGTGCACCGGGAATCGGAGCGGCATGACACCGCGATCGCCGAGCTTCAAGCCCAGATCGATCCCGGCGCGATGGGCGCAGCCCTCGCCGAGGATGTACGCAACCGCGGTCTCTGATCACGCTGAGGGTGGCTCACCCCCGGTCGGGGCAATTGTGGGATCGAGACTGATCGGATAGGCGTCGCCGCGAGCCGCCTGCGGAGCTGGTAGCTGTGAGAGCCCTCGGCTAGCGGCGAGTTTACGCTGTAAAAGCTTACGGTGTAAAGTGGCAGTATGCAGCCTCCGCGAACATCCAGCGCCTGGGTCGAAGGCACGCCGAGGTGACACCGCGATCAGAATCGTCTCAGAGCGTGGAGCGGTCTGGGTTGCTGCGGCAGGTGCAGGGATGGCTCGCCGCAACGAAGCTCGGGCTCATCGTGATGGCCCTGCTGGTGGGGGCTGTCGCGGGGTTGGGCGCCGCTGCTTTCAGGGATCTGATCTACCTCTTCACGTGGCTGTTCACCGGGCACAGCGCTTACGGCCAGCTTGGTCATCAGCCGAGCCCGCACCTGCCGCTCCTGGGGATCTGGTTCGTTGTGATCACGCCGGTGATGGCGGGGCTGCTGTATGGGCCGTTGATCGCGCGGTTTGCGCCGGAGGCGCGAGGGCACGGGGTGCCCGAGGTGATGTTGTCGGTCGCGGAGAATGGTGGCCGGATTCGGCCCCAGGTCTCCTTGGTGAAGGCGCTGGCTTCGGCTCTCTGTATAGGCGGCGGCGGTTCGGTCGGGCGGGAGGGGCCGATCGTGCAGATCGGGTCGGCGTTCGCCTCGACGCTGGGCCAGCTGGTCCGCATGAGCGAGGGGCGCATGCGCGTGATCGTCGCCTGCGGCGCTGCCGGCGGGATCTCGGCGACATTCAATGCGCCGGTTACGGGCCTCTTCTTCGGGTTCGAGATCGTTCTGAAGGAATTCTCTTCGGAGGCACTGGCGGCGACGATCGTGTCGGCGGTGACCGCCGACGTGATCAGCCGCGCGTTCTTCGGCAGCGCTCCATTCTTTGCAAGTGTGCCTCACGAACTGGCGATCACCAACGACAGCACCTTCCTGTTGATCGCCCTGCTCGGGTTGATAGCGGGCGGGATCGGTGTGCTGTTCCAGAAGACCCTCTACAGGGGCGAGGACGCCGCCGACGAGATCTGGCAAAGGCGGCCGCAGTGGCTGCGGCCCGTGGCGGGCGGATTCCTTCTGGGCGGTCTGCTGCTGCTGCTGCCGCAGATGTACGGCGTCGGCTACCCGGTGATGGACCGCATATTTGCCGGCGACTACGTGCTGTGGTTCGTCTTGCTGCTGCTGGTCGGCAAGATACTCGCCACCAGCCTCACACTGTGGATCGGCGGCTCCGGCGGCGTGTTCGCACCCTCGCTCTTCATCGGAGCTGCCACCGGCACCGTATTCGGGACCGTTTGCCACCACCTGTTCGGTGCCACGATCGGGCCGGTGGCTCTGTACGGGGTCGTCGGCATGGGGGCTGTATTCGCCGGTGCCGCGCAGGCCCCGCTGACGGCAATCATGAGCGTTGCCGAGATGACCGGCAACTTCACCCTGACGCTCCCGATCATGCTCGCGTGCGGTCTGGCATCACAGCTCGCTCGGCAGATCACACACGGCAGCATCTACACAACCAAACTCCTGCGCCGCGGTATCGACATCGAGCGCCCGAAGGCAATTGGCGCTTTGCGAGCCCTGACCGTCGAGCAGGTCATGCAGCCGTTGCGCACGATCGACGGGCAGCCGCGGATGTTTCGTGGCGACGAGGACGCCACCACGGACTTCGACACGGTCGCCTGGCAGCACCTCGTGGGGCCGGTCACGCTCTCCCGTCGCCCACAGGTTCTCTTCGCCGACGAGGACCTCGAACAGGCTCGCCGGCAACTCGTGCTCTACGGCCGCGATGGGCTCCCGGTCCTCTCGCACGATGGCCAACTCAAGGGCTGGGTGACCCGCGCGGACATCCTCAGGGCGCTGACCACCAAACTCGAGACGACCGACCAGGAGATCAGAGAGGGAGCGGCCGCCACCGACGCGAGAACGGGCGCACCTTCACTCACCGGCCCGACGCCAACCCGGCCACTGCCGGGCTATGAGCTACTCGAGCTCCGCGTCAATCCCGACTCGCCTGCGCTCGGGAGGCGCATAAGCGAGATCTCCTGGCCGTCCGGGAGCGCTGTGGTCGCGCTGACGCACGGACGCGAGGTGCGAGCCGCGGCACCTGAACTGCGACTGCACCCAGGCGAGCGGGTCCTTGTTCTCGCCCCGCTCGGGAAACCGCCGGATCGGTAGCGCGTGCGTCTGCGCGCTCATGTCCTGCCGTGGCGAAGACCGCACCCGCGCGCTGGGAGGTCACGCCGGCCCACCGAGGCCGAACAGCAGCGCGTCAAGACCAAGCGTGAAGGCTGAGTTGGCATCAAGTTGGGCGAGTTCGCCAGCTTGCCCGGCAAGGATCGGAAATTCGACGAGGGGAAGGGCCGCGAGCCGCTCGCGCCCAGCCGGTCGAGCGGCATCGACCGTGAAGCCGGTCACCTCAGCCAACGCGTAACCACGGGCGTAGCTGACCGTCGCCCGGTAAGTTGAAAGCGCCTCGGCCGCGCTGAATCCGACTCGGACCAGGACACCCAGCAGCCGCTCCACAGGTTCCAGCGCCTGCCGCGTGTTGAACGGTTGCAGACCGAGAAGCTGGAATGTCGCCGGCCGCGCGACGGCTATGTCGCGCAACGCGATTGCGAAGCGCCTGCAGGCCTCACGCCAGTCATCACCGAGCTCCAGCTCGTGTAGCGGCTGAAGCAGCCGATCGCCGATCGCGGTCAAGAGCTCCTCGCGACCCCGGAAGTGGTGATAGATGGCCATCCCCTCGACCCCGAGCTCCGAACCTAGGCGGCGCATGCTCAGCGAGGCGGGCCCGTCGCGTTCGATCATCACAATCGCGCCGTCGAGAATCACCTCGCGGTTCAGCGGACGATGTGCCTGGTCGCTCCCGGGCGCAGCGGTGGTGCGCTCCACCGGCCGTATTTTACAACGTAAGGCTCTTGCTGTGAAGTAGCCTTTAGCACGCCGTTCGTAAGTGCAGCCAGACGGGACGAACCGGCGGGACCTCCGGCTTGCAAGACGGGCGATCAGCCGCGCTGACGGGCGCGCGGTCACAGGCTCACTCTAGTTGCCGCTCAGCAACCCGAATCCTGGCCACCTTTTCTGTCCGCTGCATCAGTGGCTGACCGACACCAGCGCGTGACACGTATCACAAATGACTCCTACTGCTCATTGAGGTTTCCCAGCGGCATCGATCGTGGTTCATGCTCCTGCCAGCGGCGAGCCTGTTCGTGGCGGTCATGCCGAATAGAGTGGCGGGTCGATGAGACCATCAGGCCCGATTCACTCCACAGGGCGGGTCCGTAACAGACCGCCGTCACGTTGGATGGAGCGCCGGAACGTCACATAAACGAGCTCGAGCAAATGCCCGACCCAACTGATCGATCCACTGACGAAGATCCTGGCACCTCGAACGCGTCTTCTCCGTTCGGGGTGGCCTGGAGTCCGCAAACGCCCCGATTTCGGATCGTGCAACTGGCGCTGTCGTGGCTGGTGACGGCGGTCGGGACGTTTGTGGCGGCGGTGATCGTGCCCGGGGTACATGTCGGCAGCTTCGGCGACGCGCTCGTGGTCACGGTTCTGATGGCGGCTCTCAACGCGCTGCTTCCGCCACTCGTCGCCGCGTTGCGGCTGCCGTTCACGCTGGTGTTGGGCTTCCTGGTCATTCTGGTGCTGGACGCGTTGATCCTGCTGCTCGTCTCGCATATCGACCCGAGCGCATTCACGGTCGACTCGTTCGGGTGGGCGCTGCTGGCCGCGCTGGTGATCTCCGCCACGGTTCTGGCGCTCCAGGCGACGCTTGGGGTCGACGACGAGGACACCTACACGTTGCGTGTCATCAATCGGATCTCCCGGCGAGAGGGCGAGCGCATCGTCACCGACGTGCCGGGATTGGTGCTGCTTGAGATCGATGGCCTGGCCCTGCCGGTGCTCGAGCGTGCGATGCGGGACGGTGAGACGCCGAACATGGCGCGCTGGCTCGAGTCGTGTGAGTTCCGTCTGGATGAGTGGGAGACCGACCTCAGCTCTCAGACGGGCGCGAGTCAGGCGGGCATCCTGCTGGGTGCGAACGACAACATCCCTGCGTTCCGGTGGGTGGAGAAGGAGACGGGAAAGCTGATCGCGTGCTCTTCGCCACGGGACTGCGCCCTCATCGAAGAGCGTCTGGCGACCGGAAGCGGTCTGCTGGTCGATGGCGGCGCGAGTCGCGGCAACCTCTTCTCCGGGGAAGCCGATGCAGCGATACTGACCGCGAGCCGGATCAGTGCAGAGAAACACGCGAACCGCGGCTACCGCACGTTCCTGGCGAACGGCTTCAATGTCACCCGCCTGCTCGTTCTGTTCCTTTGGGAGGTGGTGATCGAGTGGGTGGCCGCAGCGCAGCAGCGCCGGCGAGATGTGCGCCCCCGCGGGCACCGTGGTGGCAGGTACCCGTTCATGCGCGCGGCAATGTGCGTGGGTGTCCGGGATCTGATCGTTTTCGCCGTCCTCACCGACATGATGCGCGGGCGTCCGATCATGTACGCGACCTTCTCGAGCTACGACGAGGTCGCCCACCATTCGGGGCTCGAGCGGGCCGACACGCTCGAGGCGCTCCGGAAGCTCGATCGGCAGTTCGGGCGAATCGAACGGGCCCGCCGATACGCTCCTCGCCCGTACAGGCTCGTCGTGCTCTCAGACCATGGGCAGACCCAGGGAGCGACGTTCAAGCAGCGAAACGGCTACGACCTGCGCGAACTGGTGGAGCGGTCGATCTCACGAGGTCACGTAACGGAGCCCTCCGGCCGGGAGGAGAACGAGGCAACGGTGAACCACGCCGTGGCCGAGGCGACTGGACATGGGCGAGCTGTCGGCGAGTCGACCGTGGGGGAGCGAGATGTCGTGGTTCTTGCATCCGGCAACCTGGGCCTCATATATCTCATGGAGAAACCGCGTCGCCTGTCGATCGAGGAGATAGAGGCTGGGCACCCGGATCTGGTCGAGGCGCTGCGTCGGCATCCCCATATTGGCTTCCTGATGGCGCATTCGCTCGAACACGGCGCTGTTGTTCTCGGCGCGTCCGGCACCAACTATCTCGACCAGAACAGGGTCGAGGGGGAGGACCCGCTCGCTCGCTTCCCTGCTAACGCCGCGCACCATCTGCGGCGCGCCGGCCGCTTCGCGAATGCCCCGGACGTGTTGGTCAACAGCTTCTACGATCCGAGCCTGGAGCAGGGCTGTGCTTTCGAAGAGCTGATCTCCTTCCACGGCGGCCTCGGTGGGCCTCAGACGCGCCCATTCATTCTTCATCCCGCCGACCTTCCGATGCCGGCGGAACCTGTGGTCGGCGCTGCGGCCGTCCACGATGTCCTGATGGGTTGGCGGCGGGCGCTACAGGATCATCAGCCGCAGAAGCTCACGGTCTCAGCGGCAGCGGACGATGAGCCATCCGGCTAGCCAAGTCTGCAGTCGTCACGATCTGGTGATCACCTGGCTCGGGCATGCCAGTGTGCTTATCGAGCTGGACGGTGTACGGCTCGTCACCGATCCGGTGCTGCGGGACCGGATCGGCCCACTGATCCGGGTCGCGCCAGCTGTCACGGCGGGCGCGCTCGACGGGCTAGACGCGATTCTGCTCTCCCATCTGCACGCCGATCATGCGGATCTGCCATCTCTGAAGCGCGTCGGCAACGGCGCTGTCGTGCTTGCTCCGCATCAGGCCGAGGCATGGCTTCGCAGCAAGGGTGTGGCCGGAGCCCGAGGGTTGCGGCCTGCCGATGCGACGAACGTCGGTCCCGTGACAGTGGCCGCCACGCGTGCGATTCACGATCGTCGACGCTGGCGGTTTGGGCCGTCTGCTGATCCAATCGGCTTCGTCATCGGCGGATCGAGGTCGGTGTACTTCCCGGGCGACACCGATTTGGACCCGGCGATGGCCGACCTGCGAGGCTCAATTGACCTGGCGCTGGTGCCGATCTGGGGTTGGGGTCGATCGGTGGGAGCTGGGCACCTCGACCCAGCGCGCGCCGCTGTGGCGATCGCGTTGATCGCCCCGGCGGTGGCCATCCCGATCCACTGGGGCACGTTCAGGCTGCGTCTTTTCGCCGGCCGCAGCCGCGACCTGCAGCGCCCTGTGATCGAGTTCGCTGAGCTAGCAAAACGCCATGCCCCAGGGGTCGAGGTGCGTGTGCTCGCGCCCGGCGAGCGGATCGAGATCTAGCGAGCTCCTGCGCTGCAAGCCTCGTGGCACGGGCCAAGGGTGCGGTCGCGCCAACCGGCGCGTGAGCATCCGCGGCGGGCGATCCGTGGGCGGTCGGGATCTTCGCCTTCGCGCTCGCCCTCGGCCCTCGCGAACCTGGTACGACCTCAGCGCTGATCATGGCTGTGATCGTGTTCGTGGCCAACGGTCCGCTCCAACAGATCGTCCAGCCGGTCGTCTACGGCGCCAGGCTGCGCCTCAACCCGCTCGTCGTGCTCAGCATGACGATCGCGGCGGGGACTCTCTTGGGTATCCCCGGAATGGTGTTGGCGGCACCTCTCGTATCCGCCTCGGTTCGTGTCCACGACGATCTGCGACAGCTGAGATCTCCGGTCGCTGCGCAGACCGCGTCGACTGAGGGCGCGGCCCCCGCCGCGAGTGCTGGCGAGACAGCCTGAGTAGTGCTCTCACGCCCTCTCCGGCGACCGTCCCCAGGGATTCGATCAAGCGATCCGTTGTGCGACTGGTCCACGATTCCCGCGGCCAGCCCCATGCCGGTAGATTCCGCTCAATCTGCAGGATCGCGACCGGAACGGAGCGGATGATGATCGGCAAGCGGGGGCAGAGGGCGGCGGCGGAGCTCGCGCGCTCGCGATGATGATCGCGCAGACGGACCTGTTCACCCGCCTGCTCAATACGGCTCTGCTCACGTCTCCGCAGTTCGGGGCGCGCGGTCGGATCAGCGATGTTGCTGCTCGTCCTCTGGGAGATCGGCAAATTGATCGCCCGCCGTCGGTGGCCGAGGGTTGGGTGAGATAGTTGGCACCACCCACGCTTCCATGGATCCGTTGGCTTGCGAACTATCGGATCTCGTGGCTGCGAAGCGACATCGTCGCCGGGGTCGTCCTAACGACGCTGCTGGTGCCGCAGGGCATGGCCTACGCCGAGCTCGCAGGCCTGCCCGCGATCACCGGTCTCTACACCTCGATCCTGTGCCTGGTCGGTTATGCGCTGCTTGGACCGTCACGGATCCTCGTGTTGGGCCCAGACTCGTCCCTCGGGCCGATGATCGCCGCGACGATCCTTCCGATCATCGGCTCAGGAGGCAGCCCCGAGCGCGCGATCGCGCTGGCGTCGATGATGGCGCTGATCGTCGGTGCGTTCATGATCCTCGCCGGGATCGCGAAGCTTGGCTTCATTGCCGACCTGCTCTCCAAGCCGACTCAGATCGGTTACATGAACGGCCTGGCGCTCACGATCCTGGTCGGGCAGCTGCCGAAGCTGTTCGGGTTCTCCACTGATGCCAACGGCCTCATCAACGAGGCGCACGCGTTCATTCACGGGCTCGCGTCGGACAAGGCGGTTTCAGCTGCGGTCGCGATCGGTCTGGTGAGTCTGGCGTTGATTCTCGCTCTGGACCGTTGGTTGCCCCGGGTTCCAGGTGTGCTGGTATCTGTCGTCGTCGCGATTGCCGCGGCGTCGCTCTTAGATCTGAGCAGCCATGGTGTGTCGTTGGTGGGTGAACTACCCAAGGGGTTTCCGCCGCTCACCTGGCCTATGCCCGTGTCGGATCTCCCACTGCTCGTCGCGGGGTCGTTCGGGATCGTGCTCGTTGCGCTTGCCGACACGATCTCGACAGCTTCCGCGTTCGCCTCGCGAACAGGACAGGAGGTCGACGGCAACGGAGAGATGATCGGGATCGGCGCTGCGAATATCGCCGCAGGCTTCTTCCAGGGCTTCCCCGTCAGCACGAGCGGCTCGCGCACCGCGGTCGCCGAACAGGCGGGCGCCAAGACGCAGCTCACGGGCCTGGTCGGAGCGTCGCTGATCGTGCTGATGCTGGTCCTTGTGCCAGGGCTGCTCAAGAACCTCCCGAACCCGACACTGGCCGCGGTGGTGATCGCCGCGTCGCTTTCGCTGGCCGACATCCCCGGCACGGTCCGGCTGTGGAGACAACGTCCCGTTGAATGCATGCTGTCGATCGCCGCATTCCTGGGTGTCGCGTTGCTCGGGGTGCTCGAGGGGATCGTGGTGGCGGTCGCACTCTCAATCCTCAACGTCTTCCGTCGAGCGTGGTGGCCGTACCAGGCGACGCTCGGCCGTGTGCCCGACCTCTCCGGATACCACGACCGAGCCGTCCACACGGAGGCCGAGGGGCTGCCAGGCCTCGTCATCTTCCGGTTCGACGGGCCGTTGTTCTTTGCCAACGCGCGAACTTTCCGTGATCAGATCCGGCGCCTCGCGGCGGCTGAGGCACGGGTTGATTGGATCGTCATCGCTGCGGAGCCGATCACCGACATCGACACAACCGCGGCCGACATGCTCTCCGATCTCGACGAGGAGCTCAACGCAAATGGCACGTCACTGGTGTTCGCGGAGCTCAAGGGCCCAGTCCGGGCGAAGCTCGAGCGTTATGAGCTGATCGGGCCACTCGACCGGGACCATTTCTTCCCCACGCTGGACGCGGCCGTTGAGACGTTCCGTGCGGAAACCGGCGCCGCGTGGGCTTCGCGCGGTGACAGCGGGCCCGAGGGGGCTGACGACTCCTCAATGAACTCTGATTGACAGGTATCGGCCGCCGCGCTGATGTGGATCGGGGACGGCGTCGTCATGCGAGCGGACTGTCGTCAGGCCGAACGTATCGCGAGGTTCAGCAGCACTTCGATCGTGTCGGCGATCGCGACCCCGGCCAATGCCCCTGCGAGAACATCAGCAGGGTAGTGAACCCCGGTGTGGACACGCGAGTAGCCAACGAGCATCCCCAGCCCGAACAGCGGCGGACGCAGCGCTGGGATGCTGTGACCGACTGCGACGGCGAACGCGAATGCCGAGGCGGAGTGACCTGACGGAAACGAGCGCGACCTGGGCATCGTGACCCGGCGCTCGGCTGGGATCTCAGCACCAGCGCGATCGGGTCGGCGGCGTCCGCCGATCGGCTTGGCCAGCAGGTTCACCAGTGCCGATGTCACAGCGACAGAGCCCAGCCCGTACAGAGCAGTGCGGCGCCCGTCATGGCCACCGAGGCCGGCAATCGCCACCGCCACCGCCACCGAGATCTTCGAGTGATCGGCGGCCGCAGACAGGCGCCTCATCGCTGCATCAAGTGATGGAGTCTCGCTGGAGGCGACGGCTTCGTACACCGCCCGATCCAGCGTGCTCAACTCGTGAACCCAGGCATGAGCGCGATCGTCACCATTCATAGTGATTCGAGTATCGTGCATGCCCATGTTGGCGGCAAGCCGGCCTCCGGCCGCGCGGTGGCTGGCGATGGGGGCGCTCGGCCTCGGCGCAGTCGCTGCGGTGTTAGTGATCATCACGGCGATCGTCCACTTTCCGGACGGACTGTTCCTGCTGCTGCTGGTGATCCTGGCCGTCCTGGCCGCCTCGAGTGCCCTGTTGCGGACCGGGTTTGCGCGCACGCTCGGGATCGCAGTGGCGGTGGTGAGCGTCGTGGCCTGTTTCGTGATCGTTCTCTCCGATCTGCTCGCAACGCTCGCTGTGGTCATCGCCGCTGCGGGGGCTGTGGCGTGCGCGAGCGCGGCACTGCGCACTCGGGTTCGACTGCCCTCCGCGCCCGCGCCGACGCGTCCGGCGATGATCTACAACCCGAAGTCGGGAGGCGGCAAGGCAGTTCGGTTCAAGCTGGCCGACGAGGCACGCAAGCGCGGGATCGAGCCGGTGGAGCTGTCCTGGGAGGTCCCACTCGCCGAGCTGGTCGAGGGCCTGATCGCCAGAGGTGTCGACGGCCTGGCCGTGGCCGGGGGTGACGGCACCCAGGCGCAGGTCGCCGCGATCGCCGCTCGCCAGAGCATTCCATACGCCTGCATTCCTGCAGGAACCCGCAACCATTTCGCGCTCGATCTGGGTGTGGACCGTGACGACGTCGTCGGGGCCCTTGACGCGTTTGTCGACGGTTGCGAACGCCTCGTTGATCTGGCGGAGGTCAACGGGAAGGTCTTCGTCAACAACGTTTCGCTCGGGGTGTACGCGGATGCCGTGCGCCAACCCGGATACCGCGAGGCAAAGTTGCGCACACTGATGGAGGTGCTGCCCAGCGGCGTGGCGCAACTCGACGAAACGACAGACGCGGCGGGCGTCGTCTCAGACGGACCGGCGGCCGAGAAGTATGTCTGGCGCGGCCCGGACGGCGCCACCCAAAGCGCCGGAATGGTGCTGCTGATCTCCAATAACGTCTACCGGCTCGGGAGGCTCATCGCGTCCGGCACCAGGCCCAGGCTGGACGAGGGCATCCTCGGGGTGACGGTGATCGCGCCGCCGACGTCACTGAGGCGTGACCCGGTCAGGAGTTGGTCATTCCCGAGCCTGGAGGTCGAGACCACGCACCCGGTCGCGGCCGGTGTGGACGGCGAGGCTGCGATGCTCGATCCGCCGATTCGCTTCAGCGTCCGGCCAGGTGCGCTGCGAGTCCGCCTGGCTCCGTCGCATCCTGGCTGCTCGCCCTCGGCCGGAATGCCGGACAGTGTGAGGGATGGGCTCCGGCTGATCGTGCAGATCGCCGCTGGCAGATCGTGACCGTCATAGCTCCACGCCCTGAACGAACCGACTGGGGACAGCGCCGAAGGGCGGACCTGGAGCGAAGACCGCCGGAAGGCCTGCGGTCTGCCGTCGACCCGGCACCGCGGTTGCTGGCTGCCGTCGACCGAGTCGCTCGAGACTTTGACGTACCGAGTGACTGGCTGAACAGTGGTCCAGCAGAGCTACTGCGCCTTGGGCTCCCCACCGGATTTGAGGATCCCTGGGAAACGCGCTCATACGGGGAGAGCCTACGAGTTCGCTGGGCGTCTCGTTTCGACCAGATCCACTTCAAGCTGTATGCGGCGGTGGACCAGGCCGGCAACATCTTCAGGATCTCCAGGCCTTGCGCCCAACCAGCGAAGAGCAGGTGGCCGCGGCGCGTTGGTCTCGTGATCACCACCCATCCGAGGGTTTCCTCAGCGCGCTGATCGAGGCACTCAAGTACTTCGGTGTCGAGGATGCTGATCTCGGATCTTAGGACTCAGATCGAGGACACTCTGGACCGCTTCGCGTGGGGGGAGTGGGCCCAGATGGGTGTACTTGCGACCTCGGGTCCGCCTCGCCCGTGGGCCCAAGACCCGGAAGCGCTGCTTCTGTTCACGTTCGAGGTGGCCCGAGGGGACCCACGGCTGTTCGATGAGGTCCTTGACTGGTTGATGACCAATGAGCAGCTGGTGAATCTGCGACGTCTGCGCTCGCTTGCGGTCGACGCTGAAGACCGATCGTTGTGCGAAGCGGTCATTGCGTGGCTGGGACGTCAGCGACCGAAGGCAAGGTTCGCTCAGGCGAAACGGCTGGAGTCGAGCGCCGCGACGCATCCGCTCTTCTTCCAGGAGCACTTCCCGATCGCGCACCCCGATCCGACGTTCGCCGCACACGGCTGGAGCCGGCCTGCGTTTACGGGATCCAGAAGATCGATGCCTCCGGCAATCGATTCGCCGATCAATCTGAGCTTCCGGCTCAGGCTTCTCTTCGGCTTGAGCGCTCGTGCTGAACTCGCGCGCCTGCTCTTCACGATGAACGACCCAGGCGTCACGACTGCGACGCTGGCCCGAGCTGCGGGCTTCACGAAGCGCAACGTCCACGAGGCGCTCTCGGCATTCGAACTCGCCGGGGTCGTCTCGGCTTTCAAGTCCGGCTATGAGCTGCGCTACCGGATAGATCGCGAGCGGTGGGCTGCGTTCCTGGAGGTACCAGAGTCGATCGAATACGTCGACTGGATTCCAATACTCCTAAGCCTCCGCCGCTCGCTCAGGTGGGTCCGTGAAATCGCCGGCGATGAGCAATCGGAATACCTCATGTCTAGCGGCGCTCGAGATTTGCTCGAGCGCATCAGGCCAGACCTCGAAACCGCAGGAATAGAGGTACCAGCCAGTCGCCGGGCCGCCACCGCTCCTGACGATCTCGTGGGCGTCTTGAACCGAGTATTCGAGTTTCTTGACGCGGCCTAGACACCGGCAAACCGGCCCGGGTTCACAACGACTTCAAACGCGCACCCCGAGGGCTACTTGACCGTGCCCGGGCACGGCTACGAGCACGAGTGGACGATCATGTGCGGCCAGCGTCCCGTGGTTGGTCACAGCGACGCTGACGGCCTGGGCCGGCTCGACGGAGTCTGGCGACCGCTCACCATTTCGCGCCGCGTTTCTTCCTGCTGCCGCTGTGGCGCTGGCGATCTCGCTGATCGTATGGCTCGTCCTATCTCTGTACCCGGTGCTGCTCAGCCAGACGCGTGCCACTCTCCTTGCGCTGGCGCTCGTCGCCCTCGACTGCGTCGGGTCGTCACAGCCGGGGTGCTCGGTAACGGTTCGCGTTAGTCGATGAGCGTGCGGTCGATCCCGTGGAGGGCTTCGCGCTCAACACCGCTCATTTTCTGCTCGCGTCCATAGAGCGCGAGCAGCGCCGACAGTGAAAGTGCGAGGACCCGGGCTCTGATCAGGTTTTCTTCGCTGACCTGGCCATATGCTGAGCGAAACGCGGCGCGGGCCGGCGGTAGAAGCAGACTCCAGTAGAGCGATAGGTCGCTGCCCGCTGCTGAGAGGCAGACATCGCCCCAGTCGATAATCCCCGCGAGTCGGCCGCCATCGTTGATCAGTGTGTGCCGGAAGTGCAGGTCGCCGTGCGCGAGTACGAAATCTTCGGTGGGAGAGAGACTCTCTGCGGCGTCGAGGATTCCGGCGGCCCGTGCCCCGAGCGTTCCCGAAGGGTCAAGCTCGAGCAGGCTGAGTCGCGTGCGCGGGACTCGCGACGACATGTCGGCGCGACCGTTCGGGTCGACCTCCAGGTCGGCGTCATCGGGGACACGGACGGTGTGCAGAGCGCGGAGGAACACCCCAAGGTCGTGGGCAAGCTGCCGGCGGGAATCTTGGTGCAGGCCGCCGTGCTCGTGGATCTCATGACCGGGGATCAGCCGGCTCCCGAACCACGGCCAGGGGAACAGGTCGCTCGGCGCTCCAGGATAGGCGGCATCCGGGATCGCGAATGGCAGCCGCGGCGCGATCTGAGGTAGCACCGTCATCTCGCGGAGGATCCCGGGCAACGCGATCTGACGTCTCGGGAACCGGAACACGACGGTCTCGCCAGCCAGCCAGGCCGTGTTATCCCAACCGACGCCGAGCAGTCGCAACGACTCTGTGCCCAACACCGGATAGGCATCGCCGATCAGCGCACGCGCCAGCGCTTCGTCGACCTCAACCTCTGCATCCCACTCCGGCATCCGACCGCGACAGTAACCCTCCCGCGCAATGCGAGGAGGCTGCCGGCGGGCCGAAGATGCGCGTCGCGGTGTTGAAGCAGGTCTCGCCGGACTGATGGGTGCATGGCAATCCGCTCGCCGGGTTTGAGCGCTTGTTGGAAGTCATCACCGCGCGGTTGCGATCGTCAGCTCTAGGCCAGCCCTGAGATAACCAATTCGGTTCTTGGGGGGCTGAGCTGCTCGGAAGTTCGTTGCGTGCAGGATCACAGCCGCGGGTGTGCCGCTGCCTGGTGCCTATCGAGACCGCCTGGCCAGGGACCTGGCGCTTGCCGGGACACGTATAGGGGGTGGTGTGCGAAAGCTTCTCGTGGCATCTCTGATGGTCGGTGCGGCGATCTTGGCTGTGTCGGGCATGGCGCGCGGCGAGTCCGTGGCCGGACCCTCACGGGGCATGCTGGTTCACACGCCAGCTGGAGCAGGCGTGAGCCGGATCAAGGTTGCCGAGCCCTCGGGTGTGATCCGGCTGTTTCGGGTCGTGGCGCCTGCCGGCACTCGTGTCAAGGTCGCGGGCGTGATTCCCGGTTTGGCGGGAGTGAGCATCTCGGTTCCTCGGGTTCGACGCGAGAATGCGGAAACGTGCGCTCGTCACGGTCGCGCTGTCGTCTGTATCGAGGCGGAGGAGGCGTGCCCGATGCCCCCGGCGACATGGCAATTTCGGGTGCGAAGGTTGGCTGGGCCGGCTGGCAGGATCCGGATCGACTTCGTGGTCGGCGCGGCATCTGCCGGGAGGTATCGGTGAGCGGAACGTCCCTCGGCGCCAGACCGCCTGGGTGCGGTGGGTGTCTCGCTACGCGTGAGGCCCTACCCCGGAGGCTGTGCGGGACTGCTTGCGGGCCCCGGTTCTCGGGGGGGACTATGTGTTCACGTCATGTCCCTTCCTGGTGAGCCCATGTCGGGCGCTGTTGAGAGCCTCGCGGCCAGTGGTCGACTAGCGCGCGTGCGGGTCCATCGTCCTCGTAGCGACCGGTCGTTGATCGCTGGTGCGCTGGCTGGCGCGGAGTCTGATCTCGAGTTGCTGTTTCACCGGCACTGGCCTCGGGCGTACCGGGCGGCGTTCCTGATCGTTCAGGACCACGCCGCGGCGGAGGATGTCACCCAGGAGGCGTTCGTCGCGGCGATCCGCAGGCTGGACCGCTTCGACCGTCGCCGGCCGTTCGCGCCGTGGCTGGGCGCGATCGTCTCCAACCGCGCGATCGACTGGATCAGGGCACGAAGCGCTCGGCATGAGATCGCCGGGACTGACCTTGAGCAAGGCTCGCTGTCCAGTCCAGTGATCGGCAGGTACTCCGAGGAGGTACTGGCGGCCTTGTCGGCGCTCTCGCCGGAGCATCGCACGGTCGTGGTTATGCGTTACGTGCTCGAGTACACCCCAGGTGAGATCGCCCGGGCGCTGGAGCTGCCGCGCGGCACTGTCAACTCCCGGCTGCGCCGCGGGCTGGACGTACTTGAAACACGGCTGCGAGAGGCGGACCTGCAATGAACGCGAAACGCGCGCTGAGCAGGTTTCGCGCCGCCGACGAGGATGACGCCGAGGAGCGGGCGTGGGTTGTCGTGCGCTCTGCATACCAGCAACGCGAGCCAGGTCCCCATCGCAAGTCCTTCCGCAGGGCCGTGGCTGTCGCTGCAACCTCGATCGTGGTCGCGGGCATGGTGGCGCTATCACCGGCCGGCGCCACGGTTGGGCGCCTGGTTGACCGGGCATTTGGTGTACCGCACGCTGCTCGGGCGCTGTTTTCGCTGCCGGCGCCAGGTCGGCTGCTGGTGTCTGGCTCCAATGGAACGTGGATCGTCGCGGCGAACGGGTCCGCGCACCGAGTCGGGCCCTGGAAGTACGCCAGCTGGTCGCCACACGGCCTTTATCTCGCGGTCATCGCTCGTGACGAGCTCGCCGCCGTGAACACCCGTGGTGTGTTGCAATGGGCGCTGGCGCGACCCGAGGTGAGCGACCCACGCTGGTACTCCCCGAGCGGATACAGGGTCGCGTACCTGTCCCGGGATGAACTGCAAGTGGTGGCGGGCAATGGCACCGGTGACCGGGTGCTCGCCGTGCCTGTCGCGCACGTCGCACCTGCATGGCGCCCCGGGCATCCCTATCAGCTGGCCTATATCACCGCCAACGGCAGGCTGGTGGTGCGCGATAGCACCACCGGCGCGAAGCTGTGGTCGACCAACGCCCACGCTGAGGTACGTCAGCTGACCTGGTCAGCGGATGGCAAACGTCTGCTGGCGCTCTCGCGCAGTACGGCCCTCCTGTACGCGACCGACGGTCACCTCCTCGCCACCTGGCGGCCGCCCGGCGGTGGGCAGCTCACGAGCGGGGCGCTCTCGCCCGATGGCCGCGCCGTTGCAGTCGTCACGCGTGCGGTCAGCAGCGCCGTGCTGATCTACACCCCAACCGGCGGTCATCCCGTTGCCCGGCGCGTGCTGACCGGCGTAAAGCTTGGACAAATCGCGTGGTCGCCGAACGGACAATGGCTGCTTGTCAGCTGGCCAGCCGCCGATCAGTGGGTGTTCGTGCACACAACTGGGCGACCGCAGATCGCCGCGGTTTCACGGATCTCACAGCGGTTCTCAACGGCGATCCCGAGAACTCGGTTCCCTCGCCTTGAGGGCTGGTGCTGCACCGCGCCGGGACGGGCCGGATGACAACCCGCCGCGCAATCGCAGTCTTCCTGCCGCTGATGTTGCTGGTGAGCGCGTGCGGCGCGGCGCAATCCCTGCCCAGGCGACACCCACAGCCTCGGCATGCGACCGCTCATAGCTCGCGGCAGGCGAGGTCGGTGGCCGCCTACTGCTGCGCGTGCGCCGTCAGCCCCGCAGGCGCTCGTCACCGACGAGGCGCAGAACCGGCTGCTGCTCATCGACCTCCGCAGCGGCCGCATCGCACGGTCGGTGCCGGTTCCAGCCGACCCCGAGGACATCGCCACGTCAGGCAACGGCGGCGTCGTGATCGTCGTCAGCTCCCAGGCAGGCAAGGTCACGATCCTCAATCGCGGCACGCTTCGGACGATCAAGACGTTCGCGGGGTTCCAGGAACCGCATATCGCCGCGATCTCGCCCGACGGCTCCTACGCCTACATCACCGACGACACCCTCGGGACGCTCACCGTCATCCGCCTCAGCGACATGAAGCTAGTCGACACTGTCTCGGTCGGCCAGGGAGCCCACCATCTCGCGTTCAGCCCAACCGAGCGCACAGTGTGGGTCGCGCTCGGCGAGAACGCGCAACAGATCACCACCCTCAGCACTGTTGTGAGCAGGCCCTCGCCACCGGCAAGCCCGATCGTTGACCCTGGCCATCCACACGTCGTCGGACACTTCACACCAGGTTTCCCCGCCCACGACCTCGCATTCAGCCCCAATGGCCGGACGATCTGGATCACCTCAGCCGCAGGGTCAGACGTCACCGCCTTCGATGCGCGCACCCACCACGTCCTGTTCCGCGTGCCAGTCGGCGCCGGGCCACAACACCTCGTATTCGAGGGCTCATACGCATACATCACCAGCGGCTACGGCAGCATCATCGAGAAAGTCAACGCCACAACCGGTCGGGTCATCACCCGAAGCAGCGCACCGTACGGATCCTTCGAGCTCGACGCCGCCGACCGCTATGTAGTCACCACCTCGCTGCTAAACGGAACACTCGCGATCTACACCCCCGGCCTCAGACTGCTCCGCATGGTCAAGCTCGCCCCCGCCACCCGCGAGGTCGCGATCTCACGGCCCTGACCGATAACGCACAACCGCCTTTCCGAGCGGCGCCGCGGCTGGGTTACCGCTTTCGCGGCCAACTAACGCATCAGACACGCCGGTAACGCGAACGACTCTGGCCTGCCACGGATGCACTATCCGCAGCAAACCGGCGAAGCCGCCGACGACGTCCCGATGCACGCGTCGCGAGGGAAGCGCATCCGCCGAGCGATCCAGGCCGGGAGGCACCTTCCTCGCTCCAGGTCCAGCATCCCGTCGAGAGTGGTGGAACTCGATCAAACCATCAGCGCAACCGGAGGTGGGATGCTCCCGCCATGGAACAACGAATCAGTCTTGTGACGCTTGGCGTCGCCGATCTTGCGAGAGCCCGAGCGTTCTACGAGGCACTTGGCTGGACGGAAGCTCAACAGCCCGATGATGAGGTGTGCTTCTTCCAGGCGGGCGGGATGGTCTTCGGGCTATGGACGGCGTTGGGCGGTCACGGAGCACCGGGGATCGAGCTCGCTCACAACGTCCGCTCACCGGAGGAGGTAGCAGCGGTGTTGGAGGACGCCCAGCAAGCCGGGGGTGTAATTCGGCGGGAAGCCGGGCGCGCTGATTGGGGAGGGACCACAGGAGCGTTCGCCGACCCCGACGGATACGTCTGGGAGGTTGCGCACAACCCGGGATGGGCCCTCGACGAGCACGGAGCCGTAACGATCTAGCTTGACGCCGCCGACCTATGGTCCTCGAAGCAAACCGGAACTCTCGGCGGTGCGCCCGGCGGATTAGTCCTCGGAGTGGCGCTCAACAAGACCGAGCCGATCGCGGATCTCGTCAATGGCCGCAGCCTGTTTCCTCCTTAGCTCCAGGGTGAGGCTCCGTTCCTCGTCCCGGAATCGGGCGGCTCGGTCGAGATTCCTCGATTCGAGCGCCTGTTCTTTGTCCTGCCGGGCCTTCTCGATCCGTGCAAATGGGTCACCTACGGCTCGTGAACGCCTCGCGGCTTGCGCGATCTCGGCGAGACGATTTGAGTTGAGACCGAGATCACGCAACGTCTCGTTTGCGACCGTGTCAGATGCAGACGCAAGGACAATCAGCAAGTCCCCGGAGTCTGGGTTACGGCCGTGCTTCTGCCGGATCTCGGTTGCCAACCCATCGAGCGCCCCTGCCACCCAATCGAACCAAGTCGCATCGATGTCACGCGTTCCCGGGTCCGATCCCAGGCCGCCGCTCGCGAAGCCGCGCTCGCTCCAGCTGCCTGGCACGCTCACAGCCCGGATGACGGCATCGCGGATCTTTTCGGGGGTAGCGTCGAAGCTGAGCAGGACGCGCGCAGCTACACCCTCGTCCTGACGGACCAGACCGAGCAGGATGTGCTCGGTCCCGATGTAGTTGTGATTGAGGGCCCGCGCCTCGCGGAGCGAGAGTTCAAGAGCCTTCTTGGCGCGTGGGGTGAACGGGATCTGACCAGCCGTGGACTCCTGACCGGGAGCGACGAACCGCGCTACCTGGGCACGCGCACCCTCAACAGAAACCCCCAAGGACGCGAGTACGCGCGCTGCGACGCCTTCCTCCTCGCGAGCCAGGCCAAGCAGAATGTGCTCGGTACCGATGTAGTCGTGCTTGAGCTCCCTCGCCTCCTCTTGAGCGAAGACAACGACGTGACGAGATCTCTGCGTAAAGCGCTCAAACACCGGTGAAAGCATCCCACCAACGACAAGGACGCAACCAGCAGAAGCCGCCAAATCTCACACCTTCGCGGTGCAAAGCGGCACCCGCCGATCCGTCGCAACGTGCCGGTCGTCGATCCAGCGACTCTCGCGGGGTGTCGACTCAGGCGTGAGGTGCGAGATGTTCCGAATGCCAGCGGCTTGTGTTCCCTCAGGACTCAAAGCCGCTGGGGTGGCTCCCCGCCGTGAACGGCAACACGCTAATCGTTCCCTGACATACATGATCACGGGTGCGAAACGTCCAGTCGCCTCCGCGCCCAAGCTCACGCCGCAAGCCAACGGTGATCCTCACGACTCCGACGCATCCCCCACCAGGCTGAGTCGACGGTGCATCCTGCCAGTCATAGAGGATCGACGCCGACTTGCCCGGACCGAGCCGAACGAACTTCACAGGATTTCCCCCCAGATAGGTGTACGTAACAAACCGGACACGAACCTGGCCCCCAGCGGCTGTGAATGCAGAGAACCTAGGGAAGCCCGAAACTGTGCATGCGCTGTGTGCTCGATTCGTAAAGACCACCGCTTGTCCCTCCTGCCCTCCCGCCCCGCCGAACGAGCCCACATGGACCCGAACCAGAGCGCCGTGGCACGACTCGGACCCCTCGGCTGACGCGTTACCCAACCCGAGGAGGCCAACGAACAGCGCCACCAGAACTGTGAGTGCTGCGCGCGTCATCTTTCCCCTTGCTTACAGAACTCGCGTGATTCCTGATTGATGAATTGCGCATCTGACCGCGTTCGTGACCGACCCATTCACCGCGGCTTGCGTTGCCACTCACGCGCTCTCGCTACAGATCGATCGGGCGATGAGCCTGTCTGGCTAATGCTCCTCGATCAACTCAACACTCACCGCGACATCGGAGAATCCACCATCAAGTGCCATCGTTGACCGGATCAGCGAGCTGACGATCGAGGTTCGCCACGCCCTCGAGCAACATCCTGACGGCGAGATCTTCCAATCGTTGTTCATCGCCAAAAACTCATGGCTAACGGCCGCCACGATGCTCGCCGAGATCGGTGATTGCCGCGAGCGCTACCCCACCTACCGTGCATTGGCTGATTAGCAGGCAGTTCGTAAGTGGAGCCAGACGGGTTCGAACCGACGACCTCCTGCTTGCAAAGCAGGCGCTCTCCCAGCTGAGCTATGGCCCCAGGGGTGTCCGAGTTTATCGCCTCGAGTTGAGGTCGCTGCGCTGCTCGGATCAGCGGCCCGCCCGTCCAGCCGGTGCTATCCCGCCGCGCGGTGCTCGATCCGGACAAGGTCGAGCGGCGGCGGTATCCCGAGTTCAGCGAGGGCCGAGCGTGCGCGCGCAAGGACGGCGCGGGCAGCCCCGCGGCGACCCTGCTGGAGCAGCGCGCTGGCGGCGCGGAGGTAGCGATGCTCGTCGTAGGGAGCGAGGTCGATCGCGAGTTCGACGTAGCGCCGGACCTCATCGAGGTCGCCGCGCTCGGTGGCGATGTCGCTGCAGAGATCGAGCACCTCGAGAGCGATGCGCCGCGCGCGCTCGCGCGGCCGCTCGAGCCACGGCTCGTACAGATCCGCGGGCAAGAGGTCGCCGTGATAACGCGAGATCGCAGAGGCCGCCATCGCGAGGGCCAGGCTCGGCTCGGCGGAGCCGAAGGCGAGCGCCTGGCGCGCTTCTCGGTCGAATTCCTGCAGGTCGACGCGGAGGTCCCCGGCAAGCGACAGGCTGTCGCCGTCGCGGATCACCACATCGCCTGCATCGGCCCGCAGCCGGCTCAGCGTTGTTCGCAGGCGGTTGCGGCCGGCGACCGGGTCGGCCTCCGGCCATAGGGCGTCGATCACAGCATCTGCGTGAAGGCGTCCGCCGGTGGCGACCAAAAGCTTCAGCAACTGCGGCCCGCGGCCCGCGGCCAGCGGCAGCGGGCGGCCGGCACGCGTGAGCTGGAACCGACCGAGGACGCTCAGGTTCGCCGGCAGCGAAGCCTGCTCGAGCGCCAGCGCGGCTGGCCGGCCGGTCTCCACCGCCAGGCCGAGCAGCGCCTCCGTCACCTCGCGCTCCTTTGTGATCGGAAGCTGATCGAGCCCGATCCGCGCGGCCTCCTCGAACGCACGCGCCGCGAGCGCGCCGGCCCCCGGCTCGCCGCGGCGAAATGCAACGTGAGCCTGCAACAGCATCACCCGCCAGCGCTCCCGCGGGTCGACTCGGTGGGTGAAGACGGTCTCGAGGCAGCGAGCGGCTCGATCCGGATCGCCGTGGCGCGCCAGCAGCGCGGCCTCCGCCATCGCGATGACCGGCTCGCCGTCCCATGGGTCGCGCAGGCCGCGCTCGAGATATTCCCAGGCGAGGGAGATCTCGTCGACGCGGTCGAGCATGTCAGCTGCGCTACCGAGGAAATCACCCGAGGTCGGCTCGAACCACTCGCCCGGATGTTGCTCCACCAACCGGAGCAGCTCGACGACGGCGCCGGCGTCACCCGAGTGCGAGGCGATGCTCGCGCGATTCCAATACGCGTACGCGTGAAGCTCGTCATCTCCGAGCCGCTTGCCGACGGCGAGAACCTGGCCGGCCGCGTCCTCGGCCTCCTCGTAGCGGCCCAGTTCCTCCAGCACCTCGCACCGGAAGCTCTGCAGGAACGCCCAGCGCCGAGGGCGTTCGGCCACGGTGCGCAGGCCCTCATCCAAGGTGGCAAGCGCCGATCGAGCATTGCCGAGCGCGAACTGGATCCACATTGCCTGGTAGGGGACGGTCCCGGCCGCCACGGTGGGCAGGCCGACGCGGCGGTAGATCGTCGCCGCCTGCGTGAACAGCTCGTTTGAGCTGCGCATCGCCGCTTCGTCTCGGACCCCCGTCGCGTCCGTGCGCCGGCAGGTGGCGCGTGCCAGCGCAGACAGGGCGCGTGCCTCGGTGATGGGGTCGACTCGGGCAGCGGCCTCCTCAGCGATATCGGTCCGCTCATTCCGGTTCCCTTCGAGGAAGCTCGTGGCCCGCTCCTCCACCAGCCCGTATTCGCTTTGCCGCAGCAGGTCCGTGATCCGCTCGACCTCGAGTGCGCCACTCAGCACGTCCCCGCTGGTTCTCGCCGCGATGTGGTCGAGCCGGTCAAGCACGGCGGTGCGCTTGTCGAACAGCGCGGCGCCGTCGTATAGACGCGCAAGGTGTACTAGAACCGCAGGGTGGCGGTCGAGCGTCGCGTCGGCAAACCCCTCGACGAGCGACTCGTAGCGGAGGACGTCGATCGAGTCAAGCGACGCGGGTGTCGCAGAGGCCAGCAGCTCGGCCGCCCGGTCGACCTCACCGATTGCCAAGAGCAGCTCGACGGCCGCGGCCACATCTCCGCCGCGCTGGTAGGAGTCGGCCGCAGCGCCGAGGGCCACCACGTCGACGGGTGCCAGCGTCACCAGGAAGTCTCGGACCGGGCCGGGGAGGTCCCACTGACCCTCGCCCGCAGGTGCAAGCGGGACACCGGCCGCGAGCGCGCGCTCGACGAAGGCCGCACCGGCGACCTCGTCGACGATCTGGCGTGTGGTAGGCACCAACCTCGCGATCTGGGCGAGGAGCTGCAGATCGTGGCGATCGAGCGCGGACACCGCCTCATCGAGGATGGTGGCGACCGCGGCCTGGCCCTGCTGCGCCCCGGCGGCGTGTGCGATCGCGGTGAGCTCCTCGCCGGTGCGCTTCGCGCGCGCCACACTGAGCACCGTGGCCGCCGTCCACCCTCCGGTGGCGGCATGGAGTGCGGCCACCGATGCCTCGTCGACGTCGAGCCCGAAGCCGCGGTCGCAGAGTTCCCGAATCTCGTCCGGTCGCAGTGCCAGGTCTGCGGCGTGGAGCTGGAAGCACTCGGCTCGCCGCAACCGTTCGGCGCCCGGTGGCAGGCGGCGCGCGAGCAGCAGTAGATGCTGTTCGCCGCTGAGTCGCTGAGCGAGCGAGTCGATCAGCGCGGCGGCGCCGCGCGTGGCGTGATGGGCGTCATCGATCACGAAGGCGCAGCGTTCGGACTCGAGCGCCGCGAGCGCTGTCTCGAGCACTTCGTATGGGTCGTCTCCTGCGGCGGCGATCGCGGCCGCGGCCTCGCTGAAACCGGCGTGGGCGATGGCGGCGCGCACCCGCGCGATGAACAGGCCCGCGGTTCCGGCGTGATCATGCAGTGCGACCTCGATCCCGATTGCGTTCCAGCCATCGACGATCTCCGCCGCCAGGGTCGTCTTGCCGTAGCCGCCGCCGGCCTCGACCACCACCACCCGCTCGGACCTCACCGCGTCGACGAGGCGGGCTCGCGGAATGTGATGGGTTGGGAGCGATCGCATCGGCTCGCGGTACCGGCGCGATGGCCGAACGAAACGGCGAACAGACGCGAATCGCCCGGTCAGTGGCGGCAGTGTAACGCTCGTGTATTGCCCGCGCCATACCTTGCACGCCGTAAACGCGGGGCCGACCGGCGGCCGCCGCAAGGTACAGAGGAGGGCTGGGACTAATGCATGGACAGAGGAGAACGCAGGGGCACAGGGGCACCCGCTGGCTGCTGGTGCTGGTGACGGTCGCGGCCGGGATCGGCCTGTACAGCTCCGTCGCCGCCGCGGCGGCCACGCACGGGACCGTGCATGTGTGGGTCACTCCCGGAAAGGGGGCGGTCGACTCGATCGTCCTGACGGGTGTGATCGGCGATCACGGAACAGCCACATCGATTGAGAAGAACGGGACCGTCAACAAGAACGGCGTGTACGTCAGGGTCAAGCTGACCCAGGGCACGTTCGAGGTGGACGCGGTGCCGTTGAACCAGAGGCTGGACAAGCTTCAGCCTGTGATCGACAAGACGACCTGCAGCGCCTGGGGCAGCGGGTCCGGGAACATCACGCTGTTCAACGGCACCGGCGCGTATGCAGGCATCAGGGGAACGATCAGGATGACCACCAGCTTTGCGGCGGTCCTGCCGCGCTACAAGTCGGGCCCGAAAAAGGGTCAGTGCAACGTCGGCGAGAATGCGGTCCCGGTGGCGCAGTTCAGCGGTCCGATCACAGGCGCAGGCAGCATCTCACTTGATGGCATGACCAACTAGCCCAGATGTCCCGCCCGCGATGGCCTCACGGATGGGGCCATCGCACTGCGGATACCGCGCGTCAACCGTCGAAATCGAAGTCCTTCGGGGGGCGCTGCTCGAACCAGAGCCGGTCGTGCTCGGGGGTGTCGTGAAGGAACTCGGGAGTCTCCTCGAGCACGTCCTCGTCCGGCTCCTCGAGCACATCCGCGTCCGGCTCCTCGAGCACATCCGGGTCCGATCCCTCGAGCACATCCGGGTCCGATCCCTCGGCAGATTTCTCTGGTCCCTCGTCCGACCGTCCACGATCCTGGGCTCGCTCGAGCGCCGCGTCATCGTCGAATGCGTCCTCGACATCGAACTCGTGCGTTGGCTGCAGGTCAGGGTGGCGCCCGTGGGGGTGAGGCTCAGGCTCGGCATCGTCCGCCGCCTCAGGGGCATCGCCCGGGGTGGCCGGATCGCCGGCCTCGTCATCGTCTGAAGGCTCGCCCGAGGGTGGCTCGACTGGGAACCGCGGCTGGCTGGGTGGGCGGTTGAACGTCAGCTGCGGAGGTTCGCCAGTCTGGTGCAGCTCGGTCGCAGGCTCATCGCCGTCATCTGCGTCGTGTTCGTCGTGCTCGTGAGGTCTATCGTATTCGGCGAATTCGCCGTCCTCGAGATCATGCGCCGAGGTTTGTGCCCGGCGGTCGTCGACAGCCCGCGCCGCGCCGCGGTTGCGGCGGAGGAAGCGTCGCTTGGGCTGGGGTGGCTCGATCTCCTCGACCGGCTGCTCGTGCCCGTTATCGGGGAAATCGTCGGCGTGGTCCTCGTCCGCGTAGTGCCCCGGCGACGGGAACTTCGGATCTGCTGCCATCGACGCGGTCGCCGGATCGCGCCGGACCGGTCCCAGCGCCTCTCGCTCAAGTCGTTCGATCTCAGCCGGATCGGCCCCTCGCGCGCGTTTGAGATCCAGATGCTCGCGGATCGCGTCGTCCAGCAGGCCCATTGCCTAAGCCTATCGAGTTGGCGCGTGCGCACGCCAGCCACGGCTAACCGGTGCGGAGCGCTCCGGCCGGGCTGCCGGCCAGCGGGCCGGGCAGCCCGGGTGACGCGCTGCAATGGCCCGGCACCGGGTACTGTGCGACGGCTAAACTCCTTCAACCGACGGCTGATGCCGCCGCACGGGGCTATAGCTCAGATGGGAGAGCGCCTGGATCGCACCCAGGAGGTCGCCGGTTCGATCCCGGCTAGCTCCACTTTCAAAGAAAGTCCTGGAAAAGACTCACTTCGTGCGCGGCCAGGCATCAGCTTGACCAAAGCGACGTGAGCGGGCGCGGGTGCAGCTTGGGTGCATCAGCTTGAAGGACCCGGACTGACGGTCGGGCGAATCGCAGCGTGCGAGCCCGAGATTCCCCGGGAAGATTGCTCTCCTGGATCCGCGCCGCCATCAGAGGCGCCTATATCCCGTGATCCAGCCCAAACCGACTGGGGTCACCCTGACTATCTCGGCCTCGCGATCGTTAGCGTCAGATCCTCGCCGAGAAGCCGGCGGAACGGCGCTCGCGATCGCTTATGGCCCGATCCAAGCGCGAAGCGAAAGCGCTGCGAGGCGGATTCCACTTTCGCGGCCAAGCGATACCCACCGTGATCGTGGGGTGTCAGGGGCAGGCGGTGACCTTCGCGCGTATCGACTTTGATCGCGTGTGTCCGCGTCCGGTGAACAGCCGGAACTGCGCAATGACGGTGACGTTCGACGCCGAGCTAAGCGTCATGGTTGCGTGACCGGAGGCCCCTGCGACCGTCCTTGCCCCTAGGTTGAACCGCATACCCGTGATCTGGCCGTGTCCGGACACGGCCAGCGAAACGGGGAAGCTTCCTCCTACAGCGACGCACTCACGCGGAGTCCTCAGCGACACCGATCCCGATCGTGTGGTCTTAGGTGCGGGGACGATCGGCAGCGCGGAAACGTGCGACGGGGAGTGGTCGTCGCTCCATGTCACCCAGCCGGCTCCTTCGGCATTGACCGCGATCTGCGGGTACTCGATCTCGCCGCGGGTGGCCAGCTTGATGCTCTTGCCAAATTGCGTTGCAGTCTTGTTTCTCGCAACCGTGTACAGCAGCTTCCCGGCGGTGGCCTTCCAGATCACATATACGCGTCCGGTCGGACTCTCGGCAATGCCGAACCGCTCGCCGGCCGATTTGGTCGTGATCCCGACAGGGTTTGACCAGCCTGAGCCAGTGAACCGCTGCACGACCAGCTTCTCGTTATCACCGGGGGTAGCGATGCTGCGCGCTACGAAGATCCCCGAAGGACCGCTGGTGAGCTGCGCGTTTGAGTCAAGCGATGGTGCCGGCGACAGTGCCGCTGGCGCGGACCAGCTGGAGGGCGAGTTCGGATTGCCTCCCTGGTAGCGGACCCAGTCGACCGAGTAATGCGGTGTTGTGTTGTTGGTATAGACCGCGAGTAACGTCGAGCCGGACAATCCGGTGCTCTGACTCAGCGAGCCGGTAGCTATCTGAGGGGTGTACCAACCGGGATCGCTCGTCGCCGGAGTGAGGCCAGTGGCCTGGATCGAGCCGCCGCCGCTTACCGCGTCAGTGCCGCTGGTGAGTAGCTGTTCGGGGCTTCCGGCACCCACGAAGCCCGTTGGCAGATCTAGCACGTTCCCGGTCATCCCGCTCGCTGCGTCTGAAACGATCGCTGTGGGAGCACTGAAGGTAGTGCCGTGATCGGTGGAGATCAGCAGTTCCTTTTGGTTGGACATCTCGCAGCAGCGGCTGTCGAGAATCGCGAGTCGGCCGCTGGATAGGAAAACGGGCGCGTTGCCTGAGTCGTCTGACGTGGCGTCCCCGGGAAACGAGAACGTGTGACGCGCCTCGCAGCGCTTGGCGTGTGGCGCCAGCCGGCATGTTTCGAGCGCGTGACCAGCGCTGCCGTCGGCCCAGGAGGTGTAGCCGACGCCGATCGCGTCGACCACGAGCCGAGGCGGGTTGTAGCCCTCCGGCTCTGTTCCAAGCGACACATTCGCGGCCTGCGCGAACGCCGACGTAAACGCCATGACCATGAGCACCGTCGCCGTCGACACCACGACGGCCCATGGTCGGCATCTGGGATGTCCCAGGCCTGGCGTCGGTCTCATGAGGATCACGAGGGGTGTCCGGCGATGCACGGTGAGGCCTTTCGTCGACTGCGGCTCGCTTGACCGTAGTTGCGGGTCCTTGCACCAACCTTGCGCGGGTTGCTGCGGCCGGTGATCCAGGTGGCCTTGCCAGGAGTACCGTTTCGGATATGTCGCGGGACTTGACGATCTGCGGCGAGGTCAACGTCGACGGGGTTCCTGCACCGGTCAGCGGGTTGCTCCTGGTGTTGCTTGTCGTGCTGGCAGTACGCGGCGTCCGTGGCGCCGAGCGCAGTGAGCTGACGGAACTCTTGTGGCCCGAGGCCCCGCCGCTGGCGGGGACGGCGGCGCTTGACCCGTTGCTTTCGCGTCTGCGTCGCGTCGTTGGTCCGATTAGCGGACGCGGTGTCGTGCGACTGGACGCAAATACGAGCGTGGACCTGACGAGCGCGTTGACCGCGCTCACCGACGCCGCCAGTGGCGACGATCCAACACGGACGTTTACGCTCGCTTGTGCCGCCGCTCACACGCTGGCGGCGCCACTTGCTCCCGGCTGCCACCACCCGTGGGTCGCGGCGCAGCGAGTCATGCTCGCGGACCGCCGCGCCGAGGCGCTGGCACTAGCCGCGGAGTCCGGCGCGCTTCTTACCCCAATTCCCCGGGCCGCGCTCCGTGCCAGCCGCGAACTGGTCGGGTTGCGTCCGCTCGACGAGCGACCGACGACGTTGCTGATGTCGCTTCTGGAGCAGAGCGCCGATCGCGCCGCCGCGATCGGCGCCTATGAGGCTCTGCGCGGGCGGCTGCGTGAGCAGCTTGCGATCGCGCCCGGGCCGGAGCTGCGTGAGCGTCATCGGCGGCTGGTCATGGCCGATCCGCTGGCACTTCCGGAGGTGCTCGCGTATGCCGCGCGCACGCCGCTGGCTGGTCGCGGGCAGCTCTTCGATCGCGCACAGACCGCGCTCGCGCATGCGCAGTTGATCGTGATCGAGGGACCTCCGGGGATCGGGAAGACGCACCTCGCCGCGCTCCTAGCCAGCAGGCACAGCGAGGCCGGTGCGAGCGTGCTCCTGGCGCGCGGTATGCGCGTGCCTGCTGGCCCGTTCGCATCGCTTGGTCGGGCGCTACAACCGCTGTTCGATGCGCCTTACCCGCCGGTGGGAGACAGCACGAACGGTCGGTCGGTCGCTGAGGATGCAGTCGATGACCGACGTCTCGTGCAGGCGGTGTTCGACGGCGCAGGCGCCGCCGAGGGTCCGGACCTGTTGAGCGCACGGCTGCGGCTGTTCGATGCCGTCAGCCAGCTGCTCGCGACGGCGCATGACGGACATGGCGTGCTCTTGGTCGTCGACGATGTGCAGGACCTCGACCCGTCGAGCCTGCAGGTGCTCGGTCACCTCTTGGCCGGAGGACATGACTGGCTGACCGTTCTTGTGACTACTCGGCCCAGCGCCGACGCCAGCGCTGGGCTGCGCGACGTCGTGGCGAGGGCGGAAATACATGAGATCATGCTCGAGCCGCTTGATGTCGCGGACGTCGCGGCGCTCGTGCGCGATGTGCTCCCTGAATTGTCAGCCGACGACGCCCTGGCGCTTGCTAGCGACCTCCATTCCCGCACCGGCGGCTCTCCGCTGTTGGTGCGAGCAGCGCTGGTCGCTCCACAGCGAACAGAGGATCTCCGCGCCGCCGTCGCCTCAATGGTCGCGTGGGCTGGGCCCGACGCCGCCGCCCTGTTGCAGGTGGCCGCGCTCGACGACTCCGGCGCGCCGCTCGACGTGCTCGCGATGGCTGGCGACTTCGATGTCGAGCGCGCCGGCGTCGCTCTGGACCGTGCGCGGGCAGCAGGTCTGATCGCGATCGGGACCGATGTCGTGCACGCTTCGGTGCGCACGGCACTCGTTGCGGACCTTGGGAGTGCGCGGCGCGCCGCCATTCACCGGCGCCTCGCCGAGGCCTACGAGGCGGCAGGTACAGACGCGGCGCCGATCGCCGCACACTGGGGCCAGGGAGACACGGTGCAAGCCCTCATTCGCGCAGCCCATTGGGAGCAGCGCGCGGCGCGGCGTGCGCTCGACGCGTTGGCTGCAGAGGACGCCGAACGTCACGCGCGGCGGGCGCTCGCACATCTCGGCCAGGAACAGAAGCGAGAACGCGTTGATGCGACGCTGGTGCTGGGACAGGCACTAAACGCGTCGAGTCGGCTGGCTGAGGGCCGGGAGGTACTCCGCGACGCGCAGGCACAAGCGCGAGAACTCGGGGACGGGGCGCTGATCGCACGGATCGCCGCCGAGGCGGCCGGCCACCGCCTTGGCGGCGGACTCGTTGACCCGGAACTGGTCGCGCTCGTCGAGGAGGGCCTCGCGCACGCCGACGGACGCGACGACACCGTGCGTTCGCGCCTGGCCGCACGACTGGCGCTGCTGCTGCTCGATGGCCCGCTGGCGCGACGCAACGCACTCGTCGCCGAAGCGGAGGCGCTTGCTCGCGCAGCGGGCGCACCAGACGCCATCGCCGAGGCGCTGCTAGCGCGCTACACCGCCGACGTGCATCTTGCGCGGGCGCCGCGCGGCGCGGCGCTGCTCGACGAGGCCACCGGCCTCGCGCGCGCCGCCCGGCGGCGCGATCTCGCTCTACACGCGCAGATGCTGCGCTTCAGCGGGCTGCTGGAAGCGGGCGACATACTCGGAGCGCGCCGCGAGTTCCGCGCCTGGGAGGACGACGCGCGCGCCGCACGGCTGCCCTACCACCAATGGGCGGCAGCGATCTGTCTGCCGACGCTGCATCTGCTTGACGCACGTCGCGATGATGCCCAGCAGGCGCTTACAACGGCTGAGGCCCTTGCGTTGCCGCTGGGCGAGGACCCAGTTGTGCGTGCCGCGGTCGGTGGTCAATCCGTTTCGACCGGCATCGTGGCGGGCGATCTCGAGCAGGTCGTCGCTCTGCTTGGCTCCGTGATCGCGATCGGTGGCGCAACGCCGGCCTGGTGGGCCGCGCGCGCCTACTGCAACGCAGTGATCGGCGACGGCGCGGCCGCGCTGGCCGACATCGCCGTGGTGCTCGATGATGGCCTTGAGCGACTCATCGACCCCAACCGCGCAACGGCACTGTCGTTCCTCGCCGACGCGGCCGTGCTCGCACGCGCTCCCGAAGCGCAACTGTCCACCATCGACGCCGCGCTCGCGGCACACGATGGCACGCTCGTGGTGCAGCACTTCGGCAGTTGGGTGCACGGCCCGACTGCTGCCCGACGGGCACGGCTCGCAGCCGCGCGCGGCAATCCGGACGCGGCACGCGTCCAGTTGGAGGCGGCGATCGCGCTGGCTGGCCCAGAGATGCCCGCCGCGATCACGGTCGATATCGCCATCGCCCGCGTCGCGATCGAAGGGCCCGCGCTGCGTGACGCGACAATCGCGCAGGCTCGAGCCCACGACCTTCCGTGCGTAGAGCGTCTGGTCAAGACGCTCTGCGACCAACGCACCGGCCCACACCTATAAACAAAGATCAGCGGTGCGACGGCTTCACTCGATCCGTGGTGGTGGGAGCACCTCCGCCACGCGCGCTACCCGAACGCGACGCGGTTGCAGATCACCGCTGACTGCGGCGGGTCCAACGGTAACCGGAGCGGGTCTGCCGGATGCCCCCGATATCTCGTCGGCCTTTACTGATAGGGTAAAGGGATGCCGCGAATCTCGACCAAGAACCAGATCACGATCCCAGTCGCCGCACTCGAGGAGGTCGGGCTACACGCGGGCGAGCAAGTGACGGTCGAACCCGCGGGCGACGGTGAGCTGCGGGTGCGCCGCTCGACCACGACGTTCGAAGGTGCGTTCGGGATTCTTACCGGCACTTACCCTGCCGGTTATCTCGATCAGCTCGACGCCGAAGAAGACCTGCGGTGAAACTGATCCTTGACGCCGACGTGTTGATCGGAGCGCTTGATCGCAACGATCCGCATCACCGTGCAGCGCGCGCGCTGTTCACCAAATGGCGAGATCGGCAAGACGCTTGCGCTGTCAGCGTCGTGAACCTGACCGAGGTGCTTATCGCCCCGTCGGCAGACACATCAAAGCTCGCCGCGGCGCGGGAGGCAATCGCCGCCCTTGGCGTCACAGTCCATCAGCCGAACGGGGCAATCGCCGTCGAAGCGGCGCGGATACGACAACGACACCCGGTCAGCATCCCAGACGCCTACTGCCTCGCAGCTGCGAAACACACAGGCTCCGCCGTGTCGTCGTTCGATCAGAAGCTTCTCGAGGCAGCTAAGCACGAGAGCGTGAGGATCGGCTGAGACCAGAACGCGTCGACGCAAACGCCCTGGACCATCTAAGGCCAACTCTCCTTGCCTATGTCGGATCGTGTGGGCGTCAGGTGTGGGCACCTGGCTCGCCCGCCGAGACCGGTGGGTCAGGTGATGAACCCGCCGGCCGGGTCGAGCGCATCCCATTGTCCGCCGAACTGCGTGATGCCAATGTTCATGACGGAGTTCTGCGCGCTGTAGGCGAACCTGTAGGTGTGCAGCGGCCAGCCGGCATAGGTGACGGCGAGCAGCTTCCCCCTGTAGGGCTCCGTTCCGAGCAGGTTGACGTCGACGCCTGGCCCGGCGACCGGGGGGCCGGTGGTGGTCACGGGCGGCCAATCGCTCACGCAGGACGGGATCCTGATGCAGAGCTTGAGAGAATTCTCCTCCCTCGGAAACATCATCAGGACGTAGCCGGCCCTGTCGGTCAGGACCCGGCCTGCCAGCGTGTTGCCGATCCTGATGTGAGCCCTCCCAGCCAGAGCGACGCCGGGAGACAGAAGCAACGCCAACGGGGCGGCGACAATCCCTGCCCAGATGCTCCTGGTCCTAGCTCCAGCCATGGGGTTGAGATAGCGTAGCCGTCACGTGGCATGCATCACAAGCTAGCCTCGAACACCAGCATCCTGACCCGTCGACGGTTCCTGGTGGGAGCCGGCGCGTCGGCGGTGAGCGCGCTCACCGCCTTCGCTTCCAAACGCGCTGCGGCGAAGGTGATGGTTCCTGCGGTGACGCTCGGCTCACAACCTCCCGGCCTGCCGGTTCGCCAACACGCTTGGGCACAGTGGCTGCGCCGTGACAAGTTCGGCAATCCGCTGGCGCCGAGGTTCGACCGGCTGTTGTTCTTCGACGTGCGCGGTCGCCCCACACCCAGCTATCCGCTGCTGCTGGAGTCGCGCCTGCGGACGCTTGAGCGCCGCTTCGCCTGGGGACCGCAGGGTTTGCTGTTCACCGTCAGCTACGGGCCCGACTACTTCACCCGCGTGCTTGGAGTGCCGTCGCCGATCCCGACCGCGACCGGTCTTTCGAGCTTCGAGTCGCCCGCCATCGACCGCTACCAGGTGTGTGTGCACCTCGCGTGCGACGACGAGAGTCGCCTGGGCGAGGCCGAGGCGCTGCTCGAGCTCGGTTCGATCCTGATCTGGCGCGAGACGCGCACCGGTTTCACCGGCAGCGGCCTGCCGTCGGAGCATCAACGGATCGCCGGAATCCCGGCTGGCCAACCGGTTCAGTCGGGCGCGCCGTTGTTCATGGGATTCAAATCCGGACTGCGAAACAACCAGGCGACCGAGGACGACGTGACGATCCCCGCAGGCCCGTTCGCGGAGGGCACGACGATGCAGGTGAGCCACATGCGACTGCAGCTGGCTGACTGGTACGACCGGATCTCAGCGGCCGAGCGCGTGGCGCTGATGTATTCGCCGCAGACCTCGGTGGCGGCCGCCCGGCGCTTCACGACCGATGCCTCAGGAAACCCGAACGAGATCATCGAGGCGATCACTCACCATGGCATCGTCGGTCACGCGCAGGCCTCTGCGCAGGCCCGGCGTCATGGGCGGCCGGTGATCCTCCGCCGCGACTTCGACACCGTCGACGGCGGTGAGGCCGGCGTGCACTTCGTCTCCGTCCAGCGCTCGATCGAGGACTTCGTCGCCACGCGCAACGCGATGAACGCAGCAGAGGCCCACGACATCAACCCTCGTATCACGGCCACCGCGAACAACGGGATCAACGCTTTCATCGACGTTCGGCGGCGGGCCAACTACATCATGCCGTCGCGCCCGAACCGGGCGTTCCCGCTGTTGCTCTCTCTGAGGAGCCCCGCACCTGCGGGGCTTCCCTCATGGATCTATTCCGGGGCGGATGACACCGGTCTCGTAGGCGAGTACACCGCATGCACGCGGTCTCGCAGTCCGAGCTTGTCGAGTACCCGCGCCACGTGTGACTTGATTGTGGTGCTCGAGACGACGAGCCGTTCGGCGATCTCGGCGTTGGACAGACCGCGTGCGACGAGTTGGAGGATCTCAAGCTCGCGCGGGGTCAGCTCGTCGAGGCCGGGAGGCGGCGCCGGTTTACGAGGGTGGTCACGAACGAAGGAGGCGATCAGCCGCCGGGTGACCGATGGCGAGAGCAACGAATCGCCGCGGGAGATGATGTGTATTCCTGCGAGCAGGTCCTCGGGGGCGACATCTGAGCAGGAATCCGCTGCACCGGCGACAGTGCATCGAAGACGTACTCGTCGAGGTCGTAGGTGGTGAGGATCAGTACCCGGGGCGGGTCATCAGTGGCCACGATCTTGCGGGTCGCCTCGAGGCCGTCCATCACGGGCATGCGGATGTCCATCAGCACGATGTCGGGGCTGGTTCGGCGTGCTGCCTCGACGGCGTGCGCGCCGTCGTTGGCCTCGGCGACGACACGCAGGCTCTCGTCAGCTTCGAGGATCATCCGGAAGCCGGCTCGCACGAGCGCCTGGTCATCTGCGATCAGGACGTCGATACTCATGCCGGGACCGCCGCCCCGAGCGGCAAGCGTGCCTCCACAGAGAACCCGCCGCTGCCTTCTGGGATCGTCAGGGTGCCGTCGTAGAGTGAGACGCGCTGCAGGATCGCCCGTAGGTTCTGGTCAAGGTCAGCTCTCGATCCGTCGCCGTCGATGTCCAGCTCGAGCTCGTGTGGCTGGTAGCGGACGGTGACAGTGGCGCCGCTGCAGCGGCGGTGGACTGCGCTGAGCAGCGCGGCTTCGATCACACGGTAGGCGACGAGGTCGACCCCGGGTGTCAGATCGAGCCGCTCGCCGAGCGTGCGCAGTTCGCACGGGAATCCGGTCGCGCATGTGGAGTCGATCAGCGCCGGGAGCCGGTCCAGCCCGGGCTGGGGGGCGAGCGCGCGCGGGTCGTCGTCCTTGCGCAGCATGCCGAGCAGGCGGCGCAGGTCGGAGAGCGCCTCGCGGCCGGTGTGCTCCACGTTGAGGATCGAGTCGCGCGCGCGGTCGGGGTCGCGCCCGAGGAACTGTCTCGCGCCACCGGCCTGGATCACCATCGCGCTGACGCTGTGAGCGATGATGTCCTGCAGTTCGCTCCCGATTCGCGCGCGTTCCTCTGCGACCGCGGCGGACTCGCGTGCGGCCTGTTCGGCAGCGGCCTGCGCAGCGAGTTCACGGAACGCCGACTCGCGGTGCCTGCGTTCGCGAACCAGTCGCCCGGCGAACCACGCTGGGAAGATCAACATGCTCGCGTAAAAGAGAACGTAGACGATGTCGCCAACCCCACTTGGCGGGCCGCCGTCGAACGGCAGCAATTCGTTGGCGGCCAGTAGGCAGCACGCGGCCAGCAAGGTTCGGACGCTGCGGCGCGACTCGAGCCAGGCGCCTGCGGAATAGCTGAGCATGAGCACCGGCACGGTGTCGCCGCCCAGGTTCTGCAACAGCGCGCCACCGAGGATCGTCTGGATCACGACGACCGACAGGCAGGACAGCAGCGCGAAGCTCGGCGAGCGCCGGCGCAACGAGATCGGCGCGGCGTAGAACACGGACGCCACCGCCGTGACAAGCCGTTGCGAGTCCGGAATCCCGTGACTGAGCCACGCCTCGAGTTCGAGCTCGATGATCATCGCCACGGCAAAAATCGCATCGACGCGCATCGGGCCCAGACGGGCAGCTCTCTCCCGCAGCACCCTCATGGGACGAGCTCCGGGGCCAGCGGGAGCCGGGCGCGCACCGTGAACCCGCCGCCAGGTCCAGCCCCGGCGTCGATGCTGCCGCCGTGAAGACCGGCGCGCTCACGCATACCGACGAGCCCGTGCCCCTGGGAGGTGCGGCTGGCCGCGCCCGGCCCACGGCCGTCGTCCGAGATCTCGAGCTCGAGCGCCTCCTGTTCCCAACGGACGCGAACCTCCGCCCGGGCCGGGGCCGCATGCTTGATCACGTTCGTGAGCGCCTCCTGCACGATCCTGTACGCGCACAGGTCAAGCGCCGGCGACAACCGGGCCGGCTCGCCGTCGACGCGCAGATCGGCACTCAGACCAGACGCCCGCGTCCGCGAGAGCAACTCATCTATGTCCGCGAGCCCCGGCTGTGGCGCCAGCTCCCGCGGGTCAGCATCGCCATCCAGGACCCCCAAGAGCCTTCGCATCTCCGCCAGCGCCTCGCGACCCGCGCGCTCCACGGACCTCAGCGAGACTGCGGCCCGCTCCGGCGAGGAGTCCATCACCATCCGCGCACCCCCGGCCTGGATCACCATCACCGACACGCTGTGCGCGATCACATCGTGCAGCTCCCGCGCGATCCGAGCGCGCTCACCGTGAGCCGCCGTGCGAGCGCTCAGATCTCGCCCGGCGTCGAGCCGCTCCGCGAGCTCGCGGTACCCACGCTCGCGGACGGCACGCTCGCGGACGGCCCGGCCGAGCGCCCACGGCACCAGGACACCGAAGACCTGCAGAGCCGCCAGATTCGAGACCCCCCCGCCGGGCTGGGTCAGCTGACCGATCGACGTCACCACAACGGCGAAGCCGAGCACCCAGAGGGACTTCGGCTCGGGCGCGAACGCCCCCAGCCCGTAGAACACCAGCAGGACAACCGGGATCGCAGACGCGGGCGACTTGTGACCGGCGGCGAGCGCCGGCAGGACCGCCAGGAGCGCCGCGACGGCGAGCGCCGCCTCGAGCGGCCGGTGGCGACGAACCGCAACCGCGCCCGGCATCACAACGCCCGCGAGCACTACCGGTACCGGATCCGGCACCGACGAGCCGAGCCACACCTCGAGCTCGATCGCGACCAACAACACGAGCGCGACCAGCTGATCGACGCGGGACTGGTCGATGCCGCGCACCATCGCGAACAGCCTTCGGATCCAGGACATGGCGCAACGCTACCGCTGCCACGCTTCGCCGGCGTCGTCCTCCAGGACGATCGGCCATCGTCCGCGGGGACGACCCTCGCGCCGGTTCAGACCGTCCCGGCGGCCGAGGCCGAATCGTCCGCCCGACCGACGACACCACCCCTCATTCCGGCGACGCTTGCCCAGATCAACCAGCCACCGGCACAAACCGGTCACCAAAGGAGCGGACGGGCATGCGCAAGATCATCGTCACAGCGACCGCCATGGCGGCAGTCGCGACGCTAGCCATCGCGAACATCGCCACGGCGACCTCGACCAACAAGGCCGAGACCTTCACTCTGGTCACCACCAACCCCGGCTCTGGCGTGGTGAGCCTGATAGCAACAGGAGGCTTCACGGCGGGCGGTACCATGACCAACGGGAAGCGCCTGGAGACGTTCCACTTCACAGGGGGCAAGTTCAACCTGGTGATCGGCGCCAAGCCCGACCAACACGTGAGCCTCAACCCGGGCACCTGCCTCTACACCAAGGCCGGATCGGGCACCTACACCCTCGCCGACGGAACCGGCGCGTACAAGGCGATCAGCGGATCGGGCCGGGTCAGTTTCAGCCTGCGCGCCGCCTACCCGCTCGTGAAGGGCAAGTGCCCGTCAAACGACCAACCGGGCGGCAACGGCACCCCGACGGCGATCCAGTACACCGAAACCGCGACCGGACCAGTCTCGCTCCCGTAACCGCCCGCCAGCGGACGACCCGACGAGTCTCAGCCTGGGATCCGCGCGGGCCTGTTGCCCGCGGCCAGCCAACGGCAACAGCCCCGCGCGGTCACCTTGTTCATAACCATTTAATGAACAGGCCCGGTGATCGTCCTACCATCCGATTTACTGTGCGCCGAGCCGTATCCCGCACTCCAGATCATCGTCCTTCGCGCCGGTGACCGAGCAACAGCCCCTCCCCCCTGATGGGCCGGCCGGCGGCGTTCCCGATGGTCCGTCGAGCGGAGCGCCGGGTGGCAGCGCCGCGCAGCCGGGCGGCGCCGCCGCGCAGGAGTCCTGGAGCAAGCCGATCGGACGGCGCACGGTGCTGTCGTTGCTCGGGCTCGGTGCGCTCGGCACTCTGTTCGGCTCGCACGTGCAGTCCGGGATCTCCAGTGTGCTCAACTCGCTGCACGCGGGCGGTATTGCGAGTGTTCTTCCCGGCAGCGGTCAGTTCACGATCTACACCGTCACCGACGGGTATCCGGCTGCGCCCGCGGACTACAGGCTGCGGGTGGACGGGCTTGTCCAACGCCCGCTGGCACTGACGGTCGCGGATCTTCAGTCGCTCCCGGCGACGCGGCTCACCCGCGACTTCCAGTGTGTCACCGGATGGGTGGTGACCGACGTCCATTGGGTCGGTGTGCGCCTCCTCGACCTCGCCGAGCACGCCGGCGCCGATCCGGCGGCATCGGCGTTTCGGCTCACATCGTTCGACGGGATCTATACGGAGAGCCTGACGATTGAGCAGGCGCGCGAGACCGGAGCGATCGCCGCCTACTCGATGCTGGGCGCGCCTGTGACGCGACAGCACGGTGGGCCCGTGCGCCTCTACGTGCCCCAGATGTTCGGCTACAAGTCGATCAAGTGGCTCTCTCGGATCGAGCTCGTGTCGCACGCGGAGCCTGGGTACTGGGAGCAGAACGGGTATCCGGTGAATGCGTGGATCAGCGGGCATGCACCGGCGCAGGCCGTTTGAGCGCTGAGAGCATGAGCGTGCCGCAACTCACCGCTGAGCACTCAAAACAGCGGGTGGTTCTACGGTTCGACCGCGTCGAGCGGACGGTGCACTGGGTCAACGCCTCGTTATTCCTGATCCTCATCGCCACTGGCGCGGCGTTGTACTTCACGCCGCTGATCGCGCTGGTCGGACGGCGCAGATTGATCGAGCAGGTGCACCTCTACGCGGGGCTCGCACTACCGCTGCCACTGCTGCTCGGACTCGCCGGCGGCTGGGGGCGGATCCTGCGTCGCGACGTCGGTCGCATCAACCGCTGGACCGACGCGGATGTGCAATGGCTGCGTGGACTCGTCGACACGGCCTCGGGTCGCCGGCAGGCGGCCGTGCGGCCACGACTCGGCAAATTCAATGCGGGGCAGAAGCTGAATGCGGCCTTCGTCGCCGGCGGCGCGCTCGTCATGCTCGGAACCGGCTCGCTCCTGCGCTGGTACGTGCCCTTCCCGCTCTCCTGGCGTGCGGGCGCCACGTTCGTTCACAACTGGCTTGCCGTGATCTTCGTGATCATGATCCTCGGCCACATCACGCTCGCGCTCGTGGATCGCGAAGCCCTGCGCGCGATGCTCGGCGGACGTGTCAGCCGGGCCTGGGCCGCTCGGCACGCGCCGGCATGGCTCGAGGAGTCAGACCGGCAATAGCGACGGGTCGGCGAGCAGAGCCCGGCGCGCTCGGCGAGGGCGCTCCCTGGTGAGACCATGCCTGCGCGACGGTGATCTGCTATCAGATCCTCAGCGTGGGAGGGTGGACACTCGTCTTCATAGGTCTGGTCGTGCTCGGCGTCGCGGGCGTGTCGTCGCGGCTGTCGGGTACGCGGGTGACCGCCGCCATGGTGTTCGTGGCAGCTGGGTTGCTGCTCGGCCCAAAGGGCCTCAACGAGGTCGACCCATCGATCAAGGGCGAGACGGTCCGGACGCTGGCCGAGACGACACTGGCCCTGGTCCTGTTCTGCGATGCATCGCGGATCAACTTTGCCGTGCTGCGGCGGCAGGCTGGGGTACCGGTCCGGCTGCTCGCGATCGGTCTGCCACTGACGATCGCCTTTGGTGCTCTCGCCGCCGCGATGTTTGATCGCATCACCGTGTGTGAGGCGCTGGTCCTCGGGGTTCTGCTCGCACCGACTGATGCAGCCCTGGGCCAGGCTGTCGTGACGGACCCGCGGCTTCCGTCGCGGGTGCGGCAGGGTCTCAACGTCGAGAGCGGGCTCAACGACGGGATCTGCGTACCACTTCTCTTCATCGTGCTCGCGGCTGCGGAGGCGGAGTCGCATGTTGAAAGCGGGCACCACGCGTTGACGATCGTGGTCGAGGAGATCGGCTACGGGCTGCTGGGGGGGCTCGGCGCTGGGGTGATCGCCGCGACGATCGTGCTGTTCTGCGGACGGCGGAATTGGATAACCGGACCCTGGCTGCGGATGGTGCCGTTCGCCACCGCTGCAATCGCCTACGCGAGCGCCGCCGCCCTAGGTGGCTCGGGATTCATCGCAGCGTTCATCGCCGGCGCGATCTTCGCGGCACTGCTGCGTCGCGATCCTGAGGAGATAACGGGCCCGGCGGAGGAACTCGGCGGTGGCCTTCTCAACGGTGTCACCTTCCTGCTCTTCGGCGCCGTGCTGTTGGGTCCGGATCTCGGCGACCTCAGTTGGAGGGTGGTGCTCTACTCCGTGCTGAGCCTCACACTTGTGCGCATGCTGCCTGTCGCGGTCGCCCTCCTGGGTACGCACGCCCGGCTGCGGACGGTCGCCTTCCTGGGATGGTTCGGTCCTCGCGGACTCGCGTCGATCGTCTTCGCGCTGATCGTGGTGCAGGAATCGCACCTGCCGCAGACGCCGACGATTCTCACGGTGACCTACTTCACGGTCGGGCTGTCCGTGTTGCTTCACGGCGTCTCGGCCGTCCCGCTCACCGACCGGTACGCCCGCTGGTACCACTCGCATCCGCGTGATGCGCGGCCGCCCATGGAGCTCGAATCGGTCGAGGTCCACCGCGCCCGGAGCTGAGCCGGGACTCACCGCCGGCCGTGCCGAGCATTAGCTTGGAACGGCTTCGCGATGTCAGCTGCTCGACGGGTTTATGCTGCGGGCAACCGATAACCACCCACACCTGAGAGAACGAGGCGAGATGTCAACCGACCCCGAGCAGCTCCCACTGTTGACCCTGATCACGTCAATGACGGCCGACTCGATGGAGGCCACGACCCTGGACGGCCAGACGCTGATGCTGGTACGCATCGCGGCGCTCGTCGCCAGCGACGCACCGCCGGCGTCCTACCTGCTGAACCTTCGGATGGCAGGTCTCGCCGGAGTCGATGAGACCGCGGTGCGGGGTGTGCTCGCAGCCGTGGCGCCGATCGTCGGGACCGCCAGGATCGTCAAGGCGATCGAAGCCCTGGTCGAGGCGTTCGAGCTGAAGATCGAGCTGGGCGAATTGAATATGGGGTAGCGCGGCGCCGGGGCGAGTGCGGTGCCGCGCACTGCGCCGGGCGGGTGCGGGCCAGGCAACGGTGCCGCGTACTCATATCCTGGGTGCTGGTGACCCACACCCGCCACGACATCGCGACGCGTGCCGACTGCGAGAAGCTCGTCCGGACCTTCTACGGTCGCGCGCTGACCGACCCGATCATCGGCTACCTCTTTACGGACGTGGCCCATCTCGACCTGGAGGCCCACGTTCCGCGCATCACGAACTTCTGGGAGACGATCCTCCTGGATGCCCACAGTTACGGCGGCGGTGCATTCCGCCCGCACGTCGAGTTGCACATGAAGTCACCGCTGCGGCACGGTCACTTCGAGCGCTGGCTATGTCTGTGGCGTGAGACCGTCGATGGGCTGTTCGAGGGCGAACGAGCGGAGCTCGCCAAGGCTCATGCCGCGCGCGTGGCCGTGGCGTTCGAGTCGCGGCTGCGAAGCTTCGACGCCCGGGAGCTGGAGTTTGCACCCGGTGTCCCCGGTGAGCTGCCCGTGATCCAACACCACCGGTCCGCATGACCGATTCGCCCGCCGGGTCTGACGCGATCGCCACCGAGCCGGCGGGCCGTGGGCCTGACCGCGCCCACCAGAGCACCCTCTTCAAAGCGGACAGCGACAAGCTCCCCGCGAGCCTGCCCGTCCGGCTCCTGCGCTGGTGGATCCCGGCAGCGCTCTGCCTGATCGGGATCGTGCTGCTCGTCGCCGACGACTTCGACACCTTTGGCGTGGCGGCGTTCGCCGCATTCGCGGGTGCCGGCAGTTCCACCTGGCTGATCAACTTCCTCTGGCGCCTCGGAGTCAGCGGCGACGATGAGCGTGACGACGAGGCCAGGGATCGCGAGTACCTGGCCAAGCACGGCCACTGGCCCGATGAGGAGCGGTGACGCGGCCGGCGAGGCTGCGGCCGCGGATGGGCTCCCCATCGATGACCGACGCGACTGGCGAGGTTCGTGAGCGCCTGCTCAAGGCCTGGCGCGGCGAGATCGAGGCGGGTGCGATGTACGAGCTGATCGCGCGGCGCCTGCCGGAGCGCGAGGCCGAGATCATGCGGCGCATGGCCGAGGCCGAAGCCGGTCATCGCGAGCGGCTCGAAGGCCGCATGGGCGAGCTCGGGATCGAGGTCCCCTCGCCGCAGAGCGTGAAGCTGTCGCGCTGGGCGCGGCTGCAGGCAAAGATCGCGCCCGTGGACCGACTGCTCGCCGCGCGCGAGGCCGCCGAGGACGAGGAGGTGGATGACGTCTACAAGCGCACGACGGGCGACAACGCCACCGACGAATTGCTGCGCGACATCCGCAAGGACGAGCGGTCGCACTCGATGGCCGTGACCGAGATGCGCTCGGGCGCCGGCGGCGACGCCGCCTCTGCGCCGCTGCCGTTGAGCCCGAACCAGGAGCGCGCGAAGTCCCGCCTGGACCGCATCATGGGCCGCGAGACGTGGCATCAGACCAGTGGCGGCTGGATCAGCGGCGCGATCTACGGAGCCAACGACGGGCTCGCGTCGGTATTCGGCATCGTCGCCGGCGTCTCCGGTGCGACCCAGGGTTCCAGCTTCGTGTTGACGGCCGGCATCGCCGGCGCGATCGCATCCGCACTCTCGATGGCGACCGGCGCCTACCTGGCCGAGCGCTCGGAGGCCGAGGTGGCGGAGGCGAATCTCGACCGCGAGCGCCGCGAGATCGCCGAGCACCCTGAGGAGGAGAAGGAGGAGCTGTCACTCTTCTACCAGCTCAAGGGCGTCGATCAGGCGACCGCCGATGCGATGGTCGAACAGCTCGCCCGCCAGCCCGAGGCCTTCCTGCGGGCGTTGGCGGTGGAGGAGTTCGGCGGCATCGCCAGTGACGGTGGAAACGCCCCGCAGGCGGCGCTTGCGGCGGGCCTCTCAACCGGCCTCGGCGCGATGATCCCGGTGATCCCGTTCATCTTCACCGACGGGACCAAAGCCATCCTGATCTCCGCCGTGATCTCCCTGATTGCTCACTTCCTGGTCGGGGCCGCCAAGTCACTGGTCACGTTGCGGACCTGGTGGGCGGCCGGGCTGGAGATGACGCTGGCCGGTGTGATCGTCGGCGGGGCCACGTTCCTGGTCGGCCTTGCGCTACCCACCTGACGCGCGCTCAATCGCGCGCTGAAAGCAGCTCGGCGACGGCGCTCGCAAGCTCGTCGTACTTGGCCTCGAGTGCGGCGAGCCGCTCGGCCAGCTGCTCGCGATTCGAGCTGTTGTCTGCCCCGGCGGCGCCTGGCGGTCGCGCCGCCGGGGGCGCGACCGCAGCAGCAGCAGCGATCTGTTCCCCGAGCGTGTGAGCGTAACGCTCCTCCTTCTGTCCGGGGCGCCGCTCCAGTCGCGCCGCATACCCGAGCTCGATCAACGTCCCGAGCACCTGCTCGACGGCGGCGAGCGAGTCCAGCGCGACCATGCGCTCGGTCCGCAGCTTGAGCTCGCCGGGCGTCTGCGAACCGCGCAGCAGCAGCACGCACAGCACCGCGAGCGCCTCATTGCCGACGCCGAGCGCGTCCTCGGCCAGGTGGCGGTACTTGATGGCGCGGCTGCTGTGACCACTGGCCAACCGCGCCAGCCCGTAGCGCGCCAGCCGTTGCGCGGCGTCACGCACGGTCGCCTCGTCGTAGTTGACGACCGGCTCGCGATTGGTCGACTGGTTGCACGCCAGCCGCAGTGCATTCAGCGTCAGCGGGTACTGGTCGGGGGTCGTGAAGCGCTTCTCGATCAGGCAGCCGAGCACACGTTCCTCAGGGGCTGTGAGCGTGTCGATGTGCATCGCCGCGAGGGTAGTCGATGGCGTCGACCGTGTGCCGGTATCGCATGCGCCCAAGCGTCCTGCACGCCCACGAGCATCCTGCATGCAGCACATATGCACATATCTTTATATATGCAAAGATCGGTGATATGGTTGCGCCGATGGCCGAGACGCTTTCCCACAGATCCGCGACGTTCAGCTACGCAGACGGCAGCGGCCAGGCTGTCGAATCCGAGGTATCTCGCGAGCATGTCCTCGGCCGGCCTGAGAGCTCCGGACACCCCCTGCCCGGCCTGGCATTCGAAGAACTCGTCGGCACGTTGCGCGCCGTCGCCGAGCCGACCCGCCTGCGGCTGGTCGCGCTGCTCGCGCACGCCGAGCTCTCGGTGACGGAGATCAGTCAGGTGATCGGTCAGAGCCAGCCGCGCACAAGCCGGCATCTACGCCTGCTGGTCGACGCCGGCATTCTCGAGCGCGCCCCCGAGAGCACATTCGTCTACTACCGCCTGGCCGAGGGCAGCCCAGGCGCCCAGCTCGCCTGCTCGTTGGCGGCGGTCACGCCGTCAACCGATCCGACGCTCGCGGTCGACCTCGCCGCGCTCTCCCGCGTCCAGCAGGCGCGGATAGACGCCGCGGTCGCCTACCGTGACGCGCATGCCGACGAACTCGACGGCCTGAGCGATCTTTACGTCGGCGAGGTCGCGGTCGAACGTGCACTGCTCGAGATGCTGGCCGGAGAGGCGCCGATCGGACGTCTGCTCGACATCGGTACCGGCACCGGACGGGTCCTCGAGCTGCTCGGACCCCACGCGGAACAGAGTGTCGGACTCGATGTCGACCACGACATGCTGGCGCTTGCCCGTGCCGCCCTCGGTGAGTCGCAGCTCTCGCAGGCGGCCGTGCGGCACGGGGATGTCCATCGCCCGCCGTTTCAGCCCAGCAGTTTCGACGTGGCCGTTATGCACCACGTGCTGCACCTTCTCGACGCTCCCGGCGCGGCGGTCGGCGCCGCGGCCCGGCTCCTGCGTCCCGGGGGATGCCTCCTGGTCGTCGACTTCGCCACGCACGACCTCGAGCGGCTGCGCCGACTCCATGGCCATCGATGCCTTGGAATCGCTGACAACGACATGCTCGCGTGGGCCGTTACGGCCGGCCTCGATCTGGAATTCGAGCGGGCGCTGCCGCCGACCGAACCCGGGCAACAGCTCACGGTTCGACTTTGGAAGCTGCGTTCGCTTGGTCGCGGCGTCCCGGAACGGGAGGGGGCGGACTGATGCCGGAGATCTCCTTCGAGGTGTTCCCGCCGCGCTCACCGGACGGCGAGGCTCGGTTGCAGCAGACGCTCGACCGGCTTGCAGCGTTGGGGCCGGCCTTCGTCTCGGTGACGTGCGGTGCCGGTGGCAGCGACACCGGCGCCACGCTCGATGTGCTCAGGGCTGTCGCGCGTCGTGGTGACGTGCCCGTGGCGGGTCACATGACCTGCGTCGGCCGCTCCCGCACTGAGACCGATGCCGAGATCATGCGCTACTGGCATGCCGGGGTGCGCCACATTGTCGCCCTCCGTGGCGACGTTGCCGACCCCGGCGCTCGCTTTGAGCCCCATCCCAACGGCTACACGAGCGCCGTCGATCTGGTGGCCGCGATCCGACGGATGGTTCCGATTGAGGTCAGCGTCGCCGCCTACCCGGAGCCGCATCCGGATTCGACCTCGATGCTGAGTGACCTCGCCGTGCTCGCCCGTAAGGCCGACGCCGGCGCGACCCGGGCGATCACGCAGTTCTGTTTCGACAGCGACGCGATCGTGAGGTTGCGGGACCGGATCAGGAGCGCTGGTGTGGAGCTCAACGTCGTGCCCGGGATCCTGCTGGCGACGGACTTCGCCGGCGTGGTCCGGATGGCACAGCGCTGCGGCGCCGGCATCCCAGGCTGGCTCCGCGAACGCTTTGCCGGCCTTGAGGACGATCTGCCCACGCGCAAGCTGGTGGCGGCGATCGTCGCCGCCGAGCAGGTCGATCACCTTCGCCGCGAGGGCTTCGACCAGTTCCACTTCTACACGCTCAACCAGAGCGAGCTGGCCCCAGCTGTCTCACGGCTGCTGGGCAGATCCCAGGTGCGTGAACGCGCAGGTGCGGCGTGACGGGCCCAGACGGCCTCTCGCGTGAGGGCCGGATCGAGGCATTGAAGGCCGCCGCCACCGAGCGGATCCTGGTGCTCGATGGCGCCTGGGGCGCCCAGATCCAGGAGCTCCGACTGGACGAGCAACAGTTCCGCGGCGAGCGCTTGGCCGATCACGCGCGTCCGCTGCGTGGCAACAACGACATCCTCTGCATCACCCGCCCACAGGTGATCACCGAGCTGACGACCGCATATCTCGATGCGGGCGCCGACCTGATCTCGACCAATACGTTCACGTCAAATTCGATTGCCCAGGCCGACTACGGAACCGAGGATCTCGCCCACGAGCTCAACCTCGCGGCCGCACGACTCGCCCGCGCCGCGGCCGATGTCGCCACTGCCGCAAACCCGGCGAGGCCGCGTTGGGTCGCGGGTTCGATCGGGCCGACCAACCGCACCGCCTCGATGTCGGCCGACGTCAACGACCCGGGCGCGCGGGCGGTCGACTTCGACCAGCTCTATGACGCCTACCAGGAGCAGGCGGTCGCGCTTCACGAGGGTGGCGTCGACCTCTTCCTTGTGGAGACGGTGTTCGACACGCTCAACGCCAAGGCGGCGCTCAAGGCGATTCTCGACCTGCAGGACAAGGGTCTGACGGAGCTGCCGATCTGGATCTCCGGGACGGTCACCGACCGCTCCGGCCGGATCCTGTCCGGGCAGACGATCGACGCCTTCTGGATCTCCGTGCGGCACGCCGAGCCGTTCGCCGTCGGGCTCAACTGCGCCTTCGGGGCCGAGCAGCTGCGTCCGTTCCTGGCGCAACTCGCATCCGCCGCGGACACGCTGATCTCGGTCTACCCGAACGCCGGGCTTCCGAACGAGCTCGGCGAGTACGACGAGGGCCCGGAGGTGATCAGCGCACACCTGCGCGAGTGGGCCGAGTCAGGCCTGGTCAACATCGTCGGGGGTTGCTGCGGCACGACTCCGGCCCATATCCGCGCGATCGCGCAGGCCGTCGACGGGATTCCGCCCCGCCGGGTTCCCGAGCTCACGCCGACACTGCGCCTCTCAGGGCTCGAACCTTTCGCGGCCGGGTAACCGTTCCTTGATGAGATATGGCCTCGGCCCGCACTGAAACGCTCCCGCCCGAGACGCGGGCGACCTTCATCAACATCGGCGAGAGAACTAACGTCGCGGGTTCGGCGCGGTTCAAACGCCTGATCGCAGACGGCGACTACGAGACTGCGCTCACCGTCGCCCGCGAGCAGATCGAGAATGGCGCGCAGATCATCGACGTCAACATGGACGACGGTCTGCTGGACGGCGAGCAGGCGATGACCACGTTCCTTCGACTGGTCGCGTCTGAGCCGGACATCGCGCGCGTCCCGATCATGATCGACTCCTCGAAGTGGAGCGTGATCGAGGCCGGCCTCAAATGCGTGCAGGGCAAGGCGATCGTCAACTCGATCAGTCTCAAGGAGGGCGAGGACCAGTTCCTCGACGTTGCCCGCAGGGTTCGTCGCTACGGCGCCGCCGTTGTCGTGATGGCGTTCGATGAGGAGGGCCAGGCCGGTACCGTCGAGCGCAAGGTCGCGATCTGCGAGCGCGCCTACGACCTGCTGACACAGCGCGCCGGATTCGACGCTGAGGACATCATCTTCGACCCGAACATCTTCGCTGTCGCAACCGGCATCGCCGAGCACAACGAGTACGCGCTCGCCTTCATCGAGGCCGTCTGGCAGATCAAGGAGCGCCTGCCGGGAACCAGGGTCTCCGGAGGGGTCTCGAACGTGTCGTTCTCGTTCCGCGGCAACGAGCCGATCCGCGAGGCGATCCATGCGGTGTTCCTGTACCACGCGATCGCAGCAGGGCTCGATATGGCGATCGTCAACGCCGGCCAGCTGGGACTGTACGAGGAGATCGAGCCGGAGCTCCGCGAGCGAGTCGAGGATGTGATTCTCAACCGGCGTCCTGATTCGACCGAGCGCCTGCTCGAGGTCGCGGAGCGATACCGCGACAACGAGAGTATCCGCCGCGAGGCAGACAACTCCTGGCGCGAGCTGTCCGTCAACGAACGGATCGTGCACGCGCTCGTCAACGGCATCAACGAGTTCATCGTCGAGGACGCCGAGCAGGCGCGGCTCGAACTCGGCGCACCCCTGCGCGTGATCGAGGGGCCGCTGATGGACGGCATGAACGTCGTCGGCGACCTCTTCGGCCAGGGCAAGATGTTCCTGCCCCAGGTCGTCAAGTCGGCGCGGGTGATGAAGCAGGCGGTCGCCCATCTGGAGCCGTTCATGGAAGCCGACCGGACCGATTCGCGCGGGGCGGGCAGGATCGTCATGGCGACGGTCAAGGGCGACGTGCACGACATCGGCAAGAACATCGTCGGAGTCGTGCTCGCCTGCAACGGCTTCGATGTGATCGATCTGGGCGTGATGGTGCCGGCACATCAGATCCTCGACACCGCGGTCGAGCTGGGTGCCGACCTGATCGGTCTCTCCGGTCTGATCACGCCGTCACTCGAGGAGATGTGCTCGGTCGCGGCCGAGATGGAGCGCCGCGGGATGTCGCTGCCGCTGCTGATCGGCGGTGCGACCACGAGCAAGCTCCACACCGCGATCAAGATCGACCCCTGCTACGACCGTGGTCAGGTCGTGTATGTGACCGACGCTTCCCGCGCCGTCGGTGTGGCGAGTGCGATGGTCGATCCCGAGCAGCGCTCCGTGCTCTCGTCGCAGGTTCAGGTCGAGTATCGCGAGATCGCGGAGCGGCGCGCAAGCGGGCGCGCCGCCGGTCGCCGTATCTCGATCCAGCAGGCGCGCGGGAATCGCCTGCCCCCGGACGGTGCGCAGCAGCCGATCGTGCCTCTGCAGCCGGGACTCCACGTGTTCGACGATTACGACCTTGCCGAGATCGCCGCGTACATCGACTGGACCCCGTTCTTCCGAACGTGGGAGCTGAAGGGCACGTTCCCGAAGATCTTCCAGGACCCGGTCGTGGGCGAGACGGCACGTGCGCTTCACGACGATGCGCATACGATGCTCGCGCGGCTCGTGAGCGAGCGCTGGATCACAGCGCGGGGCGTGGTCGGCCTGTGGCCTGCGGCAAGCGTCGGCGATGACATCCAGGTCTACGCGGACGAGCGCCGTGCTGAGCCACTCGCGACGCTGCACACGCTGCGTCAGCAGCTGCCGCGCGACCAGGACCACCCGAACCTGGCGCTGGCCGACTTCATCGCTCCGCGCGACTCGGGGATGGACGACTACATCGGCGCCTTCGCTGTCACCACCGGGCATCGTGAGCGCGAGCGCGCTGAGCTGTTCGACCGCGAGCACGACGATTACAACCGCATCCTGTTCACGGCCCTCTGCGATCGGCTGGCCGAGGCGTTCGCCGAACGCATGCATCAGCGCGTGCGCAGCGAGCTCTGGGGCTACGCAGATGCCGAACAGCTGGCGACCGCCGAGCTGATCGCCGAGCAGTACCAGGGGATCCGGCCCGCGCCCGGCTATGGATGCCAGCCCGACCACACGGAGAAGGGCACGATCTTCGCGCTGCTCGATGCGCCGGCCAACGCGGGGATCGAGCTCACCGAGAGCTACGCGATGATGCCCGGTTCGTCGGTCAGCGGTCTCTACTTCTCAAACCCGCAGTCGCGCTACTTCGGGGTCGGTCGGATCGGCACCGACCAGCTTGAGGACTATGCCGAGCGCAAGGGCTGGACCGTCGACGAAGCTCGCCGCTGGCTCTCGACGCTGCTCGACGGCGAGTGATCGCGGGCTGGTCGCCAACCCCGCCAGGAGCAGGGTGCGGTCGGTTCATGTCAATCTGAACACGGCCAGATGCAGGCATTTTTCTGCTGTTACCTTCACCGAAAGGTCACAGCTGATGCCCATAAAATTCACAAGCGAAAGCCCGCTATGAGCGAGAACTTGTGGCATGCACGAGATCAGCAGCACTTACCTGCACGTGCGCCGGGCCGACATGCACGTGCACTCGACCGCATCGGAACTGTCGAAGCTGGGAATTCAGCGCTCACTTCAGCTGCCGGAGTGTGCGACTGAGCCGGAGGAGGTCTACGAACTCGCGAAGCGCCGCGGAATGGACTTCGTGACGATCACCGATCACGACACGATCGCCGGAGCGCTGGAGATCGCGCACCTGCCTGGCGTGTTCGTATCTGAGGAGCTGACGACCTGGTTCAGGGGAGAGCCACAGGCCGTACACGTGCTCTGCTACGGCATCACCCCGGACGACCACGATTGGCTGCAGGCGCACAGCCTCAGCGTCGAGGAGTGCGCGGAGTACCTGCAGGATCGTCACATAACCGCCGCTCTGGCGCACCCGTTCTACGCCGTCGAGGCGCCATTGACGCCGCGTCACCGCCGCAGGCTGGCGCAACTGTTCCCGATCTGGGAAACGCGCAATGGCTCTCGCGCCAAGGAGCTCAACCTGCCGGCGTTCGTCTACATCGAGACACACGGCGGCACCGGCATCGGTGGCACCGATGATCACGCCGGAATCGACATCGGCCGTACCTTCACGCAGACACCGGCGGCAGAGGACCCGGCCGAGTTCCTCGCGCACATCCGTGCCGGCGCTGCCGTCTCGCATGGCGACCAGGGCGGCGCCGCCAAATGGACGCACGCGGCGATGGCGCTCGCGATCCGCTCAGTGGGCCAGAGCGACCCGCGCCTGGGTCAGCACCGGCCCGCCGCGGGCAACGGGTACACGGAGGAGGTCGGCCGCCCCGACCCGATGGCTGTTCTCAGGATTGTCGAGCGCGTGATGAGCGAGGGCGACGCTCGCTCCGGCGATACCCAGCGCGACCTCGGCCCGCAGGACGCGCTGGCGCTGCTGCGCTCGTGGCTTGAGGCGATGAGACTCGAGGTTGATGAGCACCGCCTGATCGGCTACCTGCAGGAACGCGAGATCAGCCACCAGGACCTGTACCGCCGGGCCCGCCGAATTCACGAGCGCGAGCTGGCGCGCGTCGTCACCGGCGCGGTGTCGCTGATCAACGACGGGCGGCTGTCCGACCTCGGCGGCACGGTCTCTGAACTGTTCGACGCCTGCCTGCCGGCGATTCCCTACGCCGCCGCGACGGCTTTCCTCGGTCGTGAGAAGCTGAAGCTGACTCGCAGCGACGGGGACCAACCGCGCGTGGCGATTGTGGCCGACGGGCTCGGCACCATGCACGGGGTGACCCACACGATCCAGCAGATCCGTGAGCGCGGCGTGCCCGGCTTTGAGGTTGAGGTGATCGGCACCGACGCCGACGTCGATCGTCGTCTGAGCGCCGTGGCCGAGGTCGACATCCCCTTCTACGAAGGCCTGCGGATCGCGATCCCCAGCATCCCGGCCATCACCGACGCGATCTCCGAGGGACGCTACGACCTGATTCATGTCTGCAGTCCCGGTCCGGCCGGGGTCGCCGCCTGGGGCATCGCCAAGCTGATGCGGCTGCCGTTGCTCGGCAGCTACCACACGGAACTGGCCGCCTACGCCGGGCTGCGGTCGGGTCTGAGCCATGCCGAGATGCTGGTCGACATGGCGCTCGGCAGCTTCTACGGGGCCTGTGACGTGGTTCTGTCGCCGAGCTCCGCCAGCGACGAGCGGCTCGAACGGATCGGCGTGGAGCCGGCGACCATCGGACGCTGGGACCGGGGAGTCGACCTCAATCGCTTTGACCCGGGGCTGCGGGACGGGGTGCTCCTACCGGGCCAGGTGAACGTGCTCTACGTCGGGCGGATGACGAAGGAGAAGGGCGTCGAGCTGTTGGCGGACGCATTCCTCGAGGCTCGCGCAGGCGACCCTCGGCTGCACCTCGTTCTGGCCGGCGGGGGACCGGAGGAGGAGATCCTGCGCCGGAGGCTGGGGCCGGACGCGACGTTCCTCGGCTGGCAGTACGGCGAGGACCTCGCACGGACCTACGCCAGCGCCGATGCGTTCCTGTTCGCAAGCCGCACCGACACCTTCGGTCAGGTCGTCCTCGAGGCTCAGGCAAGCGGGTTGCCGGTCGTGGCCGTCGGCGAGGGTGGCCCGGCGACGCTGATCGAGCACGGTGAGACAGGTCTCCTCGCCGCGGCCGATCCGCACGCCCTGGCCGATGCGCTGCTGCAGGTCCTCGAGAGTCCGATCCTTGCCCAACGTCTGCGTCGTGCGGCCCTGACGGCGGTCCGCACCCGCACCTGGGAGGCGGCGATCGGACGATTGGCCGACGGCTATCACCGCGCGCTGTCCGCCGCTGCGGTCACGGGCGCCGCGCCTCCGGAACGCGAAAGTCCCGCTATAACGCGAGCGCTATAACGGGACTTCGCCCCTCTGGGAGGCCTGATCAAGGGAGCAGGGCCAGCTGTGCCGGCTCAGAAACCCAGGGCGTTCAGAATCGCGGAGTAGCCGGAGTCGCCACCGTAGTTGCCGCTGCCACCGTAGTAACCGCCGCCACCATAGTCACCGCCGTAGCCGCCATCGCCGTATGGGTCGGAATAGCCATCGCCGTACCCGTAGTCGGACCCGTAGCCGCCGTAGCTGTAACCGGAACTGCCGTAGCCGGAGCTCGAGTTGCCGGTTGATCCGTAGCCGTCGGTGTAACCCGCGCTCTGCGGTTCGCCGGACCCGGACGAGCCGGTTGCGAGCGCGGCGCCGTACTCGACGCTGAACGCCGTGCCGTTGTCACTCAGCGAGGTCGGCGCGGCTCCCTCAGACCCGCCCGAGGAACCGCCCGAGTAGTCACCGTAGGCGCTGTAGCCGTCGCCGCCACCGAGGTAGCCGCCGGGCCCGCCACCGTAGAGGCTGCTGGAGGACGGAGCGAGTTCGATCGCCTCGGTCGTCCAGTCGGAGTCGCTGATCGCACCGGTGTGGCCGTCGGAGGTCGTGTACGCGTCGGTGAACTTGGCGGTGCCGAAGTCGGCGAGGGTCAGCGGCGTGCAGTTGCCCGTCGCGTCGCCCTGGCATTCAGAGGGGGCCTCTGTGACCCACTCCGCGGTGCTCGTATCGGGTGTTGCCGAGGTCATGGTCAGTGTCCTGGTCCACGTCTGCCCGGTGGTGCGGTCCCTGATGTAGAACGACACCTGATTGCCATCGACCGCCGTGCGAGCCCATAGCTGATCGCCCGGTTGGACGCTCAGCTTGAGCTCCACCGGCGCCGAGGGCACGAGCTCATACCAGGCGTAATAGCTGGCGCTGCCGTTGCTGCAGTCGGCCTGTGTGCCGATCTGCTCGAGCGCGTTCGAGTTCTCGCCACCGCCGCCCAACCCGACCCAGTAGGCCGAGTAGGTGGCTGCGTCCGTGGTGGAGCAGTCGACCCGCGGCTGTGTCCAAGCCGCGGACACGGCGGAGAATCCCGAATTGTCAGAGCCGGCCACATAGCCGGCCCAGTTCTCGCTCACGGCCGCCTGGGTCGAGGCGAGCGCCGGCGTCGCGAACCCGAGGCAGGCGATCGCCGGAACCAGTGAAACCAACAAGCGCTTCGTCATGACCACAGCGTGGCCACGCGTCGTAAGACGCCCGTACGAGCTCGTGAAGAGCCGTGTAAGCCGCCTTTATTCGGCGATCGCGGCCGGTCAGGGCTGGGTCAGACTGCGGTACGCGTCAGGCCTGCGCGTCGTCAGGAACGGGAACAGCTCGAGCCAGTCGCGCCGCTGGTCCAGGTCCAGATCGGCGACCAGCACGGTGGGCCGGTCACGCGGCGCCTGCACGAGGATGCGGCCGTAGGGATCCGATATGAAGCTCGAGCCGTAGAAGGTGAGCGGCGGCTCGACGCCGATGCGGTTGATCGCGACCATGAAGGTGCCGTTGGCGATGCCGTTGCCGACGATCACCTGCTGCCACAGCGGCTCGGTGTCGAAGCCGGGGTGATCGGGTTCCGAGCCGATCGCGGTGGGATAGATCAGGACCTCGGCGCCGGCCAGCGAGTATGCCCGCGCGAGCTCCGGGAACCACTGGTCCCAGCAGGTCGGCAGACCGAGGCGCGCCTCCGCGGTGCCGGCCAGCGGGCCGGCACCGGCGGCTGGTTCGTCATCCAGGGGCAGTGAGACGACCGGGAACGGATCGCCGTCTGCGGCGGCGGGGCCCTGCCGGAAGTAGCGGTCCTCGTAGTACCCGGCGGTGATCGGGATGTGGAGCTTGCGGGTGCGCTGCAGGAGTGACCCGTCGGGGGCGACCAGAATCGCTGTGTTGTAGCCGAGCCCGTCGTGACCATCCGGCCCGTCGGCGCGCTCGAACAGCGAGGCGTGAACGCATACGCCACTGGCGCCCGCCGCGCGGCGAGCGAAGCTGATCGTCGGCCCGTCTTCGAGCGGCTCGGGAGCAACGCCGAGGGCCTCCGGACCGTCGGGAGTGATCGCGAAGTACGGTGAGAGCGTCAGCTCCTGCAGGCAGACGACCCGGGCGCCCTCGCCGGCGGCCAACGCGATGCCCTCGGCCAGTGCCTGCTCGTGCTCCACCGGGTCGGGGTTCCAGCACTGCTGGACCAACCCGATCCGCAGGGGGTGTCGTGTCGCCGGCCGCGTGCGCGCCGGCGAATCCGGAATCGAGTCTGTGGTCCTTACGAGGTAGTCGGTCACGGGCTCAATGATCGGTCATACCGCCGGCACCTGCTGGGTGATGCAGTGCGGTCCACCGCCGCCGTAGGCGATAACGGCGCCCGGCACCTGCACGACCGAGCGGCCCGGGTATGCGCTCGCGATGATTGCGACCGCCTCCTCGTCGAAGTCGGCCTCCGTCACCGGCACGATCACCGCGCCGTTGCAGATGTAGAGGTTCAGGTATCCGACCGCGACGCGCTCGCCGGCGACCTGCGCGTAGGGCAACTCGGGCATCTCGATGGTCTCGATACCGGCCGCCGTCAGCCGCTCCCGGTTCTCCTCGCAGCGTTCGTGGTTGGGATTGTCCCGCGGAACGGTCTGGGTCAGCACTTGCCGGTCGGGCGTGAATGCGGCGATCAGGTCAACGTGTCCATCGGTGTCGCGGTCCTCCACCAGGCCCTGCCCCAGCCACACCGTGCGCTCTGCGCCCAGGTGCTCCGTCAGCAGCGCCTCGATCGCGTCCCTTGAGAGTGATGGATTGCGGCTCGGCGACAGCAGGCACTGCTCAGTGGTCAGGATCGTGCCGGCCCCGTCGCTGATCACGGAGCCGCCCTCGAGGATCATCGGCGCTCGCCGCACCTCGTCTCCGAGCTCCCGGGCGATGAGACCGCCGATCTCAGCATCTCTATCCCACGGCGAGAACTTCTCGCCCCACGCGTTGAAGCCGAAGTGCACGGCCAGCCGGCCGCCCGCATCGTCGACGACGTAGATCGGGCCACTGTCCCGCAGCCAGGAGTCATCGATCGGCAGCTCGACGATGTCCACCCGGCCGGCGCAGGCTGCTCGCGCGGCGCGCGCATCCTCTGCCGAGCCCGCGATCATCGTCACATCCTCGAAGTCGGCTATCGCATTTGCGACCTGCGCATACTCGACGCAGGCCTGCTCGAGCGTCGGGCCCCACAGAGAGGTGCGGCACGGCCAGCCCATGATCGTCCGCTCGTGCGGCTCCCACTCGCCCGGGTAGCGCATCTCGCGCAGCGTACCGCGCGCAGCGTATCGCGCGCGGGTCGAGCGGGACCTGCTCAGGCCGCTTCGGCTGAGGTGGGGAGCGTGGGCGCGGACTCACCCGCGCCCAGCGGGCTCAGCGGCGAGCGCGTCGCCGAGGCGAGCTCCTCCGCGGTGACGTTCTGAGGGTGGTGACAGGCCGCGAGATGGCCACCTCCGTACTCGGTCAGCTGCGGCTCGACCGTGCGGCAGATGTCGCTCGCGCGGGGGCACCGGCTCGCGAAGCGGCAGCCCGGCGGGGGGTCGATCGGGCTCGGCACCTCGCCGCTCGGGACGGCACGGTGGCGTGCGCGGTTCTCGGCCGGGTCCGGGATCGGGATGGCCCCGAGCAGCAGCGACGTGTATGGGTGGATGGGCTTCTCGTAGAGCTCCTCCGACGGCGACAGCTCCATCACCTTGCCCAGATACATGACGGCGATCCGATCGGAGACATGGCGCACCACGCTGAGGTCGTGGGCGACGAACACGTAGCTCAGCCCAAGTGCGTCCTGCAGCTCGTCCAGGAGGTTGATCACCTGCGCCTGGATCGACACGTCGAGGGCCGAAACCGGCTCGTCCAGCAGGATCAGCTTGGGTTCGACCGCCAGCGCACGGGCGATGCCGATACGCTGGCGCTGCCCCCCGGAGAACTCGTGCGGGTACCGCCCGAGGTGCTCGGGCCGCAGCCCGACGCGCTCCAGGAGCTCCCGGCTTTCGGACTCGATCCGTGCACGGGGCACACCTCGCAGCTTCAGCGGTGTGGCCAGGATCTCGCGGACGCGCTTGCGCGGGTTGAGCGAGGCCTGCGGATCCTGGAAGACCATCTGCATCTCGCGCCGAATCGGTGCGAGCTCCCTGCGCTTCGCCTTGGTGATGTCCTGATCGCGGAAGCGGATCCGGCCGCTGGTCGAGTCGACCAGGCGCACGAGCGTGCGGATCAGCGTCGTCTTGCCGCAACCCGACTCACCGACGACTCCGAGCGTCTCGCCCTGCTCGATCGTCAGCGACACGTCGTCGACGGCGTGCACGTTTGCGACCGTGCGGTCGATGACCAGGCCCGACTTGACCGGGAACAGCACCGTCAGATGCTCGACCGTCATCAGTTCAGTCATGCGCTCACCGGCCCAGCCGGTGCGGCAAGCCCGATCTGGCCATCGACATTTCGGAGCTGGCGCTTGCGCTCCGGCTCGAGCCAGCAGCGGTCCCAATGACCCGGGGCGTCGGCAACCCGTTCGGCCAGCTGCGGCACCTCAACGCACTTCTCGAATGCATGGGGACAGCGTGCTGCGAAGTGGCAGCCCGTCGGCGGATCGAGCAGCGACGGCGGCGAGCCCGTGATCGCCGGCAACCGCGTTCCGCGGTCCCGGTCGACCCGCGTGATCGAGCCGAGCAGGCCCCAGGTGTAGGGGTGCTGTGGGTCGTAGAAGACCTCGTCCAGCGTGCCCTGTTCGACGACCCGGCCCGAGTACATGACGACGACGCGGTCGGCGATGTCGGCGACGACGGCCAGGTCGTGCGTGACGAGGATGATCCCGGCATTGGTCTCGCGGCGCAGCGCGCGCAGCTCGTCGAGGATCTGCGCCTGGATCGTGACATCGAGCGCGGTCGTGGGCTCGTCGGCGATCAGCAGCTTCGGCGAGCAGGAGAGTGCCATCGCGATCATCACTCGCTGGCGCATGCCGCCGGAGAACTCGTGCGGGTATGAGCGCAGTCGCTCGGCGGCACGCGGGACGCCGACCCGCTCCATCAGCTCGACCGCCTGAGCCATCGCGTCACCCTTGGAGACATCCGGGTGGTGGGTGCGGATCTGCTCGACGATCTGGACGCCCACGCGGTAGACGGGGTTCAGCGAGCTCATCGGATCCTGGAAGATCATCGCGATGTCATTGCCGCGGATCTTGCGGAGATCCTCGTTGCTGGCGGTCAGCAGTTCCTGGCCGTCGAGCTTGGCGCTCCCGGCGAAGCGCGCGTTGGGCCCGCGGGTCAGGCCCATCAGCGTCATGCCGGTCACCGACTTGCCGGAGCCGGACTCGCCCACGACAGCGAGCACCTCGCCGCGGTCGACGGTGAACGAGACACCGTCCACGGCCTGGACGACACCCTGGTCGGTGTCGAAGCTGACCTTCAGCTCCTCGATCGTGAGCAGCGGGTCGCTCATCCGAGTCTGATCCGAGGGTCGAGCACGGCGTACACGATGTCGACCACGGCGCTCATGACCACCACGGCGAGCGCGGTGAACATCACGATCACCAGCAGCGTGACGGTGTCTTCGTTGCCGATCGCCTCCGCAGCGAGCTGACCCACGCCGTGCAGGTTGAAGACCGTCTCAGTGAGGATCGCGCCGCCACCGATCACCTGCGCGACGTCCAGGCCCCACAGTGAGATGATCGGCAGCAGGCTCAGGCGCAGGACGTGCTTGATCAACACCCTGCGCTCCGACAGGCCCTTGGCGCGGGCGGTGCGGACGTAGTCCTCGCCCATCGCGTCGAGGATCGAGCCGCGCAGCACGCGCGAGTAGAAGCCGATGAACAGCACAGAGAGCGTGAACCACGGCGCCAGCATGTGCCAGAACCAGCTGGCAGGATTCGACCACAGCGGCACGTAGCCGCCGAGGGGAATCAACCCGGCCTTGTAGCCGACGTAATAGATCAACACCGAGCCGAGCAGGAACGGCGGCAGCGAGACCCCCACCATCGACAGCACCGTCAGGACCCGGTCGGTCCACCTGCCCGAGCGGATCGCCGCGAGTGTTCCCAGCGCGATCGAGGCGAGCAGCCAGAAGATCCCCGCGCCGATCGCCAAGGAGAGGGTCGCCGGCAGGCCCTTGGCGACCTGCTGGAGCACGTTGTAACCCTGTGAGTACGAGTACGCGGTGCCGCCGAAGATGTTGCCCATCGTCCTGACGTACTGAATCCAGATCGGCTTGTCGAAGCCGTAGCGGACGCTGATCAGGTGAACCTCTGCCGGGGTCGCGAGACGCCCGGCGATGTTTCCGGCAGGGTTCCCGCCCGGCAGCGCCACGATGAACAGCAGGAACGTGACCAGTGAGATCACGAACAGCATGAACACCATCACGAACACGCGGCGGGTTACGAATCGTGCCATTACTCTCGCGCCCTTTTAGGCGTGTTCATCGCTGCCTTGGCGCGTGGGTCGAGCGCGTCGCGCAGCCCGTCGCCGAAGATGTTGACCGACATCACTGTGAGCACGAGCATCAGGCCGGGCGCCAGCACGGTGTGGAAGGCGGCGGGGAACGTCTGCAGGCCCGAAGCGATCATCGTGCCCCAAGTGGAGTTCGGAGGCTGCACGCCGGCGCCGAGGTAGCTCAGGGCCGCCTCGAGGATGATCGCGTTGGCGATCATCAGGGGCACGAAGATGATGATCGTCGATGCGATGTTCGGCAGGATCTCGCTGAACATGATCCGGATGTGACCCAGGCCCTGCTGGCGGGCGGCGTCGACGAACTCGCGCTCGCGCAGGGTGAGCACCTGAGCCCGGATCGGCCGCACGATGTAGGGGATGTAGACGAAGCCGATGACGAGTGCCGTCGTGAGCAGCGTCGTCGAGTGGAACGGTCCGAGTCCGTTGACGTTGAGCACGGTGCTGAGCGTGATCCCGAGCAGCACCGCGGGGTAGGACCAGACGACGTCACTCGCCCGGCTGATGAAGCCGTCCGCGAGACCGCGGGCGTAGCCCGCGATCACGCCCAGAGCGGTCCCGAAGATCATCGTGATCAGCATCGCGACGAATCCGATGTACAGCGAGGTGCGGCCGCCGTAGAGCAGGCGCACGGCGACGTCGCGGCCGTTGGTGTCGGCGCCGAGGAAGAAGTGGTGGATGTCCCAGGTCGGACCGATCGGGATGCCGGTCAGGCTGAGCACGTACTCGAGCTTGCCTCCGATCCTGATCTCGCCGGTGGTGTCGCCGTAGTTCGGACCGATGTGGGCGATGTCGTGCGAGTAGACCGGCGCCAGCAGGCAGAGAATCAGGATCAGGATGAAGACACCGCCGAAGAACAGCGCTGTCTTGTTGCGGCGAAGCCGTCGCCACGCGAGCCGGTAGGGGCCGACTCCGTGTTGCTGACCGCGCTCCGGCAGCTCTTCGTCTGACGGCAGCTCGGCTGTGATCTCGCTTCCGAGTGAGGACATCGTTCTAGAAAGAGTAAGGCCGGGACAGGCTAACGGGGCGGCCCTGAGAAATCAGGTCCGCCCCGTTGCCGTCCCGGCCAATCACCATTTGAGTGGTGACTACCGAGGTTCGGTCGTTACTTGACCGAGATCCCCAGCAGGTCCCAACCGTAGATGTCGTTGGTGTACTTCACCGATGATGTTCTTCGAGGTGAAGAACGGGAACGACTGGTAGCCGAACACGGCCGCGTACGCCTTCTTGGCGACGTACTTCTCGAGCGACTGCCACTGCTTCACCGACTTGCTCAGCTGGGTCGTCGGCACGGTGCCGAGCTTCGCCAGTTCGCTGTTGATGTGCGGGTCGTTCGTCTGACCGAAGTTCTCGTTGTTCGTGGGCTGAATGGCCTTGCCGTTCAGCAGAACGCCGTAGAAGTCGATCGGGTTCGGGAAGTCCTGGTTCCAGTCGGCGAAACCAGTCTGCGGGTCGACCTTCTTCGACTCACCGATGGTGGTGAAGTAGTTCTCATCCGCAACCGTCTTCAGCGTCACGTTCTTGAAGCCGATGCTCTTCAGCTCCTGGACGTAGGCTGTCTCCCACTGCAGTCGCGGCGAGCGCTCCTCGCCGTAGACCGTGATCGGCACGTTGGCCTGGCCCGACTTCGCGAGCAGCTGCTTGGCCTTCTTCATGTTGCCGGTGGCGGGGTTGCCGTACGGGCACTTGCCGACGCCGTGGCCGATGATGCCCGGCGGCAGGAAGAAGCAGCCCGGAGCCAGGGTGCCGGAGCCAAGACGCGAGAACGAGCTCTGGTTCAGGCCCTGGACAACCGCCTCACGCGCGAGCTGGTTGTTGAACGGCGCCTTCTGCGCGTTCAGGAAGAAGTAGTACACCGAACCGCCGAGGTTGACCAGCTTGTCGTGGCCGCTGGCCTTGGCCGCTGAGAGGTCGCCCGGCGGAATCGTGTCCGCCCAGTCGAAGATCTGGTTCTGGTTCTTCAGAACAGACAGCGCGTTGGCGTTGACGTTCGAGTTGATCTGCTCCTGGTAGTTGACGGTCGCCTTCGGGATGCCCGGAAGCGCCTTCCAGTTCGGGTTCGGAACGACGTCGAACGACTTGCCGATGTTGATGTTGTTGACCATGTACGGGCCGGCGCCGGCGGGCGGGTCGCCTGCCTGGACCTTGAACGGCGTCTGCACCGTCTTCGGATCAACGAGTCCGAAGGCGGGGAACGCCAGCACGTTGACGAACGGGCCGTAGGCCTGCGTCAGGTGGATGACGATCTTGCCGGTGGCGTTGTTCGTGCTGATGCCGGAGATCGCCTTGGCCTTGTGGGCCGCGTAGGCTGCGGCGCCCTTGACGTACGGGGTGACGAACGTCGACGAGCCACCCCACGGGATCGAGAGCGAACGCTCGACCGAGGAGGTGAAGTCGCTGGCCTTGACCGGGTCGCCGTTGGAGTACTTCAGACCCTTGCGCAGCGTGACCGTGTAGGTCTTGCCGCCATTTGAGATCTTCGGCAGGCCGGTGGCGAGACCCGGCTCGAGCTCGGTGCTCTTGATGCCGGCGGCGTGCTTGTAGGTGGTGAGGCCGGTGTAGACCTCCCAGTTGATCTCAGAGCCCTGGGTCGTGTAATCCAGACCCGGGTCCAGTGACTGCGGACCGGTACCTGACAGCAGGTCAACGGTCGTGGTGCTTGCGGCGGCCTTGGCCTTGGTGGCCTTGGCGCTCGCGCTTGCCGCGATCGCGGCTGCGATCGCTGCGATTCCAACCACGGCCAGAATCACTGACCAGGTCGATCGCCTGAGATTGTTACGCACGGTGGCGTCCTCCTCCAATGGGTTAGAGACTTTGCGTAATGTAGGGGCAACCGCGCAACTTTGCGTGGACCGTAATGGACTTCCAACACGCTGCCCCAGTCGGGCTAACCTAGAGTCGGGCAGTCGCGGTAGCTGCGATCAGAAGCGCCCGTCACCGGTGTCCGGTTCCGGTTCGGGTTGCAGGTCGATGTCGGGCGGTCAGGCTGCAGCCCGTCGGCTCGACGGTCCGGCTGCAGGCCTTCGTCGCCGTGGTGGTACACGCCGCCACGCAGCGCGGATGCGGCAGCGGCGACGAGGCAGGCGATGATCGCGAACGCGAACGCCGCGTGCAGGCCGTCGCGGAACGGCGCCGGCGATCAGCTGCGGGAAGAAGGAGCGTCCGGTCAGCACCGCCTGACTGTGTGCCGAGAGATGGTGGAGCGCGCTGCTGCCGACCAGGCTCTTGATCGGGTTGTAGCCGAGGAACGCGGCGAACAGGACCGAGACCGGCGGGTACCTTGCCGATCGTCTGCGGCCGCCGCCAACGGCACCCCGTGCGCGTGCAGGCCGGCGCTCAGCGTGTGCGGCAGCGACGTCGCGAGTCCGGCGATCATCAGCGAGAAGAAGATGCCGACCGAAAGCACCTGGGCGCTGTTCTGGAAGGTCTGGTTCATGGCGCCGCCGGCGCCGCGGTCCCGCGGGGGCAGGCTGTTCATCACGGCCGCGCGGTTGGGCGACGCGAACATCCCCATCGAGAAGCCGACCGCGAACAGCACCAGCGCCAGCACTGGATAGGCGAAGTCGGTCGGTAGCAGCCAAAGCGCGACGAAGGTGAGCGCCGTCGCGACCATCCCGCCGGTCGCGAACAGCCGTGCGCCGTAGCGGTCGGAGAGTACGCCGAACAGAGGTCCGGCGATCAGCATGCCCGAGCGTCAGCGGCAGCATGCAGATTCCGGCGCGGCAGCGGCGTGTCCGCGAAGTCGACGCCGTGCAGCGGCAGCCAGATGCCCTGTAGCCAGATGATCAGCATGAACATCAGGCCGCCGCGCGCAAGCGAGGCGAGAAAGGTCGACAGCGTGCCGGCGCTGAACGCGCGGATCCGCAGCAGCGGCAGGCGGAACATCGGATCCTTCGACCGCAGTTCCACGAACGCGAACGCGATCAACGACACCACCCCCGCGCCGGCCAGGATCAGCACGCGCGGGCTGAGCCAGCCCATCGCGTGGCCGTCGTAGGGACGGATCCCATAGGTGATCGAGACCATGATCAGCATCAGGCCCAACGCAAAGGTGACGTTGCCGGGCCAGTCGACCTTGGCGCCGGTCTGCGGACGGCTCAGCTCACGCAGGCTCTTGTAGGCCCAGACGGTGCCGAACAGACCGACGGGCACGGAGATCAGGAACACCAGGCGCCAGTTGATCGGCGCCAGCAGCCCGCCGAGGACGAGTCCCGACGAACATGCCGCTGACCCCGACGATGTTGTTGATCCCGAGCGCCATGCCGCGCTGGTTGGCCGGGAACGCGTCGGTGACGATCGCGGCCGAGTTCGCCAGCAGGAAGGCGCCGCCGACGCCCTGGACCAGACGGAAGACGACCAGATAAATGGCGCCGGCGGAACCGGTCATCCAGTCGATCGTCAGCATCAGCGATGCGGCCGTGTAGATGACAAAGCCGAGGTTGTAGATGCGCACCCGGCCGAACATGTCGCCGAGCCGGCCGAGGCTGACGATCAGCACACTCGCCACGATCAGGTACCCGAGCACCATCCACAGCAGGTAGAAGCTGTTGCCGGACTCAAGCGGGTTGAGCTGGATGCCGCGGAAGATGTCCGGCATCGCGATGATCGTGATCGAAGCATCGAGCGTCGCCAGCAGAACCGCGAGTGTCGTGTTGGAGAGCGCGATCCACTTGTAGCCAGGCGGCACCGGTCCAGCGGGGCGCTTCGGCGACGTCAGCAAGCTTGCCACCGGGCAAGTATTACACAGGTTACCTTCATATCTCTTTCTCGTTGATGACCCCGCGCGTATAGTCCGCCGAGTGAGAACTGACAGCGGCCTTACGGAGGAACTCGACCTGATGATGCTGCCGACGGAGCTGCGGCTCGTGCTCGGGCGACTCGTCAGGCGCCTGCGCACGGAGTACCGGTTTCCGCTGACTCAGGCGGCGGTGCTCGGGAGGCTCGATCGCGAGGGCCCGCAGTGCATCGGCGAGTTGGCAACGGCCGAGCGCGTGCGCCCGCAGTCGATGAGCCAGACGCTGGCCGAGCTCGAGGCCGAGGGCCTGATCGAGCGCGGGCCGGATGAGAAGGACGGACGCCGCACTCACATCGTCCTCACGGCTGCCGGTCGTGCCGAGCTCGATGCCGACCGCGCCGCCCGGGACGGCTGGGTCGCCAGCAGGATCGCGGAGCTCACGCCTGAAGAGCAGGCGACGCTGCGCGAGGCGGTTCAGTTATTGGGCCGCTTCGCCGACGCTGACTGACCGGCCTCGCCCGCCTGGCCGGATGCTGCGGTCTGGACGCCATGGGCGGTCAGCTACCTTAGATATGTGGCGATTGAGGCAACTGGGCACGCTATGGACAGCTTCGTTCCCGGCGGCAACCACTCGCGTTACAACCCGCCACGCGCCGGGATCGATCCAGACTCGAGCAAGACCTGGCTGCGCCGCGCGATGCCGATCGTGCTGGCGCGCAAGCGGACGCTGTTTCCCGCGCTCGGGCTGTCATTTGTGTCGCTGATGATGCAGGTGCAGATCCCGGCCCTGCTCAACAGTGCGGTCAACCACTCTCTGCAGCCGAACGCTGCTGCGCACCCGGGTACGTGCCGCTCTCCCACTACGTGCGGATCGTGTTCGCGCTCGCGATCACCGCGGGTATCACCTCCTATGGAGCCCGGCTGCTTCTGATGCGGACGGCCTATGGGATGGAGGCGGACCTGCGCAACATGCTCTACACGCACCTCACGCGGATGAGCTTCGACTTCTACGATCGCGTGCAGTCAGGTCAGTTGATCTCTCGCGCCAACTCGGACATCCGCTCAGTGCAGATGTATCTGACGTTTGGCCCCAACATCCTCGTCCAGGCCGCGATCGCGGTGGTTGCGTTCGTGTACATGCTCACGATCAATGTCCCGCTGGCGTTCGTCGCCATGGCGACGCTGCCGCTCGTGTTCGTTATGGGTGTGCGAATGCGACGCAGCATGTTCCCGGTCTCCTGGCTGATTCAGGCGCGCCTTGCGGAGATCGCGACGATCGTCGACGAGAACATCAGCGGCGTTCGCGTGGTCAAGTCCTTCGTGGCCGAGCAGCGCGAGCTGAACCAGCTCGAGGAGGCCGCCGACAAGCTGCAGTGGGCATACATCCGGGACGCTGATCTGCGCGCCAGGTTCACGCCGCTGGTCCAGAACCTGCCACAGGTCGGGTTGGCGCTGATCCTGCTGGTCGGCGGCTACCTGGTGATTCATGGCCAACTCGGTGTCGGCGCGATCCTCGCCTTCAGCGCCTACATCGTCATGCTCCAGGCGCCGTTCCAGATGCTCGGGATGCTGGTGATGCTCGGCCAGCGGGCGGCCGCCTCGGCCGGCCGCATCTATGAGGTGCTCGATGAGGCGCCGACCGTCGTCGACGGCCCGCTGGCCGCCGACCTCGCGGACTCGCGCGGGGACGTCCGCTTCGAGGCGGTGGACTTTGCCTACTCGTTGGACGGTCCGCTGGTTCTCGAGGACTTCAGCCTGCACCTGCAGCCCGGTGAGACGGTCGCCATGGTCGGGCGCACGGCGAGCGGCAAGACGACCGCGGCGCGGTTGCTGTCGCGCTTCTACGACGTCAGCAGCGGAGCCGTCAGGATCGACGGCCACGACGTTCGCGACGTCACCATCGAGAGCCTGCGCCACCAGGTCGGCGTCGTCCTCGACGAGCCGTTCCTGTTCTCAGTCTCGATTCGCGACAACATCGCCTACGGGCGGCCCGATGCATCGCTCGAGGACGTCCAGGCAGCGGCTCGAGCCGCCGGGGCCGATGAGTTCATCACCCAGCTCATCGACGGCTACGACACGATCGTCGGAGAGCGCGGCTACACGCTCTCCGGTGGGCAGCGGCAGCGGATCGCGATCGCGCGCACGCTGCTCGTGAATCCGCCGATCCTGGTGCTCGACGACGCGACCAGTGCCGTCGACGTGCAGGTCGAGCAGGAGATCCACGAGAGTCTGAAGGTGCTGATGCTGGGGCGCACGACACTGATCGTCGCGCACCGTCTTTCGACGATCGGCCTTGCCGATCGCGTCGTGCTGCTCGACGCCGGACGGATCGTTGCGGACGGAACGCACATGGAGCTGCTGGAGCGCTCACCGCTCTACGTTGAGGTGCTGGCTCAGGCCGAGGCCGATGAGCTCGAACAGCTTCGGATCGAACGTGAGCGCAAGCCGGACCCCGCGGCGATGAGGGACAGGCTATGAGCTTCGGGGGCTTCGGACAGGGTTCGCCGATGTTCGGCGGAGGCGGCGGTGGGCAGGGCGGCGGCTCCCGGACCGCGGCTGCGCCCGGCGGCGGCCTGCCGTTCGCCGGGATCCCGCCCGAGCTCCAGGGCGGCGTCGACGAGCTGCTCGCAGGCGAGCCCCAGTACCCGGCACCCACTGCGCAGTTCGGTTACGGCAGCGTCGATGAGCGCGCCAAGCACCTGACCCTACGGGCGCTGGTGTTCAAGCACTGGCGCCTCGGAGGGTTCGCCGTCCTGCTGGTCTGCATCGTCAGCGTCTTCAACCAGCTGGGACCGGCCCTGATCTACTACGGCATCGACCACGGCATGTACGGACATGGGGACATGGGCGTCGTGGTTGCCTGCACCGCGCTGTTCCTGCTCGCGATCGCGATCACCGCCGGCGCCCAGTCGGCGCAGGCACGCGTCTCCGGCAGGCTGGCCGCGCGGGTGATGAACGACCTCCGCGTCAGGGTGTTCACGCACCTGCAGCGGCTAGGGCTCGACTTCTACACCGAGGAGAAGGCGGGCGTGATCATGACCCGGATGACCAGCGACATCGAGCAGCTCCAGCAGCTGCTGCAGGATGGTCTGGCCCAGCTGGTCGGCCAGGCGCTGACGATGGTCGTGATCACCGGGATCCTGCTCACGTTGAACGTCGAGTTGACGTTGATCACGCTCGGGTTGGTGGTGCCGCTGCTGACGCTCGCGACGCTCTGGTTCAGCCGCGCGTCTGAGAAGGGTTACGCGCGTGTCCGTGAGGGCATCGCCGAGGTGCTGGGCGATCTCTCAGAGAGTCTTCACGGCGTGCGCACCGTCGCCGCCTATAACCGCCAGCGCTGGAACGTGGTCGAGCATCGCAACATCGTCGGCAGTTATTGCGATGCCAATAACCACACCGCCCAGATCAACGCTCTCTACGGTCCCGGCACTCAGATGCTCGGGTATCTGGGGCAGGCCGCGCTGCTGGCGATCGGCGGCCAGATGGTGCTCGACCACAAGCTCTCGATTGGCGCGCTGATCGCATTCTTCCTCTATCTGAATCGCTTCTTTGCGCCGATCCAGCTACTGGTCCAGCAGTACAACATGTTCCAGCAGGGGCAGTCGTCGATCACCACGCTGCGCAACCTGTTCCGGACCGAGCCCCACCCGGCCGACGCGCCTGGGGCGCTTGAACTGCCGCCGGTGCAGGGGGAGATCGTGTTTGACCACGTCAGCTTCGGCTACGGCCCTGGCCGACCGGTGCTGCACGATGTCGAGTTGCGGATCGCTCCCGGGGAGACGGTCGCCTTCGTCGGCCAGACCGGAGCGGGCAAATCGACCGCCGCCAAGCTGATCACGCGCTTCTACGACCCGACCTCAGGCCGCGTCACGCTCGACGGGCACGATCTCCGTGACGTCACGCTCGAATCCCTGCGACGCCAGCTCGGCGTGGTGCCTCAGGAGCCGTTCCTGTTCGCCGGTTCGCTGCGCTACAACATCGCGTTCGCCCGGCCTGGCGCGGGCGACGAGGAGGTCTGGCAGGCTGTCGACGCGGTCGGCCTGCGGGAGGTCGTCGAGCGGATGCCGGCTGGTCTGGACACGGTCGTCCATGAGCGCGGGCAGTCGCTTTCGTCCGGCGAGCGGCAGCTGATCGCGCTGGCGCGCGCGTTCCATGCCCAGCCGCGAGTGCTCGTACTCGACGAGGCGACCTCGAATCTGGATCTGCTCTCAGAGACGAAGATCGAGGCAGCGCTGGACGTGCTTCTCCAGGCACGTACGGCGGTGCTGATCGCCCATCGGCTGACGACCGCGATGAAGGCCGACAGGATCGTGGTCGTCGACGCGGGCCGCGTGGTCGAAACCGGAACCCATGATGAGCTGGTCGCGCGCCGGGGCCGCTACGCCGAGATGTACGCGACCTGGACGTCGCACATGGAGCTGGCCGCGTAGGCCGTCTGGATCGAGGGGGCCGCCAGGAGGGGTTGCCTGCCACGACGATTGCCTGCCACGAGGGCTGCCTGTTACGAGGGCTGCCTGTTAGGCGAGAGTGCGTCTCAGGCGTGCGGTGCCGCGCAGCATGATCTCGATCTCCGCCGCCGGCACCGGCGGCGAGAACAGCATTCCCTGCGCGGAGGCGCAGCCGAGACGCCGCAGTTCGTGCACCTGTTCCTCGGTCTCGGTTCCGGCACCGATCACCGTCAGGCCGAGCGCCGTGCCGGTGGCGATCACCGCCTGTGCGATCCGGGTCGCGTCGCTCTCCTCGCCGAGCTGCGCGACGAGCTGGCGGTCGACCTTGATCGTGTCGATTCGCATCGCCGCGAGGTGCATCAGAGATGAGTCGCCATGACCGAAGTTGTGTACCGCGAGCCCAATGCCGAGGCGCTTGAGCTCCGATACGGCGCGGCGCATCTGTTCCGCCTCCTCGCGCAGCACGGTCTCGTCGAGCTCGAGGTTCAGGCAGTTGGGATCGATGCCGCTGCCAGCGACCAGCATTCCGACCTGCTCCGCGAAGAGTGGGTTGCGCAGCTGCTGGCTCGAGGTGTTGATCCCGAGGAGGAGCGGCGGCAGGTCCGGTCGAGCCTGCTCCCAGCGAGCCGCGTCGCGCAGCGCCTGCTTGAGCACCCACTCGCCGATGCGGTCGATCAGGCCGCTCTCCTCCGCCACCGGGATGAACTCACCGGGCGGCACCGGTCCCCGGTGCGGATGCTGCCAGCGCAGCAGGGCCTCGACGGCATACATGGTCTCGTCACGGAGCCGGACGACCGGCTGGTACACGAGCCGCAGTTCATTGGTCTCGATCGCGCGCCGTAGGTCATTCTCCATGCGGCCGCGCGCTACCGCACGGACCCGGAGATCCTCATCGAACAGGTCGTAGCGCGCGCGGCCGCGCTGCTTGGCGCGGTACATGGCGGCGTCGGCATCATGCAACAACGCCGGTGCATCCGTGTGGCCGTTGGCGAGCGCGATGCCGATGCTGGCGGTCACGAACTGCGTGCCGGCCTCGAGCATGAACGGACGAGCGAAGCTCGCCGCGATCCGCTCGGCCGTGGCAATTGCCACGCGCTCGCTGGCGATGTCGTCGAGCAGCAGGCCGAATTCGTCCCCGCCGAAGCGTGCCACCGTGTCGGTCGGCCGCACGGCTTCGCGCAGCCTGCTGGCGACGGTGATCAGCAGCTCGTCGCCGGCCTGGTGGCCGAGCGTGTCGTTGACGTGCTTGAAGTGGTCAAGGTCGATGAACAGCACCGCTGCCACGGAGCCGGTGTGGCGGCGGCCGCGTTCGAGCGCCTGTTCGAGGCGGTCGGTGAAGAGGACGCGGTTGGGCAGCCCGGTGAGCGGGTCGTGGAGCGCGCGGTGCTGCATCGCGTCCTCGGCCTCCTGGCGCTCGATCGCCTCCGAGAGGATGTTGGCGATGGACACCACGAAGTTGACATCGGCCTCAGTGAAGGCGTCTGGCCGGAGCGAGAAGACTCGGAAGGCGCCCCAGGGAGCCACTGAGCCCTCGATCCGAACCACGAGGCTGGCGCGGATTCCGTGCTCGAGCACCCTCGGGGTCGGGGGGAAGCGGGTCTCGAGCCGCCAGTCCGGAACCAACAGCACCTTGCCGGTCGCGATCATGTGGCCCATCGGTGAATCGGGCTCGATGCGCTCGACATCGCCGAGGCTCTCCTCTGCCTGCAGGCCGAATCCGGCGCGCATGTGGAGTGAGCCGCGGTCCTCGCCGATCTCGTGGGCGACTGCCACCTCGACCTCGAGCACCTCGGTGGCGGCGCGGCAGGCCTCGTCGAGCAGGTCCTGGATCGGCAGGCCCGCCAGCGCGTGCGCGCCGAGCTGAGCCACCGCGGCCTGTGCGGCCGATTGCCGTTCGAGCTGACGTTCGGTCTGCTTCTGGTCGCTGATGTCGAGCAGCACGCCGTGCCACAGCGCGCTGCCGTCGTCGCCGCGGAGCAGGCGTGAGTTGTCCCTGATCCAGACCACGTGACCATCGCGGTGCAGCATCCGGTAGTCCAGGTAGTAGGCGTTGCCGAAGTCGTGCCGCAACGCCCGGATGTCGCTCAGCTCTATCGGTCCCTCCGATTCGGCGGCGAGCGCTTTGGCGCGATCATCCGGATGGAGCTGGCGTGCCCACAGGCCGGGGTCGGCCGTCCATTCCTCGACCGTGAAGCCCAGGATCGGTTCGATCCAGTCGTTGACGTAGTGCCAGCGCCCGTTCTCCCCGGGCTCGGCGATGTAGACGATGGCAGGCATCGTCTCGACCATTGCCTGGTAGTCCCGCCCCTTGGAGTCCATCCTGGACCATTAGTCGGCATTTCGGCGTAAGCGCTGGAGTGGTGAGCGTCGGTTTGCGCGGATGCGCGCCGGGAGAAAGCCGCATCGAAGAGCCCAGTGCGTTGCTTGATGCCGTGTGGGCAGCGGCGGTCTCGTCAGCCTTCGAGGCCATCCCGGGTCTGAGGTGCGAAGGTCGGGCCTGTCGCCGTGAGATCGGTGAGCCGTTTGCGTTGCGCGCCGTCGGCATCGAAGTTCAACGGGTCAAGCCAGGTTTCGAACTCGGCTCGAAGTGCCGGCCAGCGAGCATCGGTGATCGCGTACCACGCAGTATCGCGGTTGCGTCCCTTGACAACCCTGTGGTTGTGGAAGATCCCCTCGAAGCTGAAACCGAAGCGCAGCGCAGCCGCCCGTGATGGCGCGTTCAGGGCGTTGCACTTCCATTCGAGCCTGCGATAGCCGAGGTCGTCGAATGCGTGTCGGGCGAGCAGGAAGATCGCCTCCGTCGCGGCCGGTGTGCGCTTGAGGCTCGGACCGAACCAGATGTTGCCGAGCTCGATCGTGCCGTGCTCGGGCACGATCGCCATGTAGGTCACGATCCCTCGCGGCGTGTCCTCATCACCGGCCGAGGTGATCGTGAAGAACAGCGGGTCGTCGCCGGCTGCCTGCCGCCGCAGGCTCTCTTGAAACGGCTCGATGCTGGGGTAGGGACCGTCGTAGAGGTAGGTCCAGATGCTCGGATCGCCCGTGGGTGCGTGCGAGATCGCGTAGAGGGTCTCCGTGTCCGTCTGAGGCTCGAGCGGCCGCACGGCGGCGTGTCGGCCGCGGTGCGTTGTTCGCTCCGGCGTGGTGGTGCCGGCGAAGTCGACGGGGACGCCGAGTGGTTGGCCGGGTGCGGCCGCGGGCTGGTCGGGTGTCTGGCTCATCATCCGGAGCGTAATGGCCCGGAGTCGGTCGGAGTCGGTCGCAGGCCGGTTGGAGGCCGGCGGTCGGCGCCGTCGTGGAGCGGGATGGCGATCTGTGTCGTGATTGGCGCAGCCACGCCACAGACCTGGCACAGAGTGGCCTTGTCAGGCGTACGTTCGTGCGGAACGCTGAGGTGATGGCGACTTGGCGCGGCCGCGACTCATCGGGCATACGACGAGGGAGGGGTTCTTTTGGCTGAGGCAAAGAAACCACTCCCTCGAGCCGAGCGCGACCGACGCCTGGCACGACTGCTTCGTCAAAACCATGGCCTCGCCACCCGCAGGGAGCTTGAGACAATCGGCTTCACGAACAACGAGATCTTCGGCTTCGGGCTGCGCGGCGAGTTGTTGCGCCTGCACCGCGGTGTCTACGCCGACGCGCGCGCCGCTCAGCGATCAGGCGCACCTCACGGGCGCTTGTCTGGCGCTCGGCGGTCGCAACTCGCCGCGGCCTGCGTCTCAGCTCGGTCCCGCGCCTCCTGCTCGAGGTCGCAGCCGCAGGCGGCCGCCGCGCCGAGCTCGGCCGGCTGATCGAGGCCGCGATTCGCAAGGATCTGCTCGACGTTCCCGAACTGCAGGCGGCCCTCGAACGGCACGCAGGCGGTCGCGGGGAGGGGCGGCTCCGGCTGGCCTGCAAGGACTACCTGCCGCAACACCGGCGTAAGTCAGGCCTGGAGCGATCGTTCGATCGCTGGCTCACCAAGCATCCGGAGATCCCGCAGCCGCAGCGCAACGTCTTCTTGGGTCCGTGGCGATGCTCGCCCTCATGGCGGAGCGCAAGCTGGCCGCATAGGTGATGGCGCCCGGCTCGCGCTGTCGTACGAGTCCGAAATGGCGACGTGAGCGATGACCGGCCGCCGTGCGGCGGCCCGGCCGCCCTATCCGCGGTAGCGCAGTCCGTCGAGTGCGATATCGAGGATGTGCTCGCGCTGCTCTGGGCTCGCCTCGATCTTGGCGATGCCGCCGATCAGCTGCACGACCTCGGCGAAGTCCGTATCGGCGCGCACCGCCTTGGCCTCCTGTGCGCGTCGGAGGACCGGTTCGCCGGCGATGAAAAGGTCCGCACGGCAGGTCTTGAAGAATGCCGCCTCGCGGTCGACGTAATTGAGCAGCTCATGAGCCAGCGCCTTCTTGGTCGCCAGGTAGCCGACCAGCCGACGCGAGAGCGCTGCGAAGCTCTCCCATGGTTCCATCTCGAGCAGCTCCCGGGTGGCGTCGCAGAGCTCCTGAACCTCACCGATGTAGACCGCCTCGAGCAGCGCCTGGCGCGTCGGGAAGTGCCGGTACAGCGTGCCGATACCGACCCCCGCTCGCCGCGCGATCTCCTCCAGCGAGGTGGAGGATCCGCACTCGTTGAACGCGTCGCGTGCGGCGGCGAGGAGCTTGTCGTAGTTGCGCTTCGCATCCGCCCGCATTGGCCGAGCGCCCGTATGACTCTCCTCCGAGTACCCCTCGGCTTGATCCTGCGTGATTGTCGTCGTGCTGGTCAAGGAATCTTCACCCCCGCGACTTGACAAACCGGAGGGGACCTCCGTATATTATCCGGAGGAGGCCTCCACATACTTTCGGAGGTGTCCTCCAGTTTACCCCATGTCCCGTTCTCCCTCAACTCCTCAACTCCTCACAGGACCCGCCTCCCCTCCTCCTCTCAACTCCTTTCTCTCAACCACAGGACCTTCATGACCTCAGAACGACGCCGTTGGCTCGCGCTGGTGGTCGTATGCCTCGCACAGTTGATGATCGTGCTCGACACCACGATCGTGAACGTAGCCCTGCCTTCGATCCAGCACGACCTCCACTTCACCCAGGGCAACCTCACCTGGGTCATCAACGCATTCCTCGTCACCTTCGGCAGCTTCCTGCTGCTGGCCGGCCGGCTCGGCGACCTGATCGGCCGCAAGCGGGTGTTCCTGTTCGGAGTGACGCTGTTCACCTTCGCATCGCTGCTGTGCGGCGCGGCCTCGACCTCCACGATGCTGGTTGCGGCCCGGTTCATCCAGGGGATCGGCGCCGCGATGCAGGCTTCGGTGATCCTCGCGATCATCGTGATCGAGTTCCCGGAGCCGGGTGATCGCGCCCGCGCGATGAGCGCCTACATGTTCACCGCCGTCGCCGGCGGCTCGCTCGGCCTGCTGGCCGGCGGCGTGCTCACGCAGCTGCTCAGCTGGCACTGGATCTTCTTCGTCAATCTGCCGATCGGCATCGTCGCCGTGATCGCCGGGCGCATGCTGATCCCCGCCGACCGGGGCCTCGGGCTCGCGCAGGGCGTCGACTGGCTGGGCTCGGCCCTCGTCACCTTCGCGATCGGGACCGCCGTGTACGCGATCGTCGAGGCGACCAGCCACGGCTGGGGCTCGCCGGTCGTGCTCGGCGCGGGCGCTTTGGCGGCCGTGCTGCTGGCGCTCTTCGTCGCACTCGAGGCACGCATCGACAACCCGATCATGCCGCTTCGGATCCTCAGGCTGCGCGGTCTGGTCGCCACCTGCCTCACGCGCGGGTTCCTCGTGACCGGCATGTACGGGACCTGGTTCCTGGGCACGCTGTACCTCGAGCACGTCCTCCACTACGACGCGATCCGCACGGGGCTCGCGTTCATGCCGTGGACGCTCACCGTGCTGGCGCTCTCACTCGGAATCACTCGGCGCCTGGTTGCCCGGTTCGGGCCGGTGCCGGTGATGCTCAGCGGCATGGCGCTCGTGGCGCTCGGCCTGTATCAGATGCACGGCATCGCGCTGCACACCGACTACTTCCCGCGGCTGGCGCTCGGCCTCTTCCTGATCGGGCTGGGGATCGGCAACTCGTTCATGCCGATGCTGATGATCGCGATGGCCGACGTTCCGCAGCAGGACGCCGGGCTTGCGTCGGGAATCGTCAACGTCTCCCAGCAGGTCTCGGGCGCACTCGGGTTGGCGGTGCTGAGCACGCTCGCGACCAACCACACGACCACGTTGATCGCGGCGGGCGATTCGCCGCAGGTCGCGCTGCTGAGCGGCTACCAGCTGGCGTATGCGCTCGGAATCGGAAGCGTCCTGTTGGGAATCCTGGTCGCGGTCGTGCTGCTGCGCTTTCGCAGCACGACCGGCTCAGAAGTGGCCGTGGAGCCCACCGGCGGAGACGACCCGCGTGTCGTCCGGAGCGGGCCGCAGGATCAGGATCTCGGCGGGGACATCGCCGAGCAGCCAGGCGAGGTCGTCCTGGTTTAGCCCCTTGCGAGGGCTCTCGGTCGCGGACACGATCACGCGATCGAAGTGCTCCTCATCGAGCAGGCGCTGCAGCGCGTCGCGGTAGGTGCGTCCCCGGCTGACTCTCGAGTCGACGGGGATGCCTGCCGCGCTCGCCTGTTGCTCGATCGCCTCCAGCAGCGGCATTCCGACCGAGCAGGCGGCCGGCAAGGCCGAGTCGATCGGCAGGTTGCGTGGTACGCGTGCGAGGAAGGCCGGCACGAGTGTTGACCCCTCCGCCTTCGCGAGGCGGATTGCGGCCTCGAACGCCCGGCGTGAGATCGCCAGGCTCGAGAACGGCAGCAGAATCCGGTCGCTCGACCCATTTTCGGCACGGTCGTTCATTGCTGTTCCTCCATGGGCCTTTGTGCCCGGTCGGCGACGATGCGCACATCGACGCCGGGTAGCAGTTCCATCAGACGCTGTGGCAGTGGCGTACGCAGGCGAGCCGGACCATGCGCGGGCCGGCTGCGTCCCATCAGGATGTAGGTGCTCCGCTGTCGTCGGGCGACTCCCGCGATCGCCTGCGCGAGCTCGTCGGACTCCTCCACGATCAGTTTCGCCCCGAGCAGCGATGCGAGCCTTCGCAGTGCCGTCAGCGAGCGCTCCTGCTCGTCGGTCAGGGTTCCCGGAGGTCGCACCCAGAGCAGGTCGAGGTCAGCGCCGAGCCGCTGCGCCGAGCGCCAGGCGCGGCGCACGAGTCGCTGCGCGCCCGGATAGGGCTCGACCAACGCAAGCAACCGCTCGGCGACCGCCTGCGGGGCTGCGGCGGCCATGGTCCCGTCGCGCGAGCCGAGATTGCTCGCGGCCGCGAAGCGCCGCTGACCGACCTCCTGCGCGACCTGGCGCAGGGCCACCTCGCGCAGCGCCGAGAGGTTCTCGATCTTGAAGAAGTTGTTGAGCGCCGCGTCGATTCGCTCGCTTGGGTAGATCTTGCCGTCGCGCAGACGCTCGAGCAGATCCTCGGGTGTCAGGTCGACCACGACGAGCTCATCGGCTCGGCCCAGCAGGGCGTCCGGGATCGTCTCTCGCACGCGTACGCCGCTGAGCTCGGCGACCTGGTCGTTGAGCGACTCCAGGTGCTGGACATTCATCGTCGAGAGCACGTCGATGCCGGCGGCGAGCACGTCCTCGACGTCCTCGTAGCGCTTGGCGTGCTCGACCCCGGGGGCGTTGGTGTGCGCGAGCTCATCGATCAGGCAGACCTCAGGCATGCGTCGCAGAATTGCCGGCAGGTCCATCTCCTCGAGCGCCGTGCCGCGGTACTCGATCGTCCGGCGGGGCAGGATCTCGAGGCCCTCCGCTACCCGCGCGGTGTCGCCGCGCCCGTGGGTCTCGAGCAGGCCGACCACCACATCTCTGCCTGCGTCCCTGTCCGCGCGCCCCTCCAGCAGCATCCGGTAGGTCTTGCCGACTCCCGCGGCCATGCCGATCATGACCCGAAGCCGGCCTCGCGGTCGCGCTCCGAGTTCGCCAGCCGCGATGTCGGGGCCGGGCGTGCTCACGCTCCGAGCAGGTTGTGGATGATCAGGTCTATAAGTTTGATCCCGATGAACGGCGCGATCAGGCCGCCGAGACCGTAGATCAGGAGGTTGCGCCGCAGCAGTGCACTGGCGCCGACCGGCCTGTAGGAGACGCCCTTCAGTGAGATCGGGATCAGCAACGGGATCACGAGCGCGTTGAAGATGATCGCCGAGATGACGGCAGAGTGCGCGCTTCCGAGCTTCATGATGTTGAGCACGTGCAGCGGCCCCTGCCCGCCCTTGACGGTGGCGTACGTGGAGACGAAGATCGCAGGCAGGATCGCGAAATACTTGGCGACGTCGTTGGCGATCGAGAACGTGGTCAGCGAACCGCGCGTGATCAGCAGCTGCTTGCCGACCTCGACGATCTCGATGAGCTTCGTCGGGTTGGAGTCGAGGTCGACCATGTTGCCGGCCTCGCGGGCCGCCTGGGTGCCCGTGTTCATCGCCACGCCGACATCGGCCTGGGCGAGCGCCGGCGCGTCGTTGGTGCCGTCGCCGGTCATCGCGACCATGCGCCCCTCTGACTGCTGCTCCCTGATCAGCTCGAGCTTCTTCTCCGGTGTTGCCTCTGCGAGGAAGTCGTCAACGCCTGCCTCCTCCGCGATCTTGGCGGCGGTCAGGCGGTTGTCGCCGGTGATCATGATCGTGCGGATTCCCATTGCGCGCAGCTGGTCGAACCGCTGTCGCATCCCCTCCTTGACCGTGTCCTTGAGATGGATCACGCCCAGCACCTGGTTGTCGCGTGCGACCGCAAGCGGCGTGCCACCCTCGCCGGCGATCCGATCGAGCGTTGGACGCAGCTCGGCCGGGGGCCGACCGCCCTCCTCCTCGACCATCGTGATCACCGCGTCGCCGGCGCCCTTGCGCAGCCGCTGCCCATCGATGTCGACTCCGCTCATCCGCGTCTGCGCTGTGAACGGGACAAATGCGGCATGCATTCCCGCCAGGTCGTGCTCGCGGATCCCATACTGCTTGGCCAGCACCACGATCGAGCGGCCCTCCGGAGTCTCATCGGCGAGCGAGGCAAACTGTGCGACCTCGGCCAGCTCCGCCTCGGGCACCCCCGGCATCGGCACGAACTCGGACGCAAGCCGGTTGCCGATCGTGATCGTCCCGGTCTTGTCGAGCAGGAGCACATCCACGTCGCCCGACGCCTCGACGGCACGGCCGGAGAGGGCCAGCACGTTGCGGCGCACGAGGCGGTCCATGCCGGCGATCCCGATCGCCGACAGCAGCGCGCCGATCGTTGTCGGGATCAGCGCGACCAGCAGCGAGATCAACGTCGTCTCCGAGATGTCGGTGCCGGCGAACAGTCCGAATGGGCGAAGCGTCGCCACAACGATCATGAAGATCAGGGTGAGGCCGGCGAGCAGGATGTTGAGCGCGATCTCATTCGGCGTCTTGCGGCGCTCGGCGCCCTCCACCAGCCCGATCATGCGGTCCAGGAACGACTGGCCTGGCTCCTGCGTGATCTCGACGACGATCCGGTCCGACAGCACTCGCGTGCCGCCGGTGACGGCACTGCGATCGCCGCCGGACTCGCGGATCACCGGTGCTGACTCGCCGGTGATGGCCGACTCGTCGACGGATGCGATCCCCTCAATGACGGTGCCGTCCCCAGGGATCAGTTCGCCGGCGACGACCACGACGCGGTCGCCGCGGGTGAGCTCCTCGGCGCTGCGGACACTGCCATCCTCCATCGTCGCCACGGTCTGTTGGCGCATCGAGCGCAGCGCGTCGGCCTGGGCACGGCCGCGCCCCTCGGCGAAGGCCTCCGCCATGTTCGCGAACACGACCGTCAGCCACAGCCAGAACGCGATCGTGAACGTGTACCAGCCCGGGTCGCTGCCGCTGAGTCCCCTGCCGCCCAACAGCTGGATCACCCAGGTGGCGGAGGTGATCACGGCGCCGATCTCGACCACGAACATCACCGGGTTGCGGATCTGCACGCGCGGGTCGAGCTTGACGAAGCTGTCGATCAACGCGCGCCGTGCGATGTCACCGCGGAACAGCGATGCGGCCTGGCGCCGCTGCGTCGGCTGGTTCGGTGTCGGGATCTCGGAGGTGGTTGTGCTCATCGATGTGTCCGTTCCTGTGAGTCAGAGGCGGTTCAGCGCCAGGTTGAGCTCGAGCACGTTCACGCTCGGTTCACCGGAAAAGCCGAGCGCGCGTCCTGCCGTGTATTTCGAGATCAGGGCATGGACCGTTGCCAGGGGCAGATGCCGCACTGCGGCGATCCGATATGCCTGGATGTGCGCGTTGGCGGGTGATATGTCGGGGTCGATGCCCGAGGCCGACGTGTCGGCCGCGTCGACCGGCACGGTCGCCGCGGTCAGACCGCCCGGGTAGTACTTGCCGTTGAGCCGGATGTAGGCCGCGATGTTGGAGGCGATCGCCTTCTTGGTGACGATGCTGTTCGGCCCATAGTTGGCGAACGTAGTGGCTGCGGCGTTGTAGGCCGGCGTTGTTCCTGACGGACGGCCCTGGAAGTACCTCGGATCCGGGGCCGTGACCGGCTCACCGTCCGAAGTCTCCGGCTTGCCGTTCTTGTAGAGCGGCAGCGCGAAGTTCTGCCCGATGATCTTCGAGCCCACGAGCTGGTTGTGGACGTAGACCCTCTGACCGTTGGCGTTGCCCGGGAAGGCCACCTGGCCGATCCCGGTCATCAGCAGTGGGTAGAGAAGTCCGCAGACCACGATCAATGTCGCTACCGCCAACGCCGAACTCACGAATTCCTTGCGAATCGCCATGTCAGAACTCCGCTAGTAGAGGTGTCCGGTCAGGCCCTGGACGATCGGTCCGAGCAGCAGGGCTGGGAAGAAGGTGAGCGCCCCCACAAGCACGATCACGCCGATCAGCAACACCACGAACGTGGGGTTGTCTGTGCGCATCGTGCCCAGGCCGGCTGGGCTCACACGCTTGCTCACCAGGGCTCCGGCGACCGCCAGTGCGAATAGGATCGGCGCATACCGCGCGAACAGCATCGTGAAGCCGCCCAGGAGGTTTGCGAACGTGATCCCGTGCGAACCGAGGTTGCCCGCATTGGGCTGGACGAAGCCGGTGTAGCCTGCGAATGCCGAACCGTTGTTGTTGGCCTGGCTAAGGTACGCGTAGAACGTCTCGCTGAAGCCCTGCGGCCCACTCGCCACAGCCGTATCTATCGACGCTCGGCCGGCGCTCGATGCAGTTGCAAGCGCTGTTGAGAACAGCGCCGCCAACGGCGTTATCAGGATCGCGAGCGCGACCAGCTTGATCTCGCGAGCCTCTATCTTCTTGCCGATGTACTCGGGTGTGCGGCCGACCATCAGACCGCCGATGAAGACCGCGAGCAGGACGTACAGCAGGATCGAGTAGAGCCCGGTGCCGACGCCCCCGAAGATCACCTCGCTGGCGCTCAGGTTCGCAAACGGAACCGCGCCGCCGATGCCCGTGAAGGATTCCATCGCACTGTTCACCGCGCCACAGGACGTCACCGTCGTGACCACGTTGAACAGCGCCGAGCCGGCGATACCGAACCGCTGCTCCTTGCCCTCGAGGTTCCCTCCCGACGAGCCCGCGACCACACCCGTGTGCAGGCCGGCCGCGTGTTGGGCGGGTGAGCCATGCGCCTCGGCGATGTAACACACCGCGACGGCGCAGAGGAACATGAACATCATCGTTCCGTAGATCGCGTAACCCTGGCGGCGATTGCCGACCATGCGGCCGTAGGTGAACACAAGTGCCGCCGGGATCAGCAGCACGGTGAGCATCTCGACGAAGTTCGTGAACGCCGTCGGGTTCTCGAACGGGTGTGACGAGTTGACGTTGAAGAAGCCGCCACCGTTGGTGCCCAGCAGCTTGATCGCCTCCTGTGAGGCGACCGGGCCCATCGCGATCGTCTGACCGAGGTGGGTGATGCCGGTGAAGCTCAGGTAGTGCGAGAAGTTCTGGATCGAGCCCTGCCAGATCAGGACGAGGGCGACGATGAAGGAGATCGGCAGCAGGATGTAGAGGATCGTGCGAACCAGGTCATGCCAGAAGTTGCCGAGGCTGTTGGCATTGGCGGCGTCACGGTCGCTCACGCGCTTGGCGATGCCTCGAATCAGCGCGACGGCGACGACGATCCCGACCGCCGCCGAGGCAAAGTTCTGGACGGTGAGTCCAGCCATCTGGCTGAAGTAACTCATCGTCGTCTCGCCACCGTAGTACTGCCAATTGGTGTTGGTGAGGAACGACGAGACGGTGTTGAACGTCAGATTCCACGGGGGTGAGTGAAAGCCCATCGGGTTCAGCCCGGTGAAGCTCCACAGCCCCTGCGTGCGCAGGATGAAATACAGCGCCAACCAGCCGACGAACGAGAAGATGATCAGGCTCTTGGCATATGACTTCCAGTCCTGTCCGCGGTTGGGGTCGACCCGCAAGACGCGGTAGAGGGCGCGCTCCGGATACCTCATGACCGGATCCAGCAGCGTGCGCTCGCCGGTGTAGACCGCCGCCATGTAGCGGCCGAGCGGCAGGGCCAGTGCCGTCAGGATCGCGGCGAACGCGAGGATCGTCAACCAGCCGGAGACCGTCATCAGAGCTTGTCCCCGCGAAGCAGCGCGTAAAGCAGATAGGCGCAGATCAGGACCGACACGATCAGTCCGAACAGATCAGCGCCGCTGATGGTGGCGATGACCACGATCAGATCCGGTCGATCGCGTAGATCAGCCCGAAGAGGATCGCGAACATCACGACTCCGAGTGCGATGGCAAGTGCATCCATGCGGTGATCTTCGATCCCGCGGCGTGCGGAATCCGTGCAGAACCCGTCCGCCGCCATACAGGTTCTGTGAAGCTTGGCCTGGAAGGCGCGAAGGCCTGAAGGCCCGTCTTGAGAGCGCTTTCAGCGCTGCTGCGGGCCAGCGGGCCCAGCAGCAGCGGTACCACTGTCAGGCAGCGAACCGGTAACCGACGCGCGGGTCGGTCTTCACGTAACGCGGACCGTCGGGCGGCTCGATCTTTCGCCGGAGGTTGGCGACGTGTCCGCGCAGCACCTGCGTGTCATCGCTGTAGGCGTGTCCCCAGACGGCGGTCAGCAGCTCGCGATAGGTGACGAGGCGGCCGCGGTTGCTGGCCAGAACGCGCAGCAGGTCGAACTCGGTCGGCGTCAGGTGCACCTCCTGGCCGTCGCGGCGGACGACCCGAGCGGCGAGGTCGAGCTCGAGCCCCTCGGCGCGGATCACGGCATCCTCCGGCTCCGGTCCGACCCGACGCAGGACGGCCTGCAGGCGGGCGATCAGCTCGCGCGGGCTGAACGGCTTGGTCACGTAGTCATCGGCCCCGGCGGCGAGCGCGCGGACCTTTGCGTCCTCCTCGCCCACAGCGGAGAGGACGATGATCGGCATCCTGCTCCACTCGCGCAGGCGGCGGCAGATCTCGACGCCGTCGATGCCGGGCAGCACCAGGTCGAGGATCGCTGCGTCGGGGTTGTGCACGGCAGCGAGGTCGAGCGCCTCCTCGCCGTCGGACGCCGGCAGCGACTCGAAGCCGGCGTCGCGCAGGATCACGCGCAGCGCCCTGAGGATCTGGGACTCGTCGTCGCAGACGAGTACGACCGGCCTGTCACTCATGCCGTGATCCGTTGCTGCCCGCCGGTGGGAAAGCTGACGACGAGACTCGTGCCCTGCCCAGGCAACGACTCAACCGCAATCGTGCCGCCGTTGGCTTCGACGAAGCCCTTGGCGATCGCCAGGCCGAGTCCCGACCCGGACGTGCGGGCCGCGTCGGCACCCCGGTAAAAGGGCTCGAACACGCGTTGCTGCTCTCCCTCGGGAATGCCAGGCCCACGGTCGCTGACGCGCACCACGACCCTGGAGCCGACCTGACGGACGCTGACGCGCACCGGCTCGCCTCGATCGGAATAACGCAGGGCATTCTCGATCAGGTTCGCAAACACGCGCTCGAGCTGGGCGGCGTCAGCCATCAGCGCCGGTGTCGCGGGGTCAACGCTCAGATGCACGTGCCCCGCGGCATCCGGCAGTGCGTCCTCGGCCGCCAACAGGACCTCCTCGATTGAGACCGATTCCCGGCGCGGTTCCATGCGGCCGGCCTGCAGGCGTGAGAGATCGAACAGCTTGTCGATCAGTGCTGAGAGCCGCTCGCCCTCGTCGACGACCGCCGCGCTCATCTGTTCGCGCTCCTCGACTGTGAGCGACTCCGAGCCGAGTGCGTGGCCGGCAGTGACGATCGCGGTCAGCGGTGTCCGCAGATCGTGCGAGACGGCGCGCAGCAGCGCCGTCTTGAGCTCGTCGCTGCGGCGCAGCGCCGCCGTCTCCACCGCCTCCGCCTGCACGGCGTCGCGGTGCAGGGCGATGGCGACCAGGGCGGAGAGCGTCGGTACCACCTGCGAGGTCAGCCGCTCGGCGATGTCATTCGGGACCCGGCTCGGGACCAGCAGAGTCGCGAGCGTGGTCCCGTCGAGTCCGCGTAGCGGCAGTGCCCGATGGCGCTCGTTGCCGGCCACCTCGCCGAGCTCCAGCGCGGCGGACCCGAGTCCGAGCGACTCGGCAACGCGGCGCGCCGTTGTGCGCAGCGCGTCCTGCGTGCGCTCGCCGGCGAGCAGCTCACGCGCCAGTGTTGCGGCAAGGTCCGCCTCGCGCCGGCGCCGCTCGGCCTCAGCGGCACGGCCGCGGGCCACCTCGGCCATCGTGCTGACCACCACCGCCACGAGCACGAACGCGACCAGCGCAACCCAGTTGTTGCTGTCGACGATCGTGAACCTGCCGGTCGGGGGGATGTGGAAGAAGTTGAAGGCGGCCGCACTGGCGAGCGAGGTCAGCAGCCCCAGCCACAGCCCGAAGTAGGCCGCGATCACCAGAATCGCCGGCAGGTAGACGACGCTCAGGGAGATCGCGGGCGCAATCGACTTGAGCGGATAGATCGCGACCGTCGCGAGCGTGACCGCCGCCAGGGCGGCCAGCAGGCCGAGCCAGAGCGCGGGTCTTCTGCTAGACGTTTGATAGCCCACTGGTTGCAACGATAATTCGAAGAGATGCTCGCGACGAGTCCGGCAACTGCACATCCGCTTCGAATCAGGCTGCCCTGGCGGCTCCAGGCCGCTCAGGTCCTGGCGGCGATCGAGTCCGAGGCGCTGCCGTTCGCGCTCGTGGGAGCATGGGCGGGGGGTGGCGCAATCGTCGGCTCCGAGCCGGTGCGTGTGGCTGACGAATCCGATGATCCCTTTCAGCTGCTCGAGGAGCTGCCGCCGCTGGATGAGCGCACGCCCGCCGTCGGCGGCGGCTGGTTCGGCTGGCTCGGCTATCGCCTCGCGCAGCGCGTGGAACGGGTGCCGCTGGTCGAGAACAGGCCGGTCGCGCTGCCCGAGTTCCATCTCGCCTACTACGACAACGTCCTGCACCAGGACCGGGATGGTGTCTGGTGGTTCGAGGCGCTGGTCACGCCGGAGCGCCGTGATGCGATCGATGATCGCGTCGCGCGGCTCTGGGATGTGCTCGGCGACGCGGGCGCGGTTGAGGCGGACGGCGCCTCCACGCCGCTGCGGCTGAGCCGGGACGTTGCCGAACATCATCTTCGGGCCGTTGCCGAGTGCCGCGAGCGGATCGCCGCCGGCGAGATCTTCCAGGCCAACATCTGTCTACGGCTGGACGGCGAATATCACGGCGCCGCGACGGAGCTGCTGCGAGCCGCGCTCGGCCGCGGGGGGGTGCCGCGGTATGCGGCGGCATTCGACACGCCCGATGGCGGGATCGTCTCGCTGTCGCCGGAGCTGTTCCTGCGCCGCGAGGGGCGCACCGTGCGCACCGGCCCGATCAAGGGCACTGCGGTCCGTCCCCCGGACCCGATCCTGGCCGACGAGATTCTCCGGAGCTTGTGTGAGTCGGGCAAGGATGCGGCTGAGCACGTGATGATCGTCGACCTGATGCGCAACGACATCGGCCGCGTGTGCGAGTACGGGTCGGTAACCGCGCCGCGACACCCGACCGCCGAGGCGCACCCCGGGCTCTGGCACCTGGTCACCACCGTGCAGGGTCGGCTGCGCCCGGACGTCGGGGACGGGGAGCTGCTGCGCGCTACCTTCCCGCCCGGCTCGGTGACAGGAGCACCGAAGGTGCAGTCGCTGATCGTCATCGCGGAACTGGAGCCCACGGGCCGCGAGGTCTACACCGGCGCCGTCGGCTACGTCAGCCCGCTCGCCGGCCTCGAGCTCAATGTCGCGATCCGCACGCTCGAGCTTGGCGACGGCCACCTCTGGCTTGGGGTGGGCGGCGGGATCGTGGCCGACTCGGATCCCCAGGCCGAACTGGAGGAGGCGCTCGCCAAGGCTCGTCCCGTGGCAGCGGCCGTCGGTGGGACCGTGGTGGTTGAGTGAGCGATCGGCTGGCGCTGTCCCCCCCCGAGGATGCACTCGACTTCGGCCCGCGGCCGGATCCGGCGCTCGGAATCTTCGAGACCATGTGCGTCGCCGCGGGCGAGGTGGCGCTGCTGGACGTGCAGCTCGCGCGTCTGGCGGACAGCGCCAGGACGCTGTACGGCGTGGAGCCACCGCTCACGCCGGCGCAGGTTCGGGCTGCCGTGCCGCAGGGGGATGGGCGACTGCGCGCGACGTTCGTGCCGGGTTCTGAGCCTGCCATCGATCACGGGACGATCGGTGCCGATCCGGTCTACGGACGGATCGCCGCGTTCGTGCTGCCGGGCGGGATCGGGCCGCACAAATGGGTGGATCGGCGGCTGCTTGACGCGATCGCTGCGCGAGCCGGTGAGGGGTCACTGCCGCTGCTCGTGGACGAGGATGGCTCGGTGCTCGAGTCCGCGCGCATGAATGTGCTGATCGAGGAGCGTGGTCGCCTGATCTCGCCACCGGCCGACGGTCGTTTCCGGGCCGGATTCGGTCGGGCGCGACTGCGCTACGACGAGGAGCCGGTCGATCTCGACCGGCTCCTCGCGGCGGACGCCGTGGTGCTGACCTCGGCGCTGCGGATGCTGCGCCTCCCGCTCACGCTCTGACTCGTCCAGTGACCGGTCACAAAATCGATGCTGTGGAGAGAGAAGAGATGACACGATCGGACGCCAGATACGGCGGCATCGAGGCCGGCGGCACGAAATGGGTCTGCGGGATCGGTGACGGGGGCGGCGAGCTGACCGCTCGCGTGACGTTCCCCACAACGACTCCGGGTGAGACGATCGAGCAGGCGCTCGATTTCTTCAAGCGGCACGGCCCGCTGGATGCTGTCGGCGTCGGCTGCTTCGGGCCTGTCGACGTCCGGACGGGCTCCCCGACGTTCGGTCAGACGCTCTCGACCCCGAAACGCGGTTGGTCGCACGTCGACGTGTTATCGCCGCTGCGCGATTCACTCGGGGCTCCACTTGCGCTCGACACCGATGTCAACGTCGCGGCGCTCGGCGAGGCGAAGTGGGGTCGGGGAGCGGGGCACGACGCGTTCGTCTACATGACGATCGGAACGGGGATCGGAGGTGGGGTGTTCGCCAACGGAGGCCTTCTGCACGGTCACCTGCACCCCGAGCTCGGACACATGCGGATACCGCACGATCGGGCCCTCGACCCGTTTGACGGAAGCTGCCCCTTCCATGGCGACTGCCTCGAGGGTCTGGCCTCCGGCGAGGCCATGCGTCAGCGGGCCGGCGTCCGTGCCGAGGATCAGGGCGATGACGATCTCTGGGCGCTGGAGGCGGAGTATCTCGGCGCGGCGCTTGCGAACGTCATCTATGTGATCTCGCCGCAGCGCATCATCCTCGGCGGAGGCGTCATGAAGCGCGCCGGCCTGCTCGATCGTGTGCGTGTGCGTGTGACTGAACTGCTCGCCCGCTACCCCGAACCAACGGTGGCCGCCGCGGAAGGGGACGAGTACATAACCGGTCCCGCGCTGGGCGACGATGCGGGCGTTCTCGGCGCGATCGCACTCGCGCGCGAAGTCGCCTGAGCCGTTTGATCACGACCGATCGCCAGGTCGCTGCGCCGGGCTCAGGTGAGGTGAAGCCGGTGTGCCATCGCCGCCGCCTGCGTGCGACTGTGAACCCCCAGCTTGGCGAGGATCCGCGAGACATGAACGCTGGCGGTCTTCTCCGCCATGTACAGGGAGGCTCCGATCTGGCGGTTGGTGGCGCCGTCGGCGATCAGCGCCAGCACCTGCAGTTCGCGCTGGGTCAGTCCGAATGGGAGCTCCGTCCCCTCATCCGACGCGGAACCGTTGCCGTCGCCGGCGGTCGGATCGGCGCGCCCTCCGAGGTCGAGCCGGGCGCGGGCCGCCAGCCCCTGCAGCTCGCCGTCCAGCCAGCCCGCGCCCAGTCGTTGGGCGACCGCAGCCGCGTCCGCGACCACCGCCCCGGCGGCGGCGCGGTCCTCGGCCTGCACCAGCGCCTCAGCTTCACGCCCGCGCATCAGCGCGGCCGCGTAGGGGCGCTCCAACCGCTCCCAGGCGGATGCGGCCGCGCTCCACAGCCGCGGGTCGTTGCCGCCCATGGCGCGCGTGTTCTCGGCTTCGCCGACGGCCAGCCAGGCTCGCTCCACAGGCCCGCCGTCCTCGGCGGCCGCTGACAGTCGCTGCAGGTGGATGTCGGCTCGCGCCAGGGCGTCGTGCTCGGTCTCAGGCTCGCGCAGATCCCGCGCACGGACTGCGCGATCAGCCTCGATCGCCATCCCGACCGCGGTCACCCGAGCGATCCGCATCACGTCATCGGTGCAGACCTCCAGCTCGTCGAGGGCCGCTGCGACGGCCGCCTGCGCGCGATCGAGCTCGCCGGCGCGCCGGTGAAGCTCGCCGCGCAGCGACCCGAACAGACCGTGCCACTGCGCCTCGCCGGTGACCCGCACCAGCGGTTCAGCCGCGTCGAGGCGCTCGCCGGCCAGGACGAGGTCGCCCTCACCGAGCGCGAGCTCGGCGTCGCGCAGCAGCCTGTAGATCAACGCCACCCCGACCAGTGACGAGATCGGCGGTCCGGTGTTGGCGCGGGTGAGGTCCCACTCCCCCGCCTCGAACGCGAGCTCGGACAGCGTCAACAGCATCCACGAGTACGCGCGACCGATTCGCGTCGTGACCTCGTCCAGTCCCTGATTGATGACCGCCAGCGCCTCGCGCGTGCGTCCCACGAGGTTGAGGCCATCCGCGAGGTTGCTGTACGCCGAGCCCAGGTCATCGACGTCGTCCTGCTGGTTTGCGAGGGCGATCGCCTCCCGCAGCAGCGCCTCGCCGTCGTCGACCTCGCCGAGCGCGAACTTCGCCATTCCCAGGGTGTTGAGCGTCTCGCCGAGCGTCATCGGCAGATCCAGCGCCGTCGCCAGCTCGCGGGCCCGCTCGCCCTCGGCCACCGCCTCCCGGTAGTGGCCACGCAGCGAATGTGTGCGCGCCAGCCAGGAGAGCACCCTGGCACGCTCGCGACTGGGCTCGTCGGGCAGCAGTCTGAGAGCGTGATCGAGGTCGGCGATCGCGGCGCCGGCGTGGTTCAGGCGCCAACGCGAACGCCCCCGCCGGCCGAGCAGCCGCGCGTAGCGGATCGGATCCTGATCCGGGTCGAGCAGTTGCAGACCGCGGTCGGCGAGCATCTCGCTGTGACGCTGATCACCGCTCAGTGCCGAGGCGACCGCAGCCGCCTCGAGCAGCTCGACCTCGTCGATACCGGTGATCTCCTCGGGGTTCGGGACGCGTGCCCACAGCTCGTGCGCACGCTCGTAGAGGTCCGCCATCTCACCGTATGCATGCACGCGGCGAGCCTCTGCGGCCGCACGGACCGCCGCTCGCAGGGCAGCCGGCTGGTCGCCTGCTGCCGCATAGTGAGTCGCGATCGCCGCGACCCGTTCGGCCTCGTCCTCCGCGCAGTCAAGGGTGGCGACGCGCTCGAGCAGCCGTGCGAGCTCCAGGTGCATGGCGCTGCGTTCGCCCGGGAGCAGGTCGTCGTAGACGACCTCGCGGAGCAGCGCGTGACGGAAACAGAGGCGCCCATCCTCACCGGCCACGAGTACGTGCTCGGCCACGGCCTCGCGCAGGGCCTCGCGCAGCCCGGCGCCGCTCACGCCGGAGATAAGCTCGATCGTCGCCTCATCGAGCGCTCGGCCGACTGAGACCGTGCGGACCGCCAACCCGGCGCTGTCACTGAGCCGCTCGATCCGCAGCATGAACGCATCACGCAGGCTCTGCGGCGTGGCCCCGCGGCCATCGAGGGCAGCGGCCAGCAGCTCCTCGACGTACAGCGCGTTGCCATCGGTGCGCTCCAGGAGCCTGGCGATCAGGGCTGGATCGGGCTGCTGGCCGAGGATGTCGGTGAGCGCCTCCTTCAGCTCGTCGTGATCGAACGGCTCAAGCTCGACCCGGCGGTAGCCGTCGAGCCGTGCCAGTTCAGCCAGCAGCGGCCGCAGCGGATGCTTGCGGTGCAGCTCGTCGCTGCGGAGGCTGAGCAGCAGGAGCACGCGCTCGCCGATCAGGCTCCTGGCCAGGAAGGAGATGAATCCGCGCGTCGAGCGGTCGGCCCAGTGGACGTCCTCGAGCACGATCACCAGCGGCTGGCGCTCGCTGAGCAGGTGCACCAGCTCGAGCAGGCTCTCGAACAGGCGCAGCTGCCCGTCGCCGCCGCCGCTCCCGCTGGGTGGTGGTGCCCCCATGCTCGGCAGCAGCGTCGCCAGGTTCACACGGCTTGCGGCGCTGAGCGCGTCGAGCGCGCTGTCGTGCTCGCGAACCAGGGGCCGGAGGGCTCCGAGCAGCGGCGCGTACGGGAGCTCCATCTCGCCCTGCTCGAGGCATTGGCCGTGCAGCAGCAGCGCCCCCTCCAGTGAGGCCCGCGCCTGCGCCAGCAGGCGCGTCTTGCCCACGCCCGAGTCGCCCGAGATCAGGACCAGGCGTGGGTTGCGATCAAGCGCCTCGCGGAACGCAAGCTCCAGCTCTGCCAGCTGCGTCCGCCGACCCACGAAGCGACTGCTTGTCAGTCTGCCGCGCACGCGTGAAGTATCGCCGGAGACGGCGCTCGGGTCGAACCGTGTGCCGTCGTTGTGCGCCGTGGCGCAGTTCGGCGACGCGAGCGGCGTTGTACTGGTAGTTGAGCGCGGGGTGCATGGCTGCTGGCTCCTCTTCTCGGTCCTCTGCATGTCGTGCATTCAGAGTCGGCTAAGAAGCCACGGCGCACATCGGCACTTCGCAGCGATCTGAGCCTTACGGGCCCTTACAGAGGATCCCGCCGGGCTGCGCTCCTGCCCGGCGGGATCCAGCATGCTGCCGTCCGAGAGGCCTAGGAGGCGGGCGGCAGCGAGCTGACCGGTGCCGCTCCGGTGACCGTCAGCGTCATCGGAGCCGAGGCGCCGCCGACGTTGACCGGTCCGCCGGTGATCCGGGTCCGCAGCTGCAGCGTGCCCATTTCGCCCGGTGTGAACGTGAACGAGTACTTCGAGCTCCAGCTCACGTAACCGGTCTTCAGAACGACCCAATCTCCGGAGCTGTTCTGCGCCTCCAGATGGATCGCGTGGCCGCTGTGCTCGGGTGTGACGGTGCCCGTGATGGTCACCGATCCCCCGACCGTCGTCGTTGACGAGCTGAGCGCGATCGTGACCACGTCCTGGACCCCGAGGTAGAGGTTCGCGGTCTTCTCGCGCGGCGTTCCGGCTGTCTCGACGTGGTAGATCGAGTTACGGCTCGGCATCACCGTGAACGCGTACTTGCCATAGGCATCCGTGGCGCCGCTCTGCAGCGCCTTGAAGCCGCCCGCAAGCGTGCGCGCGTACAGGACCACCGCAGTGTAGGGCTGCGTCGTGGTCGTGGAACCGGCCGCGTACAGCGTGCCGCTGATCGATGCCGTCTGGCCGTTGACGATCACCGGGGCGCTGCCGGCAATCGTGAACGATGGGTTCTGCTGCTGCTGAACCGTCAGGCTGACCTCGTCCGATTGTCCGGGCGTGTTGCGCCGGTCGCCCTGGAAGTAGGCGCGCAGCGTGTAGCTGCCGGGGGTGCGGAGCCTGTAGGACATCGCGAAGCTCGAATCAGCACCGGTGTAGGTGCTCGAGATCGTGTGCCAGCCGTCCCCCGAGGTGCTGTTCTGCGCCTGCAGCAGAACGCGCTGATGTGGGTGCGCGGGAAACACCGTGCCGCTGAACTGCACGGGTTGCGAGGTCGTTGTGCTGGTCGTGTTCGCGCTCAACGTGACGACCGCGGAGACGAGCTCGTGGATCGTGCGGCTGTGAGTGTGACCGGGGCCGGCCACGAACCAGTTCCGGTTCGAGACCACGACGCCGTCGGCGCGCACGAACTCGTAATCGCCCTGGGCGTTGGTGAGCCTGGAGCCGACGATCGTGAACTGCGACGCGGGGTTGATGCGGTGGAACAGGTAGACGCGCTGGTTGGCGTTGTTCGGGCCCTGCAGATGGCCGTAGATCAGCACGCCCTGACCGGCCGTGATCGGATCCGGTGTGGCGGCGATCGTCAGACCGTCGTTGTGGTGTGGGTGCGGGGCTGCGATGGCCGAACCCGGCAGCCCGATCAGTGACGCCACCAGCAGGGCCAGTCCTGCCATGGCCTTGGTGAATCGATGTGTATGCATTTCCGTCCTTCCTCCCAGAAAGAAAGTTGACGCTGGCCTTACAAACAGGCCTGGCCCGACGGAGTTGCGTTAGGAATGTTGCTGCCTGGTTACGGTTCGATCCGGAAAGCGGTAAGGCTGCGGACTCGCCCGTCAGGTCAGCCGAGTGCGGTCACAGCCTCAGCTTCGCAGTCAGGCCTGGAGCAAGGCGTCCGCGTGCGGTTGGGCAGCCGAAATCCGGGCCGCCCAACCAACCGACCAGGGAACTGCGCGTCCTAGTTGACAACCGGCTGACGCCGGATCCACTTGGAGGTGCAGGGGATCTTCGACACGTCGCAGCGGCTCGCGTACGCCCTGGCGATCTCCGTCACCTCGCTGAGCAGGTCATCGCGCAGAGTGATCGGCTTGAGGCCGAGCTCGAGGAAGTTGTCATTGGCGACGAACAGGTCGTTCTCCGCATCCTCCTTGCGGGGGTTCTCGACATAGTCGATCTCGGCGCCGGTCAGCTCGGCGACCAGCTTGGCGAGGTCGCGGACGCGATGCGTCTCGGTCATCTGGTTGAAGACCTGGACGCGCTCGCCGCGGGCCGGTGGGTTCTCGATCGCCAGCTGGATGCAGCGGACCGTGTCCTGGATGTGGATGAACGCCCGTGTCTGACCACCGGTGCCGTGGACCGTGAGCGGGTAGCCGACGGCCGCCTGCATCAGGAAGCGGTTGAGCACCGTGCCGAAATCGCCGTCGTAGTCGAAGCGGTTCATCAGCCGCGGATCGAGCCGCGTCTCATTCGTCTGGGTGCCCCAGACGATGCCCTGGTGCAGGTCGGTGACACGCACTCGATCGTTCTTCGCGTAGTAGGCGAACATCAGCTGGTCGAGCGTTTTCGTCATGTGGTAGATGCTGCCGGGGTTGGCCGGATACAGGATCTCCTGGTCGATCTGGGTGCCGTCGTCCTTCTCGACCTTGATCGCGAGGTAGCCCTCGGGGATCTGCATGCCGGCGGTGCCGTAGCCGTAGACGCCCATCGTGCCGAGGTGGACGATGTGGATGTCGAGGTCCGCCTCGACCGTCGCCGCCAGCACGTTGTGGGTGGCGTTGACGTTGTTGTCGACCGTGTAGCGCTTGTGAGCGGCGTCCTTCATCGAGTACGGCGCCGCGCGCTGCTCGGCGAAATGCACGACGGCATCCGGGCGATAGTGGCGGAACAGCTCGAGCAGCTCCGCGTAATCCTGAGCTACATCCAGGCGGTGGAACGGGATCTCGTTACCCGTGGCCTCCCGCCAGCCGGCCAGCCGCGTACCGGGCGGGGAGATCGGCGTCAGCGACTCCGCCTCGAGCTCTGTGTCCATGTGGCGTCGGGCGAGGTTGTCGACGATCGCCACGTCGTGGCCCTCGGCCGAAAGGTGAAGTGACGTCGGCCAGCCACAGAATCCGTCTCCACCCAGAATCAGGATGCGCAAGGGAAGTACTCCTTTGAGTCAGTCGTCAAGAACCGGGGTCCTCAGCTCGACGCCATCGCGAGCGCCGATCGACCTTCGTGACCGTTCACAGTCGGGCATTCCGGCTTGAAGTTAGCTGTCAAAAATAGCTGATGCGGCCGCTGACACATAGCTGATGCGGACTCGGAGGACCTTGTTACGGTTGAACGGGACCTGACAATTGAGAAGGAGGTCGACGTGGCGCAATCCTCTGCAGCTGCCGGCGGGACGTTCAGCATCGGCGGCGAGCTGACGGTGAACCGCCTCGGGTTCGGTTCGATGCAGCTGCCCGGGCCCGGAGTCTGGGGCGATCCGAAGGACCCGGATGAGGCGATCCGCGTGCTCCGTCATACGGTCGAGCTCGGCATCAACCTGATCGATACCGCCGACTCCTACGGGCCGGTCGTGGCAGAGCAGCTGATCCGGCGGGCGCTGCATCCCTACCCGGACGGCCTCGTGATCGCGACCAAGGCCGGGCTCACCCGGCAGGGCCCGAACCGCTGGCTCCCGGTCGGTCGCCCGGCCTATCTGCGCCAGCAGGCCGAGCTCTCACTGCGCAACCTCGGGCTCGAGCAGATCCCGCTGTTCCAGCTGCACCGCATCGACCGCGAGGTCCCGCTCGAGGACCAGGTCGGGGAGCTGCGCGACCTCCAGACCGAGGGCAAGATCGGCCACATCGGTCTCTCCGAGGTCAGCATCGAGCAACTTCACGCCGCCGAGCGGGTCGCCCCGATCGCGACCGTCCAGAACCTCTACAACCTCGCCAACCGCGAGGCCGAGGATCTGCTCGAGGACTGCGAGGCGCGTGGAATCGGATTCATCCCATGGTTCCCGCTGGCGACAGGCAGGCTGGCTGCGCCAGGCGGCCCGCTGGCCGCCCTGGCGGCGAGCACCGGGCACACGCCGTCGCAGCTGGCACTCGCATGGCTGCTCCGGCGCTCACCGGTGATGCTGCCGATTCCGGGCACCTCCTCGGTGGCACACCTCGAGGAGAACACGGGTGCGGCCGCGATCGAGCTCGACGACGATCAGTTCGCCGCGCTGGGACGGGCAGCTGCCTGATCGCGTCACAGCGGTCGTCCCCGGGCTCATACTGTGGCCCGATGCGCGCCACCCGGCTTGATCGCTCCAGCTCGCCGCACGCGCCGCGGCCGGTGCGGATCGTCCATATCGGGATCGGCAATTTCAGCCGCTCGCATCAGGCGTGGTACACCCAGGCCGCGGACTCCGAACGGGAGTGGGGCATCACCGCCTTCACCGGCCGGCGGCGCGGTGTCGCCGACGCACTGGGGCGCCAGCAGGGGCTGTACACGCTGATCGAGCGCGGGCCGGCCGGCGACCATCTGAGTGTCATCGATGCGGTTCAGGACGTGCGCCCCGGGACCGAGCTTCCGAGTCTGATCGAGGCCGTCGCCGCGCCGCGGACCGCGGTCGTCACCCTGACGATCACCGAGGCCGGCTACCGGCCGCCGGCGGCGGCAGAGCGCGCCGCCGCCGGCGCAGGCGACACCGCGCTGGGGCGGTTGGCACGCGCGTTGGTCGAGCGCCACCGGCGTGGCGCCGGGCCGCTGGCGCTCGTCAGCTGCGACAACCTCCATGCCAACGGCCGAGTGCTGCGGGAGCGGATCGTCGAGCTGATCGATGACGACCGCGCGGCCGAATGGGTGGAGCGGGAGCTCGCGTTCGTCACCACGTCCGTTGACCGGATCACCCCGGCGACGACGGACGCCGACCGTGCGCTGGTGGAGTCCGCGACCGGCCTGTACGACGCGGCACCGGTGGTCTGCGAGCCCTTCAGCGATTGGGTTCTGTGCGGTCAGTTTCCGGCCGGGCGGCCCGAATGGGAGCGGGCCGGCGCCAGGTTCGTCTCAGAGCTCGAGCCGTGGGAGTTGCGAAAGCTGTGGCTGCTGAACGGCGGGCATTCGCTGCTGGCCTATCTGGGGCTGCTGCGCGGTCATCGCACGGTCGCCGAGGCGGTCGCCGATCCCGAACTGGCGAACGCACTCGACGAGTACTGGGACCTCGCGGCGCGACACCTGCCGGCCGGAGTCGACCTTGACCTGCCCGCCTATCGCCGGCGGTTGCGCGAGCGCTTCGCCAACGCGCGTATCGGCTATCCGCTGAGGCAGATCGCGGCCGATGGCCTGGACAAGCTGCGCAACCGTGTGGTGCCGGTGATCGAGGCGGCGCGGGGAGCCGGCGACCCGGCGACCGAGGCGGCCGTCCGGATCGTGTCGGCGTGGAGCCGGTGGCTGGTCGGCGACTCGGAGCGGGCGCTGACCGATCAGAACGCGGAGACGCTGCTCGGTGTGCTGAGATCGTGCTCCGGTGAGGACGCAGCACGAGCCCTTGCCGCGCTGTTGAGCAGCGAGTCGTCAACGACCGGTGAGGAGAGAAGTTGAAGATCACCTCGGCTGAGATCGTCGTCACCAGCCCGAGTCGCAACTTCGTGACGCTGAAGCTGACGACCGACGACGGGGTGGTCGGTCTCGGCGACGCCACCTTGAACGGGCGCGAGCTTGCGGTCGCCTCCTATCTGCGCGAGCACGTCGCGCCGCTCTTGATCGGCCGCGACGCCCATCGCATCGAGGACACCTGGCAGTACCTCTACCGCGGTGCATACTGGCGGCGCGGACCGGTGACGATGGCCGCGATCGGCGCAGTCGACATGGCGCTATGGGACATCAAGGGCAAGGTCGCAGGGCTCCCCGTATACCAGTTGCTCGGAGGCGCCTCGCGCGATCGGCTGCTGGCCTACGGCCACGCCTCAGGAACGTCGTCTGAGTCGCTCTCGGAGTCGATCCACGCCCACCTCGAGCGTGGCTACCGCGCGATCCGGGTGCAGACATCGGTGCCTGGGATTCGCGCGCTGTACGGCGTCGCCGACCAGCCACAGTCCTCCGGTGAGCGCTACGACTACGAGCCCGCCGGGCGTGGGCTCGGGCCGGCGGAGGAAGACTGGGATTCGGCCGCCTACCTGCGCCATGTGCCGAGCGTGTTCGAGCATGTGCGCCAGGAGTTCGGTCCGGAGCTGCCACTGCTGCACGACGTCCACCATCGCCTGGCACCGATCGAGGCGGCGAAGCTGGGCAAGCGGCTCGAGCCCTATGACCTGTTCTGGCTGGAGGACTGCACCCCGGCGGAGAACCAGCAGGGCCTGCGGCTGGTGCGCCAGCACACGACGACGCCGTTGGCGATCGGTGAGGTCTTCAACACCGTCTGGGACTTCCAGCAGCTGATCTCCGAGCAGTTGATCGACTACGTCCGTGCCGCCTCGACACACTTCGGCGGGATCACCGCGCTGCGACGGGTGATGGACTTCGCCGCTCAATTTCAGATCCGTTCCGGCTTCCACGGACCCACCGACATCTCGCCGGTCGGGTTCGCGGCGCAACTGCACGTCGGGCTCGCGATCCATAACTTCGGCATCCAGGAATACATGCCCCACAGCGCCGCGACCGACTCGGTCTTCCTCCAGAGCATGACGTTCCGCGACGGCCACCTGCACCCGGGTGATGCTGCCGGACTCGGGGTCGAGCTCGACGAGCAGGCGGCGGCGGGCTACGCCTACGAGCGTGCATACCTGCCCGTCAGCCGACTGCATGACGGGACGATGCACGACTGGTGAGCTGGTGGGCTAGCCCGTGATCGCAGTCATCGGAGGGCTGGCAGCCGCGCTTGCGTGGGCGGGGTCGAGCCTCTGCTCGTCGCGGTCGAGCCGTCTCGCGGATCCGCTGGCGGTGGTCGCGGGCATGATGCTCGTCGGCCTGCTGATCTGCGTGCCGGTCGCCGCCGCTGAGGGGCTGCCCTCGCGGTTGCATGGCACCGCCTGGGTGTGGCTGGCGCTGGCCGGCGGCGGCAACGTCGCCGGACTGCTGCTGACCTACGCCGCCTTTCAGCAGGGGCAGGTCTCGCTGGTGCTGCCGCTGGTCTCGACGGAGGGTGCCGTGGCTGCCGTGATCGCCGTGCTCGTCGGGGAGAGCCTGAGCAGCGCCGCCGCTGCAGCGCTCGTCATGGCGACGGTCGGCGTGTGCATGGCCTCGGCCCGACCGAACATCGATCCCGTTCCCGGCACCGCCCACGGCGAGCACCACTTCAAGGTTGTCGCGCTTGCGCTCAGCGCGGCGGTGCTGTTCGGCGGCAGCCTCTACGGGACGGCTCGGGCAGGGCAAGAACTCCCTGCCGCCTGGGTGGTGCTGTCGGCGCGGGTCATCGGGAGCGTGACGCTGGCACTGCCATTGATGCTGTCCGGACGCCTGCGGCTCCCGGGCCGTGCGCTTCCGCTCGTCGTCGTCTCCGGGATCTGTGAGGTCGTCGGCTTCTTCGTCTTCACGATCGGGTCACGCCATGGCATCGCGATCACCTCGGTGCTGTCCTCGCAGTTCTCGACGTTTGCGGTGATCGGCAGCTACGTGCTGTTCGGGGAACGACTCGGGCGACTGCAGCTTGCCGGTGTCTGCACGGTGATCGTCGGCGTCTCTGTGCTCAGCGTCGCGACCGCCTAGTCGCGAGCGCCCAGCGCGGGGCGTACGTCCGGGCGGGCGACCGCGAGGTACAGCACCAGGAAGAACACGATCACGGCGATGACGAGCGCGGTTGGCCCGTTGCCGTAACCGAGTCCGGTGAGGTCGGCCGGCTTGCTGATCCAATCGGCGAACGATGCGCCGAGCGGTCGCGTCAGCACGTAGGCGGTCCAGAACGCCAGGACACTGTTCAGCCCGAACTTCCACCAGCCGATCGCGGGGATCAGGAACAGTCCAAGGAAGAACAGGCCAGACACCAGGTAGCCCATGTTCAGCGACGTTGCGGTGAAGTCGCCGAGGGCCGTGCCGAGCGCGAACGTCGCGAACACCGTCGCCCAGTAGAAGCCCTCCCGCCGTTGGGTGGAGATGCTGTGAATCGATAGCGTGCCCTCACTGCGGTACCACGCGGCGAACACCGCCGCGAGGATCACCGCCCACAGGATCGTCGTTCCCAGGTAGGGGATGTGGACATCGAGATGCAGGAAGTCCGAGAGTCCGGTGCCGGCGATCGCGATCGCGTACGCGAGCGACCAATAGGCGAAGGCCCGATAGCGCCGCGTGGAGAACTGCCAGACCAGGGCGATCGCGAACAGCAGAACCTCTGTGCCGCCACCGCCGAAGTTCCCGTACTTCTTGAGGTAGTCGGATGTGACCTCGCCGCCCGCGGTGGTCAGGATCTTCACCACCCAGAACAGCAGGATGATCTCCGGCACCTTGACCGCCGCGGGCGTCGGGAAGTAGCGGCCGACGATCGGCAGTCGATCCGTCGGCGCACTCGATGTCGTCCCCAGGGGCCGGCCCGTCTGCTGCTGGGAGTTGGCGTTCATGGCTGCGTCCGATCGTTCAGGCCGCCGTGGGCGCTCACCTGACAGCGGAATTCTCTTGGGTGTGCACGGCGCTGCCTATGACTCCTGAGGATGAACTTGAACGGGCGCGCGTCAGTCGATGGTCTCATCGGATCGCCCTGAGGTCGTACCCCCCGGCACCCGGACGGGTTGCATTCGCCGTTGGACGGTATGCTCGCGCCGCATGCCAGAGGGACTGTCACCGACCGAGGCCGGCAAGGGGTTGGCCGAGCATGCCGAGCAGGCCGAGCGTGGCGCTGAGGACGACCCGACCGCCGTGGGGTCGCGGTCGCAGTGGAGGATCTCGATCATCGAGGCCTCGCTTCTGGCCGTGGTCGCCGTGCTGGCCGCGTACTCCGGCTGGGCGGCGGCCAAGTGGTCAACGGACTCCTCACTGAGCCTGGCTCGAGCCAGCGCGGCTCGGGCGGAATCGAACGCCGCCAGCATTGAGGCGCTGAACGACGTGAACTACGATCTCAGCTCATTCAACACCTGGGTCGCGGCCTACCTGGTCCACGACAAGACGGCGATGCGGCTCGCCCAGCGCCGCTTCACCCCGAACTTCGATCGCGCCTTCAACGCCTGGGTTGCGACCCACCCGGCGACCAATCCGCACGCACCAGCCGGCCCGACGCACATGCCCCAGTACAAGCGTCCGGAGCGGGCTATGGCCTCCGCGCTGTCCGCCAAGGCGACTGCTGACTACGCCGTGGGCGAACACGCGGGCACGACCTCGGACAGCTACGTTCGCACGACCGTCTACCTGGCAACAGTGCTGTTCCTGGCCGGCCTCGGGAGCCACTTCGCCTACGTCAGGATCCGCTACGGGCTCGCGCTCGTGAGCTCGTTGATCCTGATCGTTGCCCTGATCCTGCTGGTCACGTCGCCGAAGCCGTTCTGAGGGCGGCGGGTTCGGCGGGCTCGGTCAGCCGGCTTGGATGAAGGCCAGCCTTGCCGCCTGCCGTTCCGGGGAGATCCGGATCACGTCCCAGACCAGCCCGACGCGCTCCAGGCCACGGATGATCAGCGCCGAGGGGTCGATTTCCCAGCGGCGCATTCCGTGTTCGGCGGAGGTGGGGAAGGCATGGTGGTTGTTGTGCCACGCCTCACCGAAGGTGAATGGCGCAAGCCAGGCGAGGTTGCGGGACTCGTCGCCGGTCTCGAACCGGCGACGACCGAAGAAATGGCAGAGCGAGTTGACGCTGTAGGTCACGTGATGGACCACCAGCATCCGCACCGCTCCGCCCCACAGCAGGCCTGTGAGGGCGGCGCGCCAGGTTCCGCCGAAGAGCCAACCGAGGAAGGCCGCGAAGAACAACCCTCCGATCGCCCAGATGAAGAACGTGCGGTCGACCCAGCTGACCACTGGATCCGCCTGCAGGTCGGGGGCGTAGCGGCTCTTCTTACCGCGGTCGGTGTGGATGAACAGCCACCCGACGTGAGCATGGGCAAGTCCCCTGAGGGCGCCGCTCCAACCGTCGCCGTGGTTGACGTGGGGACTGTGCGGGTCGCCCTCACAGTCTGAGAACCGGTGGTGCTTGCGATGGTCCGACACCCAGGCGATCACGGGTCCCTCGATCGCGGCGGAGCCGAGGATCCCGAGCGTCGCTCGGACCACGCGCCCCGACTTGAACGAGCGGTGGGTGAATAGCCGATGAAAACCGACGGTGACCCCGACCGCCGTCAGGACGTACATGATCAGGAAGTCGAAGATGTCGTTCCAGCCGAGGAACCTGTCCCACAACTGCCAGGCCACGAACAGCAGACTGACGATCGGCCCCACGGTCACGATGCCGGTGATGATCCGGGCTTCGCGCTCGTGGGTTGCCGGCTCGACGTCATCGGCGAGCGCTCGCGGCTGGCCGGGCGCGTCGGGCTCTTGTGTCTGCGTGGTCATCGGATGGGCCGGGCAACCCTATCCGGGTTTGAGCGCGCGTCAATCCACCTTGCGGATGAATCTGCAGTTGAGGTCTGCATCTCGAGTGGCACGCTTCCGGTCAGGTTTGGTTTCGGGCATCCAAACATCCCGGTCCCGGCCGGGTCGTGTCTGAATCATTGTCGTGCATGTGAAGGACAGAAGAAGAATCGGGCCGACAATCCTGGTGCCTGACGCCTCCGCCGCCTCGTCGTGCGGGCTCGAGGAGGTATTCGGGGACGTCTCTGCCGCAGCTGTTCAGCGGCTCAGCAGCACGGCGGGCCAGCGCAGCGCTTCGATTCGGCGCTCCTCATGTAACCCCGCCTGGGTGTAGGCCGTCAGTGCGGTCGCGAGTTGGGCGGGATCGTCGAGGCCGGAGACGATGAGGCTGCGCAGGTCAGGGGACGGCACACTCGCCAGGTGCTCGTGGACACCGGTCTCGGAGACGTTGACGACAGCCGTCTCGACCTCGAGCGCGCTGAGCTTCTGCAGGTCTGCGGTGACAAAGTCGATCTCGACGCCGTTGACGGCGGCGTTGCGGGAGGCGGTCGCGGTCGCCTCGCCGATCAGATCGACGCCGACAACAGGCACGAAGCCCAGTTTGGCCGCGGCGATGGTCAGCGCTCCGGCTCCGCAGCCGAGGTCAGCAAACGCGCCGTCCGGAGGAAGGGAGAGCAGAAGTTCGAGGCAGTGGCGAGTGGTCGGATGCGCCCCGGTTCCAAAGCCGGCGCCCCGCTCGAGCACCACGTCGATCCAGCCGGACGCCGCCGGTGGGTGAACTCCTTCGCGCAGCAGTATGCGCCCGCCGACCTCATGTGGGGGCATGACGGCCGCGAGCGCGTGGGCGAGATCAGGACCGGCGTCCTCCTCGACCACGGGACCGCGCGCGAGGTGGGCTGTCCAGGCGGCCACGTCCTCGACGGGTGGCAGCTCGCCCTGCTCGCCGAGCGCGACCAGCTCGACATCCTCGTCGGCCGCGGTGACATGAATGCCACCCGGCAGCCGCGGGAGCAACGCGTCGTAGGCCTCGTCAAGTCGCGTGGCCGCGACCTGAAGCCGGATGCGTCGCATCTCAGCCATCGTCGATCAGCGCGATCGCGCTGTGCTCGCGGACCAGTTCCCCGCGGAACTCAGCCAACCACACGACGATCTGGACACGCGGTCCGTCGCGGAGCGCGAACCGGAACCGGTATTCGTTGCGCCGTGTGCCATCGGGCGCCCGGATGCCGTGCACCGGTGACTGGCACAGGTCCTCCTCGAGTTCCCCGCCCGACAGTTGGCGCACGGCGAAGTTCAGAGTGTCGGCGCGGCAGCCAAGGTCAAACCGCAACAGGCCGGGCACCGTGAGCAGCGCGACGCGTGCCCCGTCGCGGACAGCGCGCCGCCCCGCACACGCAACGGTGCCATCGCCGAAGCGCACACTTGTGCCGTCCTCCAGCGCCATCGCCGCAGCGATCTGGCGTTCGAGGAGGGTGGTCATTGGCTAGCTCAGTTTGTTCTGTGAGATGTTCCAGCTCACAGTGTCCGGTGCACCGCTCGAACCGTCCGAGTTCTGGGCCTCGTACTGGTAGCTGATCTGCTGGTAGGCGAGCGTGATCGTCTCCACCTCACCGTCGCCGGCCGGCTCCTGGGACGCCACGTGATAGGAGGACACCACCACGTTCGAAAGCGTGATCTTCAGATACTCCTGCTGCGAGGTGCCGTCCTTGACGGCGATCAGCACGGCCTTCTGGATGTGCTCTCCGCTCACCGAGTCCTCAAACAGCTGCGGTGAGGAGGAGTCGATGTCCTTCTTGATCGTCAGGTCGTCGAAATGCACGCGTCCGGCACCGGCGCCCCCCGCCCCAAACCGGGTCGCAGTTGCCTCGTCGCCGAAGGCGAAGGAGTCGACGTCGATCGCGTTTGAGTCCTTGTTGTCCGTCGACTCGCCCTTGATCCCGCTGAGCTCGAGGTAATAGCTCGAGGGTGCCCGCGCGAAGACCGCTGGGCTGTTGGCCGGGGTGCCCGCTGATCCCACCCCCGAATCCTGACCGGGGGCGCCTGCCGCGATCGCGGCTCCCGCTCCCAGCGCAGCGCCGGTTGGCAAGACCAGCTTGGCGAAGCGCCGCAAATGCCGGCTGTTGCCTCGTGCTGACTGACGACCATCCCCGTCGTACGTCATTGTCGGACCTCCTGTCCGTTATGCCGCTGCCCTGCCGGCGGCCGAGCACTCGTTTGGAATGCCCTCTGCAGTTGTGAGTCTCTCACAGGTCCGCATCATGCGAAGAAGCCCGTGGACGGATGTACGTGGACGGATGTACGTGACGTCCGGTTCCTGGTAACCGGGCCCCAGCCGGTGAGGACGGGCCCCAGCCGATGAGGGCGAGGCCACAACGAGGGAGCCGGGTCCGGACGGTCCGCTCTGATCCGGCGGGTGATCGTTCTCAGCACGTCCAAACCCCAGCGGGTTTTCGCGGCACCATGTCGTGGTGCAGGCGCAGGGGAGGGCGCTGGCGCGGGTTCGATGTCGTACCGTCGGCCTCTCGATCGTGTTCAAACGGGCGCCTCATCTCGGTCGTGTCGTCGTATCAGCGATTGCGCTAGCGGCCGCGGTCGCGCTTCTCGGGTATGGCAACTCCCCTGCGCGTCCAACCGCTCCCTCCGCCAACGCTCGTGCGGCGGATCTGAATCGCGGCATGGACGGGCCCTTCGCGGTCGGGAAGATCGTGGTGCGTTTCGTTGACACCAGCCGACGAGTGCATTTCCGTGGGCAACGGCCCGAGCCGCGTCCCCTGGTGACGGTGATTCGCTACCCAGCCGTTGGCGACCCTTCGCGCGTCGATGTCCCAGCCGGCCGCCCCGTCACCTCAGCGGGGCCGTTTCCGCTGGTCGTGTTCGGCCATGGCTTCGACTCCACTCCTGCCGTCTACTCACGCATGCTTCAGGCATGGGCACGCGCCGGCTACGTGGTTGCTGCACCCGTCTTTCCACTGAGCAATGCGCACGCACCGGGCGGGCCCAATGAGTCGGACATCGTCAATCAGCCCGCCGATCTGAGCTTTGTGACCACGCGACTGTTGGCCGCATCTGAGGACGATGACGGCATTCTCTCGCGGCTCGTGGACCCTGACGAGGTGGCCGTCGCCGGACAGTCAGACGGCGCCGCGACGGCACTCGCAACCGCGTACGACACGCGCTATCTGGATCGGCGGGTAGACGCCGCCATCATCCTCTCGGGTGCGGAGATCATGCCCGGCCCGTACTTCCAGAGAAGGAACCCGCCGCTACTTGCAACGCAGGGAACCGCCGACCGGGTCAACGAGCCGAAGTACACCTATCAGTTCTTCCATGCCGCGCACACACCCAAGTTCCTCCTGAAGCTGCTCGGCGCGCGCCACATCGGCCCGTATACGAACGAGCAACCCCAGCTGGGAGTGGTGGAGCGCGTAACGATTGCGTTTATGAACCGATACCTCAAGCATCTGCCGGGTGCCCGCCGCCAGCTCTGGAGCGCCGGGAACACACCCGGGGTGGCAACGCTCAGCAGTGGACGTTGACCACGAGTCTGTCCTGCCGGCTATTTGAATGGGACGGTGACCGGTCCGGGCGTTTTGGTGTAGACGGCCATGAAGTCGCGGTCGTCGGGGGTGAGGTAGCGGTCGGCGGTCTGTTGGTCTTGTGGTTCGATCATTTTGGGTCCGAGGCCGTGTTTGTGGGAGTAGGTGATCATTGTGTGCCATTCGGGGTTGATGTCGTATTCCATGCCGCGTACGGCGCCGATGTGTTTGAGGATTTGGGCGAGGGAGATCACGGTGGCGTTTGAGGCGACGAGGAACATTGCGTTGCCGTGCGCGTCGATGCCGACGGCGGTCCGGGGGGTGTAGGTGACCCCACCGAGGGTGTATCCCCATTGGATGCTGTTGGGGTCGGTGTTCAGTTCGGGGTTGAGTTTGCTGTTCCAGAGGATCGGGGTGAGGCTCTGGCGTGCCCAGGCGAGATCTGGTGGTGCGGTGGGGCCGCCGGTCCATTTGACGATGTTGACGGTTCCGTTGCGGTACCCGACGAGGGTGGCGTTGCCGTCGATCAGTGGTTCGTTGGTGTGGCCGTTGACGGCCGAGCCGTTGTTGGTGTCAACGTGCGTGAAGGCGCCGTTGAAGGTCGCTAGCAGTCGGTTGCGCTGGTCGACGGGAACCATCATCGGGCCGCGGTCGACCGCGCTTGGTGGTTCGTAGCGGCCGGGGTAGTAGGCCAGGTCGGTGCGGGTGTGGTCGATCCATAGGACGTAGGCGACGATCGAGGGGTATTCGGTGCTGGGCCGGTAGGTTGTGACGAGCACGGGCGGCCCGCCGTTGACTGATGGGCCCGTACGGTGCCAGACACCCTCGCCGGGCAGCGCGGTCGCGAACACCGGTTTGATCGGCGGGGGTGTGTAACTCGCATGGTTGGGATGGTTGATGAGAGGCGCTGCGGCGCTGAGCCCGACGCCGGGTAGGCGCTTGAGCCCCGGACCGCCCTTGCGTGGAGCGCTATAGGTGTAATGCTCGGCGGTGTCGATGATCAGGTTCCCGAAGGGCACGTCGTCGCGCACCCACTCCGCGGAGCGCTCGGTGAGGGTCTCGCTCGTCGGCTTGAGCATGTAGTTGGCGTAGGAGATCCCGAAATACAGAAACAACAACACCAACGGGGTCAGCATCGCGAACAGGATCCGCCGGCGGCGAACCACCCGCCGCCGCTGCTCAGCTCGCCGTCGCCGCGCGATCAGCTCGCGGCGGCCGAGCAACGGCTGCCCGTTTGGTTCGTAGGCCTGTGCTCGCCGGGCTGGTTTCGTATCTCGATCTGGGATCGCCACAGTGCCTGAGCTCCAGTGATTGGATACGGTACACAGACGAATCGGCCTGCCGATGGCCGATGAGAATCTCCTCACGAAGGGGCGCAACCCAGCCCAGTGCGCCGCGGAGATTCACGCAGCGCGACCGTTGACGCCTAGCGAGAGCGCGACGCTAACTCGGGTCCCGGGACCGGAGGCCATCTCACCGCAGGATGTGCTCCACCAGTAGCGGGCTAGTTGGGTGCCCGCTCCGCGCAGCGGAGGTTTTGGATCGGGTCGGCCGATGTTCCCCTCCCCGCATGTCGGTGTCTGGCCGTTCATTTTGGGTGTGGAACAGACCACGTTCATCATCGGGCCTGATGGTGTGATCTCGCACATGTTGCAAAAGGTCAAGCCGGCGGAGCACGACGCCAAGGTGGTCGCCGCGTTGGCGGCGCCAAAAGGGTCCCCGCCGCCGTGCCTCGAAGCGCCGTCGTGATCCAAATGTCGCCTTGCTTGCGCGGATCGGACCGGGGAGGTGGACGAACGCGATCGCTTGTTCGCTCGGCGAGATATCCCAGCGAGCGACACAATTGCAGGCAGTCGGAGCTCACGCCCAAGGTGTCTGGGGGGCGGTACGGCCAGTGGCCGGCCGCCGGGGGCAGGCGGCCGGCCACGGCCTCTCTCCTTACCGCTCGGGGACTACGGCTAAGGACCTAGCGACAGTCCCCGGCTCCTCCTCGGTCTGGCGGCCGGGGGGGTGAGGCCGAGGGAGGTCATGGCGGCAGCGGCGCAGGTGGCGGCCGCTACCCACCACAAGTGGTGGTACTGCGTCGGGTCTCCGGTCGTGGCTGCCTTGCCGAGGATCACGACGAGGGTAGCGGTGCCGAATACACCACCGATCTGCCGGCCGCTGTTGACCACGGCACTGCCCGTCGCGCTGAGCTTCGCGGGCAGGTCGTGGGTCGCTGAGCCGATGATCGTCGGGAGCGAGAACCCGAACCCGATGCCGATCAGGACCCAGGCCGGGAGGATGTCAGCGGCGTAGCTGCGCCCGCCGCCCTTGAGGAGCAGCAACATCAGGATCTGGCCGGCCGCGACGATCCCGAAACCGGATGCCACGACCATCCCCACGGGCAGCTTCTCGTTGAGTCTCTGCGCCACGAACGAGGACATCAGAATCGCCGCCGGCCCGGGCGCGATCGCCAGGCCAGTGTCGGTCGTTGACCAATGCCACGACTGCTGCAGGAACAGGCTGATCCCGATTAGCTGCATCCCGAAGATCGCCGCGGCGATCACGATCGAGACATTCGCCGCAGTGAACACGCGGCTTCGGAACATCTGCAGATCGATTACTGGTATCGACGCTCAGACCGCCGTCCGGCCGCCGTCGACGTGGATGATCGCGCCGTTGATGTATCCGGCCGCCGGGGTCGCGAGGAACGTGATGACGTCGGACAGCTCGTGCACGTCAGCGACCCGACCGAGCGGAATCTGCTTGGCAAACTCCTTGGCCATCTCCAACCTCGGTTCCAGCGACGGGGTCAACGTCGGACCGGGAGCGACCGCGTTGACGCGTACGTTCTGCGGCCCGTATTCGGCGGCCCACGCCTTGGTCAGCAGCTCGATCGCCGCGCGCGACGCGCCGTAGGCAGCCAAGCCCGGCTGGCCGTAGCTCGCGACCATCGTTGAGATGTTGATGATCGATCCGCCGCCGCGCGCGGCGATCTTCGGGGCGAGCGCCGCGACCAGGAAGAACGGCACCTTGACGTTGATCTGGAACATATCGTCGAACGCCGCCTCGTCGGTGTCAGCCGTCGGGCCCATGGCGGCAACGCCTGCACAGTTGACCAGGACGTCGATCTCGCCTGCCGCATCGGCGACGCGCCCGACCTCGGACAGCTCCGAGAAATCAGCGGCGATGAACTCCGCGTCGTGCCCACCCGCTCGGATCTTCTCGACGGTGCTCGCGCCGCGAGTCTCATCGCGGCCGCTGATGATCACCGACGCGCCCTTCCCGGCCATCGACATTGCGGTGGCGATACCCATCCCGGACGTGCCACCCGTGATCAAAGCCCGTTTGTCCTTCAGATCCATTGTCAACACCCCTTCAATAGTTGGAACACACAATCCACTCTTAGGACGCCGACTCTAACAGAATTGGCTCGTGTGATCCAACAAAAGTCGATCTGCGCGCAGCGCAGCACGCGCTCCCGGGACGGCTCCTCGTAAGCCGTCGGTCCGAGGGCTCAGCGGTTGAGCGAGGTGCTCGTGGTGCTGCTGAGGGTGGCGATGAGCGTCAGCATCGCGTCGAGCGCAGCCGCGAGCGGCTCGGGGTCGCGCCGGACCTGAGCGAGCAGGAGGCCGCCCTGAAGCGCGGCAAGCAAGGCCAGCGCGAGCTGGCGCGGATCGGCCTCCGGCCTGAGTCGGCCAAGCGCGTGCATCCGCAGAAACCCAGCCATGATGCTGGCCTCCCAACGTTTGAAGGAAGCCGCGACCACTGCCCTGGCTTCGGGCTCCGTCTCGGCGAGCGCGGAACCGAGCGAGCCGATCGGACAACCCCCGAGCCCGTCCGTGTCACGGGCGTGATCGACCACAAAATCGCGCCACTCCCGTAGGCCATCGAGGCTGCTGAGGTCAAACCGCTCCTGCGTGCCGATCGCCCTGTCGGCCTGGCGCTCGATGACCGCGCGAACCAGCGCCGGCTTGTCGTCGAAGTAGTGGTAGAGCTGCGAGCTGCTCACATGCGCGCCGTCGCGCACTTCCTCGACCGTCGTGCCGGAAACACCCTGCTGAAAGATCAGCGCCGCGGCGGCGTCGACGATCCGGGCGCGCGTCTCGGCGCCCTTGCGCGTCAACCGCGGCCGATCAGAACTCGTTGGAGACATGGTGAAAGTATACCCATCAAAATGGCTTTGACATTCCATAACTCGTCTGGCATAGTGGATGGCGACATCCAGTTGAGCAACAACCTTCGGCTGCCACCGCCGGAAGCCAAGAAGCCGTTGTGCTGGGCCAAGCCGAGCAGGGCCTAGCCGTCGTATCCGCCCCGGCGGTCCGACCACACCATTCAGCCAACCTGGCTCGACCTTCAAGAGATGAGAGGAAATTCTGATGAGCACACCCCGAGGAAAGACGGCGTTGATCACGGGCGCCAACGTCGGGCTCGGCAAGGACATCGCCCGGCAACTGGCGTTACGTCCCGAGATCGCCCGCGTCTACTTGGCGTGCCGGAACGAAGACCGGGCGAGAACGGCCAAGGCCGACCTCGAAGCGGAGACCGGCCGGCGCATCTTCGACATCGTGATCATGGACGTTTCTGATCCGGACTCGGTCCGCTCCGGCTTGGCGGGCGTTGACGGATCGATCGATGCGGTCGTCATGAACGCCGGTGGAATGGGCGGCAAGACGCCCATGGCCTTGACCGCCGACGGGGCCACATACATGTTCGCGCAGAACGTTCTTGGCCACGTTGTCCTGCTCGAAACGCTTTTGGCTGAGGACCGACTTGGCGAGGTGGCGGTCTTCGCCGGAAGTGAAGCAGCCAGGGGGCTTCCGAAGATGGGATTCAAACGGCCGTCGTTTGTCTCACAGTCCGCCGACGAACTCGCCACGGTAATCGACGGCAGCTTTTTCGCCGGCCGCAAACCTGACGTCAATCTGGCATACGGGCAGGCCAAGTTGCTCGGCATCCTCTGGATGGCCTATCTGGCCCGCCAATACCCCGACCGCCGATTCATCAGCGTGAGCCCCGGCAACACCACCGGCACGCACGCACCCGATGACCTCGCATTGCCGTTCCGTATCGCGGCCAAGCACGTGATGCCTCACTTGGGCATCTCACACAAACTGGACGTGGGCGCGAAGCGACTGGTCGACGGAGTCACCGACCAGACCCTGTCAAGCGGCGTGTTCTACGCCAGCGCGGCCGGCAAGTTGAAGGGTCCCTTGGTCAACCAAGCAGACATCTTCCCCGATCTGGCCAACCCGTCATTTCAGGACCACGCCAACGAAGCCATCCACCGCTTCATCACCTCAAAGACAGTCGCCTGACACCTCGCCGACTGGTATCGCTCGGACGTCACGTGGTTCTCCCACATCTCGTGGCTGCCGCCCTCCCTGATGAGACGACAGCCATGAGCGAGTAAGGAAAAGCCGAGAGTCGAGGACCGTCACGAAGACGAGCAGTATGGGGATGACGCAGTGAAGGCGATCGAAGCGTTTGGTCGGAGCCAGGAGATCCGTGCCAACTTCGAGGTTTACCCGCAAATGCGGGCTGTCCGTCAATCCCAGTGCTGTCAGCCCGTCAACAAAGACCTTCGACCAAGACCCCCAGTCCAATCCGACTCAAGCCTGCATACCACGTGTCTGCTGCGCCGGCAACTCCGTGGGTGTGTCTTTGCTTCCGATCTATGAAATAGATCACTCAGTTTCGTCGCTCGTCCTCTCTCGCATCCGCTCGCGCTGCGGTTCGACGGTGTAGCGCGGGTCGCGTGCTGATTCCATACCCGCCGCGAAGATCCCGAACCGTGTGAGAGCCGAGGCGGCTAACAGCGCCGCTCCCGAGCCCGCTGCGGCCAATCTGCTCCGGCGTCCCAGCAGTGCTGCGACCGAGAGCCCTCCGATTGCGAGACCCTTCGCGAGTTTAATGCGGCGTCCGGCCAGATCACGATGAAGGGTCTCGTTGACCACGCCGAGCCTACGCTCGTACAGCTGTTCGGCGACGAGCTCGCCCGCGCCGCCGATCAACGCCATCCGCCAGGCGGGCGCGCTCTCGGCTCGCGGGGCCGCCAGCATCCCGAGACCACCGGCGGCCATCGCCGCCGAGCCCGCGAACAGGAATGGCAGCTCACGATGGCCCTCGTGCCAGGCGGGCACGGCGGTGTTCGCAATCAGAGCGCCGGTGTAGCTGGCCACGGCGCCGCCCAGGACCCCGGCACCGAGGCCCGCGCCGCGGCCCGCGAAGGTCGCTCGCCCCGTCAGGTTCGAGGCGCTGGTACCGAGGTTCAATGGCGTGTACACGAACAGGATCCACGTCCCGACGCTCATCGGCGAGGTCGGCTTGAAGACCCGCAGCATGTTGATGAAGCGCTCCGGTCGACCCAGGTCCTTGATCAGGGCAGCCAGGGATAGGGCGATCGCGCCGCTGGCCGAGAGCTTCGCTCGACGGGCCAACCGCGGGCGGCCGCTGACGTCAGCGGCCGCGGCCAGGATCGAGCTTCCGCCGGCGAGCCCGCCCAGAAACAGGTAGCCCGCAATCTCACGCTCTTCCCAAACGGGCGGCTTGATCACGGACATTCCGTAGTAGGAGTGATCCGTCGTAGCGCTCACCGGCCACCACCGATCGCCGCCAGCACACCGACTGCCAGCAGCGCCCCTGTCGCGATCCCGACGTTACGCCACATGCGTGGCAGATCACGGGTTGTGACGATCGGGTCCGGCGGCAGCCCATAGACCTCCGGCTCGTCGAGCAGCAAAAAGAAGGCGCCGTCACCACCCACGCCATCCTCGGGATCACGGCCGTATAGGCGCGCCTCCGTCACCCCCGACGAACGCATCTGCTCGAGCCGATGGTCGGCGCGCTCATGCAACTCCTCGAGCGCTCCGAACTGGATCGAATCGGTCGGGCAAGCCTTCGCACACGCCGGTTCCTGCCCGTCCTGCAGTCGGTCGTAACAGAGTGTGCACTTGAACATCCGGCCGTCGTCCTGGCGTTTGTCGAGCACCCCATACGGACAGGCCGGCACACAGTACCCGCAGCCGTTGCAGACGTCGGCCTGGACCACGACGGTGCCGAACTCGGTGCGGAAGATCGCTCCCGTCGGACAGACATCGAGGCAGGCCGCATGCGTGCAGTGCTTGCAAACGTCCGAGGACATCAGCCAGCGGAAGCCCTCCTCGTCGCGCTGTAGGTTCGACTCGTGTCCCGTCAGCGACCGGCGCTGCTCGATGAAGGCAACGTGCCGCCAGCTGTCAGCGCCCAGACCCCCGGTGTTGTCATGCGAGAGGCCCGTCCAGTTGAGTCCATCCTCGGGGACGTGATTCCACTCCTTGCACGCGACCTCACATGCCTTACAGCCGATGCAAACCGAGGTATCGGTGAAGAATCCCATGCGCGGCGGGTGCCCCTCCCAACCGGCGTCGGCCGCCGGATCGCCACCCCCGACGAGCAGCACTTCGAGGGGGGAGATCGAACTCTCGCTCATGGCTCCATCCCCGTGCGCGCGGTGATCCCGGCCCGCTCGTGGTAGGACTGCAGCAGGGCCAGTCGTTGGCGACCGCGCGGACGCCTTCCGGGCCGGATGTCGACGGTCAACGCCTTCACCTCCTGAATGTGCGAGCTCGGATCAAGCGCCATCGAGGACAGCTCATTCATCGAGTCCCCGCGCGCGTAGCCGTTCAACCCCCAGTGGTAAGGCATACCGATCGTGTGGATCGTGCGGCCATCGGAGCGCAGCGGCCTCATCCGATCGGTTACCAGCACCCGCGCCTCGATCACGTTTCGGGCGCTGATCAGCGTTGCCCAGCCGCCGTTGACGAGCCCGCGCTCGGCCGCGAGCTCGGGCGAGACCTCGCAGAAGAACTCGGGCTGCAGCTCCGCCAGATACGGAGTCCAGCGGCTCATCCCGCCGGCGGTGAAGTGCTCGGTCAACCGATAGGTCGTCACAGCGTACGGAAAGACATCGGCGCCCGGGCCGCCCGGGTCCGGGTGGTACCGGTTGTTCTCGTGCTCATAGACCTGACGCGCAGGGTTGCGCTGATGCCGATGCAGCAGGTTGCGGACCGGGGAGTCCTGCGGCTCATAGTGGGTCGGGAGCGGTCCGTCCGCGACACCTGCGGGCGCGAACAACCAGCCGCGCCCATCGGCCTGCATGATGAAGGGGTCATCTCCGGCCAGCGCAGCCGGTCCGACAGCGTCCGGCTCCGGCCGGTAGTCGGGCCGCTTCGTGGGTTCGAAGTCCGGCGTATCGAATCCGGTCCATCGGCCTGCCTGCTCATCCCACCAGACGAGCTTTTTGCGCTCGGACCACGGCTTGCCGTCGGGATCAGCGGATGCGCGGTTGTAGAGGATGCGCCGGTTTGCCGGCCACGCCCAGGCCCACTCAGAGCATGTCCAGTTCTGTTCTCGGGCAGGACGCCGGCGCGCCGTCTGATTGATGCCCTCGGCATAGCATCCGCAGTAGATCCAGCAGCCGCAGGCGGTGCTGCCGTCGGCCTTGAGCTCCGTGTAAGCGGAGAGGTATCTGCCGGAGGTGTCATAGCCATTGATCTCGGCAAGCACCGCCGCAGCCAGCGGCTCGTCATGCTCGCCGGAGGTGGGGTAGTCCCAGGTGAGGTCGAGCAGTGGGCGATCGCGCTCATCATCTGAGTCGCGCAGCCGCTCGCGGATCCGGGCACCGAGGTGGTAGGTGAACCAGAGATCGCTGCGCTGGTCATCACTCGGCTCGACGGCCTTGTGATGCCACTGGACCATCCGCTGGGTGTTGGTGAAGCTGCCCTCTTTCTCCGTGTGCGCAGCGGCCGGGAAGAAGAACACCTCTGTACCGATCTCTTCGGTTCGCATCTCGCCCGATTCGATCTCGGGGCCGTCCTTCCACCAGGTCGCCGATTCGATCAGCGAGAAGTCACGCACCACGAGCCAGTCGAGCTTGGACAGCCCCAGTCGCTGCATCCGCGTGTTCGCGGATCCGACGGCGGGATTCTGGCCGAAGAGCATGTAGCCCCGCACGCGGCCTGCAATCTGTTCCATAACCGTGTCGTAGGTCGAATGGCTGCCGGTCAGCCGTGGCAGATAGTCGAAGCCGAACTCGTTGTCCGGGCTCGCCGCCGCCCCCCAGTAGGCCTTCAGGAGGCTCACGACATAGGTATCCATGTTGGCCCAGAATCCGCGCTTGGGAGAGTCACCTTTGATGAACGACTCCAGGTCCTGATGGCGGTGTGCGTGCGGCATCGGGATGTAGCCGGGCAGCGTGTCAAACAGCGTCGGGATGTCGCTCGAGCCCTGGATCGAGGCATGGCCGCGCATCGCCATCACTCCGCCCCCGGGCCGGCCCATGTTTCCCAGCAGCAGCTGCAGGATCGAGGCGCAGCGGATGTATTGGGAGCCGATCGTGTGCTGGGTCCAGCCGACACCGTGGACGAAGGCGGTCGTGCGCTCGCGACCCGAGTTCTCGATGAACAGCCTGCAGATCTTCAGGAACAGGTCCTGTGGGATTCCGCAGACGCGCTCCACCATTTCCGGCGTGTAGCTGGCGTAGTGGCGCTTGAGGATCTGATAGACGCAGCGCGGGTGCTCCAGTGTCGGATCGAGCTTCGGCGCATGCCGCGCCTCCTCTGCACCCTGGCCCGCTCCACCTGACCCCATGCGGCGCAGGCTGCCCTCCTGATCGCGTTGGCCGGAAGCCGCGGCAACGAAGGCGCCCTCGTACTGCCAGCTCGTCGGGTCGTATTCGCGCGATTCCGGATCGAAGCCGGAGAAGAGTCCGTCGGCCTCGACATCCTTGAACTCCTCGCGGACGATCGTGGGGGCATTTGTGTAGGCGAGCACGTACTCACGGAAATCCGAGCCGGTCTCAAGCACGTGGTTGATGACCCCGCCGAGAAATGCGATGTCGGTCCCCGGCCGGATCGGCACGAACACGTCCGCGAGCACGCTCGTGCGGCTGTAATGGGGATCGATGTGGACGACGGTCGCCCCGCGACCCTTGGCCTCCAGCACCCACTGGTAGGCCACCGGATGCGCCTCCGCCATGTTCGAACCCTCGAGCACGATCAGGTCGGAGTTTTGGAGATCCCCGGGGAGCGTGCTCGAGGCACCGCGACCGAATGACGTCCCCAACCCGACGACGGTTGAGCTGTGGCAGACCCGCGCCTGGTTCTCGATCTGGATGACGCCGAGCGCCGTCAGAAGCTTCTTGATCAGGTAGTTCTCCTCATTGTCGAGCGTGGCGCCACCGAGCGCGGCGATGCTCATGCAGCGCCGGGTGCGCGCGCCCTCGCTCTCCCACTCCCAACCCTGCTCCCGGGACCGTATGATCCGCTCCGCGAGCATGTCCATCGCCTGACCGAGATCCAGCCGCTGCCAATCGCTCGCGTAGGGTGCGCGGTAGAGGACGAAGCGCTCCCGCGAGGAGCCGGTCGTCAGCTGCAGCGACGCCGAGCCCTTTGGACACAGTCGCCCGCGTGTGTGTGGAGCATCGGGATCGCCCTCGATCTGGGTCACTGTCCCATCCCTGACGTAGACGTTCTGCGAGCAGCCGACGGCGCAGTAGGGGCACACGGACTTGACGACCCGGTCAGCCGTAGCGGTCCGGGCGATGAGCCTCCGCGAGGAGCCGGACTTCGTCGCCTCCCCCTTTGCGAGGCGGTCAGAGCCGGTGAGCTGCCGGATCACGGGCCAGAGTTCAGGCATTGAGCTCCCTTGATGCACGGCCCCTCACCCATGCGTCCACCTGTTCGTTGCGCACCGGATTGTGAGCACGCGAGTTCACCAGCGATTGGGGGCTGGTGAGGGTCGGGCCTGGTCCGGTCCGCCCCTCGAGTTCCGGCGTCCCGCTCCCGTCGGCGGGAATCCCGGTCTCGATCAGGAACGCTAGGCCGGGTCTGATGCGGAGCTCACGGGCCGCTTCCTCCCACGAGCGCCCCGCGGCGAGCAATCTGCGCACCTGCTCAGCTGTCACATGTGGATTGCTCGGCTTCATCGCTCGGCCAGGAATCGCTCGAGTGATTTTCCGCGGATCCCGCTCGCAAGCGGCGGCGAATGCCAGGCCGGGCCCTCGCCCCGCTGCCAGCGTTCGAACGCGGGGCATTGCAGATGCGCTCGGCCGAGCACAAATGCATAGAGCGGGAGCAGCAATCCGGTGGCCGCGATCGCAAAGCAGATCCACAGGTTCGTGGTGATGCTCGTACCAGTGGCGCCTCCGTTCACCGTCAGCGCAAGGGGCAGGAGCATAGGCGCGGTCATGAACGCCGCAACCGCGCGCAGAAGCTCTGCCAGGAAGCCTAGCCCGACGACCATCCCCAAGGCATCGTGCATCTCGTGGCGCAGACGCGACGTTCGCGCACTCACGATCAGCCAGGCGCCGAGTAGTAGAGTCGGAACGTCCACGACGCGATGCACCGCCCCGCGGATCGCTACGGACAGTGCGGCAGTGAAACGCACGCCGGCGAAGGTCATGCACCAACTTCCTGAAACGCGACCTCGCGGGCTGTCACGAAGATCGCCTCGGCGTCGATCCCGGCCTGGTGCATGAGTTCTTCGGGCGTGCCGGAGACGGGCATCGAGCGCACCGCGAGCTTGACCACGGGCGGGTGCTGCGGAACCTCCGCGAGCGCTTCGAGCACGGCGTCCCCGAGGCCGCCCTCGGGCCAGTGGTCCTCGACCGTGATTACCGCTCGCGCCGAGCCTGCGAGGCGCCGTACGGCGTCGGCGTCTAGCGGCTTGATCGAGTAACAGTCGAGCACCCGGACCCCGTGCCCGTCGCGGCCAAGCCGCTCCGCAGCTTCCTCCGCCTCGCCGACCGTGATCCCGCAGGCGATGATCAACAACTCATCGCCGTCTCCGTGGACACAGACCTGCCGGCTGCCGCCGATCGCGATCGGCTCGTCGGCATCGGTACGCACGCGCGTCTTGCCCCGCAGCGTGCGCATGTATGAGATCCCGCGGCGTTCAGCCATGGCAGCGACCAGTTGCGAAGCCTGATTGGCGTCGGAAGGGTGCAGCACCACGCTCCCGTGGATCGCCCTGATCGAGGCCATATCCTCAAGCGCCATCTGCGAGGGGCCGTCCTCTCCGATCGAGACGCCGGCGTGCGATCCAACCATGCGCAGGTTCGCGCGTGAGACCGCCGCCATCCGCACGAAGTCGTAGCCGCGCGAGAGGAACGCGGCGAACGTGGATGCGAACGGCACCCAGTGACAGACGCCGATCCCGACCGTCGCGGCGATCAGCTGCTGCTCGGCGATGAACATCTCGAAGTAGCGGTCGGGATGGGCCTCGATGAAGTCAGCGGTTCCGGTCGAGTTCGAGACCTCCCCGTCGAGCGCGACGATGTCGCCCCGTATCGCGGCCAGTGCCGTCAACGCGCCGCCGTAGGCCTGGCGTGTGGCGACCTCCTCCCCCAGATCCCAGCGCGGCAGTTTCGCGTCGGCGTCCGTCTCGAAGCGATGCGGTAAGCAATCGCGCGGGGGTGCCGCAGGCAGAACGCGCAGATCACGTTCGCCTCCCAATTCGGCGATCGCCTCATCGGGCTCATCGAGCGGCTTCCCGTGCTTGCCAGGCAGATCTTCGACGGCCTTGACCCCGCGACCCTTCTTGGTTCGCGCGAGGATCGCCGTCGGGCGTCCGTCGCCCTGTTCGGCGCTGGTATAGGCAGACTCGACCTGATCGACATCGTGGCCGTCAACCTCGATCACCCGCCAGCCGAAGGCTTCGATTCGTCGCCGATAACCGTCGAGATTCCAGCCCAGCATCGTCTCCCGCGTCTGCCCGAGGCGGTTGATGTCGAGGATCGCGATCAGGTTGTCGAGCCGCGCCCATCCGGCATGCTGGAACGCCTCCCAGATCGAGCCCTCGGCCAGCTCCGAGTCACCGCACAGCACCCATACGCGGTACGGGAGCCGGTCGAGGTCGCGTGCCGCTATCGCAATGCCGACCCCGATCGGCAGCCCCTGTCCCAGTGAACCCGTGGCCACGTCGGTCGGGGGAATCCTGGGGGTCGGGTGCCCCTCGAGCCGGCTGTGCAGCTTGCGGAACGTCAGCAGCTCTTCATCGTCGAGCGCGCCGACTGCCTTCAGCATCGAATAGTAAAGGGGGGAGGCGTGACCCTTCGAGAAGATCAGATGGTCGCGGCAGCGATCGTCCGGATTGCGGAAGTCGATCCGCAGATGCCCGTGCAGCAGCACCGCGATCAGATCCGCTGCCGACATCGAGGAGGTCGGATGGCCCGAACCGGCCGCGGCACTCGCTCGCACCGAGTCGACGCGCAACTGCTGGCCGAGCTCGGCGCAGAAGTTCGTCTCGGTTGTCATTTGCTCACCGCGCCCTTCAGGCTCGATTCGACCCGCTCGATCAGCTGCGCGAACGAGTCGGCGAACTTGTCGATCCCCTCAAGTTCGAGTGTCCGCACGAGGTCGTCGTAATCGACCCCCGCCGCGGTGACCGCATCGAACGTGCGCCGGGCTTGATCGAGGTCACGATCAAGCGTCCGACCCACCTCGCCGTGGTCCTCGAACGCTTGAATCGTCTCCGGTGGCATTGTGCTGACGGTGTCCGGACCGATCAGTTCCTCGACATACATCACGTCGCGATACGCCGGGTTCTTGGTCGAGGTCGATGCCCACAGGCATCGCTGCGGTGTCGCGCCCGCAGCCGCGAGCTCGTCCCAGTCGGACCCGGAGAAGATTTCGAGATACGTGTGGTAGGCGAGCCTGGCGTTCGCGATCGCGAGCTTGCCCTTGAGTTTGTCGTGGCCACCGATTTCGTCGAGCCTGCGATCGGCCTCCGTGTCCACGCGCGACACGAAGAACGATGCGACCGAGGTGACCTCGGTCAGATCCGCCCCGGCCCGGTGCAGTCGCTGAAGCCCACGAAGGTACGCCTCTGCCGCCTGACGGTGGCGGCCCAACGAGAACAGCAGCGTCACATTCACCGGGATTCCGGCGGCGATCGTCTCCTCGATCGCGTTGAGGCCCTCCTCGGTCCCCGGGATCTTCACCATTAGGTTGGGCCGACCGACGGCCTCGTGCAGCCGCCGCGCCTCGGCGATGGTGGCCTCTGTGTCGTGTGCCAATCGCGGGTCGACCTCCAGCGACACCCAGCCGTCGGCAATGCCCGACCGCGCGTGGCTATGGGTCTCGGCGAGCAGATCACAGGCATTGCGGATGTCATCCCGCGCGATCTCGATAAATGCGTCGTATGGGTCCACGTCGAGCTCCGCCAACCGGTGCAGCTGCTCGTCGTAATCCTCGTCGTCTGCGATCGCGTTCTGAAAGATCGTCGGATTCGAGGTGACACCAACGACGCCGTCACGGATGAGGCGCTCAAGCTCCCCGTCCTCGAGGAATCTGCGCGTGATGAAGTCAATCCATGGGCTCTGGCCCAGGTCTCGAAGTGCATGGAGCTGCGTTGCCATCTGACCTCCGTCGTCGTGTGCAGGCAGGTGCTGTTCCGAAGCTTCCCTGTCCCGGGCGGCTGGAAACCGTCCGTGTTCGAACGGGAGGATCCTGCTGCTGCGATTTCGATGATGAGCTTTCGGGTGGCAGCGCAGCGACAAAGCCGACCATCCGGGAGCGCGCTTGCCGGCGCCTCGGCGACGTGTCTGAGCAGGCGTGGAAGTCGCTTGGCGAACGTCTCCATGTCCCAAAACTTCTGGCGGTCGCGTTGCTCGCGCGGGCGCGGAGCGGTCGACGTTTCTCGGACGCAACAGCTCACGACTCGGTGACGTTGATGTCGCCTGCCCGGACGCTCAGGACACCATCGACGGTATCCAGTTCGGCACCCAGTTCCGCGACCGAGCCGCGTCCCTGAAGCGAGAGGCTGACGGTCACGGCGGGTTGGCGCTCATCGTCCTCCTCGCGCTCGACGGCGAGGTCCGCGACCGCGAACCCGTGGGCGGAGCAGATCGCAACCAGCCGCCGCAGCACACCGCCCCCATCTCGATAGGTGATGCGCAGTGGTGAGGCCACGTGGCTGGTCGCGGGCAACCACTGCGTCAGGTACGGGTAACCGACCGACACGATCAGGTACCCAGCGGTTCCAGCGCATGCGATCACGATCAGGCCGCCGCCGGCCGCGAGCCCGACGGCGGCGGTCGTCCACACCCCGGCCGCCGTGGTCAGCCCGCGCACATTCGCGCGCTGCACGAAGATCAGGCCGGCGCCGATGAAGCCGATACCGGATGCCACCTGCGCGGCGACACGCGATGGATCGAGGACCACCCGCTGGCTCTGCAGCACACTGGCGAACCCATAGGCGCTGACGAGCATGAACAGCGCTGAGCCGATCCCGACCAGTGCATAGGTACGCATACCAGCGTTCTTCTGCCGGATCTCGCGTTCGCACCCGATGATCGTCGAGAGCAGCATCGCCAAACCCAGCCGCCAGAGCAGATCCCATTCGGAGAAGTGCATTCGCACCTCTATTACCCGTCCTATCGCAGAGCGAACAGACAGACCGCACCGAACGTGGCCGTGCCCGTCGTCCACCAGGCGATGTAGTCACCGTGTGGCCCGAGTTCGCGGCCGGAACAGCCTCCCGCGGGGGGCGGCCGAAAAGGCCAAGCCATGCAGCCAACAACGCGAGCAGGGTGGCGATGATCGCACTCGCGGCCTCGAATGCTGACGCCGAGACGGGCGCTAACGCTGGCGTGTGCACGTGATTGCCGAGAAGCACCCAGTCGGCGTAGGCGCGGTGGTCGACGAATCCGGTCGCGGCGCGGCCGAACCATTCGAGCGTGCCGGGGATGAAGCCGACGGCCAGTGCCAGCAGCACAGCCGCCGCGCCACCGTCTGGAGCACAACCTCAGACGCGACGATGACCACACCGCGCGGCACCTGAGCAAATGCCCTCCCGACGTCGTTGGTCCACCTGACCCGGAAGGCGGCGTCCGCGAGCCCCTGCGAGTAGGAGGTTTCGTAGAGGGCCGCCGCTATATCAATGGCGACGTGCGCCAGCGATCAGCTCCGGTGTATCGAACGTATCGATCAGCAGCAGATATAGAGGCCTGCTGAGGAGCGCACCGACAACCGGGCTGCGTAACCGGCTCATCTTCCCGCGTGCGCGGCGGGCCGCTGCTCTTGAACCGCGGGAGCACGTGCTCCCGGTAGGCATCGAAGAAGGCCTCCTGTTGAGGCGTGCAACAACGTGGCATTGCACGCATATGATGGTTCGAGCGGACCGATGACCGTGGAAATCGAAGGACGCCACGACGGTGTTGAGGCGGTCGTATCCGACCGTGGCCTGGGAATCACGAAGATCTCAGGTGAGGACCGGATGGGACTCGGCTTTACAGTGATCAGCGCGCTGGCCGACAGAGCTGAGTTCCTCACGCAAGAGGGTGGGGGCACCGAGGTGCGCATGTGGTTCGCGCGGCACACCGCCGTGGTGCGAGGCCCCACAGATACCGGCTCGTCGTCGGCGTTGTTGGACCAAGCCCGTGCCGAACTCACAGGGGAAATCGTCGCGTGGTTCGCTTCGGCAGACATGATGCGGTTCGTGCTCGGTCGGATCTTTCGGTCGGTGGCCGCCTCGCCGCACTTCTCGGTGCGCCGCGTCTCCGACCTTCGCGAGGTCAACAACGCGATCGCGCGCTACGTGGAGGTCGCTGCCGACGGAGACGTGGGCATAGCGATCTCGAGGTCCTCACGTCATCTGACGATGACTGGTGGCCCCTTCTCTGTGCATCGTGCACAGGACACCAGCAGAGGGTCGCCGGATCGCAGGGAGAAGCTTGAGCAGCTCACGGAGATGCTTGCAGGAGTCGTCGACACGCTCAGCATCGAGCCGTCAAACGGATACGAGCTGCTGCGCTTTGAGTTCATCGATCCGAGCCGAGGCGCCGCCTAGCTCATTTCGGAAGTTCGCTCGATGTCCCGTCAGGTGTTTTCAGTCTTTGCGTACGCAATCTGCAGCACGTCCGCTCCAGTAGTGACCGCGCATCAAAGACCGGGTGGGACATGAGCAGATTCACGCGAGAACAACGCGACGAAGTGGTCGTTGTTACGGGCGCTTCCGCTGGTGTTGTGGGGGGCGCGATTGCTCATACGTTCGGGCGAAGGGCCGCCCGCGTCGACCGGGTAGCCCGTGACCGGAAAGGACTGAAGTCGGCGGCTGCGGAGGTCGAGGAGCTCGGCTGATCTGACCCCGCTTGATGAGAAGCTCGCTGAAGTGCTGGGCCTCGCGCAAGCGACCCCTGCGGCACGGTGGTGGTGCCGAAGCGTTCTCCGGCTCTCTCTTTCTCCGGCTCTCTCTCCCAGCTGCCCGACCGAAGATGCTTAGGACCGCTATGGGATGCAACAGTAAGTCTGAATCGTGAAAGGTCGGTAAGAGCCGGCACCGCCAATAATCACAGCATGGGCACCTCGGCATGCCGCCGGATGCCCTGGAGAAACAGGGTCAGGCCGTCCGGTTCTGAGTCAGCCCGCGTTCTGGCGGTAGCCGGTCGACTGCCTGCCTTCGCCCGCGGCCCCGGACGTCTGTTCGCGATCGTCGTGCTTCTTGGGCGGCTCACCGGTCGTCCGCGGCTCCGGATGCGTCCCATCCCTGCGGTGGCCGCTCTGCGCCTCCTCACGATTCTGATCGGAGACGGCGCCGGGCGGGTCCGAGGCGGGGTCGTGCTCGCTGCGTGCTTCGGCCACGGGACTCACCTCACGCACTGCCTTCGGATGGATCGGGCTCGCTCCCGGGCTCGCTCGGCTCGGGCACGATCGGCTCTGGCGGCTCCTGGGGCTGGGGTACCGTCGCGGGCTTGGCCGGGTCACCCGGCGTTCCCGGATCGGGCACGGCCGGCGTAATCGGTGCCGGCGGAACGATCGGGGTGGGCGGCTCGACCGGCTCCGACGGGACTTCGAGTTTTGTTATCTGTCTCACGGCATCTGACTCCCTCTGGCTGTCTCTGTCGAAGGTTCGTCTACCCGAGCGCAACGCTCCCAAACGCGACCTCGCGGGCTGTCACGAAGATCGCCTCGGCGTCGATCCCGGCCTCGTGCATGAGTTCTTCGGGCGTGCCGGAGACGGGCATCGAGCGCACCGCGAGCTTGACCACGGGCGGGTGCTGCGGAACCTCCGCGAGCGCCTCGAGCACGGCGTCCCCGAGGCCGCCCTCGGGCCAGTGGTCCTCGACCGTGATTACCGCTCGGGCCGAAGTTCGGCACTGGTATAGGCAGACTCGACCTGATCGACGACAGACCCAGAGCAATGATCGACGACAGACCCAGAGCAAGTCACAAACGACCCTCACCCAGACTAACCAGTCGGGACGGTCGATCGAGGCTTATCGATCGCCCGCCGTCGCCGCGCCGGCGACGGCGCTCAGCGGTTTCGCAATGGACTCGAGCCCTCGTCTCTCCGCCTTCACGCCAAACGCGATCTCCGCAAGTCCGCCGATGATCATCAGTACCGCACCGATGACAAGCGCGGTGAACACATCAGATGTCTTGCCGGTCGGGATCAACCTGCCGAACAGCTGCGGCCCGATGATCCCGCCGATCCCGGTTCCCACCGCGTAGAAGATCGCGATCGCCAGCGCCCGCGTCTCGAGCGGAAAGATCTCCGACACCGTCAGGTAAGCCGCGCTCACCCCAGCAGACGCGAAGAAGAACACGACCGACCACGCGATCGTGAGAGTCGCGGCCGTCAGCTGGTGCTGGTCGAACAGGTAGCCGGTGATCAGCAGCAGTCCGCCGGAGAGGATGTAGGTCCCTGAGATCATCGGCTTTCGTCCGACCGAGTCAAACAGCGGACCGAGGATCACCGGCCCCAACAGGTTGCCGACCGCAAACGCCACCAGGTAGTACGGCGCATTTGACGTGGCCACGCCGAAAAATGTGCTGAGCAGCGTCGCGTAGCCAAACAGGATCGCGTTGTAGAGGAAGGCCTGCCCGATGAACAGAGCCAGGCCGAGAATCGTACGCGTCGGGTAGGTCCTGACGATCGCGCGCGTGATCTCCCACAGCGGGATCGATCTGCGCTGGTGAATGCGGATGACCTCGTCTGGATCCGGATCGGTCAGCTGCTCGCCGGTCGACTCCACAACCTGGCGTTCGATGTCGTCGGTGATCGCCTCGGCTTCGTCCTCGCGACCATGGATGAATAGCCAGCGCGGACTCTCCGGAACATGCCGCCGCACCATCAGAATCGCCAGCCCCAGAACGAATCCAAGGCCGAAGCAGACACGCCACTGAAGCAGCGGGGAGAAGATGTGGAGCGCCGCGACCGACAGCAGCGCGCCGGCCGCCGCGCCGGCCCAATAGGTCCCGTTGATGAGAATATCGATCCGTCCGCGATGAGCCGCCGGGATCAGCTCGTCGATCGCCGAGTTGATCGCGCTGTACTCGCCACCGATGCCCATGCCGGTCACGAACCGGCACGCGAGGAAGAACAACGGGGTCCAGGCGAACGCGGTTGCCATCGTCGCCGCGAGGTAGACACCGAGTGTGATCATGAACAGCCGCTTGCGTCCGAACATGTCGGTGAGTCGCCCGAACAGCAGCGCGCCGAAGCACGCTCCCGCCACATACATCGATGCCGCCCAGCCCGCCACCTGCGCCGTAGAGATGTCGATACCGCTTCCCTTTGCCGAGATCGCCCCCGCAATCGACCCGACGATCGTGACCTCAAGGCCATCGAGGATCCAGACCGTCCCCAGGCCGATCAGAATGCGCCAATGCCAGCGCGACCACGGCAGTCGATCCAGGCGAGCCGGAATGCTGGTCTCGATCGTTCCAAGGTCATCCTTGGTGAGAGTCAACTGCACCGACATGGCTTCCCCTTGCGTGGCTTGCAGCTCATAGCTGTCCTCTACCCACATACGCCCGCCGCGTCACGCATACCGGTGACCGGGTGGCTCCCGCGCGCGCCGCACGCGGAGGAAGTCCCCGGATGCCAGCGGCACGGTGGTCAGTCCGGGTCCTCGTGGCGATGTGCGACGCGGGCGTGCCTCGCCTCGTCGTGGTCAGCGCCGGCGCCGGTCTGGAGGCACAGGGACACGGACAGAACCCCAGTTCGAGACGGAGTCAGTTCGAAACGGTCAGCACTGCTGCCTTGCGTCGTGCACTTCCGTCAGCGAGCGCCGTAATCAGGCTCGGGCGCATTTGAGCGGGAGTCCGAGGTCCAGCTTGAGGAATGACACGCCGCCGGCGGCGACCCCGACCCTCATTTGCAGGACTTTCTTGGATGGCGAGACCCGGACTTGAACCGGGGACACCACGATTTTCAGGAGTGTTGCCGACGGCGATGAAAGATGCTGATGTGCAGGGAAACCGTGGAGACCTGGGAGCACATGGGGCTATGTGTCAAGTCCGGTATTTGCGAACTATTGATCCCCTATTGGGCCCGTAAATCGGGTCTCGGGACTGGCCAGCTCACCGTAGGATGCGCTCCACCGGTGGCAGCGCTCATAGGCAATCACCGTAATTCTCATGCGCCGCACCCGGTCGCTATTATCTCCCATATCTGGGTGCTTAACGCCGATAAGCCCCCATATTTAGGAGATTAAGATAAGATGGCGACACCGACTCCACTTCCCGTTCGGCGCGCTGCGCGCGAGATCGGCGAGCACTTCGTCGCCTGGCGCAAACTGCGCGGGCTGACCTTAGAACAAGTCGCAGACCGCGCCGGCGTGTCTGTAAACACCGTGAGTCGTCTCACAACCGACCCCGGGTCTGTGAGTCTGGAGAACATGCTCCGCATCGCACGGGCGCTCGGCATCCTCGATCCGCTCGTCACGGCCGCAGACCCGCTCAGCACCGACATCGGGCGGCTGCGCGCTAGTGAGCAACTTCCGCAGCGAGTCCGTCATGGGAGCGTCCGCGAGGACTCGTGATGGCTGACTCCAGCCAGGTCGAGGTGTTCGCCCAAATCGACGACGAGGACGTTGCCGTCGGAGACCTGTGGATGCACCGGGCCGCTCGCAGCCAGTCGGCGAGTTTCGCGTATCGACCAAGCTATATCGGTCGCGACGGCGCGTACGCGCTCGATCCCGGCCTGCCGTTGCAGGCTGGGCAATTCCAGACTCCGGTTGGCCGCAGCTTGTTCGGCGCATTCTCCGATACCGCGCCTGACCGCTGGGGTCGAAAGCTCATCGAGCGGGCGGAGGCTGCTTCGGCACGTGAAGCGAACCGCACCGCCCGCTCTTTCTCGGAAGTCGACTACTTGCTCGGCGCGCGCGACGACATGCGCCAGGGCGCGTTGCGCTATCGCCATCCTGACAGCGACGAATTCCTGGCGTCCGAGAACACTGGTGTCCCGGCTGTACTGCAGCTTGGGGCGCTGATGAACGCCGCAGAAGCGCTGGAACGCGACGACCCGACCAGCCAGCAGCTACGGCTGTTACTGCGCGGCGGCTCGTCGCTCGGCGGCGCGCGACCCAAGGCCCACGTCATTGGCACCGATGGTCGTCCCGCCATCGCGAAGTTTCCCAGCCCCAAGAACGACGATTGGGACGTCATTCGCTGGGAATATGTCGCGCTTGAGCTTGCCCGGCAAGCTGGCATCACCACCGCCGACCACCACCTTGAATGGGTAGACGGCAAGCCGGTCATCATTCTGCGGCGGTTCGACCGCCGGGCCACAGGTCAGCGCATCGGATACATCAGCGCTATGACGCTGCTGTCCGCCAACGACGGGCAGACTTTCGACTATCTCGACATCGCCGAGCAGATAGAGGCTGACAGTGACCGCGCGACCGAGGACCTGCACGAGCTATGGACGCGTGCTGCATACGGCCGACTCATATCCAACACGGACGACCATCTACGAAACCACGGCTTCCTGCGCGGTCCGGCGGGCTGGCGACTCTCACCCGCTTTTGACATCAACCCAAACCCCCAACGCGACGCCTTCGCGACAGCTTTTGGCAACGACGAAACTGGCAGTCTCGCCCCGCTGCTCGACCACGCCGAACTGTTCCGCCTAGACACCGACACGGTGGCTAGCACGCTCGCTTGCCTGACGGCAGCAACCGACCAATGGGAGAGGTTTGCGCTGCAGCGCGGACTGTCGAGCGTCGCGACCGCGCAGATGGCACCTGCGTTCGAATCTGTCGCGCGAGATGAGGCGGGCGAGTTTCTCGGCGCCAAAGGCCCAACGCGCGGATCGAGCGGGGAAGACCAACAGCAGTAGTCGGTGCTCGGCACAGTCGGGCACGAGCGCATAGTGGCGAGCAGTAAAGCCGAACTTCGGCGCAGAGAGCATTGTTTCACGGGAAGCCTACGAGCCCAAAGCTGAGATCAGGAAGAAGTCTGCTCGGCTCGCGAGATGCAAGATGGGCTATTTGCAGCATCTTTACTTATGGCGAGACCCGGACTTGAACCGGGGACACCACGATTTTCAGTCGTGTGCTCTACCAGCTGAGCTATCCCGCCGCGGGCAACGATGCTAGCGAACCGGCGGGGGCTTGAAGGCAGGCAGGACACCGCCTGTCGAGGGAGAATCTGCGGATGGGCGATATGCGGCACCTGTACCTCCTGAGGCACGCGAAGTCGAGCTGGGACCAGCCGGGCCAGCCGGATCATGAGCGGCCGCTCGCGGAGCGCGGCAGGCAGGCGGTCGTGTTGCTCCGGCAATACGTGGAGGAGCACGCGATCGAGCCGGAGCTGATCCTCTGCTCGAGCGCGCAGCGCACACGCGAGACGCTCGAGGGTGTCTTTCCCGGTCGGCGGACGGAGATCGAATCCGATCTGTACACGGCGAGCGCAAGCCAGCTGCTCGAGCGTCTGCACCGGATCGACATCGCGGTCGGTTCAGCGATGGTGATCGGCCACGACCCGGCCCTGCAGATGCTGGCCCTGAGCCTGGCCGGCGGCGAGAGCACCGGGCGTCCGCCCGGCGCCGAGGGCCTCGAGGAGATTCGGCGCAAGCTGCCGACCGGAGCGCTCGTCACGCTCGGGTTCGCCCAGCCGTGGTCACAGCTGGCGGGCGGCTCGGCCGCGCTCGTCGACTACATCAGGCCAAGGGCGCTTCTGCTTCAGCGCAGCTAGAACGACGTTCTTACTCCCGGGCGACTGCCAGCAACCGCGCGACCGCCTGCGGAGCTCGGAACCCCTCCCGGAACGCGCGGCCCGCATCGAGCCCGTCGGCCCCGGCCGCCCCGCCGATCAGAACGTGCGCCCGCCCCAGGGCCTCCAGGCGCAGCGCCAGGGTCGACTCCGGCTCCTGGCCGGCGGCGATCACCACGGTGTCCGCGGGGATACGCCGCTGCGTGCCATCGACATTCACGACCACGGCGCCGGCATCGATCCGCTCGTACGCGACACCGGTCAGCAGCTCCACTCCGGCCTGCTTGAGCTCCTGCACCACGACCCAGCGGGTGGACGCTCCGACCCCGTCGCCGATCCGCCCCGCGCGCCGCATCAGCGTGATCTGCTCGGGTAGCGCGGAAGCTTGGCGAGAAAGGGGGCATTCTTGCTCCCTTTCTCGCCGCAATGGGGCTGACGGTGGCTGCAACTCGTAGCGCTCATAGAACCCGCCGCGTGCCGAGAGCAGGTGCGCGATGTCCGTTCCAATCCCGCCGGCGCCGATGATCGCGACCCGCGCGCCCACCAGCGACACCGGGTCCTCGGCGCTCAGCAGCTCCGCATATGACAGCACGTGGGGCAGCGTCGCTCCTTCGAGTGGCAGCTGTCGCGGTCGCACTCCGGTAGCCACCACGACCACCTCGAACTCGCCGAGCGTCTCGACGTCCGCACGCACACCCAACGACACGGTGACGCCCAACCGTGACAGCTCGTCAGCGAAGTACGTTCCGGTAGCTGCGAAGTCGCTCTTGCCCGGGATCCGGCGGGCCATCCGGAACTGGCCCCCGAGCTCGTGCCCGGCCTCGAACAGCGTCACCGCATAGCCGCTCACGGCCAGCGAGCGCGCCGCCTCCATCCCCGCCGGGCCGCCGCCGACAACGGCCACTCGCGTCCCGCCGCCGTCGACGAACTCCTCCGACTCGAACCCGGCCCGCGGGTTCACCGCGCACGAGACGCGGCGGTCGAAGATCGACTGGTCGATGCATTGGTTACAGGCGATGCAGGCGTTCAAACGCCGCCGCCCGCCATCCTCGCGACTCTTGCGCACGAACAGCGGGTCGGCCAACAGCGGCCGCGCGATCGACACGAAGTCAGCGAAGCCCTCGGCCACGAGCGCATCGGCCATGGCCGCGGTGTTGACCCGGTTGGATGCGATCACGGGTACCGCGACAGCCTGCCGCACCCCCCGGGCCCACGGCGCCCAAGCCCCGTGCGGCACTCCCGACTGCACCGTCGGCACCCGCGCCTCATGCCACCCGATCCCGACGTTCAACGCGTCGGCCGGCCCGCTGGCCAGCCGACTTGCCAGCGCGATCACGTCCTCGAACGACGCCCCGCCCGGCACCAGGTCCGCGCCTGAGAGCCGGTAGACGAGCGCGGCGCCGGTGCCCAGCGCCTCACGCACGGCCGCGGCCACCATCAGCGGCATCCGCATCCGGCCCTCGCGCGAGCCACCCCAGGCGTCGTCTCGCCGGTTGGTGGCCGGCGCCATGAACTGGCTCAGCAGGTAGCCCTCAGAGCCCATGATCTCGACCCCGTCGAAGCCGAGCTCCCGCGCCCGCGCCGCTCCGCGTGCGAAGTCCTCGATCGTTTCGAGGATCTCCTCCTCGCTCAGTGCCCGCGGTTCGCAGCGCGAGTAACCCGAGTACACGGCCGAGGGCGCCACCGGCTGCAGGCCGAACGCCCGCTCGAAGGCATACCGCCCGGCGTGAAACAGCTGCAGCAGCACCAGGCCGCCCTCGGCGTGGACGGCCTCGGGGATCGCGCCGAGGGTGGCTGCGTCGGCATCGTCGTTGATCACGCCGTAACTGGCGCCACCGGCGCCGACGCGGCTGACCGCGCAGCCCCCGGTCACGATCAGTCCGGCCCCGCCCGCGGCCCGAGCCCGGTAGAAGGCGGCCAGAGCGTGGCCGCCGTCGTCAAGTCGCTCGAGCCCGAGGTGCATCGAGCCCATCACGATCCGATGGGGTAGCTGCAGCGCCCCGATCGTGCCCGGCTGCCAGACGTGCTCGAGCTCTGTCATCAGCGCCGGCTCACTGCCACCAGACCGCGATCAGCCGAGCAGCGCGCGGGCGATCGTCTGCTTCTGAACCTCGACCGTGCCCTCCTCGAACCGCTGCGCCCGGGCATCGCGGTAGACACGCTCGATCGGGCTCTTGAAGTAGCCGATGCCGCCGTGCACACCGAGCGCGCCGTCGGTCACGCGCTGCAGCATCTCTGATGCGAACAGCTTCGCCATCGAGGACTCGGCCGCGGCCTCATGGGTGCGCTCCCAGATGTCGGCCGCATACAGCGTCAGCCGCTTGGCGGCCTCGAGGTCGGTGGCCATTTCCGCGAGCTTGAACGCGATCGCCTGACGGCTCGCGATCGGCTTGCCGAATGTCTCGCGTTGCTTGGCGTAGTCGACGGCCAGATCGAGTGCCATCCCGGCCAGTCCGACGCAGGTCATCGCGACCGAGATCCGGCTCGGAACCAGGAAGCCTCCGAGTGCGACATCCAGCCCCTCACCCTCCGCGCCGAGGCGGTTGGCAACCGGCACCGGCGCACGGTCGAATACCAGGTGAGAGTGGTCGGTGCCGACCACACCCATCGACTCGGGCATCAGGTTGTTTGAGATCCCCTCGCCGTGCGCCCCAACCAGCAGCGCGACGGTGCCGTCGGCACCGCGGGTGCCCTCGAGGCGCGCGAACAGGAGCAGGTAGTCGGATATGTGGCCGAACGTGATCAGGTGCTTCTGGCCGCTCAGGTAGTAGGTGTCTCCCTCGCGCACGACCGAGCACTTGATGTCGGCTCCGGTCCCGGCGTTGGGTTCGGTGAGCGTGAACGCGACTCTGACGTCGGTGGCGACCTGCGCCTTGACGAACCGCTCAAGCTGCTCCTCGTTGGCGTACGGCAGCATCGCCCGCCAGAGGCCGTTGGACACGTGCACGATCATCCGCAGCGACGCGTGTGGACGCGAGAAAAGCTCGATCAGCTCGAGGTAGCGGCCGAAGGGCAACCCGCGTCCACCGAGTGATCTCGGCGCCGCGAGTCGCAGGTAACCGCGGTCACGCAGCTCGTCCCAGAGCTCGCTCGGCACCCTGCGCTCCTCCTCGATGCGAGCGGTCCAGTACTCGCCGCGACCGTCCACATAGGCGCGGATCCCTGCCTTCAGCGCCGCGAATTCCGTCTCATCCACCGCAGAGGGCTGGGTATCGATCAGGGGTGCTGTGGTCATCGCGACACTGCCTCACTTTCCAACTGATGAGCTGACGCGGTCGCGCAGCCCGAATCTCGAATCTTGCCGCATGGCGCCGGCTCAGGAGATTAGACTTCCGCGGAGAGGTTCTCATTCGTTGATTGACCGGGGGGTCAGCATGCGTAGGAGTATCTGGAAGACGATCGCAATCGTGTCGGTGTCCGCTGCTGTCGTCGGGTGCCTGGAGGTGCCGGTCGCATCGGCAACGTCCAAGATATGCCCTGCCGTCACCGGGCACACATGGCATTCTTCGATCAACTCCAGCTCGGGCGACAAGTACACGTCGGAGGCCGTCGGCAATGTCAGTTGCGGTCAGGCAGCGACCTGGATCAAGAAGCTGAGCGCTGACAAGGTCAAGGCGAGTGGGGCCAAGCTCAAGAATGGCCCGAAGGGCTTTCACTGCAACGCCGGGGAGCTGGACAAGCACGGCTACGCCGACTACGGCGTGTGTTACACCGGCACGGCTGCGTTCCCGAAGAACGGGTTCGGCTGGGGTACGTGACGCTCACCGCAGCACGAGCTCGCTGATCCGCTCGCGCAGCACGAATTTCTGAACCTTGCCTGACGGCGTGCGCGGGAGCTCGCCGACGATCTCAAGCCGCTCTGGCCAGTAGGGCTTGGCGAGATTGCCCGCCTCGAGGTGGTGTTGCATCGCCTCGAAGTCGAGCTCGGCGCCGGGCTCGAGCACGACGAATGCGCAGGCGCGCTCACCCAGCCGCTCGTCCGGCATCGCCACGATCGCCACCTCGCGCACGGCGGGATGGCCGTACAGCAGCTGCTCGACCTCGACGACCGGCACCTTCTCACCGCCGCGGTTGATCACGTCCTTCACGCGCCCGGTGATCCGCAGGTAGCCGTCGGCGTCGATCGTCGCCAGATCGCCGGTGCGGTAGTAGCCGTCGGCGGTGATCGCGTCCGCAGTCAGCTCCGGGCGGTTCAGATAGCCCTCGAAACAGCGTCGGGGTCAGCACCTCGAAGTTGCCCTCGGCGCCGGGCGCGAGCGCGGTGCCCGCGTCGTCGACGATGCGCAGCGTGATCCCCTCGAGCGCGCGCCCATCGGCGCTCCAGGCCAGGTCCGGGTCCTGGCCCGGCACGAATGCCGCCCCCAGGCAGCTCTCGGTCGTCCCGAACGCGCCTCCGACCTCGGCCCCGAGCGCCTGGCGCGCGTCCCGGGCCAGCTCGCGCGGGATCGTGGCGCCGGTCGCGACGAACGTCCGCAGCTGCTCGACTGTCTGGCCGCGTTCGCGAGCGACGCGCGCGAGATCAGCGAGGAACGGCGTCGCCGCCTGCACGAAGGTGACACCCGTGCGCCGCATCGCCTCGAACCCCGACTCGGCCTCCCACACCGTCTGCACCACCTGGGTGGCGCCCAACGTCAGCGCGATCCACATCCCGTAGAGGAACCCGGTCTGGTGCGCGAGCGGCGAGGGGACAAAGACCACGTCCTGGGCGGTCAGACCGAAGTGGCGGATGTGGATCGCCGCGGCCCGATTCAGCGACGCGTGGGTCTGCAGCACTCCCTTGGGCTCACCGGTGGAGCCGGACGTGAACAGGAGCTGAGCCGTCGACTCCGGTCGCGGTCCATCGGCGCTGACCTCGCCGCCGTGCAGGGTCACGTCGTCAAGCGTCAGGACGTGAGTCAGCGACGGAACTCGCTCGCGCAGGCCCCTGGCCATCGCCGCGTGATCATGACCGCGGAACTCGTGGGGGACGATCAGCACCCGTGCCCCGCTCTCACGCAGCATGAACTCCAGCTCGTGTTCTCGGAAGATCGGCATCAGCGGTTCGCAGACGGCGCCGATCCGCATCGCGCCGAGCGAGATCGCGACGAACTCGAGCAGGTTCGGCAGCTGGTAGGCGACGGGCTCGCCGGGCCTGACGCCGAGCTCGAGCAGACCGCCGGCCCAGCCCTCGGCTGCCGCGGCCAGCTCGTTGAAGGTCCAGCTGCGCTCCTCACCATTCTCGCCGACCGCGATCACGGCGCGGGCGCCCGGCCGCTCGCGGGCGTGAAGGCCCACGAGCTCGGTGATCAGTGGCGCCGCTATCTCAGGTCTCCGAGCGAGTCCGGGACCCGCGTGGCGACCTCCATCGGGATCCCGAGCGCGTTCATATGATCGGCGAACTCCGGATACGAGATCCTGTAGGCGTGCGGGTAGGACAGCTCGGTCACGCCGCTCGCGGTCGACCCGGCGACCGCCAGCGCCATCAGCACGCGATGGTCGTTGTAGGAGGAGAGCTCGGCTCCGTACAGCCGAGCCGCGCCCTCGAACTCCAGGTCGTTGCCGTCGAACTCGACGCTGGCGCCCATCTTTCGCAGTTGCAGCATCGAGGTGACGCGATCGGACTCCTTCAGGCGCACGTGTGAGACGTGCGAGAGCACGGTCCGTCCGCGCGCGCGGCTGGCGAGCGTCGACAGGATCGGAACCATGTCGGGGATGTCGCGGCAGTCAAGGTGGCCGGCCACGGGCGGCGTGCCGTCGTGCTCGATCGAGATCGAGAGGCCGTCCTCGGAGAACCGCATCGGCACGCCGACGCCCTGCAGCTCACTCAGCACCGACGCCTCCGGGTGACCGTGGATCGGGACGCGGCTGCGGAACACGACGTTCGACGGGTGCAGCGCGCAGGCGGCGAGCCCGAACGCGGCCGAGCCGATGTCCGGTGGCAGCAGGTACCGCGCCTGTGGACGCGGCGTCTGATTGGGTGCGACCGTGAAGTGGCGCCAGTCCTCGCCGACCTCGACCTCGAGCCCGAAGTCGCGCATCATCTCGACCGTCAGCTCCAGGTACGGCCGCTCGTTGAGCTCACCGACGACCTCGATCACGGTGGGCTCGTCGGTCGCGAACGGTGCCAGCATCAGCAGTCCAGAGATCCACTGCGAGAGCGTGCCGTCGATCCGCACGTGCCCGCCGCGAGGCCGGCCCGGGTAGACGGTGACCGGCAGGCTCTGGCCCTCGTACTCGAGCCGGACGCCGAGTCGCTGGAGCGCGCGCAGCAGCGGGCCGATCGGCCGGCGGCGGAAGTAGCGCTGGCCGACGATCGTGACCGGCCTGTCGCTGAGCGCCGCCAGGCCCAGCAGGAAGTAGAGGGTGGTGCCTGAGCTGCCGACCGACACCTCGTCGCGACGCGGCGTGAACCCCGCCTCCCCGGTCACCTTCCAGTGCCGGCCGCTCGAGCCGATCTCGACCCCCAGGTCGCGCAGTGCCTGGACCGTGAACTGGACATGTCGCGCGTCGGTGCGGTCCGCGATCGTGCTCACGCCGGGCGCGAGCGCGGCGAGCATCAGCGCGCGGTGGGCGTGATATTTGGAGGGGGGGATGACGATCTCCCCCTCGAGCGGCGCCCGCGCGCCCGCTACGAGGAGGCGCATTCCGAATTCAGCCGCAACGTCATTGACGCGAGATTATCTCGCGAACCGCGGCCAGACGCTCTATCTGCTTCAGAGGTTCCCCCGTCAGGGGGGTGAGCACGAACTCCTCGACTCCGGCCTCGCGGTAGGCGACGATCTCCTCGGCGACCCGCTCGGCGCTGCCGAACGCCGTCCAGTGCTCGACCCGCTCGAAGTCGAGCCCGTACATCGCCTTCGTGTACTCGCTCGCCCGCTGGCGAGCGAGTCCTTCGTCGGCGTCCACGTGGACGCTCAGAACCAGCGCGAGCCGCGGGGTCGGGCGGCCTGCCTGCTCGGAGAGCTCGGCCAGGCGGGCCATGCGCTCGCGCAGCTTGTCGGGAGTGAGCCAGTTGGGCAGCCAGAAGTCGCCGGCGCGGGCTGCGCGCTGCAGGGCCGGCTCGCCGCGCCCCGCGATGTACACCGGCGGCAGCGCGCTGATCGTCGGCTCCAGCGCCGGCGTCGAAGCGCCCTGCAACCAATCCGGCAGCTCCGCGAGCGCATCATCGAGCAGCCGGCCGCGACGCCTGACGCTCAGTCCGACGGCCTCGAACTCCTCCGGGAACTCGCCGCCGACCCCGACTCCGAGCAGCAGCCTTCCGGGGGCGAGCGCATCGATCGTCGTCAGCTGCTTGGCCACCCAGGCCGGTCGGCGCAGGCCGAGCAGCATCACGGCGAACCCGAGCCGCACGCGCGCGGTCGTGGCGGCGACCGCGGCCAGCGCGACGGTCGAGTCGTGGTTGGGCGCCGGCGAGCGCAGGTGGTCGCCGACCCAGACCGCGTCGAAGTCGGCCTGCTCGGCCGCGCTGGCGGCCTGCACGAACTGTGGCGGACCGCCGATCCGCAGTGGGTCGAAGGTCGGAAGGTTGACTCCGAGCCGGATCAAGTCGCGCTCCTCATTCTGAAGAGCAGTTCGAGCGACCCGCGCTTGGACAGCGGGTCGTTGAGGTTGCCGCACTTGGGCGATTGGACGCACGAGGGGCAGCCGTCGCCGCAGGGGCATTCAGCGATCAGACGCTGCGCGTCGTCGACCAGGCGGTCGAAGGCGTCGTAGCCGCGGCGTGTGATCCCGATCCCACCGGGATGGCCGTCGTAGATGAAGATCGTCGGGCCGCCGGTCTGCGGGTGGGCGTTGGTGGAGAGACCGCCGATGTCCCAGCGATCGCACATCGCGATCAGCGGCAGCACCGCTATCTGCGCGTGTTCGAGCGCGTGCAGCGCCCCGAGCAGCTGGTCGGCTGGGAACGCCTCAGCGGGGCTCGGGGTCAGCGGACCACGAGCCCCGGGCCCACCCACGACATCGTCGAGCTCGTACCAGAGCGCGCGGGTCGAGAACTCGGTCGTGGGCATCTCGAGCGACTGGAAGTCGATCACGCTCTGATCCTGCAGATGCTTGCGCTGGTAGCCGAGCACCGTCTCCGAGTAGACGACGTTGCCGTAGGAGAGCCGCAGGCCATGGGTCTCGCGCGTCTCGAGCATGCGCTCGATGTAGGTCATGCTCTCGCTCTTGGTCTGCGTGAAATAGCTGCCGTTGAACGGCTCGAGGATCGCGCGGCGGGCCGCGAGGTCAAGCTCCAACACCAGGTAGGAGCGGCCCATGTGCAGATAGATCGCGCCCTCGTGGACGGTCGAGTAGGCACGGACGGCCTCCACGCGTCCGAGGATCTCACCGCTGCTCGAATCGATCAGCGCGAAGTTGTCGGCGCCGGCGGAGCGCAGCGCGACCTGGGCGGCCGGGTAGTCCTCGGCGCGTGCCGGCACGAAGCCGCGGGCGCGCTCTCGCAGCAGGCCGGCATCCGTCAGCTGCTGGGCACGGTGCAGGACGTCTTCGCCGAGGAACTCCGCGTCGGCCTGCGTCAGGGGGGCCTCGTGAGCGGCGCACAGCAGGTGCGCGCCGCGGATCTCGGGGCTGTCGGGGTCGATGATCGCCGCCTCGACGGGACGGCTCAGGAACTCCTCAGGGTGGCGGGCGAAGAACTGGTCGAGCGCGTCCTCGCCGGCGATGTAGACGGCGAGGCCGCGGCCGCGGCGGCCGGCGCGACCCCACATCTGGCGCAGGCTGGCGACGGTGCCGGGGAAGGTGACGCAGATCGCGGCGTCAAGCTCGCCGATGTCGATCCCGAGCTCGAGCGCGTCGGTCGCGACCACGCCCAGCAGCTCGCCGGAGACGAGTCGATGTTCGATCTCATGCCGCTGCTGGGACGTGTAGCCGCCTCGGTAGGGGGCGATCCTGTCGGCCAGGTCCACGGCAAGGCGGTCGGAGGCCATGCGCAGGATCAACTCGACGCCCTTGCGGGACTTCATGAAGCAGATCGTGCGGGCGCCGGCGGTGACCAGCTCCGCGAACAGCTCGGCCGCTTCGCCGAGCGTGGAGGCGCGGACGCCCAGCTGCTCGTCGAGTAGCGGCGGGTTCCAGATCGCCGTGTGTCTGGTCGGCACCGGTGCCGTGTCGTTGTCGACCAGCTCGATGCCCTCGAGGCCCGTGAGCTTGGTGGCGAGCTCGACGGGGTTGGCGATCGTCGCGCTGGCAAGCAGGAAGCGGGGGTGGGAGCCGTGGATGGCGGCTGCTCTTCTGAGTCTGCGGAGCACGTTCGCGACGTGTGAGCCGAAGACCCCGCGGTAGACATGAGCCTCATCGATCACGACGAACGCGAGGTTCGCGAACAGGTCGCCCCAGTTCGCATGGTGGGGCAGGATCCCGATGTGGAGCATGTCGGGGTTGGTGATCACCAGGTTCGAGCGGCGCCTTATCGCCGGGCGCTCCTGTGAGGGGGTGTCGCCGTCATAGATCGCAGGGCGTATCTGCTGCGTCAGCCCGAAGCTGTGCAGGGCACGGGCCTGATCCTGGGCCAGGGCCTTGGTCGGGTAGAGGTAGAGCGCGCGCGCCGCCGGGTCGGTGGTCAGGACCTCGAGCGTCGGCAGCTGAAAGCACAGCGACTTGCCGGAGGCGGTGCCGGTCGTGACGATCGTCGGGCCGTTGAAGGCTGCGTGAAGCGCGTCTCGCTGGTGGGCGTAGAGGGCGTCGATTCCGGCTCTGCTGAGGGCGTCCTGGACGCGCGGGTCGAGCTCCTCCGGGATCGGCACGAACAGCGGCTGCTGTGAGAGGTTGCGATGGTCGTGGACCAGCCGATCGTCCGCGCGTCCCTGTTCGAGCAGCGCGTCCCAGGGTTCGCGTGTCTTGCTGGTGGTGGCCACGGTTTGAGTATGGCGGGGCGTGCGCGGCGTCCGCTGCTGTGACGGTGGCCGGGCGCCGCCGGCAGGTGGGCCGCCGGCTGTGACGGTGGGGACCTGCTGAATCTGACAATCCGTCGCTTCTGCAGTCCATTTGCGCGCCACAGCATGAAAATCATGCATGAGTGAGCAACTCGCCTCCATTGCGGACGGTTTGTCAGATTGAGCATGCTGTCGGCGCTGCTACGGTCGCCCGCGTGCTGAGAGCGCTGTATGTGGATCTCGACGGGACGCTGCTCGGTCCGGGCGGATCGCTGTTCAGTGCACCCGGCGGCGGTTTCGCACTCGAGGGCGCCCGGGCGCTGCAGGCCTGTGCCCGGGCCGGGGTCGAGGTCGTGATCTTCACCGGCCGGCAGCAGCCGGGTGTGGTTGAGCTCGTGCGTCTGATCGGCCAGAGCTCCTACATCTTCGACCTCGGCTGTGGCCTGGTGCTGGACGGGGAGCTCGAATGGCTGACGGATGGCTGCGTGCCATCGATGGAGCGCGGGTCGATCCACGAGCAGATCGCGGCGTCGGGCGCCCCCGAGCTGCTGCTCTCGTCGTTCGCGGGACGCCTCGAGTACCACACGCCATGGTCGGAGGGGCGCGAGGTCTCCCACGTCTTCCGTGGGCATGTGGACGTCGATCAGTCCCGCGCGTTGCTCGCAGAGGCGGGGCTGGAATGGTTGCGGCTGGTGGACAACGGCGTGATCCCCTTACGTGAGCGCAGCGGCTGGGGGATCGAAGTCGATCGGGTGCACGTCTACCACCTGGCTCCCGCCGGCGCATCGAAGGCACGCGCGGTCGCGCGGCACATGCGGAACCGCGGCTACCTACCCGAGGAATGCATCGCCTGCGGCGACTCGCGCGAGGACATGGAGGCGGCCGGCGTCGTCGGGACCTTCTGGCTGGTGGCCAACGCACTCGAGCGCGATCCGACCCTCGCAGCCGATCTCGCGGCCCATCCGGGCGTGCGGGTCTGCACGGAGGGGTTCGGCGCGGGCGTGTACGAGGCGGTCGTCACCAGCCTGGCGGAGTCGGGCTGATCCAGAGTCGGGCTGACCAGAGTCGGGCTGATTCAGGGTCGGGCTGATTCAGGGTCGGGCTGACCAGAGTCGGGCTGATTCAGGGTCGGGCTGATCCGGAGTCAGGCGGCTGGTCGCGAGCGAGCGCGGTCCTTTGCCTCGCGCGTGATCAGGTCCTCCGCCGCAATCGCGTGGGCGAGCTCCGCGGCCGCCTCGCCGACACCCCCAAACGCCCTCGCCACTGCCAGCGCATCCGTCCCGGAGATCGCCCTATTCATCTCCGCCACAGCGGCGTCGAAAACCAGCCACAGATCGTCGGGGCCACGCCGGCCCGTTCCAGGGCGCAGCTCATAAGGCGGCTCGGACCCTGCAGCGCCGGCGACCGCGTTCCACAGCATGCCCGCCGCATCAGCCTGCTGCCATGCGATCTGCTCAGCAGTTGCGGCCTCTGAGAGCTTCTGCAGCCGGCTCGCAAAGCCATCATCCGGAGGCGCCAGCTTGTGGGAGCGAATCGCCTCAGCCCAGCTGACGCCCGCGTGACGCACGAGGCGCACGGCGCGGTCGCGTTCACGGTCAAGCTCGTCCTGGAAGGTCATGATCGCTGTGTCACGGTCGCTCTGCCCGCGGTGCCTGTTCGTCGGTGCGCCGCTCGCCACCGGCCGGCTGGACCTGCGGGTCACCCTCGGCGAAGCTCGGTTCGGCGGCGCCGAGTGGCTCGCCACCCCAGAAGTCGTCTGCGCTCGGACCCGGTGCGGTCGCGTTGGGGCTTGCGGACGGGGCACCGCTGTAGCCCTGCTCGACGATCAGGTCGAGGTCGGACTGCTTGATCCGCACCCGTCGTCCGACGCGCGTCGCCGGCAGCGTGCCGGCATCGATCCAGTTCCGCACCGTCTGCGGGTTGAGTCGCAGGATCTGCGCCACCTCCGCGACCGTGAGAAACGATTCTCTGGGCTCCTCAGATGTCATTCCATCTTTCCCGATTTTTCGTTATGATACCCAATTGAGACTAATTGGGGCGAACGCAGATGTAAGGATGCACTGCGTCTCGGACGAAGGCTGGGGTTATGGATGACCACGGATCGGGAAATGCCGGGGGGCCGGCAGATGCAGGGAAAAACGCGCCAGGCGGCGCGGCGTCGCAGGGAACGGCGGCCAACGTCGTGCAGTTTCCGCGCGACTGGATCGGACCGCTCGAGGAGCTGGTACCGATAGATACGGGAACGGGCGCGCACGAGCCGAGAGAGGCCGGCGCTGATCCTGCGACTGAGGCGGGCGCTCGTCCTGCGGCCGGCACCGACGACGCTGCAGGTTTCTGGGACGGTGATATCTCCGATGCTCGGTCGGCGCCTGCGCCGACCTGGGACGAGCGGGCTCCGGCGGAGACTGGGGTCTCGCCGGAGCCCCCCGGTGGATCTGTGGCACGCGGGTCGCGACGATCGGGGCATGCGAGCGGATCCGGCACGCGCCGGCAGCAAACGAGTCCGAACGCGAGGTTCACGGTGGCTGAGCCATCTGGTCCTGGCCGCGGGTTGGTCGTGTCCGGTGTCGCACTCCTGTTACTCGCAGCAGGGATGGCGGTGTTCGTGTTGACCGGTGGACTCTCGCGCTCGGAACGCCAACCGATTTCGGCCGGGGCGGGTGGGCATGTCCGGACGCTGACAAAGACGGTGACGACGTCCGGCGTGACCAGGCGAGCGTCATTGCGGACTGGGCCCGCTGCCGGTTTGTCGCGCGCAGCTGCGCGGAAAGCGGCGTCTGACTCAGGCGGCGGGAGCAAGACAGCTGCAGTGACCGGCAAGCGCGCCGGCGGCACAGACGCCGCACACACCCGCAAATCAACCGGCGCGGGTGGCGGTAGCGGGTCCAGCTCAGGTGACGGCCGCGGAAGCAATGCCGGTGCAACAACGGGCGCCGGCGGTGGCGAATCCGCTGGTGGAGCCGGCGCGACCGGATCGAACGGCGGAAGCGCTCCCGCCCAAGCCGCGGGTTCCAGCTCGACCAGTGCCGCCGGGTCCACATGTGCCCAGAGTCCGAACAGCGGCTGCCTACCGTGATCCGGCTGGGCCGCAGCTCTTGAACGCCACGACACACTGAGCGCAATGACACTTCACATCAAGCTCAACCACCTGGCCGCCGCGATCGTCGTCGGCGCCCTGCTCGTCGGCGGTGGCTACGCGCTCGCGTCCACCGGTGGCGGCGTGATCTCGGCGTGTCTCCAGACGAAGACACGACTGCTGTCGATATCGTCCTCCGGCCACTGTGGCAAGGGCCACACAGCGATCAGCTGGAACCGCCAGGGCGTCAGGGGAGTGGCGGGCGCCAGAGGCCCGACCGGCGCCCGCGGCGCCGCAGGAACCGACGGCTCATCCGCGAGCGTTCGCGTCGGCACCGTCACCACCGGCGCAGCCGGCAGCCAGGCCAGCGTCACCAACGCCGGCACGGGAAGCGACGCGATCCTGAACTTCTCGATCCCACAGGGCGCTGCTGGGCGGGACGGCACCGCGGGGGCGGACACGGGGCCGACGGCGTACGGGGAAATCTGGATGGGTAGCAGTGCTGCGCGAATTGGCGCCGGGAAGCAACAGCCAGAACATCACGGGCGTCGCGAGCGTGGGGACCGGCGGGGCAGATGTGGATGTCCAGGGCTGCTCAGGCGCTGGGCTCGCGGAGCCAGTGGTCAATGTGACGGCCGACGACGACAGCCACGACAACCTGCCGGGGCCAACAACACGGCGAATGTGGCCGACGCCTACGTGAGCGGCTGGTCCACCGAGCCGCCGCCCGACGAAACATTCTGGTTGTAACCGTCGATACCGACCAATCCTCGTGAACGACATCGACGTCAACTCCGACTTCTCGATCAGCGTGACCTGCTGATCAGCGCTTCCATGTCCACCGCTGAGCACAACGAAAGGAGTCGTTTTGATGCCCAGCTTCACTCACACGCGCCCGGGTGGCCGGCGGGAGGCCGGCCGCAGGGCTCTGCTCAGGATCTGTGCGCTCACGGGCGCGCTGGTCGGCCTGGTGATCCTCAACGGTCTGACCGCCGGCAGCGCCTGGGCGAACCAGTACACGGGGATGCTCGACGCCGGCACCCTGAGCATGGCGAACCCCGGTACAGACATCACCGGATGGCAGGGCTTTGCCAGTGGCACGGTCGACCCGGTCTCCGCCAACTCGACGTTCGCCAACGACTCCTGGACCGCGCCGAGCGGCACCCAGTTCGGCGGCTTCGCCTACACCGCCGCCTGGTTTGAGAGCCTCACGGTCGATTCGACCGGTGCGCTGTCGATCGGCTTCGTGGGGTCCGGCGGCAGCGCTCCAGCTGATCTCAACTTCCCGTGGACCGGCGATTGCTCGGTGACGGAGCAGGACTCGCCGCGCGAGTGGGTGAGGAACGGTGCCCAGGCGGGTGCGGCCTCAGGCTATTCACCGGCCTGCAGCACGAGTGGCAACACGAGCGGCTGGAACTACAACAACGCTGAGCTCGAGAGTCTGGCGCCATCCGTTGATCCGCAGGTGTCCTACTCGACCCTGAGCCTGCGCGGCTGGTGTGCCCGCGACAACACGTGCAACGGCAATGACATCGCCGCAGCGCAGGTCGTCAACCTCTCCGCTGAGGTCGACGATCCGAACAATCAGCCGACGGGCGGCGGCAGCTGGACGACCCAGGTCAACTCGGGCTCCTGGTATCAGACCGACACAAACGCCCCGACCTTCCAGGTGAGCGCCAGCGATCCGGCCGGCGTCTGCGCGATCGGTCTGCAGTTCAGCGGTCCGGCGAGCCCGTATGTGCAGGTGACAGACGGCTCTCCCGCGACGGAGAACCCGGGCGCGCCGGTCGGCAACGAGTTCGACAGCACCCAGCCGTGCGGAAGCGGCACTGCGACCGGCAGCAGCGCGCTGCCGGCCGGCGTGGCCAGCGGTACCTACAACGTCGCGGTGGTCGCATCAAATCCCGGCAACTGGCAGGGAGGTGCCGGCCTCAGCAACGCCCCGACGATCGCGAGCTACGCGAGCGCGATCAACGTCGACGACACGACGCCGACCGCCAGCTGGGCCGATGCTCCGAGCGGATGGACGTCGAGCGCCTCGCAGACGCTCGACGTGACGGTCGGCCAGTCGGGCCTCGCCTCGGTCACCTGCACGGACAACGGTGAGAACGTGGCAGCCGACCTTGGTTTCGGGTTCTCCCGGGGGCGCGGGTACAACGGTCTGGAACGTGCCGACCGCGGTCAACGGCGTCAACTCGGTCTCCTGCACCGCTACCAACGGAGATGCCAACGGGGGGCTGACGGTCACGAAGACAGGCTCGTTTGACGTCGACACCGTGGTGCCCACCGTCAGCTTTGCTGACCCTGGATATGTCGGCTGGGACTTGGACCAGCGCGAGCCAGACTGTGGCCGTTAGCGTCAGTTGGCGGGCCAAGCGGCGTGGCGTCGGTCAAGTGCAGCGTGGACGGCGGCTCTGGGCCGCTCCAGGGTGCCAAGCTCAGACGAAGCGACGATCGCCGGCGACGGGCAAGCACGTGCTTGATTGCACGGCGACCTCCACCACAGGCGTAACAGGCGAGAACACATACGCCGTCTGGATCGACACCAACCAACCGACCAACTCCTTCCTCGTCAACGGCAACGCGCCGGCCAGTGCATGGCTGAGCGGCACACCGGTCGTGCAGGTGATCGGCTCGGAGAACGGCGGGGTGCTGTCGGGCGTATCCCAGATCACATGCGCGGTGACAACCGACGGGAAGGCAGATCCGGGCAGTCCGGAGGTGCTCGACACAGCGAATGGTGGACTGGTGAACGGGACCGGGTCGTTCTTCCTGACGACCAATGGCTCTGACGTGGTCAGCTGCAGGGGAACCACGGCGGCCGGTACGGTCGAGGCGCAGCCCGACACGATCACGGTCAACGTCGACAACCCGCTCGATACCGGGTCCGGGAGCGGCACCACGAAGTACGGCAGCTCGGAGCTGATCGACGATGGCGCAGACCCGTATTCCGATGGGCCGAATCAGGGAACGTGGTACCGGACGCCGCAGTCGGTGACGATCACCGCCAACAACACGGGTGGGGCGGCGCCGATCGCTGCGATCGCCTGCAAGGGGGCGCTGCCCGGCACATGGGAGCGGAACACGCTCAACACCGATGCTCAGGGCGGCGAGAAGATCACGGTGACAGTCCCCGCGCCCGGCGGCGAGCTCGCCTGTACGGCGACCGACACCGCGGGCAACAGCTACCCGCTGGGTTCGTACCTGTTCAAGATCGACTCGACGGCTCCGACGGGTCAGTTCGTCGCTCAGGGCAAGTGGCCCGAGCCGGATGAGGTGGCGGTCAACGCGACCGACGACGGCGGCTCCGGGATCGCGGTCATGCACCTGTACGCCAAGTGCGACTGCTACGACGGCGGGGCTCCGTATGACCTCGGAGAGATGAGCTACGACTCCGGTAGTAGGTACTACGTCAAGCAGGTGCCTGACGGCGTCGCACCGTTCACATCCGGTAGCTGGACGTTCTACGTCAACGACGCGGACGTGGCGGGCAACAGCGGTGAGATCACGGCAGGCCCCGGTGGCGACACCGAGGTGCTGAAGCTGCCGCTGTTGGAGGCCACCGAGGTGACGGCGAGTGTAGGGAGCGTGTCCGCTACCAGCGACGCGGCCGTGCCGGCCGCGCTCGCGGCCTCGGCCGGCATCGACCCCGGCGCGAACCTCGCCACCAACTCGATGGCGGGAGTGGCGGACGTTGGGCCGCGGACGGCAACCGCCGCGCGTGCGACCTGCTTGAAGAGGGCGAGGAAGCGTCCTGCGAGGTGCTCGACTGTCCGTGAGCACGGACACGTCCTCACGGTCGCCTACGGCAGATCGGTGTTGCTGCGCGGGGTGCTGAAGAACACGAAGCTCGGGGGCCGGCCGATCGTCGGCGCGAAGGTGCTCGTGTACCAGAGGGTCAATGGCGCCAAGCGCTACACCAGGATCGGCACAGCAGGCACCAGGACCGGCGGAAAGTACAGCTACCGGGTCAGGGCCGGCGCGAGCCGGTCGATCTACGTGGCCTATCGCGGCTCGCGGATCCTGCGTCCGGCCTCGAGCCATCTGAGCGAGCGGTTCACGGGGCGGATCGCGATGCAGGCCGGTCCGATCTGGGCCGGCTCGCAACTGGTGGTCAGCGGTCAGGTCAAGGGCGGGCATATTCCGTCCGGCGGCGTCGAGGTGACGATCGAGTACCAGCAGGTGGGTGCTCCGGGCCATGGCACGCTGGGCACGGTGCGCACCACCCGCGCCGGCCGGTACCGATTCACGCAGCAGTTCTCGCGTGCGACTCAGGGGCTTGTGTACCGGCTTTGGGCCGTCGTCAACAGACAGCCGAAGTGGCCGTACCTGGCGACCGCCACCCCGAAGGTGACGCGTCCGGTCCGGTAGCGGGCGCATGGAGGTGGAGAGGGCCGGGCGCGAGCGCCCCCGGCCCTTTCCACATCCATCACGAGACAAGCGACATGCATCTCAGAGATCAATCCATGACTTGCAGGACCGAGGCCGGTATCCTCAATACCAATGTTCGGCGACATCATCCAGCCGACCCACCTTCTGTTCATCCTCGTGGTGGCGCTGCTCGTGCTCGGGCCCAAGCGCCTGCCGGAGGTTGGCCGGTCCCTCGGCAAGGGGCTTCGCGACTTCCGTCAGGGCATGCAGGGCGTCCAGGAGGAGGCCCGGGGCGTCTTCGGCGACATGCCAGACGAGCCGGCGGCGGAGCCGGCCAGCACGACCGTGTCGACCCTGCCGGAGAAGGTCGGCACATCGACGGAGTCGGAGGGGTTGACGGCCTCCACCGTGGCGGACTCCACCGGTCCGGTGTTTGCCGGGGACCAGATGCCCGCGGCTCAGCCGGCGGCCACACCGATGGTGGCGGCCGTCCAGGCGCCGGAAACGCCCCCGCAGGCCTTCGAGCCGGACCCGGCGGACTACTCGGACTGACGTCCGGTCCGCTTCAGGAGGAGGCCGCCGCGCTCGTCGCGCTGTTGCGCGCGGGCGGTCGTGCCTGGGCGAGTTACGCGATCGCCGCGCGGCGATCAGGCCCCGACGGTGCCCCGGCGCTGCAGGTGCTCGAACAGGAGCTGGGCCTGTTGTCCTATGACGCCCTGGCCCAGGCCGAGCTCGATCTCGCGCGCTGGGAGGCGCAGGGTTATCGGGTGCTGGCGCTCTCAGACCCGGCCTATCCGGAGAACCTGCGCGTGGTCGAGAACCGCCCGCCGCTGCTGTTCGTGGCGGGCCTGCTGGACGCAATGGATCGTCGCGCCGTCGCGGTGATCGGCACCCGCGAGCCAACGGCTGAGGGTATGCAGACGGCCCGTGAGATCGCACGTGCCCTGGCTGGCGCCGGCCACCCGGTCGTCTCGGGGCTTGCCACCGGGATCGACGCGGAGGCGCATCGGGCGGTGCTGGAGTTGCGAAGCGGCGAGCGTGCGCGCGACGCGCGCACGCTCGCCGTGATCGGTACCGGCCTTGCCCACACATATCCCCCTGAGCACGCTGAGCTCCAGGCGACAATCGCCCGGGCTGGGGCCGTGATCTCGCAGTTCTGGCCGGACGCGGGCCCGACGCGCCAGAGCTTCCCCGCCCGCAACGCCGTCATGTCGGGGATGACGCTCGGGAGCGTGATCATCGAGGCGTCCGAGCGCAGCGGCACTCGAATTCAGGCGCGGCACGCGCTGGCGCAGGGGCGCGCGGTCGTGCTGATGGCGCCGGTGCTCGCGCGCGAGTGGGCGCGGGAGCTTGCTGACCAGCCGGGTGTGACAGTGGCGCAGGACGCAGCCGATGTCATCAGCGTGTTCAAGCTCTGACCGGCTTCTGGCTCCGCGGTACGGCCGCGGGGTCTGTCCTCGCTGCCTGAACCTGACGCTCGAGGACGCCGAGCTGTGCCGGGCGTGCGCGACGGGTGAGGATCACCTTGCGGCGGTGGTTCCGATCTCCTACAGCGTCGGCGGCGAGTGGCTGCATGGTGTGGTCGCGTCCTACAAACGCGACGCGGACCCCTCCGTGGACGATGCGCTGCTCACGCTCACCGAGATGTGCGAGCGGTTCATCCCGATCCATGAGCGATGTCTTGCCGGCGCCGCCGGTGTGGCCGACTTCGATCTGGTCACGACCGTGCCGTCCAGCGATGCGAGGCGCGACGTGCACCACCCGCTGCGGCGCATCGTCGGCGAGCGTGTCACCGTGACGCGCGATCGGCACGAGCGACTGCTGTTGCGCAGTGACCGACCGACGGTCCCACGCGTCCAGGATCCACGGCGTTACCTGCCGGCCCGACGGTTGAACGGGGAGGCGGTGTTACTGATCGACGACATGTGGACCAGCGGCGCGAGCGCGCAGAGCGCCGCGGCTGCGTTGCTCGACGGCGGTGCGGGAGTGGTGGCGGCGATCGTGATCGCGCGGCATCTCAACCGCGGCTGGCATGAGAATAATCTGCGCCTGCGACGCCTCGCGGTTGATGCGTTCGACTTCGGCCGGTGTGCGCTATGTGCGCATCTGCCGCGAGCCTCGCGGCAGGGCCCGCCGCCGCCCAGCGGGGCGAGCGGCGGGCTGACCGCAACGGCGGGCAACGCTTCTGCTAACGGATCGGTCATCGCCAGCCGATAGCCTGAGCACGATTAGCCGATCTTGGAGACACAGCGGATGAACGATTTGACTGAACGGTCGGCGGTCGATCTCGCGTCGGCGATTCGTCGGCGGGAGCTGACATCGACCGAGGTTGTCGACGGCCACATCCAGCTGTTGGAGAGGGTTGGCCCGCGGCTGAATGCGATCGTTGCGGATCGATTCGAGGCGGCGCGCGAGCGCGCGCAGGAGATCGATCAGTGGGTCGCGCGCGACTCGATGCGCGGGGCAACGGAGGACGAGTTTCCGCCGTTGCTGGGCGTGCCTTTCACGGTCAAGGAATCGATCGCGGTCGAAGGCATGCCCAATGCCGCTGGGGTGCTTGCCCGCCGCGACGAGCGAGCCACGCGCACCGCACCCGCGGTACAGCGGCTGATGGACGCCGGCGCGATCCCGATCGGTGTCACCAACACATCCGAGCTCACGCTCTGGATCGAGAGCGAGAACCCGCTCTACGGACGCACCAACAACCCCTACGACCAGGCGCGGACCGCCGGTGGCTCGTCCGGGGGCGAGGGAGCGGCGGTCGGATCCGGCGGGTCGCCGTTCGGCGTGGCCTCCGACATGGGTGGCTCGATCCGCATCCCGGCGCTGTTCTGCGGCGTGTTCGGCCACAAGCCGTCCGCCGGGCTGATCCCGACCACCGGCCAATGGCCGGCGAGCACGGGCGATGCTGCGCGCATGCTGGCGGTCGGCCCGATGGCGCGCCGCGCTGAGGATCTCATGCCGCTGCTGCAGGCGATGGCCGGACCCGACGGCAGGGACCCCCTGGCTGTGCCGATGGAACTCGGCGACCCCGGCACCGTCTCGCTTGATGGCCTGTCCGTGACAGTCGTCGAAAACAGCTCGATGAGGCCGATGTCCCGTGAGATCCGCGATGCGCGTGAGCGCGCGGTGGGCGCACTGCTCGCCGCGGGCGCTCGCGTGGAGAGGCTCGATCTGCAGGCCTGGCGTGGCGCGCTGCTGCCCTATCTCGCGGCGCTGCAGGAGAACGGCGAGGAGCCGACCACCACGGCGAGCCTGCTGGCTGAGGCGGGAGAGGCCGGCGGCGGGTTGCGCGAACTCCTGTTCGGAGGCGGGCAACACACGCTGCCGACAAAGCTGACGGCGCTCGCCGAGGCCGTACCCGGTAACGCCGGCATGCGAGAGAAGCTGCTGGCCCGTGCCCGTGAGCTCGCCGAGCGATTGACAGAGGCGATCGGCAACGGGGTGCTGCTGCACCCGGCACAGCTCACGGTTGCGCCGCGGCACCGCCAGACATATGGCCGACCCTGGCTGACTACACCCGCTGCGATCTTCAACCTCGCGGGTGTTCCCGTCACGGAGGTCCCGCTGGGATTGAGCGAGGCCGGCCTGCCGGTGGGCGTGCAGGTGGCGGCCGCGCACGGCGCCGATCACCTGAGCATCGCGATCGCGCTCGAGCTCGAGGCGGTCTTCGGCGGCTGGGTGCCACCGCCCGGTCTCGCGACCGGGGACGCGCTCTGAGAGCCTGTCGCTCCTGATCGCCGGCGGCCCTGGGCACTCGAGCGCGGCGGCGATCGGCTCCACGCGGACCACGTGCAGGCAGCGGTTAAACCGCGAGAGGGCCCCAAGCCTGCGGGCCCCCTCGCGGTGGCTTCCGAACGTCGTTCCCATGGCCGGGTTGGGCGCGACGATCAGATCGATTCCGTCCGCTTAAGCACGCCTGGCACCCTCATAGTTGCGGAGCGCGAGAAAACTTCGCGCTTGTCATACTGGGGCCACGCCTTGGGGGCGTAGCTCAGTTGGTTAGAGCGCCGGCCTGTCACGCCGGAGGTCGCGGGTTCGAGTCCCGTCGCTCCCGCTTCAAGAAAAGCCTGGAATATACACGTTTTCTGGCGCTCATAGGATCGCGGATCACGCAGAAAACCGGATTGGGCATCACAATTGGGCATCAAACGCCCTGATGAACTGGCGTGGGCCACCAGTCGAGGCCTGGCGACTCGTAGGTCAGTTTCGGGGTTGGGAAGGTGAAAGTCGCGGCACGCGGCTAGTGCTGGTCGAGCGCCTCGCGTGCAGCCAAATCAGGTTGCGTTCTGCCTCAGCACCGGCCTGGGCGCGCTTCCCTCTGATCTGCGCGAAGGAGCGGCCTCGGCTCGGTCGAGCAGATGCTCCCCGCGCGAGCGATTCAGGTGTCGGCGCGATGCCCGTCCCCCGCGGGTCAGGTCTGCGCGGGTGACGCTGGAGTTCAGCGGCCGACTGCGCGAACCCGTCGCTGGGCGAACTCCAGCTCGAACGCCGCCGGATCGAAGCCGCCGGCGTCCTTCATCTCGGCGTAGCCCCAGGGGCCGCCGCAGTCCTCTGGCGGGCAGGCGCCCTTGCCGGTCATGAGCACCGGCCTGCGGTCATCGGTGTTCGGCTCGATCACCTTCTCCAGCATGATGTCGTGCTCCCAGTCGTCGCCGAAGTCGTAGGTGTAGCGAATGCGATCCTTTGGTCCGAGGAGCACCTCTGCGAGCGTAGTTTCGGTCTCGTCAGCGCAGTCGTCTTCCCACTCAGGATCCGGAACGCCGATCCGCACGCCCTCGTACTCGAAGCTGTGCAGATGCGTGTCGGTCCACCCGAACGCAGCCTGGATCACGTCGTGGAGCGCGGCGAAGGTCGCGTCGGCGCGGACCTGGACGCGCCGCCATACCGGCGGCTTGCTGACTCCTCTCAGCGCGATCTTCAGCTGGAGCACATCGTCGGGCTCGATCGCCTGCGGCACCTCAAGGTCGGCGAGGTCTAGCTCGCTGCGCGCGTTCCAGCCATCGATGAATGTGCCCACCGACTGCTCATCCTCGAGGTCAACGCCCGCCGCCTTCGCCGCCAGCAAGAACTGCTTGGACGGTCCGCCCACAGACGGGTCGAGGGCGGTCTCGACCATCTCCTGTTGCCAGTCGCCGATCGACCCTCGGGTCTCGTTGGCCGCCCACTCCGGGATCCCGCGCCGACGGGCGGCGAAGCGCACCCAGGCGTCGAGCGCCCCGGGAAGGCATGCGAGCAGCTCGGGAGTCGCGAGAACCTTGCGCGGGACCCAGTCGCTCATGAACAACTCGACGACCACCGGGCTCCAGCGCAGCGGGTCGCCGTCGGTGTAGCCAGCACAGAAGTCGATCGCCAGCGACACCACCCAGGCCTCGTCCCCGTCGGACGCGAACTCGGATCCCTCGCGCGAGGCGAGGAACTCGTCGCGCAGCCGGTCGCGCTCCTCTACCGACAGCTCCGCCGGTTCGGGAGGCTCGACCACGCCCGGGGTCTGGTCGGCGCGCAGCAGTGCCAGCGCCCGCCCGGGCCAGAAGTCATCGGTGACAGGCGGATCCCAGGTCATGTCCGTTAGCGCGATCGCGTCCCGGATCAGCCCGGCGGCGACGCCGGGGTCGACGCGCTTCAGCTCCAGCTCGGCCTCGCCGTCAGCCGTGTGCCGCCCGATCGAGCCCGCCACCTGCTCGATCGACTCGGCCAGCAGCACATCCTGGGCCAGGCCGCCCAGGTTGCGGTCGATCAACACGCCGACAGCCATCGTCTCGCCATCGGGATGGCGACTCTCAAGCAACACCGTGCGGGCGTCGTCGAACACCGCCTCGCTGATCACCGCGGCACCCACGATCTCCGACTCGCCGATCTGCTCGACCCATTCCGGCGCGCTGGCCGTCGCCCGTGAGCTGGTGAGCAACTCACCCGCCAGGACCCCCAGCTCACCGTCCTCGAGCTCCGCTATCGCCGCCAGCGTGATCGCGGTGCCCGCGTCGCCGAAGGTCGCCAGCTGAGTGACCAGCGGCTCGCCGAACAAAAGCGCCGGATCAAGCCCAACGGCATCGGGGAACGGCAGCCCGTGCCGCTGCTCACGGAACGTCCCAAGCAGATGCGACGCCCACGCCTCGGCATCAAGCGCCGAGTCAATCCCCGCCGCTGACAGCGCGATCATCCGCGCCACGCGGACCTCCTCTGGCGCAGAGCCCTGCCCGGCCTGCTCGCGCTCACGGCGCTGAGCCACCCGCGCCGGGTGACCACCGGAGCCTCGTCGCCGTCTGCCGCCACTCACGCCCGCCAACGTACACTGCCACCCCACCAGAGGCGAGCGGCAACTCCGCAACCAGCGCCAAACTCGCCCCCCGCCCTGATGCGCCCTTCCCGCGCTATGCAAGACCGCTCGGCGTGACCTCGAGAGGCACGTCGTGAGATCAAAGCGGGTCCGGTGGGGGATGCCGGCACCCTTGGCGACGTGCTCGTCCGTCTGTGAGTCGGAAGGGGTGTTTGATGCTAGAACGTGGCCTTCATTCGCTTGTTATCGAGAGTCCCATTGGAACCAACGGATGCCGATGGCGGCGAACACGATGATGTAGCCGCCGGTTGCGAGCAGGGTGAGCGAGTCGTTGGTGTCCCATGTGGAGAGGTTGAGGACTCCGGCAAAGAGTGTCATCACAACCCCGACCGGCGACCATTGCGAGATCGATTCCCAGGCGCTTCCGAGTGTCCCGCTCTGCCCCAGCGATGCGAGCAGGACGAGGCCAAGCGTGAGGACGCGTCCGGCGGCGTTGATGCTGTCGGCAGATTTTATGAGCCCCACGAGGGCTTGCCCGATGCTGAGGAAGACAGCGCCGCCAAGGATCGATACCGCGAGGACCAGTCCGTAGGTCCCGGCCGATAGCGAAACGTGGTGGATTCGACTTCCTGCGATCACCACGATCACGGTGATTAGTAGGTTGGCGACGGCCTGGGTGGATAGCCGGCTGGCCATGATCGTCCAGGTCGGCGCGGGCGTGACGCGGATCCGTTGGAACACTCCCTGCTCGCGGTCTCGAGCCACCGTGAGCGCGTAGCCGAGGATCGAGTTGGACACGAGCCCGAGCGCGATGGCTAATCCGATTATGACTAGCGATCCACCGAAGTTGTGGGTGGCTTTGACTGACTTGGTCGAGAAGAGAATAAGGATCGGGAGGATGAGGCTGATCAGCAGCGCTCGGCGGCTCTTGAGGAGCACGGCGAAATCGGCGCGCAGGAGCGAGCTCATGACCAGCTGCGTAGGCGGTTCGCTGATGGGCTCTGCGCTAGTCACGGATTTCGCTCCCCGTTAGGCCGATGAAGACGTCCTCTAGGGTCACGTCGCCGTGGGCGACCTTGCGAACCTCCGGGTCGTCCTTGTGTTTGGAGATCAGGTTCTGCGGTGTCTCGCATGTCAGCAGCCTGCCGTGGTCGATGATCGCAACGCGATCGCACACGGCTTCGGCTTCTTCCATTGAGTGGGTGGTTAGGAGAATGCTTCCGCCGCGCTGTCGGATGAGCTCTATGCGGCTCCAGAGTTGACGGCGGGATTGTGGATCGAGCCCGGCCGTCGGCTCATCCAGCAACAGGAGTGCAGGATTGTGGATAACGGCGATGTAGAGCGAGAGGCGCTGCTGTTGGCCGCCGGACAGTTGTTTGAACGGTTTGCCCGCCTCATCGCTGAGCCCGATTTCCTGCAGGCCCGCGGTGATCTCACTATCTGAGAGCCGGAGGCCGTAGAGGCCTGCATACAGTCGGACGATCTGCTTGATCGTGAGCTGCGACTGAAAGCTGGTGGCTTGTAGTTGCACCCCCAGCTTGGTCTTTGCCTGCGAGGGATGATCTCGGATGTCGACACCACCAAGGGATACGGCGCCAGCTCGTGGTTTCATCAGGCCTTCGATCGCACTGAGGGTGCTCGTCTTACCTGCCCCATTGGGTCCGAGTAGCCCGAAGATCTCGCCACGGGCCATCTGAAGGCTGATGCCATCGACAGCCGTTTTTGTGCCGTAGACCACCGACAAGTCCCGAACGTCGAGGATGATATGCGAGCTCTCTGGGCCCGGATGACTCCTGATGCTGCTCATGGCGCGCTCCGGGGGCCGCGGTTGAATTGCGAACCGCTCGAGCACCGTGGCACCGATCAGCTCTGCGAGATGGTGACCATCCTCGACCGTTTCAAGGCGATCCCCGGCCGCGATCCTCGCGGCTAGCACTTCGCTGATGGTCTGGCTGAGGGCTTTACCTGAGCTCTTGCTCTCTGAGTGGGCTGGGCTCACCGGATCACGATCTTGGTTCATTCGGCGTGGACGCTGCTGAGTCGTGGTCGTAGCTGTCCCGGATCTCGGACTGACCAGCGAAGGCGCGGTCATCTCAGGCTCCGCGTATTTCGCATCATCAGCGTGGATACAGCAGCCCCGCAGACGAGGACGAGCGCGCCCACCCCGGCTACAACGGTGCTGCCCACCACTAGCCCGGCCACAGTCCAGACCGCGCCGATTACGGTGATCCTGCCTGGAATGCCGCCCCGCCTCAATCCCAATAGTCCTAGCATCTTCCAGCTCCTTTCAGAAAGTACTTTGTAATGCAAAGAGACGTATAGCAGAAAGCTCTCTGTATAATCAAGGCACGATGGACGTGGCACAGCAAATAGATGACTTGGGGGAGGCCGAGGCTCGCCTGCGCCAGATCAAAGACGTGCGAAAACGCGCCCGCCGCGCGTCCGCCGCGCCTTTCATTGTGCTCATGGTCCTCGGCGTCCTATTCATCGCCCGCGGAATGCTCTTGAGTTACTGGCCACGCGTGGCCTGGGTCTCGACCGCGTCGCTGCTAGGCATGGTGCTTGCCCTACTGCTGACCCGGCAGTGGATGGCACGACACCAGGATGCAGACGGCATTCTGCGGTCACCGCGGATCAGACAAGCATCCGTGCTCGCAGCGATCAGCGGAGCGCTCATAGCCAACATGATCGGCGTGAGCGTCCTAATCACAGGCGTCACCGCGTCCATGGCGCTCGCAGCCGCGATGGGTGGGTTCGGCGCGATCGCGGTTGCCATCGTCGCGATCGGAGCTACGAGCGACGTGCTGTATCTGCACGCCACCCCCGAGTGGGCAGCGCTGATCATCTACGGGGTGGGTCTCGTCGCGGTCGCGATCGCCGCTGCCGGACACTACGCCGCGAACGGACGCGCGCGATGAGCCACCCCACTAGACGCCTGGACCCTGCGATCCACCAGCCGACACGACTCGGCATCCTCACCGCCGCCTGCGAAACCAAACGGATCGATTTCGTCTCACTACGCGACCTACTCGGGCTAACCGACGGCAACCTGTCACGCCACCTCGCCACCCTAGAGGCCGGAGGCTACATCCAGATCGAGAAGACCTTCGAGGACCGCAAACCCCGAACCTGGATCAGCGCCACCCGCAACGGACGGAAAGCACTCAAAGCCGAAATCGATGCTCTACGTGAGATCGTCGCGAGCGCCGAAACGACAACAGCGACCGCCAGCGCAAGGCCCCCGCAAATCGCAACCTGACACCTCGCCCCTTGGGGCGACCTCTGCGGACGGAGGCGGCCACGTCGGGAGCCGTCAGCAGCGGATCCCCGCCGCCGGCCTTCGACCAGCGAGCTGGTTGTCGCACAAGCCGACTTCCGCCCTTGCCCGAGACCGGAAGCCTTGCGTCGCTCCGGCTTCATGCATGGATCGGGTTGGAGCAGAAGGTAGCCGGTACCCGCGCGAACACGAAAGCACGTCTGACCATCGGCTCCGCGAGAGACCTGAGTTTCGCCAGGAGGAGGGAAGTGAACAGGCCGCCGTCAGGCAGTCCGACGCCGATGCCCCGCCCTGCTCTACGGCCAGCAACGAAGAGCGCCGTCAATCAGCCGTGTCCGTCGTCGCGCGATGGTGACCGCTGCGCTCCCGCTGTGGATCTCGCTGACGCTCGATCAGGTTGACGCGGCGGTTCTGGCTGTCGTTCCCGCGGGCGTATGGAGTGGTCGCCTGTCGCTGCCGTCAGCAACCCCACAAGAGGACCACACTGTACGCACAGGGTGCTTACGTCCCCAAGCGTCCCAACTCGTCCCAAGACGTCCCAACTCGTCCCCGGCCCACAAGGCGCCTTGGAGATGGCGCCGTGCGCACCTTTAGGCTCCGCGTCCGTCAGGCCCAGATTTTCCGCCGCCACATGAGCGGCCCCTTCCCGGACGTCCTTGCCTAACCGCGCCGGCGGCCACGGCCGTCACCGAGCGGTAGCGAGGGGAAGGGAGCGTAAGCGACCTTGACGGCCGCGGTCACCGGCGCTACCAAGTCGCTCGTCCGGGAAGGCACGACAGCGCTGAAGACGAGCTTGTGGGCGCGGTCCGGACAATTGCCTGCATACGCCAAACTTGTCCGAAGTTGTCCAGAGACGTCCTTGAAGTTGTCCGAAGATGCGGTTGAAGTTCCGCCCCTGCTGTGGCATCCATGGCGCATGTCTCGTCGTGTTACGCCTGCTCTCCATTGGCTCATCGCCGAGCGTGTCGTGCTGAGCGGTCCCAGACACGGCGCGAACACGACGCCGCATGGCTGTGCCACGCATCCCGCGCCTTCAAAGGTATGGGGGCCTCGCAGCGAACGGGCCGGCCTGGAGGTGCGGCCGAGGTATTCGCCTATCGGCGCTCCACAGCCTCATCTGGGCCCGGACAACTTCGGACAACTTGGGGGCCCAGCACCCAGTGCGTGGAGTGTATGTCTGGACAAGTTGAGGATCGAAGTTGTCCGAGGGACCAGCGAGGACCGGCCGACGGCGTGTACGGCAGGCGGCGGGCCGACCGAGAGCAAGTGGCTGAGAGCGGCGACGACGAGAGCGCTCTGAGGAGGTCGGCGCCGAGGTGCAGGTGGCGATCAGCGACTTGACAGATGACGGCAGCAAGATTGATGGCTGGTTTGGAAGTGGCATGGATGTGAAAGAGCCGAGTGCAGGTCACTGGCAGCTTGGCCTGGTGCGAGTCAGCTCCGAGGCCAACGGGGAGCCATTGCCGGAAGTCCGCGAAACCCCCGGCCCGGTGCGGGCCTCGAGCGCCTCGTGAAGCGGGTGGGGGCGGTGCTTCGGCTTCAGCGGCCGGACGGGGCGGGGATGTCGAGCTCTTTGCAGATGCCGCGGGCCGTGCCGGTCTTGATCTCGTTGTGTCGCGGTACCGCCGCGATTCGGTCGCTGTCTGGACCGCCGATCGCCCAGACGCTGTGGTTGGCGCCCTCGCGCAAGAGTTCCGCGCCGTTTGCGCGGAGATGCCGCTCCAGGTCTCGGCGTTTCACGCAGCGATGGTCAGCTCAAGCTGGTCGGTGTCGACCGGCTCCGTGAGGTCCGGCGGCGTCCCGAACCTGACGGCGAGCAGCTCCCGGAGCGCATCGATCACGTTCTCGCGCGCCTCGGCACGCGTCGCTCCCTGGCTGATCGCGCCGGGGACCTGCGGGATCCTCGCCACGACCCAGCCGTCGCCGTCACCGGCGTCCTCATAGAGGATCGTGAGTCTTAGCGGTTCGCTCATCGCCATGAAACGGTAGCGCCGGAACCAGAGCCGATCAAACGGTCTGGTCCGTGCAAGCCGCCTTGACCGCAAGACGTCTCAGGCGCTAGCGATCCGGCCCGCCAGCAGCGCCGGCCAGCGCGCTCGCGGAAAGGCTGACCGGCGCAAACGCGTCGTCCAGACGCTTGAACTCTTCGGGCCTCAGCTTCGCGCTGACGTAACGGTCGGTGGTGGAGAGCTTGGCGTGGCCCAAGAAGTCGCGGACGAACACAGGGTCGGCGGTGCGTGCGACTAGGCTGCCAGCAGCGTGGCGCAGGCCGTGTAGTTTGACCGGGCGTAGGCCGGCGGCTTCGCAGCCGCGCTTGTATCGACGGCGCAACGCCGATGGGTCGAGGCGGCGCCCCCACCGATTGCAGAGCACGTAGTCGTCGGGACCCGTGAACTCGGCGCGGTCTGAGAGTTTCGCGAAGGTCGTGACGGCGGGCCCTGCAAGCGGAACGAACCGGTGTTGTCGTCCCTTTGGGAGGGTCTCCTGGCCAGCGGATACCGCGCGCCTGACAAGCACCAGACGGTCCTCCAGGTCGACATCCTCCCAACGCAGGGCAAGGACTTCACCCAGGCGCAGGCCGGTGTAGAACAGGATCCGGAATGCATCTGCGTCCCGTCGGTCCTCGGTGCTGCGTGCCTTCAGTTCGTCGAGGTCCGTCGGCTGCTTACCGACGCGGTGTTCGCCGCGTTCGCAGGCGCGGGCGAGCGCCTCGACCTCTTCGACCTCGTAGTAATCGAGTGCGGCCGGTGGATTCTCACGCCGCTTATCTGTGCGGGTTGCCGGGTTTGACGGCAGCGCGTGTGTGTCCTCGCGGCAACCGTAGGTGAAGATCGCCGCCAGGATCTGCCGATGCTTGTTGACACTTCTGGGAGTCAGATCCTCGCCGTCCAGTTGGCGCAGGAAGCGGCTCACCTGAGCCGTTGTGACGTCAGCGGCTGCCCGGTCGCCGAACGCACCCATGATCCGACCGTGGCTCACACCCGAGCCTCGCTTATGGGGAAGCCCAGGCTCGCGGAGCAGGAACCGGTAGTCGGACAAGGTCGAGGGCTTGGCGCCGTAGACCTCCTCCAGCCAGCGCAACCACTCGTATGCGAGTTCGCGCATGGTGACCTTGCGCTGGGCGTCGTCGCGGGCTCGTTGCGCGCCAGTGGTCAACTTCAAGGCATGACGCTCCATGGCGGCCACGGCTTCGATGTTTGCCGCACGCTCGTCGAGCCAATCCTCGGGGCATCGCCCTTTGCGCTTACGCCAACCGCCGGCGCCATCGGGCTCCTGCCAGGCGAGACCGAGGCGCTCTCTCTTCAAGCGCCAGTCATCGCCAGAAGCCATCCGGAACCGCCACTGGGCATCCCAGTACACACGGCCGGCAGCGCCGGCCCGAAGCCTGACCACAAGGCTGCCCTGTTCAACGTCGGACGCACGTGTCACGACAGCCACTCTACCGCCCTTTTCGGATTGGGCATCATTTGGGCATCACGAGAAATTGGGCATCACATTGGGCATCAAACAGCTCCAGAAAGCCCGTATTTACTGCGTTTACGTCACGCCAATCCTCAGTGTTTTCGGCGTTCCACACGTCCAACGCCGGCCTGTCACGCCGGAGGTCGCGGGTTCGAGTCCCGTCGCTCCCGCTCCAAGAACCGCCTGTAAAGGCGGTTTTGTTGTTTGTGAGGTCACGTCCCTTGCGCCACGAGAGGAAGCCGTGGGTACCGCACGTGGGTACCAAACTGTCCGTCGCATATTGCACAAGAAGCCGACGGTTGCCCGAGGAGTTGTGATCTGGCGAAATCTCGCGGCCTCGGCGCGATGCGGTTGTCGCCACAGGACGTCTGATAGGGCAAGCAATAGTGGCCCTCTCCCGGCGGCGGTCGAGGCAAACACAGCTTGTCCAATCAGCGATCGTCAGCTCGGCATTCTTGGGTTAGGAAAGCTATCGCCCGCCGGACGCAGGGCTTTGTTTGAAGCGCGGATCAGAACTGGTCAGGTTCGGCCGTTGACCGCACTGTGTGTCGCTTTGAGCTTGCGGTCGAGATGGGGGCAAAACGCGAACCGCGTTCTCGGGCCCGCACTTGCCTTGCCAGAGTTGCCGGTGATCGACTTCACTGGTGCGTCAAGCCTTCGAATTCCCACGTGGAAACTGCCCGCGGTCAAGCGGTTCACTGCGGAACGCGCAATTGCGTGGATCGACGACGATCTAGGGCCCGACGCGCACGAATGGGCACAAAACCGGACCGAGCCCTCGCTGCTGCTCGACATCGACCCGGCGACAGGTCTGGTCGACGGACACGTGGAGCTCTTGATCGAGTTCGCCGATCGCGTCTCGGTCAGACCTTAGACCGGCCAGGCGACGCCGCGAGACGAGTGCGTCCAAGCAGGGGTCGAATCGTCGCCGACTATCGCGTTGGCGACGCGGTGGTCGCTGCCGGCTATCGATCAGACCTACGCTCCTGCCCCCCCGGGGTGGTTAGACCCGGCGACGGGCGAACAATGTGGAGTCTTGAATGTCGTGCGTGGTTCCGTTCCGGGTGACTTTCCGCGGCCGCTGTTCGGTGACGAGCACTTCGAAGTCGTCTGGTAGTCCGGGAAGTAGGTCATCGGCGAGGAACATCGCGGCACGGTGGCTGGAGGTCATGTGGGTGAACGCTTCGGATGGCGCGTGGCCGACGACCAAGAGGTGTCCTCCGGGCGCGACAGCCTCAGCCAGCCGACTGGTTACCTCGACCATTCCTCCGTCCGGCGGGTGTAGGAAGTGGGTGGTGACCAGGTCATAGGACCGATCTTCGGCCGTGAACGTCCGTGCGTCGACCTGCCACCAGTCTGTCTGGTTGGCTACCCCGGCCTGCTCGGCATGGCGGGCGGCACGGGCGAGGCCATTGGCTGAGAAGTCAGCACCGGTCACTCGCCAGCCCTGTTGCGCCAGCCAGATCACGTCGCCGCCTTCGCCGCACCCGACGTCAAGCGCAGCGCCGGCCTTCAATGCGGTCACCTCAGCGACCAGTTGCGGGTTTGGGTTTCCGCTCCAGATCTTCTCTTCGCCTGAATACCGGTCATCCCAGCTCGAAGGCTCGAACATCTCGGACGCCTCTTCTTCGGTGTCCCGATGACTGCGTCCGGGCATCAGGCAGACTCCTCGTCCGCGTCAGCGCCAGGAAGCAATTCTGAGTTCATGGTCGTCGAGGATGACAGCCTTCGTGTCGGACTGGCGCTTGGTCACATCCCAGCGTCGGCAGGCGCCCTGAGTATCACAGTTGACTATCTGCTCGGCGGCTCCCGCGCCGCAAGACCCGCGGGGCCGTAGCCGCCTACCCGCCGCGTCACAGACCCTCGAAGGCTCCGGGATGCGCGACGACGCTTCACGAGCGCCTTCGCCGTCGCGACGATTCTGGGCTGACGATCGGAATGGCGACGAACCGTCACTCGCCGACAGTTGCGGATCTGGCGAGGCGCAGCTGCCCACGGCCACGATGGTCCAGCCCTGCTTTCATGGCGGCAGGGGGTACCGGAGACGTGACTGGGATCGCGGCACGGTGTGGCCCATGGTCTCAGGGAATCTCGATAGTGAGTGTCGGCCTGGCTGCCTACTGCACCGGATATGCGGATAATGGGCTCGATGAGCGGAGCTACTTCGCGGTTGGCTAGGGCGGCCGCCACGCTGGCCGTCTTGGTGTCCCTCGTGAGCCTCGCTGTGGCGTTGGCGTCGTGTGGCACAGCATTCGCCGCCACACTCTCGTCCTTCCAGCTGCAAGGTTATGTTCCGGAAACGGTCTCGTGCGCGCCTGATGGCAGTTGCACGACCGCGGGGTCTGTTCCGCTGGCTCATACCAACTCGTACGGCGGTCTGATGACCACGGTCTTGGGAGGCAAGACCACCGCCTTGGTCACGGCGACGCTGCCGACGGACGCGAGTCCGACCAACCCGTGGGTCGGGTTCGGAACTCAGGACTGCAATTTCGGCGTCGGCATCATGTGCCTGCCGACCGGGGTGATCGACGTGCCGCCGATCAGCAACATCTCGTGCCGATCGGCCGCGAACTGCACCGCGGTTGGCACGTACACCGACACCGCCGGGAACATGGACGGCGTGATGTTCACGGAGACCGATGGGCTGTGGGCGACCGGAGTGCAGGCACAGGTTCCGGCGACTGTGACGAATATCCCTGAAGGGGCCAACACGCAACTGCGATTCGTGTCTGTTCAATGCGCGTCAGCCGGGAATTGCACCGCCGTGGCCAATCTCAGTGGCTTCAGCTTTTCCGGGGGGGCCTTCCCAAACGGCATGTGGATGCTCGTGGGGGGTGAGACTGCCCTGGCGTTTACAGAGACCGACGGTGTTTGGTCGGAGGGTGAGGAGCTACCGCCGCCGGTAGGCGCAAGCACGGCCCCCACCTACACTAGCGTCGCCTCGCTGTCGTGTCCCGAAGCTGGGGATTGCGTGGCCGTGGCGTCCAGCTCGGACGGCCCCTTTGTGGCAACCCAGTCGGGCGGTGCATGGGCGCCGGGGACTACGGTCACCCCGCCATCCGAACCCGATGGCTGGTCTGGAATGGTCCTTGACGCCGTGGCCGTGCCCAGGTCGGGGACTGCACCGCGGTTGGCGGCCTGAGTGTTGCCACGTCGACATCGACCGATTATCCGGAGCCACTGGCGGTGTCGGAGACCAACGGAGTCTGGTCGCCCGCAACGACCATCAACGTTCCGGCGAACGCTTGGCCGACGACCGCGGCGCAGCTCCCAGATGTCGGAGTCCAGAGCGTGTTGGACCTACTCTCATGCCCATCCGCGGGAAACTGCACCGCAGCCGGCGACTATGTCGGACGCGAACGGGATTCCGCAGGGTCTGTTCGTCAACGAGAGCGGCGGCACTTGGCTCACCGGTGTGCAGGCACAACAGCCAGCCAATCCGGGCAATTACAACACCATCTCCCTGACCCAGCTGTCATGTGCCGCCGCGGGTGGCTGCGCGGCCACCGGCCAGGAAACGCAGGTCGTGGTGAGCAACGGAGGTCTTGGCGGTATCGGCGCGAGCGCCGACACCGGGTTGCTGTTCTCAAAGACCAGTGGCACGTGGAACCCGGGTAGCGTGCCGCAGCTCCCGGCTAACGCGACCCAGGCCGCGCCTGCTGTGGTTGGCGCTGTCTCTTGTTCGATCTCCGGCGGCTGCGTCGCGGCCGGTACCTACGACGCTGCGGCAAGCGCGACCGTTGCGGCAGCTGCCGGTGGGGGATCGGCAGCGGCGAGCGGCGGGAAGGAGCCCTACGTGGTGAGGCGTACCTCGAGTGGCTGGTCGCGAGCGGTGGAGCTCACCCCGCCCGCTCCGACACGCGAGCAGGTTCTGGCGATGATCCGCTCGCTGCTCTCGGCCGATCGTGGCGCTGCGGCGGCACACGGTCACAGGCGGTTCACGGGCGCGGTGCGCTCCTTCACCGCCCTCGAGCCTGGAAGGATTGCCGTGCGCTGGACCGCCAGGGTGGGCCGAAGCAGTGTCCTCGTGGCTCAGGCGGCCGCGAAGATCGCGAAGCCAACCACGACCAAGCTGCATATCCGGGTCACGAAGGCCGGCGCCGCGCTCCTCAGGGCCAGCCGCACACTCCGGGTGACCGATCGGGTGATCTTCACTCCTGTCGGCTCGGCGGCGGTCCGGGCAAGCGACAGCTTCAAGCTCGCGTCCAATCGCTCAACGGACCGCGCCCTGTAAACCGCTCTTGGGGCGGAAGGGCGTGAGCGCACCCGTGATGTGACGCAGCATCCCGACCAACATGCGGATGACATTGACGGCACCTGCTTCGGCGGCCGCCCACGTACATGGGCACCCTCACTGAGATGCGCGCAATGCGCGGGCTGCAGGGCGATGTACTGCGCGCAGCGATCGGCAACCTCAGGTGGCATCAGAATCACATGCGGCATTCGTAGCCACCCGGTAACTATTCTCGGGGCCTGTGCATCCACCGATTGAGCCTTTCGCGTCTGGTCTGCTGGCAGTCGGCGCGGATGTGAAGATCTACTGGGAGACATCCGGTAATCCGCGTGGTCGCCCGGCGCTCTATCTGCACGGAGGGCCTGGTAGTGGTTTGGGTCCCGGCGGGTACCGGCGGCGATATGACCCCGAGCGTTACCTGATCGTTGGGATCGACCAGCGTGGCTGTGGCCGCAGCCGACCGCTGATCACCGATGCGTTGCACACGCTGGAGCTGAACACGACCCAGGCGCTGATCGACGACATCGAGGCGGTCCGCGCGTACCTGGGTATCGACCGATGGCTCGTCTCCGGCGTGTCCTGGGGCACCACGCTCGCGCTCGCCTATGCGCTCACTCACCCCGAGCGGGTGACCGAGTTGGTGCTCGTCGCGGTCGCTGCCACCTCCCGTCGTGAGATCGACTGGCTCACCGAAGACATGAACCGCATGTTCCCCGAGGCGTGGGATCGATTCGCTGCTGAGTCTGGTCGAATGGCGGACGAGCGGATCGTTTGTGCCTACGCTCGTCGCCTGACCCAGGCAGACCCGTGGGATCGTGCGCAGGCCGCGGATGCGTGGGACGCGTGGGAGGCGACTCATATGCGCAGACCAGGCGTGTTGCACGAGGATCCGGTTATGCGCGCGGTGTACGCGACGCTTGTTACGCACTACTGGTCCCATGACGGTTTCTTGGTCGGGGACGCAGCGATCCTTAACCGAGCGACGGATCTCCAGGACATTGCGACGGTCCTGATCCATGGTCGCCTCGACGTGAGCGGGCCCGCCATTACCGCCTGGCAACTGCATCATGAAATCTCGGGCAGCCGGCTGTCGATCGTTGAAGAGGAAGGCCACGGCGGGCCGGTCATGATGCAGCAGATGTGCGCGGCAATCGACGCGTTCGCTACCTGACCTGATCCCGCTGCCGTCCGGGGTTGAGATACGACTCCGGCCAGATGTTCCACCCAGTTGACTCCTTCAGAGTATGCCGCTTCGTTGAGGCCAACCGTCCGTCGGACCCGCTTTGCCGGCAGCACATGCATCTCGGGGCTGCCGGCGACTTCCCCGCGATGCGCGGTAGGCACGTGGGCATGGCACTCGGTGGCTGTTGGTGTGGCGCGTCGGTTGTCTGACCGGATCCCCTACCGTGTCGCTGGTGCCTCGCGTCATACCTCCGACCGTCCCGACCGAGCACGAGCCCGAGAATGCGATGGGCGACCCTGAAGAGATCACTCGGTTTTACGATCGCGGCAGCGATCTCATGCGTGAGTTGCTTGAGGCGCTTGCCGTCGCGCCCGAGCGTCTGCAAACGTTCCGGGAGGTCGAGGACGTCCTTGCTTGGCCACGGCGGCGGATCGCCAGCGTGCTCGGCGGTGTGTGGCACCTACGAATGACGGAGTTCGCCGGTCGCCGGCCCTACCGATTCATGGACGAAGACCAATCGGCGTCCGGTCGCTGGGAGATTTGGACTGACACCATTCAGGCGAACGCTATTCGCGCCGCTAAGGGCGATTAGCGCTCGGAAATGCGCAGTCGGCTGACTGTGGGAGCCGAAGTGGGATCTGACTCTCTATCGTCCGACGGGATGCCCTTGAACAACGAAGACCTTGTCGAGGTCGAACGCAATCGGCGCCGCTGCGGGGTTTGCCGATCTGGACGCAGGTGGCGTGGCTTTGAGGTTCTCCGCGAGGAGGGTTGCGAGCCGGTGGTCATGTGCCCTGCGTGCCGAGCTCGATATGGAGACACGCCCCCCGCACGCATCCCACGAGAAGTCCCACAGCCGTCGGGCACGCAGCCGACAGCGCGCGAAGCGGATCGCCAATCCCAGCGGCGCGAGGATCGACTAAAGAAGGCACTCGGCGAACTGCCGCGCGGGGAGTACGCGACCGCACGTATCGCGAAGGCCGCCGGGCTAAACCACGACAAGGCGCTGGCCAGGCTGCAGCAGCTCCAGGCGGCTGGCGAGGTCCGACAGGTCGGCAACCGCTGGTCGACAGAACCCGCGCTAACCGACCTCGAGGGAGCGTTTGATCGGCTCCAAGCCCGAACAAGCAACCTACGGATCGTCCGGGGCAACACGCCCGTAGGCTGATCTACCCCGCCTGTCGTGCGCTGAAGTCGACTCGAGCCGGAGCGGCAACCATCGGCCGAGACCACGGCAGCGGCACCGAATCGGGAGTGGACCGAGCCGGGTCTGCCCGCGTGTACAAACCGTCCCGAGGAACCGACTAGCAGGAGTAACGCATCCGTGGTCAAGCACTCGGCCGAGTCAGCCCAGTGCTGACGATTGCTTTAGGAATCGAAGCGGCGGCGGGCCGATCAACGACATGTCGGGCAAAGGCGCGACCCCTTCGAGATGGGTCGTTTGGAGCCCGAAGGTTGTCGCCCATCTCTGTCGCGATCAGTCTGCATCGGCGAAGTGGTCCGAAGACAGTGCAGTCGCCTGCAACACCAAGAGCTGCGAGGGGGACCACAGCCACTCCCCTCGCACTGCAGCCAAAAGTGAGTCTTGGCCGCCGCTCGCTCGGTCTGTGCCGCCCAGCACGAGTAGAACCAGCCCTACGATCAGCGAAATGCTGCCGATCGCCGCCTCGATGCAACGACGAGAAGCACTCCAAGACCCACAGATGACTAGCCGTGAGCGACCAACGGCAGGCAGGCGCCGCGCGTGAACCTGGCATTCAACCTAGCCAGCACGACGCCGCCATATCTACCGGGCGTGCTCCACACGCTGGAGCCTACGCTCAACCACTACGGATACCTCGCTGTCGTAGCCCTGTTGCTGCTCGAGGACTTCGGCTTTCCCGTCCCGGGCGAGACGACGCTCATTCTGGCCGCCGTCTACGCCGGCGCTGGGCGCCTCAACGTCGTCCTAGTCGGTGTGCTCGCATTCCTCGCTGCCGTCGCCGGCGACAACATCGGCTTCGCGATTGGTCACTTCGGCGGGCGCCCGCTGGTCGAGCGCTACGGACGCTACATATTCCTCACCCCGGAACGCGTCAACAAAGCAACGAACTTCTTCCAACGCCACGGGGGCAAGATCGTTGTCATCGCCCGCTTCATCGAAGGTCTCAGGCAAGCCAACGGGATCATCGCCGGCATCAGCGGCATGCACTGGGCCAAGTTCCTCGCGTTCAATGCGCTTGGCGCGGCCCTCTGGGTAGCGACCTGGACCACTCTCGGTTATTTCTCAGGCACCCACATCAACTCGATCTACAACACCGCGTCGCGGTATTCCACCTACCTCGCGCTCGCCGTAGCCCTAGGCATCGTGATCTACATCGGCCGCCGACTCGCCAAGCACATATCACGATCAACTGCGGACCCCAGCTAACCACACGACGACGGACTCGTCCGACGCCATCATGGAGATGTCGTAAGCACCGCGATTGCCACGGCTCAAAAACGATCCCAGCCCAACCGGCGACCTGACAAGTGCAATGGCGACTACAGGCGGGAAGCGGCCTGCTTGATGTTGCCCGGAGCTGTGCTGCTTAGACTCGCGTCGTGCGATTGCTCGGCAACATCATTTGGTTTGTGCTTGCCGGCTTCTGGCTTTTCATCGGCTATGCATTCGCCGCTCTGATCTGTTTCGTGTTGATCGTGACGATCCCGTTCGGCGTCGCCGCGTTGCGGATCGCGTTCTTCGGGGTGTGGCCATTCGGGCGGGCAGTGGTGAAACAGCCGGGAAAGGGCGTCGGCTCCTCCGTCGGCAACATTCTGTGGTTCTTCCTGTGCGGATGGTGGCTAGCCCTGCTGCACCTGCTCACCGGCCTGCTGCTCTGCCTGACGATCATCGGCATCCCGCTCGGCCTGGCGAACTTCAAGCTCATCAATGTGTCGATGCGCCCATTCGGGCGCGAGATCGTGTCGACGGATGAGGCCCGCAGCCGAGGCATGGACGCGGCCGTTTCGTTCTAGCCGAGACAACCGGCTTCGACTAGCAAGTGTTGCGTCGCTCCGGGTGAGCGCTTTCGTCTCCGACCCGCGGAGATCGAGGATCCGCTGGCAAGTGCCGTGGTCGATGCTGCGCGTGCCGTCTCGCGTCCGGTGTTCGTCCGAGTTGTCCGGCCGTCCGAGCGCTAGCCAGTTGGGGGTTGAGGAAGGCGTGCCTCGAGTTCGCTGATTCGCTCGAGAAGTTCAACCACGAGCACGGCGCCGGCGTAGTTGAGGTTGAGGTCGCGGCGCAACCGTTCAGCTCTGGCGACACGTGCGGCGCTGTCTGTTTGAAACCGGGTAGCGGACGCGGTCGGCGGCGGCTGCGGATTCTCGGGCTCAAGCAGACCGAACTCGAGGTAGCGACGGACATGCACGATCCGGACCCCGGCAAGCCGGGCGAGAACCTCCAACTCCACCGCCTCCTCGGCGGGCATGCGGTCGGATGGCGCTGGCAACGGATCCTCGGCCATGCTCACGCCTCCTCTTGGTCCTTTGTCGGAGTCTCGGCGAGTTCCTCGTAGAGGCTGCGCTCACGGTCTGAGAGTGTCTTTGGCACCACGATCTTCACCACTGCGTGCAGGTCGCCGCTCTCGCCGCCACGTTTTGGAAGCCCGCGCCCGCGAAGGCGCAGACGCCTCCCGCTTGATGAGCCCGCTGGCACCCGGATCTGGGCATTGCCTCTCGGCGTCTCGATGCTGACGGTGTCCCCGAGCGCGGCTTGAGATGGCGTGATCGGTAGGTCGACGTCGAGGTCGTGACCTCCGCGTCGGTGAAAGCGGCGATGCGGCTTGAGCAACACGCGCAGGAAGAGATCGCCCGGAGGGCCGCCGTCATATCCCGCGCGGCCCTGTCCGGCCAGTCGGATGAGTTGACCGTCGCCAACTCCGGCAGGAAAGTTCACGTTGACCTCGCGTCCATCTAGCGTGAGTCGTCGGCGGCCGCCAGCAAGCGCATCCTCCAAGGAGAGCTCCAGTAGAGCTTCTCGGTCGCGCCCGCGGAGGGGCCCGCCCGTCCGTTGCCCGCGGGTTCCGAAGAGCGCCTCGAATAGGTCCTCGCCGAACTCCACATTGCGTTCCCCACCCCATCCCTGATTGGTGAAGAACTCGGTAAAGCTTTCATCCGGTGATTCGCGTTCAGTCTGCCGCCAGTTCTCACCGAGGCGGTCGTAGCGCTCCCGCTTTTCCGGATCGGACAGTGCTTCGTAGGCCTCCCCGATCTCCTTGAATCGCTCCTCGGCATCGTCGTCGGAGTTGAGGTCCGGGTGGTACTCCCGCGCCAACTTACGATACGCCCTACGGATCGCGTCCTGATCCGCGTCGCGCGAGACACCGAGAACCTCGTAGTAATTCGTGTAACTGAGGGCCATGTCAGATGAAATCGTCGTGGCGGCTGCCGTCTATTTGCCAAACATAAGGGTTGCGGGAGGGCGGCGGCAACATCCAACGCCCCGCGATGCTCGGCCGAGAATCCTCTGACCGTTGAAGTGCCGCAGAACGAGCGGCCTCGATCTCAACTGCCGAGCGAGATCTCCCGGACCGGAGGCACGGAGAATCACAGAAATGTGGAGCGGCAGGTCACCGGACCCAGCCGACATCACGCTTATGTTCGACTGTGGAAGGGACCACGGGTTCGGGTGGGTGGGCGTTATGGCATGGGCCCCGGAGAGATCGAGGTCGACCTGGTTGAGGTTGTCCAGTTCGCGGACATCACATCAGCGGACGTCCGGCGAGTCGGTGAGCCTGACGGAGACGCTGCGCGAACGAGCCGCGCATCGAGATACGGTGCACGGCGTCGGGTGTTTGTGGCAGTAACAGTGTGGAGGTGGGGTTGCGAGATAAGGTGGCCGAATGGTCGGTGACCCGTTTGGACTGGAGCGCTTCGTGGTCGCGCAGGATGAGAGCCAGACCTATCAGCACGCGCTCACGGAATTACGTCACGGGCATAAGCGCGGGCATTGGATCTGGTTCGTGTTCCCGCAGCTAGCAGGGCTGGGCTCGAGTTCGATGTCGAAGCGCTACGCCATCCGGTCGCTTGATGAAGCCGGCGCATACCTACAGCATCCGGTGCTCGGCAAGCGGCTGGTCGAATGTGCTGAAGCGCTCCTTGATCTCGACCACGATGATCCGGTGGCACTAATGGGGAGCATCGACTCGTTGAAGCTTCGCTCCTCTATGACTCTGTTCTCCAGCGTTCCGGATGCGAACCCCGTATTCGAGCGCGTACTGGCTCGCTTCTACCACGCGCAGCCAGACCTCGTGACGCGACGGCTGCTGGACGGCGGCTAAGCGCTCGACTCGGACGTGCGTGTGGGCTTTCGCTTTCGAAGCTGAGTTCGTCCGCGACTCGCATCGGAAAGCCGACTGGCCGCGCAGTAGGGATGACGACCGCGCATAAAGCGCGATCGAGAGACCTCTCATGGCGTCGAGCAGGACAATCTGTGGTCTGCTCGGCACCTTCCCCTGGGGCGGGCCGCAGCATCGCTCAGACCAGGTTGCGCTGTCGACATGGTGATCGGCAATGAGAGCCGCCCGCCCTCTTGCATACAAGACAGGCATCGTCACACCCGGCACACCACCGTGACATACGAGCCTCTCCCGCCAACGGGGTTTCGGCGCCAGGGCTGCGTCGAAGACCAGGCGAACACCGCTGCCCAGGATGGCTGGGTCGAGCAGCATCTGGATCGTCCGAATCGGGCGATGGGGAGGACACATGGGTTACGATCGGCCGTCATGACGACGACGGGGACACCGAGGGATGCCCGGCCGAAGGTGGTTCCGCACCTTACGGTCGATGAGCGGGCGGCACGCGGCAAGGCCGCACGCGCCGAGATACCGAGGTCCCGGCACGCTGAGTACGACTCGCCGGCTGATCGGCCCGATCCGATCGCACTGCTCGAGGACCAGGCCAAGACACGGGTGCCGGAGCTGGTGCCGATCCGTTACGGCCGGATGCTCGTCTCGCCTTTCACGTTCTATCGCGGTGCGGCGAAGATCATGGCCAGCGACCTGGCGGGAACGCCGCGCTCCGGCCTGACGGTGCAGTGCTGCGGCGACGCCCACCTGTCGAATTTCGGTGTTTTCGCCTCGCCTGAGCGGCGGCTTGTGTTTGACATCAATGACTTCGACGAGACGCTGCCGGGGCCGTGGGAGTGGGATGTCAAGCGGCTGGCGGTGAGCATGCTGATCGCCGCCCGCGATAACGGGTATGGCGCCGTGGACCAGGACCGGATCGTGCTCGAGACCGTCGCCCAGTACCGCACCGCGATCCGCGAGTTCGCCGGCATCTCGAACATGGAGGTGTGGTATGCGCACATGGAGATCGAGACCCTGCTGAAGGAGCGTGCGGCCGAGCTCAAGCCCAGCAGCTTCAAGAGGGCCGAGAAGGAGCTCGCGAAGGCGCACACGCGCGATAGCATGACCGCCTTTTCGAAGCTGACCCAGCAGCTCAACGGGCGCGCTGAGATCGTCGACCAGTCACCGCTGATCGTGCCGCTGCGCGTGCTCGTGTCAGGAGCTGAGCAGGAGCAATGGATGGATTGGTTGCATCGGATGTTCCGTGTCTACCGCCAGTCGCTCGAGCACGACCGACGCGTGCTGCTGGAGCAGTTCGAGCTCATGGATTTTGCACGGAAGGTCGTTGGCGTCGGGAGTGTCGGCACACGCGCGTGGATCGGATTGCTGTTCGGTCGTGACGGCTCAGAGCCGCTGTTCCTGCAGATGAAGGAGGCCGAGGCCTCGGTAATGGAGGAGCACGTCGGCAAGAGCCAATTCAAGAACCACGGCGAGCGCGTCGTGGCCGGGCAGCGCCTGATGCAGGCCACCAGCGACATCTTCCTCGGCTGGGTGCACGTCAAAGCAGGGCTTGACGGCTTGTCGCGCGACTATTACGGGCGCCAGCTCAAGGACTGGAAGGGTTCGGTTGAGGTCGACCAGATGCGCCCGAAGGGAATGGCCGTGTACGGACGGCTGTGCGGCTGGACGCTGGCTCGCGCGCACGCCCGCAGCGGCGACCGAATCGCGATTGCCTCCTACCTCGGCGCCGGCAACACGTTCGACCGTGCAATCCTGGAATTCTCGAACGCATACGCCGACCAGAACGAGCGCGACTACCGCGCCCTGGTGGACGCGGTCGACTCGGGCCGGATCGTCGCCGAGACCGGCCTCTGAGCTACTGGCCCGGCGGCCGCGCCTTCGCGGTCTGCTCCGCGGCGCGATCATGCTCCGGCCGCGGTATTTCGAGCGCGACGCCGGTTTCGCGCTCGGACACTGCCCAGAGCTTCGCGACGGCCCGGTCCATTCCAAACCTGCGCAGGATCGGCTTGCGAACTGGGGCGCCCTTGTTCACGAGGATCGGACCGTAGAACTCGCCACCCTTGGCCGTAGGGTCGGTGGCAGCCCGTAGTTGTGACAGGGCGCCGTCGGCTGGGGACATGCCCGTGTGCTGGGCCAGCGCGTGGAAGAACCGCTGGGAGGCCCCGCCGCCGGATCCCTCCACGCTGACCGCCTGCAGGTCGGTGTTGGACAGGCCGGGGTGCGCGATCAGACTGACCGTGTTCGCGCCCGCCTGTTCCAGCTTGCGCTGCAGCCCGAGGCCGAAGTGGAAGTTGGCCAGCTTCGCCTGGCCGTAGGCACGCCAGGCGCCGTATCGGCCCTCCAGATGGGGATTGGCCACATCCACGGCACGGCCGATGTGGTGGGCCGTGCTGGTGACGGTCACGACGCGGGATCCGGGCGTGCGCAGCAGTGCCGATAGCAGGAGCGCGGTCAACGTCCAGTGCCCCAGGTGGTCAACACCGAATTGCATCTCGAACCCATCGACCGTTCGAGCCTCGCTGATTCCCATCACGCCGGCGTTGTTGACCAGGAGGTCAAGCTCACCATGGGCGGCGAGAATCTGCCCGGCAGCATGCTTGACGGATGCCTGCGACGACAGATCGAGCGGGACGAGTTCAAGTGAGGCGTTCGGGACGATCGCCCGGATCGCCTCGGCCGCAGCGGCGGCCTTCTCCTGGTTGCGCACCGCCATCACGACGTGCGCGCCCTTGGCCGCGAGCTCTCTGGCGGTCACGAGTCCGAGTCCGCCGTTCGCACCGGTGACAACGGCCGTGCGGCCGCGCTGATTGGGGATATCGTTCGCGTTCCAACCCATCTCTAACTCCAGAGCCGAATGAATGTCCGTTCAGCCTAGTGACAGTCCCAAACCTGCGAGCGGGGTCAAGGTGGCTGTGGCCTAAGTCTGGGTTCAGCGTCCGCCGTATGCGGCAAGCGCCCTGGGCAAGCGCCCTGGGCAAGCGCCCTGGGCAAGCGCCCTGGGCAAGGGCGCGGGGCGCAGCGGTCGGCCCACCAGTCCACCCACGCGGCGTTTGCGTATGCTCCCGGCCGCATGGCCAAGCACTCATATGGGGGACTGCTGCTTCCGCGATAGGCCGCGAAGCGGCCCACTGCCATGCTCCTCCTGAGGATCTTCGGCCTCGCGGTCGCGGCGATGTTCTGGCCATTCCTGCTCGTCGTGGTCGTGATCGCGCTCAAGTCCGAAAGCCCGCTTCGCGTGCTGCTCGCGTTCTATGTCGGCGGCTATGTGACAGCGGCGTTGATCGGCGCGCTGCTGGTCTTCGGGCTCGAGGCCAGTCCGCTGATGACCGGGGCGGTGCTTCCGTCGGCCGCCTGGTTTGACGCGTCGCTCGGCCTGTTCGCGATCGCGGTGGCGGTCGGTTGCCGGCGCGTCCGCCGACGTCGAGAAGCGCGATCCTCAACCGAGACCAGCGACAGGCACTCGCGGGGCCACGACCTGATCCAACGGCTCGTCAGAAAGGGCGGCCCGGTCGTGGTGCTAGCGGGCGCGATCGCATGTGTGGTCCCCAGCCCGCTCGTGGTCCTCGCGATGGCCGACATCGCGCAGCTCGGCCACCGAGCCTCGACGACCCTGATCGTCATCGTCGTGTTCTTCCTGATCACGTTCGCGTTCATCGAGGTACCGATCGGCGCGTTCCTCCTGGCCCCGGATGCGACACGTCGCGCCAGCCTCACGATCACAGCCTGGCTCGATCACAACCTGCTGAACCTCGCAGCATCGGCATTCGCGATCGCCGGGGTCTGGCAACTCGCGCTCGGCTTCAAAGGCATCATCGGCTGACGCCGACGGCTGACCGGGGAAGGCCGAGAAGACGTTCTAAGCGGGAGCCCGCCAGGGGTGTGCCGCGATTTGCGGGAGACACCGCTAGGGGTGTCGGAAAGCGGGAGTCGCAGAGGGACGCTGTGAAGGATCTGCGCCTGCGGCTGCCGCCTGCTGGCTAACGCTCGCGCGGGCCTGCGCGAAGGTGACCAACCGGTGGTGATCCTCGTCATAGAGCTTGAGCTTGACCGCTCGGAGACCGTCGGTGAGTGACAGCGTCGGCACGTCGCGGAAGATCGAGACCTCGTCGTGCGCGCGTTGCAGGTTGTAGTTCGCGATCCGGGCGTTCAGGTGGTGAACGTGATGGAGACCGATGTTCCCGGAGAAGAACTGCAGCAGCTTGGGCAGCTTGAGGTATGAGCTGCCGTACAGCGCTGTGTCCAGATAGCTCCAGCGATCGTTGCTCTCCCAATAGACGTCCTCGAACTGGTGCTGGACGTAGAACAGCCAAATCCCCGCCGCCCCACTGATCATCGCGACCGACCCCTGCACCAACAGGAAGTCGCGCACACCGACGAGCAGGCACATCCCGGTCGCCAGCACGGCAAGTGCGAAGTTAGTGCCCCACACGCTGCGTTTGATACGGGTTCGGGCTCCGCGCGGGACTATTCGCGGCTGAACGATCAGGGCGATGATCGGTCCCAGGCCGAACATCACCACCGGATTGCGGAACAGTCGATATAGAAGCCTCCCACGCCAGGATCGCGCGTGATACTCGGCAACGGTGATCACAGGTACGTCTCCCACTCCGCGACGGTCGAGGTCTCCGGCCGTCGCGTGGTGCACGGCATGGCTGTGTCGCCAGCATGCGAATGGTTGGAACACCAGCAACCCGCAGGTGATGCCAAGCCAGGCGTTCGCGCGCTTGGTTGGCAGAAACGAGCCGTGCGTGCAGTCGTGAAAGACGATGTATGTCCGCACCAGGAAGCCGGCAGCCGGGATCGCGAGCAGCAGGACGAGATAGGAGCGGCCCAGCAGCAGATACATCAGAACCGACAGGCCCAGATAGGGAACCACCGACGTGAGCACGTTCAGCGCGCTGAGCCGGAGATCGGGACCGATGTACGGCGCCAGCGCCTCCTGCCAGGAGGGGGAACTGGCACTTGACTCAGACGAGGGCGACCCCTTTGGACCCTCGCCGGCGCCAGCTGAAATTGCGTTTGCATCTACCACGTTGACCTCCGGGGTCCGCGCACGAACGAAACCGCAGAAGTCAGATCGCGGTGCCGGCACGATCCGGAAGCCGACCGCACGACGATGCCCTCCTCCAAGAAGGTTACTCCGGCGGCGGACCGCTCGCAGCGCGACGCCGCTCTTTGGCGTGGGCGGCTGGTCAGCGCAGCGTTCCGGCAGGCAGGATGAAACGCGTTGGGTTAGTGTCGGCGCCGCTTCTGTCCGCGCTGAGACGCGATCCGTGAAGCCCACGACTTTGAGCCGTGGGCGTTTCCGGTGTGCCGGAGTGGGAGATGATCCAGTCGATGATCTCCGGGGAATCGGCGCCGGCGGCGAGAATCGCCGCCCGCTCGATCACGAGCCCACCGGATGGGTGCGGACGGGATAGGCCGCGGATGAGTGTGGTGATTTCCAGATCGTTCACTTCTCAGCCCTCGCTGGTGGCGGTTGTGGTTGTTGGCGCTGGTGGCGGTTGTGTCCGGCGCTGGGTCGCGTTTCGACGAAGCGAGATGCCACCCAACCCGCCGGGAAGCTCTGCCTCGGCATTTGTGTCATGCGGCATGAGGTTGAGAACCGTGCTGAGCAGCAGCAGTGGGGCGCCCGCCGCCCACGCCTGCGGCCGCGACGCCGTGGGGAATGCCACCGGCACCGATGTCAGGGAGACCGGGAAGCCGGCGAAAACCTCGGGCAGGCGATGCTCGAAGTACGGTGCCGCCGTGAGGATCGCGGTGGCGATCGCTCGAGCTGCATCATGGTGTCCATACCGGGCGAGGCCGGCGGCGATGAGCGAGTTCTCGTGGGGCCAGATCGTGCCGGTGTGGTAACCGAGCGGGTTGTAGCCACCCTCGTGGCTCCCGAGGGTGCGGACCCCCCAGCCGGAGTAGAGCTGCTCGTCGAGCAGCCGCACCGCGGTGGCAGCTGCCTCACCGTCGTCGAGGATGCCGGACCAGAGCAGGTGCCCGATATTGGATGTCAGGCTGTCGACCTGCCGCTTGTCACCGTCCAGTGCGAGCGCATGACAGCCGCGTTCGGGCATCCAGAAGTCGCGCCGGAAGCGCGCTTGGAGGTCGCGGGCGCGTCGCTCGGCGTGGTCGCTGAGGCTCGGGTCGTTCCAGACCTCGCGCGCGAGTCGTGCTGCCCGACGCTGTGCGTCATACGCGTAGCCCTGGATTTCGCAGGTCGCGATCGGCCCCCGCGCAAGCTTGCCGTCGGCGAACTGGATTGAGTTCCAGCTGTCCTTCCAGCATTGGTTCACCAGACCGGTCATCGGGTTACGGCAGTCGTATTCGACGTAGCCGTCGCCGTCGGGATCGCCACTGTCCTCGATCCACCTGAGCGCCGCGCGAGCGTTGACCTCGAGCTCGCGAATGAGCGCGTCATCGCCCGTCCACCGGTGGTATTCGTCGAGCAGAACGAGGAACAGCGGTGTGGAGTCGGCACTTCCGAAGTACGGGGAGTGCGGACGCAGGCCGCGGTAGGTGAGCTCGCCGAACCGAAGCTCGTGCAGGATCTTTCCCGGCTCCTGCTCATGGAAGTCGTCTCGCTCTGTGGCTTGACGCATGGCGAGTACGCGCAGAGTCGTGGCCGCCAGTTCCGGTACGTATGGCAGGGCCTGGAAACTGGTGATCAGGCTGTCTCGACCGAACAGCGCCATGAACCAAGGCAGGCCGGCCGCCGGTAGCGTCGCCCCGAGCGAGAGGTCGGGATGGATCCGCAGCGCACCGAGGTCGCTGAGACTCGCGCGGTAGGTGCGCGTGAGCCCCGGTTCGTCGGCCTGCACGAGAGGCGCACCGACCAGCCACGTCTCGAGCTCTGCCATCCTTGTCTTGCTGACCGCCTCGAGCGACCCTCGCGGCTGGCGGTGCGGGAAGGTCGCCCCAGGCTGCGAGGCGCGCGGACAGATCATGAAGGTCGTCGACCGTCGCTCGCCGGCGGCGAGTTCCAGCTCATATTCGAACCCTCTGCGGGAGATCGTTGCGGGCGAGCTGGATGTGATCGTGACCGAACGGAAGAACTCGTCGTGACGATAGGCGAGGGTCAGGCTGGTGGTGTCGTGTGTGAAGCTGATCGCCCGTTCGGGGACCACGCCGTCCTTCACCTCGAACAGGTCCGCGAAGTCGGAATCGATATCCAGCGCCAGGCGGACTCGGCTCGGCGAGTGGAGGTGGTTGGTGACGGTGATCTCCTCCATCCACACGTGGTCGACGAGGCGGTGGCGCACCACGGAGTAGGGAGCCTGATCGTCGGGTCCAACGATGGGCGTCAGGAAGAACCGGGCGTCGAAGTGGGCGCCCTGATGGAGGCTCAGCAACTCCAGCGGCGTCTGCCCGACGTGCAGCACCCAGTGCGACAGGAAGCGCGTGTCCTCGGAGAAGAAGCCGTAGTCCCGACCTTCGGTTGCGCGAACGTCACCATGTCGGTCGCCCACCACGAAGGTCGTTCCGTCCAGGACGCTGAGGATGTCCTCAGGCACTCAGCATGAGCTCCGCTGCCGGGCGTGAGAGCGCCACGGATCTGTAGATGCGCTCATAGGCGGCGGCGACAACGTCGCCGTCGCAGTTTTGGCTCACCCACGTGCGGCAATCAAGCGCCGAGATCCTTGGCAGCTGGCCGATCGCGTTGGTCATCGCGCGCTCGTCAGCGACCAGGTAGCCGGTCTTCCCGTCGATGATGAGCTCTCGCATCGCACCCTCCCGGAATGCGATCACCGGCGTGCCACAGGCGAGAGCTTCCACGATCACCATCCCGAACGGCTCGTCCCACCTGATCGGCATGAGCAGCCCGCGTGCATGAGCGAACAACGACCGCTTCGCCTTCCCGCTGACCTCGCCTATGAAGCGGACGCGCTTCCCGTCGATGTGCGGAGCGACCTCCGCGTCGAAGAACCGCTGCTGCCCGGGCTGGATCACGCCGGCCAGGACGAGCGGGACGTCGGCGGCGCGAGCGGCCGCGATTGCGCGGTGCGGGCCCTTCTCCGGGCTGACGCGGCCTATCCAGAGCAGGTAGTCGCCCTTGCGCTCCTGCGTCGGCCAGGCCCGCAGATCGATCGGGTTCGGGATCGGGCCAACCGCTTCCAGCCCGGAAGGTGCGGATGCGAGTTGCGCGCGACTGATGCCGACGAGCGTTCCCTTGTGGCCGTGGCGGGCGTAGAACGCCGCTGTGTCGGGCGTGAACGGGCCGTGCAGGGTGTGCACGAGCGGCGTGTCAAGACGATGTGCCATCGCCAGCCCCACGAAGCCGCAGTGGTCATGCACGACATCGAAGCGATCGGCGCCGGCGGTGAGGTCGATCCGGTCGAATGCCTCTGCGACGTGATCGACTTCAAACAGCGAACGCTCGATCTCATCAGGGTGCGAGGTCTCCAGAAGCGTTACCACGGTCGCCCGCGACACCGAGTCGGGAGCGCAGAACAGCGTCACGTCGTGCCCCCTGCGGACGAGGGCCTCGGTCAATGTGCTCACGACCGACTCCACACCGCCGTATCCGGGTGGCGGTACGGAGATCCACGGTGGCGCGAGCATCGCGATCCGCAGCGACGAGTCGGTCAGGCGCCCCGCGCCGTCGTCTGGTCGCCAAGGGGTGGGTTCGGGGTTTCTCCGTGCAGCCAACAAGCGACGCGGCTGTCGCGCCGGTGGTGCGTTCACAGCGTCCATCGCTGCTCCTCACATGCCTCTCAGGCAGGATGCTCGCCGGGCAGAGAGGTCGAAGGACCGGGAGAACACGCGATCGCTGACTCCCCCTCGGGAGAGCGCGATGGACTGTTCCAGCCTACCACGCGCCTCACTAAATCCGAGCGCAGCGGTCGGAATATGCAGCCGAATTTGTCACTGCATAGTGGCTGGGCCACTGAGCTCAGAGTCCCGCCCCGCTCTCGTATTCGCGCTCAGGCGAGGTCCAGCTCGACCGCCGACCGGGGAGCGAGCATGAACAGCTCGATCTCGATGTCGGGTCCGACGTGGTGGTTGGAGATGAACGCGAGCACCTTGCGGCCACAGAGCGTCTCGATCGTGTTGACGAACTTGTGTTGCATCGCGTTCTGGAACGCGTTGCGGGTCTGCTGGACGATCGTGGCTCGCTGGATCTCGATCATCGTCTTCTCGACATCCGTATAGACCCCGCCGAGGACGCAAGCCAGCAGATCCTCGCCGAGCAGCAGCGTCTTCGCCGTCACCGGCTTGCGGTGGTAGTACTGCTCGTGCAGCGCGATCATCGCTCCGGTCACCGCGGTCAGCAGCGCGTCGCCGGTCAGCGGAGCCTCGGGGACGGGCATCGCGCGGCTACTCTCTCGTCCTCCGCATCGGGGGTCGCGCGCGAGGCAGAAGGGCGAGAACCCGACGGGCGATAGGACCACCATAGCGGCACCCCGCGCCGCTACGATTTCAGCAGGCCGGCCCGATTTGATCTTGAGTCCAACACACACCCAACCCCGGTTACGCGCCACGGCGATGTGCTGACGGCGATATCTGACGGGCTGGTGGGACTGTTCAAGGAGTTCTACGGTCGCGGGCCGACCCGCGCGAAGTCCTACTACCAGGACGATCTCGTTGTGTGTGTCCTGAGGGGCGGGTTCTCACCGGTCGAGCAGACATTGCTCGAAGCCGGCCGCGGGGCGGCGGTCATCAGTCAGCGGATGGAGTTCCAGGGCATCATGCGCAAACGCTTCGAGGCGGTGATCGAGGACGCCACGGGCCGCCGGGTGATCGGGTTCATGAGCGGCAATCAGCAGGCGCCCGACATCATGTGCGAGGTCTTCATCCTCGCGCCAACCGATCTGGTGGATCCGTCAGAGTCACCAGAAGACGACCGGTCCTCAGTGGCCTGACACGCGTTCACGACGCGGGCCCGATCGAGGCTGCTCAGCCGATCGCCCGGCGGAGATCAGCGACCAGGTCGGCCGGATCCTCGACGCCGCAGCTCAGCCTCACCAGGTCCGGCGGCACCGCCGCGTCGGAGCCCTCGACCGACTGGTGGGTCATCGCCTGGGGCAGCTCGATCAGCGACTCGACACCTCCGAGCGACTCGGCCAGCGTGAACAGGCGCGTCCGGGTGACGACCGCCGCCGCCCGCGGGTGACGGAAGGACACCATCCCCGAGAAGCCCGGCCAGCGGATGTCCCGCGCCTCCGGCACCGTGCGCAGGAACTCGACGACGGCCGCGGCCGGGGCAGCGTGCGCGGCCATCCGCAGGTGCAGGGTGCGGATGCCGCGGTGCACGAGGAAGCAGTCGAAGGGGCCCGGCACGGCCCCGACCGAGTTCTGGATGAAGCGCAGGCGCTCGTACCAGTGCTCCGACGCGGTGACGACGACGCCGCCGACGACGTCGGAATGCCCGCCGAGGTACTTGGTCGTGGAGTGCACGACGAAATCCGCCCCGAGTTCGAGCGGCCGCTGGTTGGCCGGGGTCGCGAAGAGTGTTGTCAACTGCCACCAACGGGCGCCGACCCGTGATCCCAACTCCGGCGCCGCCTTCCGCCGCGTCGCCGGGCGCGTCGCTCGGCTTGCGGTCGACTCCTGCGACGGCGCGCGCCACCGCGGTGATGTCGACCACATCCAGACGTGGGTTGGTCGGCGTCTCGACCCAGATCAGCTTCGTCTCAGGCCGGATCGCCGCCATCAGCGCGGCCGCGTCGGTCTGATCGACCAGCGTGTATGCGAGGCCCCATTGCGCCAGCACCTTGTCGACGAGGCGGAAGGTTCCCCCGTAGAGGTCGGCCGGCAGCACGATGTGATCCCCCGCGGACACACGACGCTGATGAGGCCGTGCTCAGCCGCGAGGCCGGAGGAGAATGAGACCGCGCGGCCGCCCTCGAGCTCGCCGAGCGCGTTCTCGAGCGCGAATCGGGTCGGGTTGGCGGAGCGCGAGTAGTCGTAGTCGTCGATGAACGCTCCCGGCGCCGCCTGCGCATAGGT
>CAVXIA010000002.1:0-274889 GCA_963761675.1 uncultured Conexibacteraceae bacterium
GGCGCCTGGCGGCTGTATTTCGAGAGCTCGCTCGCAATCATCGACCTGCTCGAAGCCGAGATGCAGAGCAACGCGAACATGTCGTTCCCCACCTACGACGTGCTCGTCCACCTCGAGGACTTCCCGACCGGGCTACGGATGAACGATCTCGCCGAGCGGATCCTCTACTCAAAGAGCGGTTTCACGCGTGTCGTGGATCGGCTTGAACGCGACGGATATGTCAGGCGAATGCGCCCCGACAACGACCGGCGCTCGATCTTCGTCATCCTCACCGACGAAGGGCGCCAGGCGATGGAACGTGTACGCGCCCGGCACCGGCAGGGCATCGAAGAGCATTTCGCAAGCCATCTGACCGACGCCGACATCAAGGCGATCACCAGGGCATTTGAGAAGCTGTGCGATCACCTCCGGCCGCTGCGGCCCGGCCGAATCAACGGCTGAACGACCCACGCGACAGCCGCGTCAGTCCGCACCGCACGTCCCGCACGCGGGGTCGGAGGCCTCGTTCTCGCCTACGCGCGCGGCACTACGCGCCCGGCAGGGTCGGCGACGAGCGTGGTGATCAGCGATGCGGCGATTAGCGGCGGGACGGGTGCAGCGCTTGTTCTCGGGCGGCTTGTTGGCGACGGGGACATGAGCGATTTCAAGCAGTCGCGTCGTAGAGGAGGCCGTCGAAGTAGTCGGCCAGGCGGTTGAGGACTTTGGTTGCCGCGTCAAGCTCGGCGTCGGAGAACTCCGTGAGGGCTGCCTGCCAGCGCGGTTCCATGTGGGCGCGACGTTCGGCCACGACGGTGGCGCCGCGGTCGGTCAGAGCCGAGAGCACCACGCGGCGGTCGTGTTCGGAGCGGATCCTCGTGACAAGGCCTGCGGCCTCCAGGTGCTCGAGCATTTGTGCGACTGTCGCTGGCGACAGATCGGCCTGCTCAGCCAGTTCACGCGCGGAGCGTTCGCACATCTCCGCCAGCCCGAACAGCAATCCGTACTGGGCGTAGCTGATCTGTCCTGGTCGGTGGGTCTCGCGCCCGCGTAGTTTGCGCACCGCGACCATCGAGCGTTTGAACGCTAACCCGAGCCGGCCCGTCGGCGTCGACGGGTCGTAGATCGCGCTCTTGGCATTCTGATGCGTGTCGGTCGTGCCGCCCCCGGGGTTCTCGGTGTCGCTCACACCAGAGCCTCCGAGACGGCGCCGGATTCCAGCGCAACGCGATCGGGATCCTCGGCGCCCGCCACCTTCGCGGCGTTGCGGGCGTTCGACTCCGCGCGCATCAACACCACGCAGGGGATGATCGCCAGTGCGGCGATCCCCGCCGAACACCAGAAGGCCGTGCCGAAGGCGTTGGCCGCCGCGGCCTGGGTGTGCGCCCCGCGTAACGCGTTGGCCAGCACGACCGCCAGGATCGTGGTGCCAATCGAGCCGCCGACGCGGTTGAGCACGTTGAGCTGGGGTGTGGCGTGGCTGACCTGGCTGCGGTCGAGCGCGGCGAATGCGGCGGTCATCGCCGGCATGAAGCTTGCACCCATGCCCGCACCACGGAGAACCATCACGCCGCATAGGAAGGCGACGCTGGTATGGGCACCGATCAGTCCGAACGGAACGGTCATCACGGCGGTGGCGATCACGCCGACCAGGGCCACCGGGCCGCCTCCGTAGCGCTCCGTCATCTTCCCCGCCAAGGGCATCGTGATCGCCATGCCGACTCCCTGCGGTCCGGTCAGCAGGCCGGTCTCGATCACGCTGTAGCCCCGGAGATCCTGCCAGTACAGGGGCATCAGGATCATCGCGCCGAATACGGCGGCGCCCAGGGCGAACATCACGATTGACGCAGCGGAGAAATGCGCGCTGCGGTACAGGCGCAGATCGAACAGCGGGTGCTTGACGCGAAGTGCATGAAACGCGAAGGCCGTCACCAGGACCGCCCCGATTGCGACCGGTCCCCAGACGTGGGCGTTGCTGAACGAGTCGTACGTCCCAGCCTCGGCCAGGCCGTAGGTGATCGCCACCAGGCCGATCGACATCAGGGCGAGCCCAAGGAAGTCGAGCGGGTCGGTCTTGGCACCGGCCTTTCCCGGAAGCAGCCTGATCGCGAGCGGGATCACCAACGCCCCGACGATCAGATTGACGAAGAAGATCCAGTGCCAGCTCAGCACCTGGATGATCACGCCACCCAACAGCGGCCCGAGCGTCGGGGCCAGCATCATCGGCACCGCAACCAAGGCCATCACGCGCCCCATCCGCTTGGGACCGGCAGCATCGGCCATGATGATCTGCGCCAGCGGCATGATCATGCCGCCGCCGGCACCCTGCAACACACGGAACAGAATCAGCTCCGTGGTCGAAGTCGCCAGTCCGCAGAGCAGCGAGCCCAGCGTGAACAGAACGAGTGAGATGATGAAGACGCGCTTTGCGCCGAAGCGTCGCGAGGCCCAGCCCGATACCGGGATGACGGCCGCCAGCGCAAGCATGTAGCCGGTGATCACCCACTGGATCTGAGACAGGCTCGAATGCAGGTCCTTGCCGAGGGTCGCGAGCGCGACGTTCACGATCGTCGTGTCCAGAATCGACATGACGGCGCCGAGCATCGCGACGCTGGAGATGATCCACACATGGCGTGGGATCCGGTTGGGGTCTTCGATCTTGTCCACGGGGGGTGTGGTGGAACTCATGCACGGTACGGTACCAAACTATTAGGTACCTATGATTCCCCCCCCAGCGACTCCGCCTCCACCGCGCGCACGCCGCCGGGAGCAAAGCAACCACGGGCCGATCGGGGAGCGCCCACCGTGGCTGTTCCGTTTGGATCGCCGCAAGGGTTGCGGCATGGGGAGGCTCCGGTTGTCCGGCATCGCATTCATGGAGCGCGCTGCTTCCTGTGGGCTCCTGCTGTGGGAGGACGCCGCGCCGGGAGACGGACGGTGCCAATGGGCGGCGGGGCGTCGCTCTGATTAGGTGGCATTCGCTACACGCCCCAGCCGTCGAACGGGGCTGACGTGCCCTCAACTTCAAACAGCGCTGGCGAAACTCGCAACCTTTAGACTTCGACAAACAACTGAGGGGGGATCCGATGGCACATACGGTGATCGACGCCAGCGACGTCGAAGCGAGTCACGGTGTGTTCCGCGGGCTGACTGTGCCGTTGGGGGTGAGCCAGTTCAGGGTCAACCGCCTAGAGCTGCCACCCGGCGGACAAGCGCCGGAGCACGACCACGCCACAAACGGAGAGGAAGAGGTGTACGCAGTCGTAGGTGGCAGCGGCACACTACTCGTCGATGGTGAGGAGGTCGCGCTCCATCCTGGTCATTTCGTGTTCTGCTCGCCAGATGCGAGACGCCAGCTGCGCGCTGGTGCAGAGGGACTCGTCTGGATCGGTATTGGCACTGGCGGGACTGGCTCGTAGCCGCTCGCAGCGGCAGGTCTGCCTGGAGGCGCGCCTGCCGGCGCCGCACACCGCGCGCGGGACCGCGCGGCCCCGGTCGCACCGTGCTCGACTGATGCCTGACGACCCCAGTGCGCTGAACTCGCCTGGCCCTTCTCAGGACGCTCGCGGCGGCCTATGGTGGTGTCCTGGCCGGAGCTGTCCACCCAGATCCTGAGATGAGACCTTCGAGATGACAGCCATGCGATCCCGCCTCGACACCTACACGGGGTACAGCATCGGGTGCGCCGCCGTGTGGGCGGCCCTGCTTGCGACGGGCCGTGGCGTGTTGGACGCCACGAACTGGGCCATGCTTCGGCTCGCTGCCGCAGGCTGGTGGGCGGGATGGCTCTCGGCGACGATCGCCCGAGTCGGCTACCCGCCGCCACGAAAGCTGACGGAGGCGGAGCAGGAGCGGCTGGAAAAGGTGTCACTCGTGCTGGTCCTCCTCGGGTTCGTCAACTTCCTCCGGCTGCTGGTCACGGGCAGGCGTCAGGCCGGCACCTGACTGATGCCGATGCCTCGTGATCGTCGGGCGAGCCAGCGTGCATGGTTCGCAGAGCGCTGAGTTGAACGCCAAACAGGCGGACCGCTCGGATGCCTTCGCGTCAAACGGTCGGTCCGGCAGGCCGAGGCCATCGTTGAAGCACTCCTGACACTGCGACCAGCGAACTTGGCTCGACGTCCCAAGATCCGATCGACCGCGCCACTGCAACTGAGGACGCCCTGGACGCCGTGCAGACAGCGATCAATCAACACGAGATCACCGTTGACGCTTCGCTCGAGCCCGCGCTGACTCTCGGCGATCGTGCGCTCTTGGAACGCATGATCGCGAACCTTGTCGAAAACGCCGTGCGACGCAACAAACCCGGGCGGCTCGATCAGAATCCGCACAAGCCAAGACGCCGACGGCGCCACATTCGAGATCGCCAACACCGGCCCGATCATCATCGCTGAACAGATCCCAACCTTGTTCGAACCGTTCTCTCGCGCCGAGCAGCGTGTCAACCACTCCAACGGTGTAGGCCTCGACCTCTCGATCGCACGCACCATCGCCGGTGCTCACAACACCACGATCGCCGCCCACCCGCAACCCCGACGGTGGGATCGAGATATCCGTGACGCTCCCCACGCGCCCGAGCTGACCGAGGCGGCGTGCGCCCCAAGTGTTGGTCGTTGCAGAGATCGCTCGCCATGAAGGCAGCACTCAGGCCGAGCCACCCTTTGGTGAATCCCCAGAGCGATTGAACAACGATGCGATGCTACGTGCTACGATATACCGTGATGCGTAGCAATGGCCCATCTCTTCTGATCATGGCGAGCCTCGCCGAGGGGCCCAAGCATGGCTATGCCATCACCCGTGACGTGCAAGAGATCGCCGGAGTCACGCTCGGCCCTGGGACGCTGTACGGTGCGATCGCCCGTCTTGAGGAACGCGGTCTGATCGAGCCGCTGGAGGCCGACGATCGCCGCCGCCCTTACCGCCTGACTGGGTCAGGCGTCGCAGTGCTACGCGAGCAACTGACTGAGCAGCAGCGTGTCGCGAGCGTCGGTCTTCACCGCCTGTCCACGGCAGAGGCACCCGCATGAGAAAGCGCTTGATCTCGCTGTATCCGGAGGCTTGGCGCGAGCGTTACGGTGATGAGCTGTCTACGTTGCTCGATCAAACCCCGCCGAGCATCGCCGCCACGCTGGATCTGCTGCGCGGCGCCCTGACCGCGCACCTGCGACCGCTCGGCAGTCCAGCGCCGGCAGCCCGGGCGAGGGGCACGATCGTCGGCGTGCTCGGCTGCTTCATCGTCTTCTGTTTCCTCGGCTCGGGTTTTGCTAAGACGACCGAGAACTACGACTACATCGAGCATGTTCACCCGCTGCTCGGGATTTCTCATGCGGTGATCCTGGTCGCCGCCATCGTCGCCGCGGGCGCCTTGGCGCTTGCGGCCGCACCGCTCGCCTTGGCTTCGGTCTTACAAGCGCGCCGGGAGCGCGAACCTACCCTCATCAAGCTGATCGTGACGCCACCCGCGGCGATCGCCATATTCGCCGGCTCAGTCGGGCTGCTCGTTCTGTGGCTGAATGCTCACCACCACCGCGCTGGCATCGTCGGCTGGCTGTTGCTCGGACTCTGTGTGCTGTGCGCAGCAGCGTGCGGGTTCGCCTGCTGGGCCGCATCATGCGCCCTCATGAGCCACATCAACCCGCCGCCCAGGGCATTTGCCTTCTGTGTGGCCGCAGTTGCGCTCGTCACGCTCTGCATGGCGGCGATCACGGTTGCCACCTGCGTCTTCCTGATCGGAATCGTTACTGACGTACCCCAAGCGGGCGCGGCGGGCAACGGCCCCGCGCAGATACTCAATGTCACCACCAGCATTGGGATTCAGGTCAGTGGCATGCTTGTACTGAGCGCTGTCGCCGCGCTCAGCACCACGCGTGGCCTTCGCTCGCTGCACGCGCGATAGCCCAGGGGATCCATCACGCGGGCGCCTTGCTCCACGGCCCCGCTTTCCTCTTGGCACGTACACCCGAACGCTGCGGGCGGATTGTCCTGAAGGAAACCGGAACCGAACTCATGGATACCGAAGTGTCGCTGCGATCAACGAGCGACGGTGTGACGTCGATCGTCGTTCAACCCCGCAGCAGCGGTCTCGTCAGACTCCGGCAGACTGCCACCCTCGGCGGAAGCGGGTTTCTGGCGATGCTCTGGATTGGCCCGCGAAGCGTGAGTCACGAACTCAGGATCTTCTGCTTCTGGACCTCGAACTCCGAGTCTGTCAACACGCCGGCTACACGCAGTTCGCCCAGTTGTGTGAGCTGCGCGAGCTTGTCCGTCATGTGCGGCGACGCTGGAGTCAGCGCCACTGGGGTCGTGATCACCGCGGCCGAAGGAACGGCTCCGGCAGCTGGCAGCGCGTGGCCCTGTGAGGCGGCGTGCTGCTCCTGGCGGTCGAGAATTCGCTGATGGATGACGTCAGCAGTTTTCACTGCGACCGCCGCCTTCAAGCCGGTCTTCAACAGTCCAATTCCGTATCCTCCGGCCGTTCAGGCGGGTTCGGTGGCATCCAGTACTGCGATCAGGTCTCCGGCGGGGATGCGCCCCGCACCCACGAGTCGCGCGCTGCTGCGGTCGAGCGCCGTCCACATCGGAACGGCCCAGACGTTCTCATATACGAGGATCCCAGCGAGGCTCCCCGGCTCGATGGCCGCCGCCACCTCGTCGATGTCCGATTGATCCAGCAGGCCGGAGGAGGCGCTCCACACGCGCTCGACCCGCCTACGAGGTGAAGCAGTCCACCGTCAGAGTGTTGCTGTTCGATCAATTCATAACCCTCGGGCGGCCTTGACCAGAGTGCTCCTTTCGTGTGGCATAGCGCTCGTCCAGTCGATGACGCCCGGATCGCGAATGCGATCGTGCGTCACGGCTTGGCTGCTGCGTTGGGCGGTGCCGCTGCCGCGGGGATGGCGTTGTCGATGAGGACTGCTGCGATGGCGGCGGCGGTCGAGAAGCTCGAGGCGTTGAGAACTCGGCTGCGGGCCGCGGCTCCATCCAGGAGTAGCGCCAGTTCGCTCGCCGAGCTGCTCGGGGTTTGTGGCCCCAGCCTCGCGGGCGGTTTCGGTGAACCGCACGGCAACAGCCTGCTTGTAGTTACGCGCGTATGCGCGTGCTGGGTGGTCCGGGTCGTGGATCTCCACGGCCGCTGCGATGAACGGGCAGAGCGGCGAGCGGATGTCGAAGGCGGCGAGGAGCCGTTCACGGGGCGTGAGATCGGTGCAGTCGAACACGCCTGGCAGGATCTCGGGGTCGAATCGCCGCAGGTGTTCGGCGATCAAGTCGTCCTTGCCGGCGAAGTGCTGGTAAAGCGTGCGTTTGGACACCTGGGCCACCGCGCACAGCTGGTCGATGCCAGTGGGGTTGATGCCCTGATCGCGAAACAGTTGTCGTGAAGCGCTGAGGATGCGTTCTCGTGCGCCCCTTCCGCGGCGCAGGCCTTGCGGCCCCTTCTCCAATTCCGTCATATGCCTAGCGTAGCTCAGTTGGTACTGATCGGTGTGCATAGCGCGATCACCTGTTAGGTTAAGCACGCAGACCGGTGTACATAGCATCGGGAACTGACCAAGCGAATGGAGTAGTTATGGGAAAGCTCGATGGCAAGGTCGCGGTGATCACAGGCGCGACAAGCGGTATGGCGCTGGCCGGTGCCAAGTTGTTCGTTGACGAAGGAGCCCACGTCTTCATCACGGGCCGACGGCAGGACGCCCTGGACGAGGCCGTCGAGCAGATCGGCCGGAACGTGACCGGCGTGCAGGCCGACTCGGCGGACCTCGCCGATCTGGACCGTTTGTTCGAGACGGTCCAGGAAGAAAAGGGCACGGTTGATGTGTTGTGGGCGAGTGCCGGGGCGGGCGAGGAGGGCAGCCTTGGCGAGCTCACCGAAGAGCAGTTCGACGCCGCCTTCTCGGTTAACGCGCGCGGCACGCTGTTCACGGTCCAGAAAGCGTTGGCGCTGTTCAACGATGGAGGCTCGATCTTCATGACCGGGTCAAACGCATCGCTCCGCGGCTACCCCAACTGGAGTGTCTATGCAGCCAGCAAAGCCGTGCTGCCCGCCTACGCACGGGTATGGGTATCCGAGCTGAGAGACAGGAGGATCCGGGTGAACGTGCTGACGCCCGGCCAGGTCGCCTCGCCGATGATGGAGGCCGTGCTGGCCCCCGAGATGAAGGCGGCGTTCGAATCCCTTATCCCGCGTCGAGAGATGGGCCACCCTAAGGAGATCGCATCGGTCGCGCTGTTCCTCGCCTCCGACGACTCAAGCTACGTCAACGGCCAGGAGCTAGTCGTCGACGGCGGCACCACAGCGATCTGAGCGCCGCGCTGGCGGCCGTGTCCGAGTTCGAGCCGGTAAATGTCGGCGCCGCATCACCAGATGTCGGTTCGCGGGGAGTTTCACGAACGGCACCGACCCGTGCATCGGGCCCGGGCCAGTAACAGCAATCACGCAATCCAGAAGGAGCCATCATGAAGATCACCACACTCGGTCGCGGGAGTATCGGCGGGACACTTGCTCGGCTGTGGACGCAACGCCGGGCACCATGTGACGATGCTCGGGCGCGACGGCGGTGACGCCAGTGACGCTGACGTCGTCCTGGTAGCCGTGCTCAGCGAAGCTGTGCCCGACGCCCTGACACGCGTAACCGGGCTCAACGGCAAAGTCGTGCTCGATGCCACCAACCGAATGACTGCAGCGCCACCTGCCGGCTACCCGTCGATCGCCGAGTACATAAAGGCCCAGACAGGCGGTCCGACAGCAAAGGTGTTCAACCTGAACTTCGGAGCGCTACTTGAGCAGGCAGCCGAAACCTCCTCCAAGCCGGGCAACATCTGGGTCGGCGATGAGGGAACTCGCGCGCGCCGTCGAGCAACTGACTCGTGACATCGGTATGGAGCCGCTTCACGGCGGTCCGCTCGAGCTCGCGTCCGTACAGGAGGCGTTTGCCGTGATGCTCATGGGAATAGTCCGCGACCGCGACGAGGGACTCCTCTACTACCGGTTTGCTTCCCCTCAGAATCTCTGAGGCTCTGCCAGCCGGTGCGAACAGACATCGCTAGCGTGGTCGAACCTGGCTTCGAGGCGCGCTAGCGGTCTCTGCCCGGCCCGCAGCACACAATCGCATTCGCGATCTGAGCCTCATCGACTGGACGAGCGCTATGCCACAAGCGGGCTATCTATTTGAGTCAGGGAGCGCAGTGTTTCCGGACGATTGGCGCCACGGACGCTGAATAGTCGACGGTGTGTTGACGCGACCTGGCCGGGACGCGAGCGACGGTCTGCGGCCGGTCGGGCCGGGCTTCGCGATTAGGCTGCCGTAGGTGATCGGCTCGGCGGCGAGCGCCTGCTCGAGCAGGCGGTAGAACAGCAGGCCGCGGCGCCGCGAGCCACGCCGGTTGAAGCGGAAGGTGAACTCGTCGAGGTAGGCGTCGAGGTGCTCGGTGCTGACCGCGCCCTGGTGGGTGCCCAGCAGCCAACGCTGCAGCAGGCTGGCGACGCGATGCACACCAGGCATCACCACGTGCGCTGGGTCGCTTTGTTTGCTCATGATCGTCCGCTCGTGCACGTAGCCGCGGTCGGCCAGAGTCCAGTAGGCCTGCCAGCCGTCGGTGTGGACAGTCGCACCCGGCTCTACCGCAACGTCGATGAACGCCAGCGGGCTGTCCTTGCTGACGTCCGGCACCTGCCCGAGCCGGATCCGCCCGAACCCTCTGGGATTCTCGATTTCCACGGCGATTGCGACGATCGCCTTGGTCTCGGTCTCGCGTCCGTGGACCTTGTCCTCGACCCCGCCGACGTAGCTCTCATCGACCTCAACATGCCCGGACAGTCGCTCGCGGCCAAGACGGACCATCGCCGCCCGATAACGGTGCAGCATCGCCCACGCCGTCTGATAGGACCCCAGCCCAAGCGACCGCTGCACCCCCAACGCCGAGACCCCGTGCTTCTGGCTGGTCATCTGCCAGCCGGCCTCAAACCACAGTCGCAACGGCGTGCGCGTGCGATGAAAGATCGTCCCCGCGGTCACCGACGCCTGGTGGCCGCAGACCGCACACTCCCACCGGCCGCTACCCAACCGCCAGCCATCCCGCCCCGCGCAGCGAGGACAGCGGAACCCGTCCGGCCAGCGCAGCCACTCCAGGTAGTCCAGGCACGCCCGATCGTCCGGGAACCAGGAGAGCAGTTCCGCATAGGAGCCCGGATAGTCACGTCCGACCACAGGCGCATCCCAAAGGCTACCTGACTCAAATAGATAGCCCGCTGCCACAAAAGGGGAAGCCCGAACCCGCTTCCGCTTCGCGAATGCTCGGGGCTACATCCAGCAACGATCGGACTGCCGGTACTCGAAAAATTGTTCCGTGGGCACCTTAGGTGTCTTTAGCATCGGCCCATGAGTTCTGCTCGGGCCTGCGTGACTTTTTTGGCTGTGCTGCTCGTGGCCTTGGCGACAGCCCCGTTGGCTCTGGCGAGCGCCAGAATCACCGATGCCTCAGCACGCGTCGACGAATCGCAGCGGGACGGCTACGCTCAGGAAGCGTTCACCCTGACTGTGTCTAAGGGCGCCCAGCCCATCAAGTCATTGGACCTCGGACCACCGTCCGGATTGCAGTATGGGCCGGTCGGTAAGGGGCTACAGATAACGACTGCAGGCAAACCGGTTGGTCACACGGCCAAGCATTACGAGAACGCCATCGCTATCTCGTTCAGGCATCCCGTGATGAGTGTTCGCATCCAGATCTCCTCACCCGCGATCCACAACTGCGCGGCCGGTGCCGTGTGGCCCGACGGGGCTGTGGGTGCGACCGGCCGCGACGCAGGTCAGGGCACGATTGAGCCTAGCGCCGTCACGGTGCGTCTCATCAAGGTTTCGCCTCCGGGCTGGTGGCATCCGAGCCGTTCGGCACAGAACGCCGTGTGCTGATCAGCGGGTCTTCCCACGAGTCCGCATGTTCAGACTCATGGGCAGTTCTTGTTTCGACAAGCCCTACGAGTAGGCCTCTGAGTGTCGCAACGGGCTAAACCCATCAGCGTCCGACTGTCCTTCAATCTCGAAAAGTGGGCAACCTCGTGTGGACGCACAGGCCCAGGTCGAGATCGAGACCCTGCAGACCGCTCTAGCGTTGCTGCCCGAGCCGTGCGGCGAGCACCATTGCGGCCTGCGGCCAGGTCACGTAACCCAGCGACGATTTCAGGATCGACGGCGGGCGCAGCGGGTTTGCTCTTCGGCGTGCTCGCCCGCTTCTTGGGCTGCTCCGGTTGCTCGACGGTTGTCGGCACGCCGATGAACGCTTCGAGGTCTGTGCGTCGCACGCGGACGCGGCGTCCGGCCCTGACCGCCGGGAGTTTGCCGCCGTCAAGCCAGTTTCTCACCGTTTGCGGGTTGAGTTGCAGCAGCTCAGCAACATCGGTGACGGTCAGGAAGTCCTCGTCTGCCATGTGCCAACCGAGTCTATTCGAAGCGAGTTGAGCAAGCAGCAGACTAGGCGTTAGCGGCGAACGTCAATGGCAGCGCCGGATTGAGGTGATCGACGGCCAGCGCCACGGCTGCCGTGAGGTGATCGGCCTTAGGGTCGTAGATCGGGCCGGCCCCGTCGGTGAGTAGGCATACCGCCATAGCAACGCCACGCGCGGGGACCGGGCCCGTCGCCTGTAAGGCCGCGATCAGCTCGCGGATCTCGGGCTCGGCTCGACGCACCCGGTCGCGGCAGATCGGCACACGGCCCGACAGTCTGTCTGCCGGTCGGTGCGACATGAAGAGCACATCTTCCCAGCTGCCGGCGAGCGTGTGACGCATCCGCGGGTTCACCAGCTGGCGAGCGCGGGCTTCGTGACGTGAACTTGCCTCGGGTGGCCAGCCGGCAGCCAGATCGGCGTCCAGCCGTGGGGCGCGGAGCCGCACCAGGATGCTGGCCGTAAGGCTTGGCATACGTTACTGATTCCACTCGAGGTCACCTCGCAAACCCGAGATGGGCGGAAGAGTGCCTTGCCGGCTTCGCGAGCACGCAGCCCCTGGTCATGCGGGTTGCCCCGCTCGCAACGAGATTGAGAGTGAACGAGCGGGGCCACCCACTCGCACCGTACCCGAGATGGAAGCGCCCGCCGCGAGTAGGCGCGGCGCCACCCGATCAAGCGAAAGAAGCATTGAGAGCTAACCCTTGGACAACGTCGGATTCCTTACCGTTGTTGACTGGAGCGCAGAGATCTTCATGCCTTGTCCGGTCCTGGGGAGGTGCTGGACAACCGCAGGCCGTCCCGTTAGTAGCCCCCGGCCCCGGCGGGACGGCCTGCCATTGCAGCTTCGCAGCTATCGCCAACTACGGCGGTGCGGTATGGGTCGTCCTGTCTGACGTGATGGCTGCTGCGGAGGTTGAACTCGGTCGATGGCATGAGCTATCGCGGCGATTCGCTTCCGCGTTTCCTGAGCGAGATCCGATAAAGCGGAAGGAGGACTGATGCCAGTTCTTTGGGCCGCGCCTCGTGATGCTCGTTTCGGCAATGCCCCCAGTGAGATCCGAGAGCACGGCCAACCCCGCTACACCAGAACAACGCGACGGGGCTCAGGCAAGGTCCGGGGGTCGACAGTTATACGAGGGGAGAGGTGTGTCAGGCCGTCTGACGCCGAGGCTACTATCGGAGACCGGATGTCAGACCGTCTGACAGATTGGGCTATCCAGCGTAACGCGCTCCCTACTGCGCTCGAGGCAAACCGGGAACGGCGAGCCCGTGCCGAAGCCGAGGTGGCCGCCGCTCGCGACCAGCTGAGGGCCCTGCTCGCGAGCGGCTCCAAGCTGGGGTTCGACGTTACCCAGATGGCGCGTTCGGCCGGTGTCAGCCGGGACACTGCGCACCGGCTACTGCGGGACGCTGGTGTTCCGTCTTGGAGCGGGCGGCACCGGCTAGCTGAGCGGGCAGGTATCCCGTCCGGGCCTGCTCGAGCCGCATGGTTCGCAGATCAGGGATGGGGGGACTGATGGCTGGTCGTCCGCGAGATGAGGAGTCCCTCGATTACGAGGCGGCGCTGTTCCGAATGAACGATCTGTGCGGCCAGCGGGTCGTGGCGCGTGTTTGTGGATATGCCGCGTCAAGCATGCCGCATCAGATCGGCTTCCACGGTGATGAGCTCCGTGTCGATGTCTATGGAGTGCGGGCCGATTATGAGCACCGGCCACGGAAGGCTGACTGATGGCCCGTAAAGCAACAGGCGCCGTCGTCGAGCACATGGCCAGGGACGGCCGCGCATACCGCTCCCTGCGGTTCACCGCATACGGGAAACGGCGCAGAGTGCCATTAGGGCCCGTTGATGAGGACACTGCGGCACGGAAGCTCCGGACCGCGCTCGACCAGGTAGCGGAGGGAACATGGCAGCCGCCCGTCGAGCCCCGCCGGAGCCCGACGGCATGCCGACGTTCCACGAGTTCGCCGAGCAATGGTGGCTGCGTAACGAGAAGCAGCTACGGCCGAACACGCAGACGGACTACAAGATCCGGCTTGAAAGGCATCTGCTGCCGTTCTTCGCGGACATGCCCTTCGATCAGATCACCTACGACACGGTGGAGCGGTACATCGCCGCCAAGCTCGCCGAGGACAAGCCGCTGTCGCCGCGCACGATCAACATGACCTGATCCTCCTAGCCGCGATCCTCGAGGGCGCAGTGGAACGGGAGCTGATCTCCCGCAACCCTGCGAATCAGTGAACTGTCTGCTCTGCGGTGGCGTGACGTCGACCTAGCCGGCGGCTGGTTGCAGGTGCAGGACTCAAAGACCGATGCTGGACGTCGGAAGGTGAAGCTTCGCGGCGGGCTCAGAAACGAGCGCTGACGGTCAAGATGCGGCACAGGACCGTCGACCAGCAGGCGTTCGTGTTCGGAACATCAACTGGCGGTCTGTTCACGGCAACGAACATCCGCAAGCGTGTGCTCGCGCCCGCGGTCGAGAAGGCGTCGGAAAAGCTCGTCGAAGATGGTTTCGCGCCACTACCAGCCGGCCTGACACCACACTCGCTGCGCCGCACGTTCGCATCGTTGCTCTATGCGATCGGAGCGGACCCCGGCATCGTTATGGACGAGATGGGGCACACCGACCCTGCGTTAGCGCTCAGGATCTACCGGCAGTCGATGCGCCGTGACGAAGGCGAGAAGGCGCGGCTGCGGGCGCTGGTTGATGGTGGCCAATCGGCCAATATTGGCCAACGAGCCGAAACCGCCTCCGACCCGGTCCGTTCAGAGCGGGCAGCTTAGGACGAAAAACCAGGCATTAGCAGGCACAACAAAGACGCGCCCGGCAGGATTTGAACCTGCGACCTTCCGCTCCGGAGGCGGACGCTCTATCCCCTGAGCTACGGGCGCTCTCATGGCGGGGGCCAACGGCGAGATTAGCGGGCTGCAGCGCTTCGGGAAGGTTCCGTGGACGACTTACCGGTGTGCAAGCCTTCCAGCCATGGAACTCACGAGATTCGGCGTGTGGATCGGAAAGGCACTCCCCGAGGAGGACTTCGGCGACGCGGCGGCGCTCGCCGAGCGGGTTGGGTTCGGTGCACTGTGGCTCGGTGGCTCGCCTCGGCTGTTGCGGGTGCGGCCGATGCTCGAGGCGACCGGAACACTTGTTGTGGCGACTGGCATCGTCAACATCTGGCAGTACGAGCCGGACGTCCTGGCGGCCGAATTCTGGGCGCTCGAGGATGAGTTCCCGGACCGCCTCCTGCTGGGAGTCGGCATCGGACATCCGGAGGCGACCAGCAAATACAAGACGCCGCTGACCAAGACGCGTGAGTTCCTCGATGGGCTGGCAACCGTCGAGCGGCCGGTTCCGCGCGAGCGGATGACGCTGGCCGCACTCGGACCGAAGATGCTGGACCTCAGCCTTGAGCGGACACTGGGACCGCACCCCTACTTCACACCGCCGGCCCACACGCGGCTCGCGCGTGAGCGCCTTGGAGCCGAGGGGTGGATCGCTCCGGAGCAAGCGGTTGTCGTCGACCCCGACTCAGAGCCCGCCCTGGCCAAGGCGCGATCCTACGCTGATCGATACCTGAACCTCAGCAACTACGCGAACAACCTGAGGCGACTGGGTTACTCCGAACAGGCCCTCGCCGCCGGCGGCAGCCGAGCGCCGATCGAAGAGATGGTGCCGCAGGGCGATACCGCGACCGTCGCCGTTGCTGCACAGGCCCATCTTGATGCCGGCGCAGACCATGTTTGCGTGCAGGCCGTTGGTGCGGTCGGGCTGCCGGCCCGCGAGTGGGCTGCGCTGGCGGCGGCGCTGCTGGGCTGAGTTGAGCGGATCGCGCGGCTCAGGGACTCCCGCGAAGTGTCGCGATCGCGGTGGCCATGCGGGCGATCAGAGCGAGCGGGCTGCCGTCGATCTGGCGTGCGGTTATTCGCATCACACGACGACCGGAGGCCACCAGGTCCTGATCTCTGAGGCGGTCCTTCTCAAACGACCCTCGGTGGCGGTGAAACGCCCAGCCGTCGAACTCGACCACCAGATTCAAGTCAGGCCAGTACATGTCGACGTGGTGTCCGGCGACCTCGACGTTCGTCACCGGGGCAGGCAGACCCGACTCCCGAAGCATGCGCAGCAGCCGGCGCTCGTAGGTGGAGCGGGTATCGCGAAGGCCACCTGGGTCGTCGATCAGGTCGCGGAGGACCGCGGCGCTTGGCGCGTGCGGGTTGCGCGACAGAACATCGCGGACGGCGGACGGCCTCACAAGCCGGCGATCAACCGCTGCGAACAGTGTGGATTCGAGCTCCAACGCGTCCAACTCGCCGGCGACCGCGAGCAGAGCGAGGGCGGGGGACACCAGCGGGATTCCGTGTCGCGAGCGAACGTCACAGCTCGGGATCGAACGGACGCGATGCAGCCGGATGCCTGCGACTGGATGCGCGCTGCGGGCAACGAGCACCACATCGATCGGGTCGCGGTCATCCGCCCGAAGTGTCACATCGAGAATGCCCCACAGACCCGCTGCGGCGCGACCGGAGATGAGGCCGTGACCCTGGAAACGAAGGGTCGCGGCCATTAGACGGCCATGCCGCGGGTCGGCAGGGGGCGAGATCTGGTAGACGGATGGAAAAACCCGCTGCAACCGCCCGGTCTCGAGCCGGTGGGTAACCGCGCCGCGTCCGATTCCAGCTGCCAGGAGCTGGTTCCGGTGAATCTGACCGTGCTGCAGCTCGGCGATCCGCGTGACCTCAGCGTCGCCGCGTCCGCGGACCTGCTCAAACTGACAAATCGGCTGGACAGAAGGCGGATTGCTCGCAGACGCATGAAAAACCTGCTGGTTCGAGCAATCCTCGGATTCTGCGGACGGATTGACAGATTCAGCAGGTTGAGCTCGTCTCGATCGGGCCTCAGCGGGTCGCGATCGCGGCTCCGCGTTCGCTTGCGCGCCACGGACTGCCGGACGGTCGCTGGGGGCTGTATGGGGTAGGGCGTCGCGCAACTGGGCGACTATGGCGGGTGAAACGCGTCAGTTCAGAGAGTGATACGGGATTGGCACATATGAATCGCCCTCCGGGCCGCTCTGGCGGCTGACGCGGGCCGGTGGCGGCTGACGCGGGCCGGTGGCGGCTGACGCGGGCCGGTGGCGGCTGACGCGGGCCGGTGGCGGCTGACCCGGGCCGGTGGCGGTCGACCTGACCCGCTGGCGGCTGGCCTGGTCGGTTGAGCGATCCGCGCGCCGCTCAGGTGCAGCGCTTACTCACCGGTACCTTGAGGCTCGGCACCGGGGGAGCGACCCGCTGGCAGTAGGTGATCACGCCCGCCGAGACGACGCCGTCAAACGGGTAGATGAGATCGCCGGCTGAGGCCGAGCACCTGAACAACTGGCGCGAACTGGTTCCACCGGCGGCTTGGCAGGACGAACTCTTGAGCGGCCCGGCCATGAATCCGCGTCCGACCTCATATCGCATGTAGCGCTCGACGGCAGCGTCGATCCCGGCGCCGGCCGACATGCCCGCGGCAAGCTTCGAGATGTGGGGCGCCTGTTGTCCACGGACGATGATGGTGTCTTCGCGATTCTCCTCGACGATCGCGTTCGGGCTGCTCACGGACGCCTCAGCCGGCGTGTCGTAGGTCTCGTGGTTCACGAACTTCACCAGCGCGATCACCGCCACGGTGGCGATCGCGAACGGGATCGCCCACTGCAGCCAAAGCGGCAGCGACCGATAGCTGAAACGTGGACGGCCGGGATCGGATGCGCGCTGAGCGGCGGGCACAAGCCCAGCGTACTCGCCGCTTGGCACACTGGCGGCAATGGAGCTCTCGGTCTTCTTCGCCGGCACCGGCGGCTCGCTGCCTACGCAGCGACGCGGCCTGCCCGCGCTGCTCGTACGCCGCGGAGGGGCGCGCATTCTCGTGGACTGTGGTGAGGGCACGCAACGGCAACTGCTGCGCTCGATCGGATTGATCGATCTCGATGAGATCCTGATCACGCACCTGCATGCCGACCATTGGCTGGGCCTGCCGGGTCTGCTCAAGACCTTCGACCTGCGCGGCCGCGCGGCGCCCCTCTACATCCACGGACCCCGCGGCGTGAGGGATCTCGTCGGCGGCCTGATGGCCTTCGCCGGCGCGACCGGTTACGGTCTGCATGTCGTCGAGCTCGAGGACGGACAGATCCTCGAACGCGACGGCTACGAGATCGAGCCCATCGGGGTCTCTCATCGCGGCCCCGCGTTTGCCTACGTCTTCAGCGAACACGATCGGCCGGGGATCTTCGATCCAGACGCGGCTCGCAGCGCCGGCCTGACCGAGGGGCCGGACTTCGGCCGGGTGCAGCGCGGCGAGACCGTCAACGGTGTTGCCCCCGAGCAGGTGATGGGCCCGTCGCGGCCCGGGCGCAAGATCACGATCTCCGGCGATACCCGGCCGACTGATGCCCTGCGCGACGCGGCGTTCGGCAGCGACCTCCTGATCCACGAGGCGACTTTCGCGATCGACGAGGCCGAGCGGGCGTATCAGACCGGCCACTCGACCGCCTCGCAGGCGGCCGGAATCGCCCGCGACGCCGAGGTCAAGCTGCTGGCGCTCTACCACTTCTCGATCCGCTACCCGGTGAAGGTGCTGCGAGACGAGGCCCGTGCGATCTTCCCCAACACGGTGCTGCCGCGCGACTTCGACACGATCGAGGTGCCCTTCGCGGAGCGGGGGAACCCGGCGCTGCAACGGTGGTCGGAGCGGAATACGCCCGCCGACCCTGATAGCGTCAGCTGAACTGTCGCCTTTAACCCGGTCCCGTGAGGCCAGGAAGGACGCAAATTGACTGAACACACGGTCGCGCTCGACCGCGACGACATGCGCCGCACGCTGGTGCGGATCGCCCATGAGATCGTTGAGAAGAACCCACCGCCGGAGACGGGCGCGGGTGGCGCACAACACCAAGGCGCGGGAGCCGGGTTTGCGATCGTCGGGGTGCATCGGCGCGGCGCTGTGCTTGCCGGCCGGCTACACGCGATCATCGGTGACCAGCTCGAGACCGAGGTGCCGTTCGGCACGGTCGACATCAGCTTCTACCGCGACGACCTGGGGTTGCGCGACGCCAGCGCAAGCCCGGTGGTCCACTCGACACAGCTTGACTTCGCCGTGGACCAGCTCACGATCGTGATCGTCGACGACGTGCTCTACACCGGCCGCACGGCGCGTTCCGCGATCGACGTGCTGTTCGACTACGGCCGGCCGGCGAGGGTGCAGCTGGCGGTGCTGGTCGACCGCGGCCATCGCGAGTTGCCGATCCGGCCCGACTACGTCGGAAAGAACCTGCCTACCGCGCGCGCCGAGCGTGTCAACGTCCGCGTCGAGGAGGTCGACGGCGCCGACGAGGTGACGATCGGCCCCGTTGCGAAGCGGAGCGTCGCATGAGTCGGCATCTGCTCTCGATCGACGACCTCGATCGCGCCGGGATCGAGCGCGTGCTGGCGCGTGCACAGTCCTTCGCAGAGGTCTCCGGCCGCGAGATCAAGAAGGTTCCCGCGCTCAAGGGCCGCACAGTCGTCAATCTCTTCTACGAAGCCTCGACGCGCACGAGCTCGAGCTTCGAGCTCGCCGCCAAGCGGCTCAGCGCCGATGTGGTCAGCATCCGCTCGGCAGGCTCGAGCGTTGACAAGGGCGAATCGCTCAAGGACACCGTGCAGACGCTGAGCGCCTACGACCCGGCTGCGATCGTGATCCGCACGCCGTACGCGGGCTCGGCTCAGCAGGTCGCGGGATGGACGGACGCGGCCGTGATCAACGCGGGCGACGGCAAACACGAGCATCCGACCCAGGCACTGCTTGATGTGTTCACGCTGACGCAGGCGGTGGGTAGCCTGGAGGGGTTGAAAGTCTGGATCGTCGGCGACCTCCTGCATTCGCGGGTGGCGCGCTCGAACATCATCGCCTTCGGGCGGATGGGCGCGACCGTGACCGTCTGCGGTCCGCCGACGCTGATTCCACGTGAGATCGAGGCGCTGGGCTGCACCGCGACGCCCACGTTGGCCAACCTCGACCAGGCGGACGTGGTGTACGTCCTGAGGATGCAGAACGAGCGCATGCACGACGCCTACGTGCCGTCGTTGCGTGAATATGCGCAGCGCTACCAGGTCAACCTGCGCCGCCTGCGGCCCGGGCAGCTGCTGATGCATCCCGGGCCGGTCAACCGCGGCGTGGAACTGTCCGGGGACGCGATCGATTCCGACGCGGCGCTGATCGGCGCGCAGGTCAAGTCGGGGGTCGCGGTCCGGATGGCGGTGCTCTACGACCTGCTCGTGGGTGCGCCGGCGCTGCAGGCGGTGGCCGCATGACGACTGCCCCCAAGTTGTTTCACCGCGAGCTGGCACCTGAGGACCTGCTGATTCGAGAGGCGCAAGTCGTTGATCCGCGCTCCGGATTGGACGGCCCGCACGACATCCTGATCCGCGACGGACGGATCGCGGAGCTGGGTGCCCCTGGAGCGCTGTCGGTGTCAAGCGAGACACCGACAGCAGAAGCCGCCTCCAAGCATCTGTTTCCGGCGTTCGTCGACCCGCACGTGCACTTTCGCACGCCCGGTCAGGAGTACAAGGAGAACCTCGAGACCGGCACGGCGGCAGCGGCTGCCGGCGGCTTCTGCCAGGTGATCGCGATGCCGAACACCGCGCCGACGGTCGATCAGGTCAGCGTGCTGCAGGCGCTCACGGCGGCCGCGCGCGAGCAGGCGCTGGTGCCGACAGGCTTCCTGGCATCGATCACGGTGGGTCTTGAGGGTCGCGAGTTGACCGAGATGGCGGCGCTCGCCGACACGGGCGCGCTCGGCTTCACCGACGACGGCAAGCCCGTGGTCGCGGCGGGCATGCTCCGCAGGGCGCTCCAGTATCAGCGACTTGCGGGTGGGGTGATCGCACTGCACGAGGAGGATCCCTCATTGTCGGGCGTGGGGGTGATGCACGAGGGCGCGGTGTCCGCGCGGCTCGGCGTCGCCGGGATCCCGTCGATCAGCGAATCGACGTTCGTCGCACGTGACGCCGCGGTGGCACTCTATGAGGACGCCCGCGTCCACTTCCAGCATCTGAGCTGCGTCGAGTCGGTGCAGGCGCTGGCGACGGCGCGAGAGGCCGGAGCCCGCATCAGCGGGGAGGCCACGCCGCATCACCTGACGCTGACCGACGAGGCACTGCTCGGCCTTGACAGCTCGTTGAAGATGAACCCGCCACTGCGGACCGAGGCTGACCGCCAGGCGGTGATCGAGGGCCTGCGCTGCGGTGTGATCGAATGCATCGCCACCGACCACGCGCCGCACGCGGCCCACGAGAAGGAGATGCCGTTCGAGGTCGCTCCGATGGGCACAACCGGACTCGAGACGGCGTTCGCGTCGGTCTACACAGAGCTCGTCAGGCCAGGGGTGCTGCCCCTCGCGCTCGTCGTCGAGCGGATGACGGCCGGTGGTGCCCTTTACGGCCTGCCGGTCCCTCGCATCGCGGTCGGTGAGCCCGCGAACGTCGTCCTCGTCGACCTCGAACGCGAGTGGGTCGTGGGGGAGACCGGCTACTTCAGCCGCTCGCAGAACTGCTGCTTCCATGGCCGTAGGTTCAGGGGCGTGATCGAGCTCACGCTCACGGGCGGCGCGATCGCATTCAGAGCCACGGGTCCGGCGTTGACGGGGGTCGCATGAGCTCGGAGGCGTACGTGCTGCTCGAGGACGGGGCTCGCTTCGACGGGCTCGCCTGCGGGGCCGACACGCACGCGGTCGGGGAGATCGTGTTCACGACCTCGATGTCGGGCTACCAGGAGGCGATGACCGACCCCAGCTACGCCGCGCAGCTGATCGCTTTCACCTACCCGCAGATCGGCAACTACGGTGTCAGCGACCGGGCGATGGAGTCCGACGCGATTCACGTCCGCGCCGCGATCATGCGCGCCGCCGTCGACTACGCCGACGCGCCCAGTGCGAGCGCCGGCTGGTTGAGCTGGCTGCGTAGGGACGGGGTGCCGGCGATCACCGAGGTCGACACGCGCGCGCTGGTGCGCCACATCCGCGACCAGGGCGCGATGCTCGGCGGGGTCTTTCCGGCGCGCATGTCCGCGGCGGTGGCGCACGAACTGATCGCGGCGGAGCCGCCGATGGCAGGACGCGATCTGGCTCGGGAGGTGAGCCCGCCGGCTCCCGTTGTGGTGGCTGCGGGTGGCGGGATCGAAGCCGGCGCCGGCGCCGGCGCCGCATCGGCTCGGGTGCGGATCGCGATGATCGACACCGGCGTGAAGCGTTCGATCGTGCACCAGCTCACGAGCCGGGGTGTCGATCTGACGCTGTACCCGTGCACGGTTGGCGCGGGTGAGCTGTTGGCCTCGGACGCCGACGCCTTCTTCCTCGCCAACGGCCCCGGCGACCCGGCCGCACTCGACTACGTCGTCGGGACGGTCCGCGAGCTGGTCGGAGTCAGGCCTGTCTACGGGATCTGCCTCGGCCACCAGCTGCTGTGTCGCGCGGTGGGCCTGGAGACCTACAAGCTTCCGTTCGGCCACCACGGTGCCAACCACCCGGTCAAGGACCTCGCGACCGGCCGGACTGAGATCACCAGCCAGAACCACGGCTTTGCCGTGCTCGGTCCGGGTGGTTCCAGGCGGATCGAGGGTGATGAGCCGGTGCGATGGGAGACCGACTTCGGCGCCGCCGAGCTCAGCCACGTGAACCTCTATGACCGCACCGTGGAGGGACTGACTCTGCTCGACGTGAGGGGCGGAACCATCCAGTACCACCCGGAGGCGGGGCCTGGTCCAAACGACTCGCTGTACCTGTTTGATCGCTTCGTGGATGAGATTCGGGAGGGTCGCTGATGCCGCGCAGAGACGACATCAGCAAGATCCTGCTGATCGGGTCAGGGCCGATCGTGATCGGCCAGGCCGCCGAGTTCGACTACTCGGGCACGCAGGCCGCGCGCGTGCTGATGTCCGAGGGGTACGAGGTCGTGCTCGTCAACTCCAACCCGGCGACGATCATGACCGACCCGGAGGTCGCGACGACCACCTACGTCGAGCCGTTGTTGCCGGGCCCGGTCGAGAAGATCATCGAGCGCGAGCGCCCGCATGCGCTGCTGGCGACGCTCGGCGGTCAAACCGCGCTGAACCTCGCCAAGAGCCTCCACGAGAGCGGGGTGCTCGAGCGTTATGGAGTTGAGCTGATCGGCGCCCGGATTGAGGCGATCAACCGCGGTGAGGACCGTGATCTGTTCCGCGAGACGATGCTGGAGGCCGGCCTGCGAGTACCGCGCTCCGCGATCGCCCGCACGCTCGCCGAAGCCCGCGCCGCTGTCGAGGAGATCGGGCTGCCGGTGATCGTCAGACCGGCGTTCACGCTCGGCGGGGCCGGCGGCGGTGTGCTCCATGACATCAGCCAGTTCGAGGCGGTCATCGCACGCGGTCTAGACGCCTCGCCGATCCGCCAGATCCTGATCGACGAGTCGGTGCTCGGCTGGGGCGAGTTCGAACTCGAGGTGATGCGCGACCGCACTGACAACGTCGTGATCGTCTGCTCGATCGAGAACCTTGATCCGATGGGCGTCCACACGGGCGACAGCGTCTGCGTGGCGCCGCAGCAGACGCTCACCGACAGGCTCTATCAGCAGCTGCGCGACCAGGCGATCAAGGTGATCCGCGCGATCGGAGTCGAGACCGGGGGCTCGAACGTCCAGTTCGCCGTCAACCCGGAGACCGAGGAGATCATCGTCATCGAGATGAACCCGCGCGTCTCGCGCTCGAGTGCGCTGGCATCGAAGGCCACAGGCTTTCCGATTGCCAAGATCGCTGCGCGGCTGGCGGTCGGTTACACGCTCCAGGAGATCTCGAACGACATCACGCGTGCGACACCGGCCAGCTTCGAGCCGGCGATCGACTACTGCGTCGTGAAATGGCCGCGGTTCGCATTCGAGAAGTTCCCCGGCGCCGAGCAGGAGCTGACCACGCACATGAAGTCGGTCGGCGAGGCGATGGCGATTGGCCGGACCTTCGGGCAGGCGTTCGCCAAGGCGCTGCGGTCGCGTGAGCTCGACTCGCCACCGGTTTTTCCAGATGACGACGGTGAGCTGTTGAAGCTGGCCTCGCAGCCGGGGCCGGAGCGCTTCGACCACCTGCTCGAGGCACTGAGGCGCGAGCATTCGGTGGCGGAGCTGAACGAGCTGACGCGGATCGATCCCTGGTTCCTGCGTGAGCTGCAAGCCGTTGCAGTGGATCCCGAGGCCGCGTTCTCCGGTGCCCGAACGTTCAAGTCGGTAGATACCTGTGCTGCCGAGTTCGCTGCGCGAACGCCCTACTACTACTCGGCGTGGGAGCGTCCGCGTCCGGTCGGTCCCGATGGGCCGCTGGCAGAGCACGAGGTCGAGCGGGGCTCCAGGCCGAGTGTCGTGATCCTCGGCTCAGGGCCGAATCGCATTGGCCAGGGGATCGAGTTCGATTACTGCTGCGTGCACGCCGCCCAGACCGTGCGTGAGTCCGGACGCGACGCCGTGATGATCAACTGCAACCCGGAGACGGTCTCGACCGACTACGACACCTCCGACCGGCTCTACTTCGAGCCGCTGACGCTCGAGGACGTGCTCGGGGTCTGCGAGGTGGAGCAACCGGAGGGCGTGATCGTCCAGTTCGGCGGTCAGACGCCGCTGAAGCTCGCGGCCGGACTGCGCGCGGCCGGCATCCCGATCCTCGGGACCAGCACCGACGCGATCGACCTCGCCGAGGATCGCGCGCGGTTCGGGCCGCTGCTGGACCAGTTGGGCTACAAGGCGCCCCCGTACGCGTCGGCCTCGACGCCGGAGGAGGCGCTGCAGCGGGCGCCGGAGGTCGGCTTCCCGTTGCTCGTGCGTCCGAGCTACGTGCTCGGCGGGCGTGCGATGGAGATCGTATACAGCGTCGATGGGTTGCGCGACTACCTCGAGCGCGTGGGTGTGATCGGCACCGCTGGTGCGGACGGTGAGAGCCCGACGATCTACCTGGACCGGTTCCTTGAAGACTCGGTCGAGGTCGATGTCGACGCTGTCTGCGATGGCGAGGAGGTCTGGATCGCCGGGATCATGCAGCACGTCGAGGAGGCCGGCATCCACTCGGGTGATTCCGCCTGCGTGCTGCCGCCGCACTCGCTGGGCGAGGAGATGCTCAACGAGATCCGCGCACAGACGACCGGGATCGCGCGGGCGCTCGGCGTGGTTGGACTGCTGAACGTTCAGTTCGCGATTCACGCGGGGGAGGGGCTGCACGTGATCGAGGCCAACCCGCGAGCGTCGCGGACGGTCCCGTTCGTATCGAAGGCGATCGGCCTGCCGGTCGCCAAGCTGGCATGCCGGATCATGCTCGGCGAACGGATCGTCGAGCTGGGTTTGCCAAGTGAGCTTGCGACCGGTCACGTCTGCGTCAAGGAGGCGGTTCTGCCGTTCGATCGCTTCGCCGGAACCGACGTGCTGCTCGGGCCGGAGATGCGCTCGACCGGCGAGGTGATGGGCATCGCTCGCGACTTCCCGACCGCGTTTGCCAAGGCCCAGGCTGCGGCCGGAGCGCAGCTGCCGACGAGCGGCACGGTGTTCCTGACAGTGGCAGACCGCGACAAGTCGGCGGCGACCGGGATCGCGATTCAGCTGCACGACCTGGGCTTCAAGTTACTGGCCACGCGCGGAACCGCCAAGGCGCTCGAGCGCATGGGGATTCCCGCCCAGACGATCAACAAGCTCTCCGAAGGATCGCCGCATGTGGTCGAGGCGATCGCACGTGGCGAGGTCGACCTCGTGATCAACACCCCGGTAGGCACCGGCGCTCGCACCGACGGCTATGAGATTCGCGCGGCGGCCGTCGCGAACCGGATTCCGTGTATCACCACGATGTCGGGCGGGATCGCGGCGGTGCGCGCGATCGCGGCGGCAGCACACGGCGATCCCGACGTGGTGTCGCTGCAGGAGCTCTACGCCGATTCGCCACAGGTGTCCTGAGGCGGCGGCACCGATAGGCGCCGGTATCATCGGGCTGGCGACACCGATCCGGCGCGTGTCCTGAGCCGAGCCGTGAGCGCCCACATGGCCACGAGGCAAGCGCTGTGGTCCGTATTTACAGTCGCTCCTGATTCAGGCGTGTAGGACGGCCCGGGTCACGTGACACTGGCGCGGTCCCGCCGGAAATACGGGCCGCTGGAGACCCTCGGCGGGCGCCTCTGACCGCTTCGACGAGGTCGCGTCGAAGCCGATCGAAACCCTGCTGATCGATTTAGTCATGCGTCCGCGAAACTGCCTGCAAACCTGACGGATTGTCGGAACCTTCCTCGACAATGCTCAAGCTCAGGTTGAGGTCGAGCCGAAATTGGTCCACGAGGGCTTGATCGGGTGCTTCCAAGATGTATAGTCGCCCGCCATGCCGCCGGTCACCGATTCCCCTACGAAACCCATCGCCGCGCCTGAGCGTTCACTCGTGCAGCGGATGGAGGCGCTTCAGCGCGCAAACGACATCCGCAGCCGTCGTGCTCAGCTCAAACGCGACCTCAAAGCGGGTCGTCAGCCGATCCACGAACTGCTGCTGGATCCGCCCGAATACCTCGAGACCGCAAAGGTCTTCGACCTGATGCTGGCCGTGCCGAAGTATGGGCGCGTCAAGGTCAACAAGATCCTGTCAACGTGCCGGATCTCGCCATCCAAGACGATCGGCGGGCTTTCACAGCGCCAGCGCGCCGAGCTCGTCGAGTTGATGCGCCGCCGCTAGGCGGCGCATCAACTGGCCCGCGCGGAGCCCGCCTGCAGTCAGAGTGCCCAAGGTGTTTGTGATCACGGGGCCGTCCGGGGTCGGCAAGGGCACGTTGATACGCGGCTTGGTCGAACGGTTCCCGACGCTTGAGCTTTCGGTCTCGGCGACGACGCGCGCCCCGCGACCCGGGGAGCAGGATGGCATCGCCTACCACTTTCTCACGCCTGAGGAGTTCGACGGGCGCGTCGCGGGCGGCGAGTTCGTCGAGTGGGCCGAGTACTCCGGCAACCGCTACGGCACGCTGCGCTCCGAGCTAGACACGCGGATCGCCGACGGTATCCCCGTCGTGCTCGAAATCGAGGTCCAGGGCGCCCGTCAGGTACGGGAGACGATGCCGGAGGCGGTCCAGGTATTCATTGCGCCACCTTCTCGTGACACCCTGCGCACGCGCCTCACGGCCCGCGGTACGGACGCGCCGGAGCAGGTCAGGCGCCGCCTGGAGACCGCTGATGCCGAGCTCGACGCCCAGCCCGAGTTTGCGCATGTGGTCGTCAATGATCGCCTCGACGAGGCGACCGATGCGCTGGCCGCGATCGTCCATCGGGAACTGGCCACGGTTTAGCGGTCAGCCGTGCCACCCACCTCCCGCGTGGAATCGGCAAAGAGGCCGTGGGAAGGAGTCGCGGTACTCTTGAAGGAACAGGACTGCCGAACAAGCGACAGAAAGACCCCCACGTGATCTCTCCCCGTATCGACAAGCTGCTTGAACACGTCGACTCCGACTACGCCAGCGTGGTCGTTGCCGCGCGGCGCGCGCGGCAGATCAACTCCTACTACCACAACCTTGGTGAGGGGTCGTTCGACGAGTTCCCGCCGCCGATGGTGGAGACACGTTCGAAGAACTACCTGACGATCGCGCTCGAAGAGGTCGCTCAGGGCAAGCTGAAGTACCACTACAGGTAGGCCGGCGGCCTGAGCCGCCCCGAAAAAGACGCTGACCGGAGCTTGAAATGAGACTCCTGATCGGCGTCAGCGGTGGAATCGCCGCCTACAAGGCACTGGAGACCGCGCGGCTCGCCGTCAGAGCCGGCCACGCCGTGAGGGTGATCCAGACGCCGACCAGCGAGCGCTTCGTCGGCAAGGCGTCGTTCGCGGGGATCACCGGAGCGCCGGTGCTCACATCGGAGTTCGAGGCGGACCCGGCGCGCGGCGCCTATCCCGGCGAGCCGGTGCCCGAGCGCGCTCCGATCAGTCATCTCGCGCTGGTCGAGCGGGCCGACGTTTATCTGATTGCGCCGGCGAGCGCCAACACGATCGCCAAGCTTGCCGCGGGCGCTGCGGACAACCTTGTGACCACGGCCGCACTCGCGGCCTCCTGCCCCGTCCTGGTGGCGCCGGCGATGAACAACAGGATGTACCTGAATGCGGCGACGCAGGCGAACCTCGGGACGCTTGCTCAGCGCGACATCGTCGTGATCCCGCCCGGGGAGGGTGAGCTCGCCTCGTACGGCGAGCGGGGGGTTGGGCGGTTGCCCGAACCGGGGGAGCTACTGGCTGTCGTCGAACGGTTCGCGTCCGGTACTCCCGCCGATCGCGGCGGCGAGGCGCACTCACTGCGCCTTGCCGACTGGGCTGGCGTGAGACTGCTCGTGACCGCGGGCGGGACGCGCGAGCCGGTCGACAGCGTTCGGTACATCGGAAACAGGTCCTCCGGGAGGATGGGGTTGGCTCTCGCAGCCGAGGGCCTGAAACGGGGAGCCGACGTGACATTGGTGGCGGCCAACATCGCGCTTTCGATCCCGGAGGGTGTGCGGGTGGTCCGAGTGCAGACAGCCGCCGAGCTCGCCGATGCGTGCGCGGCGGAGTTTCCGTCCGCCGACGTGCTCGTGATGGCCGCCGCCGTGGCCGATTTCAGGCCGGCCGCTCCGGTCGATCGCAAGCTCAAGAAGACGGGCACGGACACGCCGACCAAGCTCGAGCTGGAGCCGACCGAGGACGTGCTCACCAGCCTCGTGCAGCGGCGCCGAGCAGGGCAGCTGCTAATCGGGTTCGCGGCTGAGCACGGCGACGGCGCGGTCGCCTACGGGCGCGAGAAGCTCGAGCGCAAGGGTCTCGACGCGATCGTCGTCAACGACATTGCGCGCGCTGACATCGGCTTCGATTCCGTCGACAACGAGGTGATGATTCTGAGCCGCGACGGTGGCGGACGCCGTGTCGAGCGCGCCGCCAAGGAACAGGTCGCGGTGGCGGTCATGGACGAGGTCCAGCGGCTGCGGGATGTGGCCTAGCGCGACCGTCCCGGGGATCCCGGCTCGTCGCGCACCGCCCACGAGCCGGCGGTGGTTCGCTGCCGGCCGGGCGGATGCCGCGGCGGCGTGAGCGTCCGGCCCGCGACTAGGATTGATGAGGCCATGGATGACCTCTACGAGCTCTTCAGCCGTGGCTCGGCGCTGCTGGCCGATGGCCATTACCACCAGGCGACGGTGCCGCTGCGACGTGCCAGCAGGCTCTCGCCGCAGAGCACGTCGATCCGGGAGGCGTTCGGTCGCGCGCTGTTTCAGACCCAGCACTATGCCGAGGCCGCCGAGGAGTTCCGCGCGGTCGTCGAGCTGGCGCCCACCAACGACTACGCACTGTTCTGCCTGGGGCGGAGCCTGCAGATGCTGGGGCGCCACGCCGAGGCCAGGCAGCCGCTCGCGCTCGCCGCCTGCATGCAGCCGGGGCGCAGCGATTATCGCGTCTATCGGGACCGCGCTCGGGACGCGGCCGAGCGGGCCGCGGGGGGACGGGAAAGCGACGTCTGAGACGGCCGCGGCGGCCGTTCGCAGCGGCCGGTGCGAGGGCTGACGCGGGCGTCGTCCGGTGCTACGCTAGCGGCACAGCTTCTGTAAAGCCGGAGTGAAACCGGCGGGCAGTATTGGAAGTGGGCGCTCGCCCGCTTTTTTTGTGACCTTTAGTCAGAGAGGACGAGTTGTCAGCACTCACGACAGATATCGAGACCCGCGTCGCGACCGACGCACCTGATATCGAAGTGCTGCTCGTCGAGGTCGTCGACGGGGACACGTTGCGCCTCTTCATCGACCATCCGGACGGAATCACATTCGCGCACTGCGAGCGCGTCACGCAGCTGCTGGGCGATTACCGGGAGCAGTACGCGATCGAGGTTTCGTCTCCGGGCGAGGACCGGCCGTTGACCAAGCCGCAGCACTTTCGTCGTTTCCTCGGACGCCGCGCCCGGCTGCGGCTGCGCGAGGCGCACGAGGGGGAGGCGCCGAACGCCAAACGTTCGGCCAGCGTGACCGGCGAACTGGTCGGAGTCTCTGACGACGATGTGACGATCGCGGCAGGCGAGGGTGTCGTCTCGATCCCCTACGACCAGATCGCGTGCTCCAACCTTGTACCTGGTGACTGAGAGGACCAATGTCAAAAGAGATCCTTGAAGCCGTCCGCGGCCTTGCCGCCGAAAAGAACATCTCCGCCGACAAGCTCATGGAGGCGCTCGAAGATGCGCTGCTGTCGGCGTACAAGAAGACGCCCGGGTCGGCTCCGTATGCACGCGTCGAGATGGACCGGGACACGGGTGATTTCACGGTCTGGGAGCTGAAGATCCCGGCGGAGATTGAGGAGCAGCTGCTGATCGAGGCCACGACCGACCAGGAGCCCTCCGTCGACCCGGAAACCGGTGAGATGCGCGAGCCGCCAGCACCTGAGATCGACCTCGAGAAGCTCAAGGAGTTCGAGGACCAGATCGAGACCGAGGATGTTACGCCGCACGACTTCGGCCGCATCGCCGCTCAGACCGCCAAGCAGGTGATCTTCCAGCGCATCCGTGAGGCCGAGCGAGACATGATGTTCGAGGAGTACCGCGACCGCGTCGGCGAGCTGATCACCGGCATCGTGCAGCAGTCCGACTCGCGGTACACGCTGGTCCAGCTGCGTGAGCGTGTCGAGGCGCTGCTGCCCAAATCCGAGCAGGTGGACGGCGAGCGCTATGACCACTCGCAGCGCATCAAGGCCGTGATCAAGGACGTCTCCAACTCGACCAAGGGTCCGTCGATCATCGTCTCGCGCCGCGACCCCGAGCTGATCAAGTCGCTGTTCGAGCTCGAGGTTCCGGAGATCGCCGACGGCCTTGTGGAGATCACCGGAGTCGCGCGCGAGCCCGGCTATCGCTCGAAGATCGCCGTCGTATCGCACGTCGACGGCGTCGACCCTGTCGGCGCCTGCGTCGGTCCGCGCGGGTCGCGGGTGCGGATGGTCGTCTCCGAGTTGCGCGGTGAGAAGATCGACATCATTCCCTACAACGACGAGCCCGCGCGATTTGTGGCCAAGGCGCTGTCGCCTGCTCGTGTGCGCGAGGTGCTGGTCGACGACGAGGCCAAGCAGGCGACCGTGATCGTGCCTGACGACCAGCTATCACTCGCGATCGGCCGTGAAGGCCAGAATGCGCGGCTGGCCGCCCGGTTGACGGGCTGGCGGATCGACATCCGCTCGGAGACCGACTTCGCCGCCGAGGAAGTCGAGGCTGGCTATGAGGAGGAGGAGACAAGCGGCCGCTGCCACGCGATCCTCTCAAACGGCCGGCGCTGCCCAAACGCCGCCCTGCCGGGCTCGCGCTACTGCGGTATCGAGGCTCACCAGGCGCTCGAGGGGACCGGCTCAGACCAGGTTCCGACCGATTCCTGACCCGCGTTCCCGCACGGAACGCACATCTACACTGAGAGATCGATGACCAAGTCCACCGAAGAAGCACCGAAGCAGCGCGCGCCGAAGTCGGCCGCTGCCGCGAAGGCGCGGCCTGCGGCGGACAAGCCTGCCGCAGCCGGCAAGAGCGCGGCGCCGGGGAAAACCGCGGCCTCGGCCAAGCCCAAGGCTGCCGGAACCAAGGCCACGGCAGCCGGAAAAGCTGAGGCTGCAACCGCTAAGCCCGCAGGCGCAGCCACTACCAAGACCAGCCAGAGCCCCAGGGCGGCGGCCGCCAAGTCGGCGCGCTGCCAAGCCCGCAGCTGCCAAGCCCGCAGCCGCCAAGCCCGCAGAATCTGGTGCCACGGCCAAGGCCGACACCTCCGCAAAGCCCCAGGCCGACAGGGTGGCCACCGCCAAGCCTGGGGCCAGCGAGCCCCAGGCAGAGAAGCCCTCCGCTCAGGCGGCACCGGTGGCCCCGGTCGCAGCCGAGGGAGCACCCGCGGCCGGCGCGGAGACGGCGGCGAAACCGGCGACAGACGCAGACCACCACAAGCGCCCGACCCGCGACTCGCTTCAGGGTGAGCGCGCACCCGGGAACGCCGGAGGACGTCGCCGCGTTGTGATCGATGCACAGGCCTCGCGCCGCGCGCCCGCAGCTCCGGGGGCACCGGGTGGCGGCCCTGCACAACAGCCGCGCCGTCAGCGCCGTGGCCGCCGCCGCCGCGGGGTCTATGACGAAGAGGCCGAGTCGCGTCCCGCCCAGACCTCGATTGCCGCGCCGGACGTGATCCGGATCAACTCCGGGTCGACTGTCAAGGACGTGGCCGAATACCTGGACGTCCGTGTTCCTGAGATCGTGAAGAAACTGATGGAGCTGGGTGACATGAAGACCCAGACGCAGACGCTGCCCGACGACACGATCCAGCTGCTCGGCGTCGAGTTTGGCAAGGAAGTCGAGATCGTGCATGCCGAGGACGAGACCGCGACCGAGGTCGTATTCAACGACTCAGAGGATCAGCTCGTCGAGCGTGCACCGGTCGTGACGATCATGGGGCATGTCGACCACGGCAAGACATCGCTGCTGGACGCGATCCGCGAGACCGAGGTCGCCGCCGGCGAGGCCGGTGGCATCACCCAGCACATAGGCGCCTACCAGGTCCACCACGACACGCACACCGTCACCTTCCTGGACACTCCCGGCCACGAGGCGTTCACCGCGATGCGCGCGCGCGGCGCCAAGGTCACAGACCTCGCCGTGATCGTCGTCGCCGCCGATGACGGCGTCAAGCCGCAGACGCAGGAGGCCGTGGACCATGCGAAGGCGGCCGACGTGCCGATGATCGTGGCGGTCAACAAGATCGACAAGGAGGGCGCAGACCCGACTCGCGTGCGTACCGAGATGACCCAGCTCGGGCTTCAGCCGGTCGAGTGGGGAGGGGACGTGGACTTCGTGGACGTCTCCGCCCGGACTCGCCACGGTCTGGACGATCTGCTCGACACGATCGTCGCGCAGGCTGAGATCATGGAGCTGCGGGCCAACCCCGACGCTGGCGCCTCCGGCACCGTGATCGAGTCCAAGCTCGATCCGGGCCGCGGGCCCGTGGTCAGCATCCTCGTGATGCGCGGCACGCTGGAGGTCGGCGACGCGCTGGTGGCCGGTGCCCACTGGGGCCGCGTGCGCGCGATGCACGACTTCACCGGAGCCCGGCTCGCACAGGCGAGCCCCGGCGAACCGGTCGAGGTGCTGGGCTTCGACGGCGTGCCCGAGGCCGGCGAGCGCTTCTGGGTCGTCGAACACGACCGCCGCGCCCGCCAGCTCGCGGGCGAACGTGCCAACCGGCTCAAGACCGAGTCGCTCGCGCGTCAGCGAGGCAAGCGCATCTCGCTCGAGGACATCCTCGGCAGCGGTCTCCAGGAGCTCAACCTGGTGATCAAATCCGATGTCGCCGGTTCACTCGAGGCGCTCCAGGACGAGATCTCGAAGCTGCCCCAGGACGAGATCTCAGTCAACGTGATCCGCGCCGCCGTGGGAGGTGTCACCGAGTCGGACGTGATGTTCGCCGCCGCCTCCGACGCTGTGATCCTGGCGTTCAACGTGCGCCCGGTCGGCGACGCGCGCGCGGTGGCAGAGCGCGAGGGTGTTGAGATCCGTCATTACTCCGTGATCTACCGCGCGATCGACGAGCTGCGCTCCGCGATGCAGGGCATGCTCGCGCCTGAGGAGGTGGAGGAGCCGGTCGGCAGTGCCGAGGTGCGACAGATCTTCCGCGCCTCGCGTGTCGGGACGATCGCCGGGTCGCACGTCACCGACGGGAAGCTCTCACGCGGTGACAAGGTGCGCCTGGTCCGCGACGGGATGGTCATCTACGACGGCGAGATCGCCTCGCTGCGGCGCTTCAACGAGGACGTCCGCGAGGTGGCCACCGGCTACGACTGCGGGATCGTGCTCGCCAACTATGCCGACGTCAAGGAGGGCGACGTCATGGAGGCCTATACCACACGTCAGGTCGAGCGCGAGCTCGTCTGACGGCTCGAAGTGGAGCGTGCGACAGCATGGCCGGTGCCCGGATGCGGCGCGTCGACGAGGCGATGCGCGAGGTGCTCAGCGACGCTATCGCGACGGAGCTGCAGGACCCTCGAGTCGGCTTCGTGACGGTGACCGGCGTGCGGACCAGCCCCGACCTGCGCCACGCGCGGGTCTACGTGAGCGTGCTCGGCGATGACGAGGCCCGCGAGGCCAGTCTCGAGGGGCTGCGCTCGGCCCACGGCTTCCTGCAGAACCGCGTCGCGCAGGCGCTGAGGCTGAAGCACACGCCGGCGCTCGCCTTCGACTATGACGAGTCGGTTGATCGCGGCATGCGAATAAGCGAGCTGCTCGACGAGGTGGCGCCGCCGGAGCCCTCTCCCTCGCCTGAATCCGCCGACGGCTCAGACGCCGGCGCTCCGCTCGATGAGTAGCCTCGTGGACGCCGAGGAGATCGAGACCGCCCGCGCGGGAGTGATCGAGGAGCTGCGCGAGGCGGCCAAGACGATCCTCGTGACGCACGAGCATCCCGACGGCGACGCACTCGGGTCGCTGGTCGCCACCCAGCACCTGCTGACAACGCTCGGTCACGATTGCGTGATGTTCATCGCCGACAACGACCTGCCGCTTCCTTACGAGTACCGCTTCCTGCCGCTCGACGGCCTCGTCTCAGAGCCACCCGTCGACCTCGATGAGCGCCGGGTCGTGTTCCTCGATTGCGGCAACCTCGAGCGCAACCCTGGTGCCGAGCGCCTTCGTCCCGCCGGCGGCTGGCACCGCATTCTCAACATCGACCATCACCACGACAACACCCGCTTCGGCTGCGTCAACTACGTGAACGCCGCAGCGTCATGTACCGCGGAGATGATCTGGGATCTGGCCCACGCGCTTGGTGTCGAACTCACGCGCACCATCGCCGACGCCCTCTACGTCGGCCTGATCACGGACACCGGCTGCTTCATGTACGAGAACACCGGGCCACGCGCGCACCGCATGGCCGCCGAGCTGATCGAGGCCGGGGTCGACGTCCACGCGATCTATCAGCAGGTCTACGAGGGCGTCCCGTTCGGCAAGCTCGCTCTGCTCGCACGTGGCCTGGCGAACACCGAGCGACACGACGGCGGGCGGCTGACTGCCTCGCGGCTGAGCGCGGAGGACTTCGAGGCGGCCGGTGCGACTGAGAGCTATGCCGAGGGCGTGGTCGACCACCTGCGGGCTGTGCGCGGCACCGCCATAGCGGCGCTTGTGCGCGACCGCCTGGCGGCGCCCGGGGAACCGGCCGAGTCGGCCGACGGCGCGCGGATGCGAAAGGTCTCGCTGCGGGCCAGCGACGTGCGCGTCGACGTATCGGCAATCGCCCGTGCCCAGGGCGGCGGCGGCCACCCGGCCGCCGCCGGGTTCAGCACCTCGATGACGTGGGAGGAGCTGGTCGCCTTCCTGAGCGAGCAGCTCGAGGCCCAGCTCGCGGGCCTTCCAGACGCTTAGATGATCGACGCGAGCGATGACGGCCTGTTGTTGTGCGACAAGTCAGCGGGGATCACGTCACATGACGTCGTCGCACAGATTCGTCGGAGCCGTGGTCGCGGCGTCAAGGTGGGGCACGCGGGAACACTGGATCCGTTCGCCACGGGCCTCTTGGTCGTGCTCGTCGGCCGCGCCACCAAGCTCCAGCGGTTCGTCATGGAGATGCCCAAGCGCTACGAGGTCACGGCGCGGTTCGGCGTGGTCTCCACCACCGGCGATCCCGAGGGCGAGCTGACCGTCACTGGGCGCTTGCCGGACGGTGAGCTGGCGCTGCCGACGGGGGTCGTGCGCCAGCGGCCGCCGGCCTATTCGGCCGTCAAGATCGGTGGCAAGCGGGCGTACAAGCTGGCGCGCGCCGGTGTCGAAGTCGAGATGCCGCTGCGCAACGTGAGTGTTTACAGGTTCGAGGAGACACGGCGCGAGGGAGCCGAGCGCGACTTCGTGATCGAATGCTCCTCGGGGACCTACGTGCGCTCGCTGATCGCCGATCTCGGCGACGCCTATTGCACGGCGCTGCGCCGCACGAGAATCGGGGACTTCGATGTCTCGCAGGCGGACCCGGAGCGCCTGCTCCCGCTGGAGCTGGCGCTCCGCCATAGCGCCGGGTTCGGCGCCGTGAGTGACTAGGCTTCCTGAGCTGATGCGCGTAACCGCCCTCAGCGACGTCCAACCACGTCCACGCCGCGTGGCGGTGGGTGAGTTCGATGGCGTCCACATCGGTCATCGGGCGGTGATCGCCGGCAGCGACACGGTTCTGACCTTCGATCCGCACCCCGCGATGGTCGTCAATCCGGAGTGGGCGCTGCAGCTGCTCTCAAGCCTCGAGGTCAAGGTGGAGCTGATGGCCGGCCTCGGCGTTGAGGAGATGGTCGTCGTTCCGTTCGATCGCGGGTTTGCGTTCGTCGAGGCCGCCGAGTTCATCGACTCGGTTCTGGTCGGCGCTCTCTGCGCCACGGAGGTGTCGGTCGGCGCGAACTTCCGGTTCGGTCACCGCGCACTTGGAGATGCGGCGATGCTGGCCGCAGACGACCGTTTCGAGGCCCGCGTCGTACCGCTCGTGGAGGCCGACGGGAGCGTGATCTCATCTACGCGGATCCGCGCACTCGTGGGCGAGGGGGCGGTCCAGGAGGCGGCGCGACTGTTGGGTTCGTCCTTCCGGATTCGGGGTGAGGTCGTGCCCGGCGACAGGCGCGGACGCGAGCTCGGGTTCCCGACCGCGAACATCGCCCCTGACCCCGAGATCGTGTGCCCTGGGCACGGCGTCTACGCCTGCCGGGTCGGCGAGCGGCTGGCCGCCGTGAACGTCGGCGTCAGACCAACGTTCGGCGACGGGCTGGCCCCCCTTATCGAAGCGTTCATCCTCGACTTCGACGGGGATCTTTATGGACAGCGGCTGACTGTCGAGTTCGTGGCCAGGCTTCGAGGCGAGGTGCGCTTCGACAGCGTCGAGGCGCTGGTCGCGCAGATGCGTCGCGACGTGGAAGTGACCCGCGAACTGCTAGCCTCGGGGGTCGAATGAGTCTTACACAGGAAAAGAAATCGGAGCTCATCGAGAAGTTCGGTGGCTCCCCGCAGGACACTGGCAAGACCGAGGTTCAGGTCGCTCTGCTGACCGAGCGCATCAACGAACTGACCGACCACCTGCGCACCCACAAGAAGGATCACCACTCGCGCCGAGGGCTGCTCGATGCTCGTCGGCCAGCGTCGCCGCTTCCTGCGGTATCTCGAGCGCAAGGACCTCGAGCGCTATCGCGCTTTGGTCAAAGAGCTCGGCCTGCGCAGGTGAGTCCGCTCCCGGCCGGCTCTGCCGTCCCGGAGTTCAGCCTCAGTGGGGCTGACGATTCAAGGGTGACGGATATGGACCTGCGCGGCAAGACGACCGTTCTGGTCTTCTATCCGTTCGCATTCAGCAGCGTCTGCAGCGATCAGCTCAGCCTCTACGACGATCTGCGCACTGAGTTCGCTGAGCACGGGGCGACGCTTTACGGTGTCTCCTGCGACTCGGTGTGGTCGCAGGGTGCGTTCAGGAAGGCGCTCGGCATCGAGATGCCCCAGCTGTCCGACTTCGAGCCCAAGGGGGCTGTGTGCCGGGCCTTCGACGTCTACCACCCAGGCGGCTTCGCACAGCGGGCACTGGTGATCGTCGGCCCCGACGCGATCGTCAGCTGGAGCTATCAGGCCGACTCGCCCGGGGAGCTCCCGGGGGCGAACCTGATCTTCGACGGCCTCCAGGTCACTGCGGCCTGACACAGTCGCGGGCAGCGGAGAGCGCCGGCTATGAGCGACCTGCGGTCCGCGCCGATACCTGAACTCTCGGAGCGCGATCACGTACGCGGCGCCGAGAGCGCCCCGCTGCTGGTCCAGTACGCGGACCTCGAGTGCCCGTACTGCGCTGTGCTGCATGTGCGTCTGGCTGGGCTCGTCGGCGGAGGTCTGGCGCGTTTGGCGTTCCGCCACTTTCCCGTGCGCTCGGCGCACCCGCGCGCGTGGGCATCGGCCTGCGCCACCGAGGCCGCTTCACGGCAGGGGCGGTTCTGGGAGATGCACGACAGCATCCTCGCGGACCAGGGTCGCCTCGATGACCCGCACCTGTGGGCGCGGGCCGAAGCGTTGGGCCTCGATCTCGATCGGTTTGAGGCCGATCGCCGGGGGGAGGTCGTGGCCGATCGGGTTCTGAGCAACTTCAGGGACGGTGTCCGGGGTGGGGTCGTGACCACCCCGACAATGTTCTTCGAGGGCCGCGGCTATGTCGGCCAGCCGCTGAGGGAGTTGCTGACCCGCCTCTCAGACGGGTAGGGGCGCGGGGAGCCCGCTGAGTGGGCGTGAGTACTCAGGCGTGGTCAGCGCCGCGCGCACGAGGTCGAGGTGCCTCTGCACCGTCTCCGGCGGGAGCGGGAGATTTGTCGGCGCGTTCATGCACAGTCCCTTGATCAGCATCATCATGTCCGTGGGCGTGGCCTCGGGCCGGATCGAGCCCGCGCGCTTGCCACGGGCCATCAGGGCGCCCAAAAGCTCGAGCAGTGCCGAGTGAGCGCGCTCGAGCCCCGGCGCGGTGGTGAAGAGGTCGTCGGTCATAGCCTGGATCAGGGCGCGGTTCTCCTCCTGACGCTGCACCAGACCGGCGACGAAGGTGAAGGTCACCTCGGTGTCGTCCGTGTCCTCGACCAGGAGTGCCCTGCCGTAGTCGAGAACCTCGCCGAGCCGCTCGACGAATACGGCCGCTATCAGTTCGTTCTTGGTCTTGAAATTCCGGAACAGCGTGCCGCGCCCGACGCCGGCAGCGTCGGCGATCTCGCCGACGCTGACCTCGACGCCGCGCTCACGGAACATGGCGTCAGCAGCCTCCAGCAAACGCTGACGGTTGCGTTCCGCATCTTTCCTCATCTGCGGGAGTCTCTCATGCCGCCGCGGTCAACGCCGCGGGATCGAACTCAAGGCCTTCCAGGTGCCGCCTGCGGAGCAGCACCACCAGCAGTACGGCACCGGTGGCCATCATGACCGCCGCCGCCAGGAATGCGACGTGGTAACCGGCCACGGTGGCCTGGGTCGTGTTGACACCGGTCTTGATGAGGTTCTGGGTGTGGTCGACCGATAGCGTCGCCAGGATGGCCAGGCCGAGCGAACCGCCGACCTGCTGGGCGCTGTTGAAGAGCCCCGAGGCCAGTCCGGCGTCGTCGTTGTCGACGCCCGTCGTCGCCAGCAGCGTCAGCGGCACGAACACCAGGCCCATGCCGATCGACATCGGCACGAAGCTGACCAGCAGATTGCTCACGTAGTGGCCGTCGACCGGCGCCTGCGCGATCACCAGAATGCCGAGGGTCGCCACGACCAGGCCGATCACCGAGACGTTACGGACTCCGAGTCGAGGGATGATCGCCTGCGAGATGCCGGCCCCGATGACGATCCCGAGTGAGAGCGGCAGGAATGCGAAGCCGGCCGTGAGCGGGCTGTAATGCAACACGTCCTGGGCGTAGAGCGAGACGAAGAAGAACATCCCGAACAGCGCGGAGGCGACCAGCATCATCACGCCGTTGGCGGTTGAGATCGTCCGAACCTTGAAGATCGAGAGCTTGACCAGCGGCGCCGGAGAGCGCGACTCGATAAAGACGAAGATGGCCAGTAGAGTCGCGCCGAGCGCGAGCGCGCCCAGCGTCTTGTCGGAGCCCCAGCCCCACGGCTGCGCCTTCACGATCCCGAAGACGATTGCGAGCAGGCCGGCGGTGACGGTGGTGGCGCCGGCCGCGTCGAAGCGACGGTGTCCGAGGTCGGCATGCGATTCAGGGATGAAGCGTGTCGCGAGCAGGATCGTGGCCGCTCCGACCGGGACATTCACGAAGAAGTTCCAGCGCCACGAGATGAGATCGGTCAGGATGCCGCCGAGCAGTAGTCCGAACGCTGCGCCACCGGCGGCGATCGCAGACCAGACGCCGAGCGCCTTCGTGCGCTCGCCCTTGTCCTGGAAGGTGGTGATGATGATCGACAGTGCCGCCGGAGAGACCAGGGCGCCGCCGAGGCCCTGGAGCCCTCGTCCCAGGATCAGCATCGTCGAGGACTGGGCCAGGCCGTTGAGCAGCGAGGCGCTCGCGAAAAGTGCGACTCCCGCGACGAACAGGCGCCTCCGCCCGAGCAGGTCAGCAGCACGGCCGCCCAGGAGCAGGAAGCCGCCGAAGGTCAGGGTGTAGGCGTTGACCACCCACTCGAGGTTTGAGGGAGCGAAGTGCAGCCCCCTCTGGATCGACGGCAGCGCGACATTCACGATCGTGTTGTCGAGCACGACCATGAACTGGGCAAGGCAGGCTATAACCAGAATAAGCCAGCGACTATTCGTTTTGGTTTGGGTAGACAATGGTCCTCCAGGGGGTGGTTCTGCTGAAAAATGGAGAGAAGTGGACTTGGCGGTCCGGTTACGTTAGCACAACCGGACCGCGCGGTCCGGTAGATTGCCGGTCTAGCCGGTTCCCCGCAAATGCGCGCGTGTTGTGGAACACGAAGGGGTCTTGCCAGCGCGCTCTGGAGCGTCTGTACGCCACCCGCTAGCATCTGGGGCGTTCGGATAGAGATAAGAGAAACGAAGCACTCCGCCGACCGAAGGGCGGAGCAGAAGGGAACTGAATATGTCTGACGCCGTTACCCGGCTGTCCGTCGACATCTCCGGCAAGGAGATCTCGTTCGAGACCGGCAAGCTGGCCAAGCAGGCCACCGGCGCAGTGGTCGTCCGTGCGGGCGACACCATGGTGCTCTGCACCGCCGTCATCGGCAATCTCCGCGATGCGGACTTCCTGCCGCTTACGGTCGACGTGGAGGAGCGCATGTACGCCGCGGGCAAGATCCCCGGCTCATTCTTCAAGCGCGAGGGCCGCGCGGGGGAGAAGGCGACGCTCACGGCGCGCATGGTCGACCGTCCGATCCGTCCGCTCTTTCCCAAGGGCTGGCGTTTCGAGACACAGCTGGTCGCAATGCCGCTGTCGGTCGATCACGTCAATCCTTACGACATCCTCGCGATCAACGGCGCCTCGGCAGCGCTGCAGCTGTCCGGCGCGCCTGTGGCCGCCGCGGTCGGCGCCGTTCGCATCGGCAAGATCGACGGCAACTTCGTCGTCAATCCCGATGAGGAGGATCTGCTCGAGAACACCGATCTCGACCTGATCGTCGCTGGCACCAGCGACGGAATCACGATGGTCGAGGCCGGCGCCAACGAGATCCCCGAGGCCGAGATCCTGGACGCTCTCGACATCGCGCACGATGCGATCAAGAAGCTATGCGCGGCGCAGAGCGAGCTGAAGGCGAAGGCCGGCAAGCCCGACATCGAGTTCACGGCCCCGGGCGTCAGCGATGAGCTGTACGCGCAGGTCAAGAGCTCGTACGAGGGTTCACTGGATACCGCCACGCAGATCGAGGACAAGCTCGAACGCCAGGATGCCACCGAGGCCGTCAAGACCCAGATCGTCGAGCAGTACGCGGGCGATCCCGAGGCTGAGGAGTACGGAGAGAATGCCGCTGCGGCCCAGCGCGCCGCGGACAAGCTCGAGAAGTCGCTGATCCGCGAGCGGATCGCTGTCAGGAAGATCCGTCCCGACGGTCGCGGCTCCGAGGAGATCCGGCCGATTGACGTCGAGGTCTCGGTGACGCCGCGCACGCACGGCTCAGCACTGTTCACGCGCGGCCAGACCCAGGCCCTGACGAGCGTGGCGCTCGGCACCACGCGCGAGGAGATGCGGCTGGACACGCTGGGATTGGAAACCGCCAAGCGTTACTTCCACCATTACAACTTCCCTCCGTTCAGCGTCGGTGAGGCGGGTCGACTGGGCGGCCCCAAGCGCCGTGACATCGGCCATGGCGCGCTCGCAGAGCGCGCGCTGGTACCGATGATCCCGAGCCAGGAGGACTTCCCCTACACGATCCGGGTCGTCTCGGAGATCCTCGAGTCAAACGGCTCCAGCTCGATGGCATCGGTGTGCGGCTCCAGCCTCAGCCTGATGGACGCCGGCGTGCCTCTCAAGAAGCCGGTCGCCGGTATCGCCATGGGTCTGATCAAGGAGGGCGATGACTACATCGTCCTGACCGACATCGCCGGTGTCGAGGATCACCTCGGTGACATGGATTTCAAGGTCGCCGGCACCCATGACGGCATTACCGCCCTGCAGATGGACATCAAGATCACGGGCGTCAGCTTCGAGATCATGCGCGATGCGCTGGCCCAGGCGAAGGCTGCGCGCGAGTTCATCCTGGGCAAGATGAACGACGTGATCGAGGCGCCGCGCGGCGAGCTGTCCAAGTACGCACCGGGCATCGCCACGATCAAGATCGACCCCGAAAAGATCGGCCTGTTGATCGGCAAGGGCGGCGAGACGATCCGCTCGCTGCAGGAGGAGTTCGAGTCCCAGATCGACGTCAACGACGAGGGCCAGGTTCTGGTCTATGCGTCGAACCGCGAACAGGGCGACGCTCTGGTCGATCGCATCCGCTCGATGACCAAGGAGGTCGAGATCGGCGACGAGTTCTCGGGCAAGGTCGTGAAGACCACCACATTCGGTGCCTTCGTCGAGCTCGCCAAGGGCACAGATGGACTTCTGCACATCTCAAACGTCGCACCGGGCCGCCGGATCGCGACTGTTGAGGAGGTGCTGAACAAGGGCGACGAGCTGTCCGTGCGCGTGGTCGAGGTGGACCGCGAGCGCGGGCGGATCGGCCTGCGTCTTGCCGATGATCCGGAGATCGCAGGCAAGAGCGTCGAGGATCTGGCCACGCTGGTCAAGAGCGACAACGGCGGCGGTGACCGCCCCAGCCGCGACCGCGGGGATCGTGGTGATCGCGGTGGTCGCGATCGCAGCCGGGATCGCGATCGCAACCGTGGCCAGGGCGAACGGGTGCGCGACAGCGACCCCGACCGCGCCTAGCAGACCCCTGAAGCGCTTGACGACACCGCACGCCAAGTGACGCCCGAGCATCGCCTGACGACGCTCGATTCCGGCATCCGGATCGTGACGGAGGCCATGCCCTCCGTCCGGTCCGTCTCGCTGGGATTCTGGATCGGTACCGGCTCCCGCGCGGAGGCCGAGCCTGAGGCCGGCCTCTCACACCTGCTCGAGCACCTGCTGTTCAAGGGATCGTCCAGGTACAGCTCGCTGGAGATAGATCAGATCTTCGACGGGATGGGCGCCGAGCTCAACGCCGGAACCGGCAAGGAGACGACATCGGTCTTCGCGCGGGTGATCGACGACCATCTGCCACGGGCGTTCGAGGTGATCGCGGACATGGTCTTCCGTCCGGCGCTCACCGAAATCGACGCCGAGCGGGCCGTGATCCTCGAGGAGATCGCGATGTACGAGGACGATCCCCAGGAGAAGATCTTCGACGTCCTCGGCTCCGCGATCTTCGGCGACCACCCGCTCGGGCGAGCGATCATCGGCCATGCCGCGGTGATCGCGGACACGCCGGCTGCTGACATCGCCCGCTTCCACGCCGCCCGTTACACACCGACGAACATCGTGATAGCGGCCGCGGGCGCGGTCGATCACGACGCCCTGGTGGCACTGGCGAGCGCCGAGCTTCCCTCGTCTGATGCCCTGGGTGCGCCCGCTGGCGCACCCTTTCTTCCAGCACCGGAACCGGCTCCCGGCACCCGGCGCTTCGAACGCAAGGACACCGAACAGTTCCACATCTGTGTCGGCGGGCCTGGACTCTCACGCCACGATGACCGTCGCTTTGCGCTGCGCGTGCTCGACACGATCTTTGGCGGAACCTCGTCCTCGCGCCTCTTCCAGGCGGTGCGAGAGCGGCACGGGCTTGCGTATTCGGTCTATTCATTTACCGGCGCCTACCAGGATTCGGGTCAGATCGGACTCTACGTGGGCACCCGCGCCGACAACCTGAGCGCGGCGATCGGAATCGTCGAGACCGAGCTGGCGCGCCTGCGCAGCGCCCCTGCGACCGCTGAGGAGCTGGCCCGCGCCCAGGAGAACCTCAAAGGTCGAGTCCTGCTGGGCCTCGAATCGACCGGAGCGCGTATGAGCCGGCTGGGATCAGAGACGCTGGCCGGAGCGCCGCTGCTGGGGCTCGACGAGGTCGTCGCGCGCATCGACGCGGTCACCGTTTCTGAGTTGGAGGACCTGGCCTGCGAGCTGTGGGACCCGGCCAAGCTGTCGATTGCCGGGATCGGGCCCGACCAGCAGCGTTTCGACGAAGCGTTGGCGGCCGCCGACGCGGTGGCAGCGGCGTGATCCGCGTCGCCGTCAGCGGCGCCGCCGGGCGCATGGGGTCGACCACCTGCGCCGCGGTCGAGGGCGCCGATGACATGGAGCTGGTGGCCCGCATCGATCCCTCCCTCGGAGTCGAGCTCGGCGCCGCGCTGGCAGAGCAGCGGCCTGATGTGCTGGTTGACTTCTCGGTCCCCAGCACGGCCGTCGCGAACATCAGGACAGCTGTGGCGGCTGGTGTTCATGTGGTGGTCGGAACCACCGGCTTCGACGTCAGCGAGGTGCAGGACCTCGAGGGCGCGAACGTGCTGATTGCGCCGAACTTCGCGATCGGCGCGGTGCTCCTGATGCAGTTCGCCGCGCAGGCAGCAAGACACATGCGCGCCGCGGAGATCATCGAGCTGCACCACTCGGCCAAGCTCGACAAGCCCAGTGGCACCGCCAAGCGCACCGCCGAGCTGATGCATGCGTCGGCACCGGACAGGCCCGAGCCGCCGATCCACTCGGTACGGCTGCCGGGGTTGGTCGCGCATGAGGAGGTGATCCTCGGCGACGTGGGGCAGACTCTGACGATCCGGCATGATTCGCTTGATCGCGAGTCGTTCATGCCAGGCGTGCTGCTGGCTGTTCGCAGCGTCAAGGAGTTGCCGGAGCCACTGATGATCGGCCTCGAGCACCTGCTGTGAAATGATCCGGACGCCATGACTTTGAAACTTGGAACAATCCTCACCGCAATGGTGACGCCGTTCGACGCCTCGGGTGCAGTCGATGAGGCGGCGGCGGTCCGCCTGGTACATCATCTTCTGAACAGCGGCTCGGATGGTCTGGTCGTGTGCGGCACGACCGGCGAGGCAGCGACGCTGAATGACGACGAGCACCTCGCGTTCATCGAGTTCGTGACCGGCGAGGTGCGCGCCGCCTTCCCGGACAAGACTGTGATCGCCGGCGTGGGCTCCAATGACACGCGTCACGCCGTCAAGCTCACGGAGCAGGCCACGACGATGCGCCCCGATGCGCTGCTCTCGGTCAACCCCTACTACAACCGCCCGAACCGGCGCGGCATCGTCCGCCACTTTCAGGAGATCAACGCCGCGACAGATCTGCCGATCCTGCTCTACAACATCCCCCAACGCACGGGCGCGGATATGTCCAACGATCTGCTCGCCGAGTTGGGGCAGATGTCCAACATCATCGGCGTCAAGCAGGCAAACCCGGACAATGTCGCCAGCATCGACGGCCTGCAGCTCTATGCCGGCAACGATGACCTGCTGGCGCCGGTCCTGGACATGGGGGAGGCGGGCGGGATCCTCACTGGGAGCCACATCTTCGGGCGCGAGATGAAGCGGATGGCGGACGAGCCTGAGAACCGGGCGGCGATCGACGCCTCGTTGAGCGATGTCTATCGCGACATGGGGGTGGCGCCCGCCGCATGCAGCAACAAGGCTGCGCTGCGCCTGATCGGCATCGAGGTCGGCGAGCCCAGACTGCCCTACGTGCCGCTCGACCAGCACGAGACAGACATCATCCGTGCGCTGCTTCAGCGGCACGGCATGCTCGAGGCGACACGCGCGTGAGCGGTTCCGGCAAGCTTCGCGTCCTGCCGCTCGGCGGGCTGGGCGAGATCGGCAAGAACATGATGGTGATCGAGTACGACGGATCGATCGTGGTCGTCGATGTCGGATTGCGCTTCCCAACCGCGGAGATGCTGGGCATCGATCTGGTGCTGCCCGACTTCTCGTATCTCCGCGATCGCGTCGAGGAGATCGAGGCGATCGTGATCACCCACGGGCATGAGGACCATCTGGGCGCGCTGCCCTGGGTGCTTCGCGATCTTCGGAAGTACGGTGAGCTGCCGCCGGTGTACGCCTCGCGTCTGACAATCGCGATGGCGCGATCCAAGCTCGACGAGCACAAGCTGCGGGACGTTGAATTGGTCGAGGTGATGCCGGGCGATGAGGTCGCCGCCGGAGCCTTCGATATCGAGCTGATCCACATGACGCACTCGATCCCCGACACGTGCGCGGTCGCGCTCACCTGTGACGCGGGCACGGTGCTCATGACCGGGGACTACAAATTCGACCAGACTCCAGTTGACGGCGACCCGGCCGACGTCCAGCGGCTCGCCGAGCTCGGGCGCGACGGCGTGTTGCTGCTCTGCGGTGACTCGACCAACGCCGACCGGGCCGGGTTCTCACCCTCGGAGCGTGTCGTCGGACCGCATCTGGAGGAGGTGTTCGCGCGGGCGGAGGGGCGGATCGTGGTGACGAGCTTCGCTTCCAACATCCACCGCGTGCAGCAGGTGATCGACGCGGCGTCCGCGCTCGGGCGGAAGGTGGCGCTGGTCGGTCGTTCGATGCGCAAGAACGTCGGGATCGGCCGCTCGCTCGGTCATATCGAGGTGCCCGACGGCATCCTGATCCAACCCCAGGAGGTCGAGGACTGGCCCGACCACAAGGTGGTCGTGATCTCGACCGGCTCGCAGGGGGAGCCGCTGTCTGCGCTGCGACGCATGGCTCACAACGACCACCGCCAGATCAAGCTGCGCCGGGGCGACACAGTTGTCTTCTCGGCGACGCCGATCCCCGGCAACGAGCGAGCCGTCAACGAGACGGTCGATCGTCTCTACCACATCGGCTGTGATGTGGTGACGACCGCCGATGCCCAGATTCACGCCTCCGGACATGGTTATGCCGAGGAGCTGAAGCTGATGCTCAACCTTGTGCGGCCTCGCTACGTGCTGCCCGTCCACGGCGACCACAAGCGGATACACCTGCACGGCCGGTTGGCCGAGTCGGTCGGCATCGACCCCGACAACATCTTCAGCGGCGCCAACGGGCTGCCGCTGGAGATCGACGAGAGCGGAGCCAGCTTCGGTGAGGCGGTCCAGTCCGGGATGATCTTCGTGGACGGTGTCGACATCGGCGATCCGGCCGACGTGGCGCTGCGCGACCGCCGCATGCTCTCGGCGGACGGTATCTTCATCGTCGTCGCGACGATCTCCGAGTCCGACGGCTCGCCGGTAACCGACACGGAGGTGATCTTCCGCGGGGTTCCATTCGTCGAGCAGGCGGAGGAGCTCAGGCAGGAGATCCGCACCGAGGTCGAGCGCTCACTCGCGCGGGCCGCCGCCGACGGGATTCACGAGGTGGACCTGCTCCAGGAGGAGCTGCACGATGACCTCGCGGCGTTCGTCTATGACCGGTTGCGACGCCGCCCGATGGTCCTCCCGGTTGTGGTTGAGGTCTGAACCACGCCCTCGTCCGCGGGCAGCGGCGCACGCGCGTCGGAGTCGCCTGCCGGATCGCGCGAGGGCGGGAACGCGATTTGGAACCGGGTGCCCTCGGTCTCGGGCAGCGATTGCAGCGTGATGTCAGCCTGATGCGAGCTGGCGACGGCATCCACGATCGCGAGCCCGAGGCCGGTGCCGCTGGCGCCGGCGCCGGTGTCGCCGCCGCCCCGAACAAATCGCTCGAAGACGCGGCGCTGCATCTCCGGCGCGATGCCCGGCCCGTCGTCCTCGACCACCAGCGTCGGGAGACCGTCGCGGATGCCGGTGGACGCCATGATATGCGTACCAGGAGGAGTGTGGCTGACGGCGTTCTCGATCAGGTTCAGAATCAGGCGGTGCAGATCATCGCTGTTGCCGTCGATCGGAGCTGAGGTGGCGTCGATCGTCACATCGTGGTCCTCGATGCTCGGTCCGAGCTCGGCGGCCGCGTCAGTCAGCCGGTCCGCCAGATCGGTGCGGCGCCGCGGCTGCTGCCGACCCACGTCCGCACGCGCCAGCAGCAGCAGATCCGCCACCAGCCGACGCATGCGGCGTGTCGAGCGCAGCGCCGACTTTGCCGAGTCGGCCTGCTCGCCATCGAGCTCGTCTGCCAGCAGTTCGAGGTTTGCCAGAACGCTGGTGAGCGGGGTGCGGAGCTCGTGAGAGGCGTCGGCGACGAACTCCCGTTGGCGCGCGAGCGCCGCCTCGCTCTCATTGCGGGCGGCGTCCAGTGCGCCCAGCATCGCCTCGAGTGTGCGCGCCAGTTCTGCAACCTCGTCGTCGGCCTCGGGTTGGGGTATGCGCAGGGTGGGATCGCGAGTCCGTTCGATCTCGCGGGCGGCATCGGTCAGCTCGACAACGGGGCGCATTGCGCGTTGCGCGACCAGCAGTCCGGCCAGCAGGGCCAGGATCGAGCCTGCGACCACACCGCCGGCGAGGAAGATCCTGACCTCCCGGAGCGTCTCGTCGAGCTTCGAGACCGGCACCGCGTAGACCATCACCGCTCGGTGCGTTATTCCGTCCGCACCCTTCCACGAGACCGGCTGGGTGTTGACCCGGAAGCTGTTCTCGACATAGGTCGGGGGCCGTGCCAGCAGCGGAACCCGGAAGTGCGCGGGTTCGTTGTTGGCAGGCTCGTAGATGCCGTCCCGGGCCTTTGAGCTGGATGAACACAGCAGCTGGCCGCTGGGGCGCGAGAACAGGCGGATCTCGGCGCCGTCCGGCTTGCCGTAGTAGGTGATTGCAGGGCTGCAGACAACCTCGTCACCCTGCTCGGTGGGGTGGATCTCACCGGCGAACTCCTGGCTCGCTCCGGCCGCAGATTGGTCGAACGAGCTGCTGAGATGGCGGTCAGTGAGGACGTCGATCGCGATCGCGTAACCCGTGAGAATGACCAGCGTGAGCGCGGCCGAACCGCCACCGAGGCGCCATCGTACCGGTACCCGCCGATATGCGGTGAACGCTGATCTGGTCGCGCTTCGTACTCTAGTGACGAAACCACGCATCGGGATCAATTAAACCCGGTCCGCGGTTCGGCACAGGGTGAGCCGGTCAGACTCTCAGCACGTAACCGGCGCCGCGGATCGTGTGGAGGAGCCGCGGCTCGCCGTCGGCCTCCAGCTTGCGGCGCAGATTCGAGACGAACACCTCGATCGTGTTCGTCATCGAGAACGGGTCGTAGCCCCAGACCTCGTCGAGCAGACGCTGGCGCGAGACGACGATGCGCTCGTTGCGCATCAGGTATTCGAGCAGCTCGAACTCACGTTGCGTGAGGTCCAGCGCTCGCTTGCCGCGCAACACCTCGTGCGTGTCCGGGTTCAGCTTGAGGTCGCCGACCGTGATCGCGGCCTGGCCGCGTGGGGGACGCCGTCGCAGCAGCGCTCGCAGCCGCGCCAACAGTTCCTGACGCTCGAAGGGCTTGACCAGGTAGTCGTCGGCGCCGGCGTCGAGCCCCTCGACCCGCGACTCCACCGCGTCCCGCGCGGTCAGCACGAGAATCGGGACATCGTCGCCATCACGCAGGGTCTTGGCGACCTCGATCCCATCGAGCTTCGGCAGACCGAGGTCCAGGATCACTAGGTCCGGCAGGAACGCGTGGGCCTCCTCGAGCGCGGCGACGCCGTCGGCGGCGATCCGCACGTCGTAGCCCTCCATCCGCAGCGAGCGCTGCAGCACCTGCGAGATCGCGTCGTCGTCCTCCACGACGAGGACCCGGGCCGGGCGTTCGAAGTCAGCGGTCGTGGTCATTGTGTGAACAGCATGGTAAGGCCTCCGTTAGATGATCGGGGAGACTCTTCGTCGCGCTTTAGTGAGCCCTGAAAGGTCGCTTGCGACCGAGTGTTGCTCAGGAGCCGACACGCTGCTCGCCGGTGTAGACGTTGACGCGTCCGCCGCGCGCAAAGCCGCACAGGGTGAGGTCGCGGTCCTGCGCCAGCGCCACGGCGAGCGACGTCGGCGCTCCGACCCCGACCAGCACCGGCGCTCCGGCCACGACCGCCTTCTGCACGAGCTCGAACGAGAGGCGGCCGCTTACGCACAGCACCAGGGTGTGCATGGGCGTGAGCCCCTCGCGCAGGGCCCACCCGACGACCTTGTCCATGGCGTTGTGACGCCCGACGTCCTCACGGACGCAGATCAGTTCGCCACCCGAGTGAAACAGGCCGGTGGCGTGGAGGCCTCCCGTCCGCGCAAAGCCGGGCTGCACTAACCTCTCCGGCAGCGCCGCCAGGAACTCGCGCGGCAGGGGCGCGGCCGTCCAGGCTGGTAATGGCGCGCTCTCGACAGTCACCTCCTCGATCGCTCCCTTGCCGCAGACGCCACACGATGAGGTCGTGTAAAAGCGCCTGGTGGCCAGTTCGCGCAGGAGCGGCCCGGCGACCTCGATCGTGTTGTTGGCCAGATCCTCGGTCAGGCCGGCCGCATGCGGCCGATCGATCAAGCCCTCACCGTAGAGGAACCCGAGCGCCAACTCCTCGTCGTGGCCGGGCGTCCGCATGGTCACCGCAACCGGCTCGCCGTCGACGCGGATCTCCAGTGGTTCCTCCACCGCCACGGCATCCTGCCGGCCGTCGTGAGTGATGATCTTGAGCGAGCCGATGGCAGGGTCCACGCCGATCACTCTAATCTGCTGAGAATGACCAGGGACGAGTGGATTGCCGCATTCGCGCGGGAACTGCAGGTCGACCCGCCGACGCCCGAGCAGAGCGATGAGCTCCTGAGACTGGCTGGGACGGCCGCACACTCCTCAGAGCGACCGGCTGCGCCGTTGGCGTGCTGGATCGCCGGCCGCGCCGGCGCGACGCCCGAGCAGTTTCAGGCGGCCGCCGAGCGGGTCAACGCCAACTGATCAGTTGCTCCGCGGCTGCCAGATCGTCAGCGGTGTTGATCACCAACCGCTGAGCCTCTCGCTTCGCTCCGGTTGACTCCGGCGTAACTAGAGATTGCGCCTGAGTCGACCGCACTGACGCGTTGGCTTCAAGGGCTTGGCGTAACCGGGGCAGCGTGCGGGCGCGATAAAGGGCGGGGAAGGGCTGGTCGGGCCAAAGAAGTGCGACGTCGGCCTCGACCGCTGCGAGGGTCACAAGCTGCTCGGGCTCAATGAAGGGCATGTCGCAGGGAATGGCGATGATCGCCGGGTATTGCTCAACCGCTGTGAGGATCCCCAGAAGCGGGTGCGTGGGCTCATCTGGCTCCAGCAGAACCGGGACGCTGAGCTGGGGGAGGCGCGTGGTCCGTTTAGCCACGACAACCGCCCGAAGGCCGGCTTGGCGCGCCGCGGCAAGCGGATACTCGATCAACGGGTGTCCGCCGAGCTGTACGAGCGCCTTGTCACCGCCGATCCGCGTGCCCCTGCCCCCGGCCAGCACCGCAACCGTCACTGTCATGCCTCCAGTTTCCCAAGCAGGGAGTCCGGACCGGAAGTCGAAGTAGAGAACCTGTAGACATGGCTGCCGCCCGCACCGCGAACAAGACCCGGAAAACGGCCCCAAAGGGCGGTAGGTCCGGTGCTGGCCAACGGGCCGGAACCGGAAAGAGCTCCGCTCGCGGTCGTGGCCGCAAGCAGCCGCCGACGCGGGCGACCCGCTCGCTTGTCGCCAGCAGGCCCGCGCTGCGCGGGATTCGCGACCTGGAGCCACATCAGATCGACGTGCTCGCACTCGCGGTTGTCGCGATCGGGATCTTCCTCGGGGGCGTCGCGTACGGGTTCTGGGCAGGAGGTTCGCTCGGCCGCGCCCTGATGAGCGGGCTCGAGCTGCTGATCGGCCGGCTCGCGTATCTGATTCCGATCACGCTGGTGCTCGGCGGCGCCCGCGTGCTCTCACGCGACCTCGATGTTGCACCCGCGACGCGGCCGTTGCGCAGTGGCACGATCTGCCTGACGTTCGCCCTTGCACTTGCCTTCGCAGCCGGCACGCTCGGTCTCGGTCCGGGGCGCACTCCGCCCAACGGCGCCTGGTCGTCGGAGGTCCTCAAGGCGCGCGGCGGTCTGCTGGGAGGCGTCGAATATGAGGTGACCGGCCATCTCCTGTCCACGGCGGGAGCCGACATCCTGGCGGTATTCCTGCTGGTTGCGGGCGTCATCCTGCTGAGCGGCGCGACCTTTGCGTCGGTCATCAACGGCAGCCGACGCCAGGCGGCGACGGCATGGGGAAGGGGAACTCGATCCGGTAGCGCGACGCGGGCAGCGGAGATCCGTGCCGCCCGGTTGCAACGCGACGATGCCACGCGGCCCGAGCCGGGTGTGCCGGACGATTCGAGGACTGAGTTCGTGGTTCGCGCGACGCATGTCGAGGCACCGCCGATCGATTACTTCGAGGATGAGGACGGTCAGCGCAGCCTTGCTCTGGGTGATGATGACCCTGCGGCGGGGATCGACGACGAACTCGCCGCGCTTGCGGACGGTGGGCCGGTCGAGTTCGAGGATTTCGTGGATCTTGACGACGAGGCCCCAGCAGATGCAGAGCCCACCGAGTATGAACCTGAGGCTGGATACCGGCCCGGCGCGCGAGGTCGACCAAACCGAGCTGACGCCGGCCGGGCGCTACCGGGCGTCCGTCACCCAGGATCCGGACTTCGTCTGGCGCGTTCCGTCGGCGCGCTCCCTCGTGCGCTCCACCTCGGACGCCGCCAAGCCCGACACCGCGGGGCAGGCGCAGACCGGGCGCGCGCTCGTGGAGGCGTTGGGTCACTTCGGAATCGAGGCCAAGGTGGTCGGCCAGGTCAGCGGCCCGCGGATCACGCGCTACGAGATTCAGCTCGCGCCCGGAACGAAGATGTCAAAGGTCGCCAATCTCAAGGACGACCTCGCGTACGCGCTTGCGGCGATCGACGTCCGCATCCTTGCTCCGATCCCCGGCAAGACGGCCGTTGGGGTCGAGGTACCCAACGGGCTGCACGGAGTGGTGCGGCTTGGCGACGTCTTCCAGAACCCGCCGGCGGAGTGGTCGCCGCTGACCGTCTGGCTGGGCAAGGACATCGCGGGGCGGGCGATCGGCGCCGACCTGGCGAAGATGCCCCATCTGTTGGTTGCCGGCACCACCGGCGCTGGCAAGTCCGCGTGCGTGAACGCGATGCTCTCATCGATTTTGCTGCGTGCGACGCCGCATGAGGTCCGGCTGGTGCTCGTCGATCCGAAGCAGGTTGAGCTCAACCACTACGAATCGATCCCCCACCTGCTGACACCGGTCATCACCAGCCCGAAGATGGCTGCCAACGCGCTGCAAAACCTCGTCAAGGAGATGGAGGAGCGCTACGGGATCATGCGCCTGGCGCGCACCCGCTCGTTGCCGGAGCTCAACAAGGTCCGGTCAGGACGCGGCGAAGCGCCATTGCCCTACATCCTGTGTGTGATCGACGAGCTCGCCGATCTGATGATGGTCGCGCCGGCAGACGTCGAGGACTCGATCATCCGCCTCGCGCAGAAGGCGCGAGCGGTCGGGATGCACCTGGTCCTCGCCACGCAATCGCCACGCGTCGACGTGATCACCGGCATGATCAAGGCGAACGTGCCCTCGCGGATCGCGTTCGCGGTCTCCAGCCAGACCGATTCACGCGTGATCCTCGACCAGAACGGCGCCGAGTCGCTGCTTGGTCAGGGGGACATGCTGTTCTCCCCCGTGGGGACCAACAAGCTGCAGCGCATCCAGGGTGCCTATATCGACGAGCCGCAGATTCTCGAGCTGACAGAGGCCTGGCGCAAACAGGGCGCTCCGGACCTGCGCGAGGAGCTGCTGGCGGAGGTAGAGGACGAGGGCTCGGGGTCCGACGGTGGCTCCGACGACGGATTCGATCCTGATGAGGATCCCCTGCTGGAGGAGGCGATCAGCCTGGTCGCTTCAATGGGCACGGCCTCGACATCGATGTTGCAGCGCCGGCTGCGGCTCGGCTACACGCGCGCCGGCCGGCTGATCGACATGCTGGAGCGGCGCGGGATCATCTCAGGCTACGAGGGCTCCAAGCCCCGACAGGTACTGATAGGCGAGGCCGATGTGTCGCGAATTCTCGTGCAGCTGTCCGAGGGTGCAGGTGCCGAGCGAAGCGCGGCCCCGGGGTCCCCGGCCGGCGACGCAGAGCGAGACGCTCCGGCCCAGGCTCCCGCGGTCGACGCTCCGGCCGACCCTGCGGCCGGCAGCGGCTCTGCCGACAAGTTCGAGCCGCCGACGGCCGAGCACATCCTGGACGCCTGAGCGACCGCGACGCCGCACACCCATGGCTGGGGGCGTGTCAGCCGGGGTTGGCGCCATGCGGCAAACGAGGGCGCCTGCAGCGGTTTGTGCAGGTCCCTTCGGTGTCTGCAGCGTAGGCTTGTGGTCCATGGCCGATATCGGTGCCACTCTGCGCGAAACACGGATGCGTGCGCGCATCGACATCAGCGAGGTTGAGGTGGGCACGAAGATCCGTGCCAAGTACCTGCGCGCGCTCGAGAACGAGGAGTGGGATCTGCTTCCCGGTCCCGTCTACGTCAAGAGCTTCCTGAAGACCTACGGCGACTACCTGGGTCTCGACAGCCGATTGCTCGTGGATGAATTCAAGCGCCGGTACGAGCGGCCGATGGAGCACGAGGCGCGAAGCCTGGCCAGCACGGCGCGTGAGCGCGAGCGCCATCGCAACCCGAGTCGCGTGTCGAGCTTTCTGATGTCGCCGCGCAGTGTTATCGGCATCGCGCTGGTTGTGATCGTGGTGGCGCTCTACATCATCGGCAGCCACGCCGGTGGCGGTAACGGCGGTGTGGGCGGCATAACCACCCCGACCACCGCCACCGATGCTCAGGGAACGCACAAACACCAGTCGGGCACCTCCTCGAACTCGACCACACCGACGACTGGCACCACGGCGACCACGAGCAATACCACGACAACGCCTGCCAAGGTAACGGTCGCTCTGGTTCCGACCGCGCCTGTCTGGGTGTGTGTGGAGAACACCTCCGGCAAGCCGCTGTTCACCGCGCAGACCTTTGACCCAGGCGCGAAGGTTCCCTCGGTGACCGGCGAGGAGCTCCTGATGACGCTCGGCAACAGTGACGTGACGATGACCGTCAACGGCAAGCCGTACCGGTTGAGCGGGAGCAGCAGCGCGATCAGCCTCAAGGTAACTCCACAGGCAGTCACGCCGGTGACGTCCGGACCGACCTGCTCAGGGTGATCGACGCGGCCGTCTTCACCGGTCGTGCCTCCGTGCGGGCCGGCGTGCTCGTCACCGGCACCGAGGTGCTGACCGGGATCATCACCGACCGCAACGGGCCGTGGGTGTCGGAGCGCCTGCGCGACCTTGGTGTCGACGTGGCGATGATCGAGGTGGTTGGGGATCGGCCCGAGGACCTGCGCACCGCCCTTGAGCAGATGACGCAGGCCGGCGTCGACGTGATCGTGACGACGGGCGGTCTCGGACCCACCGCGGATGATCTGACCACTGAGGTCGTGGCCGGTTACTGTGGGCGCGATCTGGTGTTGGACGAGGCGCTCGAGGCGCGCATCGACGCGATCGTGAGATCGGTGGCTGCGCGGTGGCCGGATGTGGACCTTGAGGCCCTCACAGCCGCCAACCGCAAGCAGGCGATGGTCCCCGTCGGCGCGACCGTGCTGGAGCCTCGCGGAACGGCTCCGGGTTTTGTCGTCTCGCCGCTTGGGGACGATGGGCCGACCGTGGTTGTACTGCCCGGTCCGCCAGCTGAGCTTCAGGCGATGTGGCCGGATGCAGTTGCCGCTGAGGCCTTCAGGCGGGCGATCGCGGGGGCGACCGAATTCCGCCGGGAGATCGTCCGCCTGTACGGCATGCCTGAGGCCGAGATCGCCAACACCCTGCGCGCGGCCGACGCGGCGGGGCTGGATCTGTCACCGCTCGAGATCACAACCTGTCTGCGACGGAGCGAGATCGAGGTCTCGACCCGGTTCTTACCAGCCGCGGAGAGTGATTACGGCGCCCTGCTGGAGTTCATCGCAGACCGCCATGGCGACAAGCTGTTCTCACGCGACGGCAGCACGATCGACGATCAGGTCGCGGAGTTGCTGGCGAGCGAGACGATCGGACTGGCGGAATCCTGCACCGGCGGCCTGCTGGCGGCCCGCCTCACCGATCGTCCAGGGTCGTCGGCATACGTGATCGGCGGCGCGGTTGTGTACAGCAATCAGGCCAAGACCGATCTGGCCGGCGTCGATCCGGATCTGATCTCCTCGCACGGAGCGGTCTCCTCTGAGGTGGCCCAGGCGCTCGCCGCCGGCGCGCGCCGGCGGTTCGGGACCTCGGTCGGCGTCGGCATCACCGGCATCGCGGGGCCCGGCGGCGGTACACCCGAGAAGCCGGTCGGGCTGGTGTGGTTCTCGGTCGCCTACGGACGGCGCGGGGGTTCCACGCCAATGCGCTCATTGACGCGCAGCGTCGTGCTGCCGGGCGACCGGGCGACAGTGCGCGACCGGGCCACCACGGTGGCCATGCATCTGATCGCGCGCGTGGTGCGCGGTGACTGACGCGTGCTATGAGGCGATGTAACGGTCATGCGCTGGCTGGGTTTTCCAGCCAGGGACCTGTTGCCTCCACGCCTTCCGTGGTTTGTGGGCGCGGGGGGCCTTGATCAAGGGGTCACATGTGTGGCGAATGTGTGACGACGTGTCACGAAACTGTGTCAGAAACGGCTTCTGTGCCGTGATTGGCACGGTTCTGACGTAGATCCTCGACGTTTGCCTCTTGTGCGAACACCTGTTCTGCGGTTCTGTCCGAGCCAGGCCGTAATTTGATCGTCTATAGCGGCATTGAGACAAGGAGCCAAGCGAGCATGAGCGAACAGGACCGAGCAGGCAGCAAGCCTGTCGCATCGGCGGATGCCAAGTCCGATGCCAAGCGCCAGGCGGCATTGCAGGGTGCGCTGACCCAGATCGAGCGCCAGTTCGGTAAGGGCTCGGTCATGAGGATGGGCGACCCGGGCGCTCGCGTCGCGGTCGACGCGATCCCGACCGGTGCGCTGTCGCTTGACGTCGCACTGGGGATCGGCGGGGTGCCACGTGGGCGCGTCATCGAGATCTTCGGCCCGGAGTCCTCAGGCAAGACGACGCTCGTCTACCACATCCTCGCCGAGGCACAGAAGCTCGGCGGAGTCTGCGCGTTCGTGGATGCCGAGCACGCGATGGACCCGTTATACGCAAAGGAGATCGGCGTCGACATCGACGAGCTGCTCGTCTCGCAGCCCGATTACGGCGAGCAGGCGCTGGAGATCGTCGACATGCTGGTGAGATCGGGTGCTGTGGATGTGATCGCCGTGGACTCGGTGGCGGCGCTGACGCCGCGGGCCGAGCTCGAGGGTCAGATGGGCGATCAGACCGTCGGTCTGCAGGCGCGAATGATGTCTCAGGCGATGCGCAAACTGACCGGGAACCTGAACCGCACGCAGACGCTGTGCGTGTTCACCAACCAGATCCGTGAGAAGGTCGGTGTGATGTTCGGCTCACCGGAGACTCAACCGGGTGGCCGGGCGCTGAAGTTCTATTCGTCGCAGCGGCTGGACATCCGCCGGATCGAAACGCTCAAGGACGGCACCGAGGCGGTCGGCAACCGCGTGCGGGTCAAGGTCGTCAAGAACAAGGTTGCGGCGCCCTTCCAGCAGGCCGAGTTCGATATTGAGTTCGGCAAGGGCATATCCACTTCCGGCTGCCTGTTGGACTACGGGATCGAGCACAACATCGTCACCAAGTCAGGCTCCTTCTTCTCATATGGCGAAGAGCGCCTGGGGCAGGGCCGGGGCAACGCCAAGACCTATCTGGACGAGCACCAAGAGCTGGCGAAGGAGATCGAATCCAAGGTCTATGCCGCTCTGGGGATCGGCCAGGACCTGGTGAAGCCGATCGAGCGCTCCGACGATGGGGTGGACCTGGACCACCCGGCAGAGGAGCTCGAGGAAGCAGCTTGATCCACTGAGGGCGCGTGGGATGGCGGCTGACGACGGCAAAGCGCTGGCGCTCGCATACCGCTACATCAACACCCGTGAGCGAACCGTGGCTGAGGTGCGAGCGCGCCTGGAGCGCGCGGTGCTTCCGGAGTCTGAGATCACGGCAGCGATCGCGGAGCTTGTCGAGTTCAGCTACGTGGACGATGTTCGCTACGCGCGGGTGTTCACGCAGGACAAGCGCAGGCTCGAAGCCTGGGGGAACGAGCGGATCGAGCGTGCTCTGCGAGAACGGGGGGTGGATCGCACCGTGATCGAGGAGGCGCTGGCAGAGGAAGCGTCGGAGGGCGTGTCGGCAGAGGGCGTGTCGGCAGAGGGCACGGCGGCAGAGGGCACGGCGGCGTATGGCGATTTCGCTGGGGAGCATGAGCTGGGACGCGCAGTGGACCTGCTCGCCCGCCGGTTCCCGATGGGGCCGCTGGAGCCACGCGACCGCGACCGCGCATTCGGTGTTCTCGCGCGCAAGGGTTACGGCAGCGAGCTCGCCGGCGACGCCGTCAGAGCATGGGCGCGTGCTGCGGGAGAGTGACCGCTGGGATGGCGCTGGGAGCTATCGCTTCGGCGGGCGGCTCCCGGCGGGCGATTGATTGCTGCGGGCGATTGACCGGGCCGGCTGGGCCGATGGCACGCTAGGATCGTCAATAGCGAACGAACGGCCGGGATGGCCTGTGATGAAACCCCAGGAAATCACGTGAACTTTGATGCTCGATCCAATGTTTCCCAACGAGGGAGATCCCAGCCGCTCGGTCGCTCCTGAGAACTGAAGGATTTGACCGGCCCCGGCGTTTCGTGGGCCGTTGAGAGGAACGACCATGGACATCATCGTCGCCGCAGCGCTGATAGCCGCAGGGATCGTGATCGCTGCGGCTGTTTACGCGAGGGTGACGGGCGCAAGCTGGTGGGCAGCACGCGCCAGCAGTGCGGCGACGGCGGCGGCTGTCGACGCGGGCGCAGGTCCGGGCGTCGCTCGTGGCGGACCTGATGCCGGTGTGAGCTCCGCACTGATTACGCCACCGGCGGCGACCAACGGCGGTGGCCGTGCCTACAGCGAGGAACTGGCCCGACGCGAGGGCGCGGTCAGCCTGCTCGAGGCCGAGCTCGCCGAACGTGCCACTCTGCTCGACCACCAGCAGGACGAGCTCGTCCGCGAGCTGGAGCGGATCTCGGGCATGTCCGCGTCGCGCGCAAAGCAGCTGCTGGTCGAGGCGATCGAGGACGACGCGAGGCAGGAGGCAGCCCGACGGTTGCGCCAGATTGAGGACGACACGCGCCGTGAATCCGAGCGCCGCGTGCGAAACATCCTCGCGGTCGTCATGCAGCGCCTGGCGGCCGGGCATGCGGCCGAGACGACCGTCTCAGTGGTCCAGCTGTCCTCGGATGACATGAAGGGACGGATCATTGGCCGCGAGGGCCGCAACATCCGCGTCCTCGAGACGCTGACGGGCGTCGACTTCATCATCGACGACACCCCGGGCGCGGTCGTGCTGTCCGGCTTTGATGGCGTTCGCCGTGAGATCGCGCGTCTGACGTTGGAGAAGCTGCTGCAGGACGGTCGCATCCATCCGGCGCGGATCGAGGAGGTGTATTACCAGGTCAAGTCGGACCTCGATGCGCATCTGATCGAGGCTGGTGAACAGGGTGCCTTCGATGCCGGGGTCCAGGGTCTGCACCCTGAGCTGATCAGGTATCTGGGCCGTCTCAAGTTCCGCACCAGTTATGGGCAGAACGTGCTCGGACACTCGGTGGAGGTCTCCCGGCTGGCCGCGATGATGGCCTCAGAACTTGGCGCCAGCGCCAAGACATCCAGGCGAGCGGCCCTGCTCCATGACATCGGCAAGGCGGTCACGCACGAGGTTGAGGGCCCGCACGCGATCGTCGGCGGTGAGTTCGCTCGCAAGTACGGAGAGACCGAGGCTGTCGTGCACGCGATGCAGGCTCACCACAATGAGGTCGAGCCCCAGACGGTCGAAGCTGTGATCGTGCAAGCCGCCGACGCCCTGTCGGGCGCGCGGCCGGGCGCCCGCGGCGAGTCGCTGGAGCTTTACGTCAAGCGCCTGCGCGACCTCGAGGAGATCGCCACAAGCCACAAGGGAGTCGACAAGGTCTACGCGATGCAGGCCGGACGCGAGATCCGTGTGATCGTCGCTCCCGAGGCCATCGACGACGCCGGCGCCACGCTGCTCTCGTTCGAGATCGCCCGCCACATCGAGAAGCAGCTTGAATACCCCGGCCAGATCAAGGTCACGGTGATCCGAGAATCTCGCGCGGTCGACTACGCCCGCTGAGCGCCGGACGATCCGCGGGACGCATGTCGGCGCCGCTAAATTTCCGCTCGTGAACACGACGCGTCGGTATCACCTGACCACATTCGGGTGTCAAATGAACGAGCACGACTCCGAGCGCATGAAGGGCATGCTCGAGGCGCTCGGTTACAGCGAGGTGGCGGAGCGCAGTCAGGCGGATCTGCTCCTCTTCAACACCTGTTCGATCCGTGAGAAGGCGGATGAGCGCTTCATCGCGCACCTGTATGAAGCCAACGCGCTGAAGCGGCGCTCACCGTCGACCGTCATCGGCGTCGGCGGCTGCTGGGCGCAGTCGGTCAAGGACGAGGTCTTCCAGCGCTTTCCGTTCGTGGATGTGGCCTTCGGGCCCGGCCAGGTGCACAAGCTGGCCGAGTTCCTGACGAGCGATTCGCTGTCGGCTCAGGGTTACTTCGAGTTCGGCGGCTTCACCGGTGACCTTCCGGCCAAGCGAGCCCGTGAGTTTCAGGGGTGGCTCCAGATCAGCGTGGGCTGCAACTGCGTCTGCTCATACTGCATCGTGCCCTCGACACGCGGTCGCGAGGTCAGCCGGGATCCGGAGGTGCTGATCGCCGAGGTGCAGCGCCTGGCCGTCGACGGAGTCACGGAGATCACGCTGCTCGGGCAGAACGTCAACTCCTATGGTCGTGACCTTCCCGATCACGCCCGGACGAGCTTCTCAGAGCTGCTGGGTCGCGTCGACGCCGTGCCTGGAATCGAGCGGATTCGATACACGAGCCCCCATCCCAAGGACATGCGGGAGGACGTCATCCGGGCGCATGCTGAGTTGCCGGCCCTGTGTGAGCACATCCATCTGCCGCTTCAGTCCGGTTCCAGCGCGATCCTCAAGCGCATGCGGCGCACCTACACGCGCGAGCGCTACCTCGACCGGGTCGCTCTGATCCGCGAGCACGTCCCAGACTGCGCAATCACAACTGACATCATCGTCGGCTTTCCAGGTGAGACCGAGGAGGACTTCGAGCGGACGCTGGAGGTCGCCGAGCAGGTGGGCTACGACGGCGCGTTCACGTTCATCTACTCGCCTCGGCGTGGGACCGAGGCGGCGGAGATGGATTCCCAGCTCCCACACGAACTGAAGGTCCAGCGGCTCGAGCGTCTGGTCGAGGTAGTGCAACGGCGCGCTGCCGAACGTGCCCAGCGCTTCATCGGGCGTACGCTCGAGGTATTGATCGAGGGCCCTTCGCGCACCGATCCGAGCCGTCTGCGTGGCCGCAGCCGACACAACAAGGTAGTGAACTTCGACGGCCTCGGCGAGCCGGGCGACTTCGTGCAGGTGGAGATCACCGGTGCCACGAGCCAGACACTCACCGGAGAGATGTCGCTGCTGGCCCGCGCCGCAGGTTGACGAGCCGTATGTCACCGTTTTTCAAGAGGCGGAGGGATCGCGCGTCGCTCGACCGTATGTTTGAGACGCGCAGCGAGGCGTGGGCTGCCGTCGGGCTCGAGGTCGAGGTCAACGAGCACACTGTCAGGAGGGCGGCGTGGTGCCTGCTGGCCGAGGTGATCGCACTGATCGCTGTGGTGGTCGGCAACAACGCTGCCGAGGCCCACATCACCAACGACCTGCACCTTGCGAGAACGCTGGTCAAGGTCGTCGCGGTTGTACTCGTGCTGATTCTGGGCTGGCTGATCTCACGGGATCTGTCACGGGTCGCGCCTGCGTTGTTCAGGCGCATGGATCCGGCCACGGCTGGAACCGTCGGCTTCCTCATTCGCCTGGTGGCTGTCATGGCGACGGTGTTGCTCGCGCTGGGAGTCGCCGGCATCACTCCGCAGGCGCTCGCGGTCGGCGGTGCGTTCACGGCGGTGGTGCTGGGACTTGCCGCCCAGCAGACGCTCGGAAACCTCTTCGCGGGCATGGTGCTGCTGAGCGCCCACCCGTTCAAGCTGGGCGAGCGGGTCCGGCTGCAGGCCGGCCCGCTCGGCGGATCGATGGACGGTGTGGTCGCATCGCTCGGCCTGATGTACACGACGCTCTCACGGGGCGAGGAGCGGGTCATGATCCCGAACACGGTCGTCCTGTCCTCGGCGGTGTTGCCGCTGCGGGAGCCGGATCCTGTGAATGTCAGGGTGACGCTGGGCTCCGGCATCCGCCCCAGTCAGGTCCAGGCGATCCTCGACGCGAACATCTCCACGCCCACACGCAAGGCCCCGAGCGTCCTGCTCGAGGAGATCGACGGCGACTCGGTTGTCGTGCGGGTCAAGGCCACACCGGAACGCCCCTCGGATGGTGCGCGGCTGGCGGACGAGATCATCGCGGCGCTGGTCGCGGTGACCGGCGAGCATCGGGTGGAAGCAGCTGACGCGGATGGCGTTGCGGATGACTTCACTGAGGCCCCCGAGGGCGCCCCGCGCGCCTGACGGTACCTCAGATCAGGAGCCTCAGCCGAATCACCGGGATCCTGCGGCCGATCTTCGCGGCTCGGGCGCGATAGTCGGCGTATCCGGGATAGAGACGGTCCGCCAGGGCGAACAGGCGATCGCGCTCGGAGGTGTCGATCACCTCGACGGCGCTATAGGTGCCTGCGCGCCCGCACCGTACGAGCGCGGCCGCCGGGTGCGCTCTGAGATTGTGGTACCAGGCAGGGTGGCGGTCGCCACCCCAGTTGGAGGCGACAAGGATCACGTCCGCCTGGTCGCTGAAGTAGAGGACGGTCGCCACCCGCGCTCGGCCTGAGCGGGCCCCGGTGGTGGTCAGGTTCGCGAAGGGCAGGATCATCAGCGGCGCCAGAGGAGTGGCCGTCAGCGCCCGCACAAGCCCGTCTGAGCGCCGGAGGAGTGCTGCACCCACCCGGCGCGCGCAGGCGGACTGCAATGCTCGACCGAGCATCAGCTTCGCCATGCCGGCGGGGGCATCTGAGTCGAACCGCTGGATTCCGGTCCGCGCTCAGCCGTCATCCGTCCGTCATCAGCCGTCATCCGTCCGTCATCAGCCGTCGTCCGTCCATCATCAGCCGTCGTTCGGACGCTTCTCCACCTGGCCCTCCGAAACCCGGCGGGCGATGGCGGCGGCGCCGGCGAGCCGCTGCCCGAAGGCGGACAGACCCGGGGCCACGGCACCGATGCTGGCACCCAGACGCAGGGGCAGCGGCGCGACGGTCACCTCCGTGCGGTTGCGTTCGATCGCCGTGACCACCGCTCGCACCACCTGCTCGGGCGAGCTCGTGCCGGCCCCCGGCGGGAGCTTGACACTGCCGGCATCGGCGTACATGCCGGCATCCCGCACAAACCCGGGCAGGATCACCGAGACGCCCACGCGGTACTCGCGCAGGTCGGCGCGGGCGCCATGCGCGAACCCGCGCAGCCCAAACTTGGTCGCGCTGTAGATGCTCGAAACCGGTGCCGCCGTCTTGCCTGACAGCGAGGACATCAGCACGATGTGGCCGGAGCGTCGTTCCGCCATCGCGGGAGCGAGAGCGCGCACGAGCGCGATCGGCGCGCGCAGGTTGACCTCGAGCAGCGTGTCGATCTGTCCCGGGCTCAGCTCCAGCAGATGACCTGAGGCTGGCAGCGCCGCGTTGGCAAGCAGGATGTCCACGCGGCCGGCTGCCGAGACGAGTCGCTCGACATCAGATCTCAGCGCCAGGTCCGCGGCGATCGCCTCTGCGCCCAATTCCTCCGCCAATGGGGCCAGCACGTCGGCTCGCCGCCCGCTCAGGATCAGGTGTGCGCCCCGCTCGTGCAGCCCACGTGCCAGCGCACGACCAAGGCCCCCGGTGGCCCCGGTGAGCAGAATGCGCGCGCCCCGGGGCCTCAAGGGGCACCTCTGAGTGTCACGAACAAATTGGCCTGCGTGCAACCGATCATCGCGGGCACGATACTGCGCGGAAGTGTCACGTCCAGATGTGATCGCCCTGTTCGGCCCGACCGCCGTGGGGAAAACGGTGATCGCGCTCGCCCTCGCCCAGCGTCTGCGCAGCCACGGAGAGGACCCTGTGGCCGTCTCTGCTGACGCGTTGCAGGTCTATGCGGGCCTGGAGACCCTGACCGGGGCCGCAGACGCGGCGCAGCGCGCCGAGTTGGAGCACCGCCTGATCTCATTCCTGCCGGTTGACTCCCAGTTCAGCGCCGGTCAGTACGCGGAGCTTGCGCACAGCGAGATCGACGCTCTGCTGGCGGCCGGCCGCCGCCCGATCGTGGTGGGCGGAACCGGGCTCTACCTGCGTGCAGCGTTGGCGAACCTCTCTCTGAGGCCGCCGCCGACGGCCGCGGGGCGTGCGCGCCTGACCGCGGAGCTCGAGCGAATCGGACCGGAGGCGCTGCACGGGCTGCTCGAGCTGCGGGCACCCTGGGCCGCGGCTGACATCGCTCCCACCGACAGCCAGCGAATCGTGCGCGCGCTCGAGCTCGAGGAGGCCGGTGAGCTGACGGCGTCGCGAGCAGAATCGGAGCTGTGGACGGGAGCCACTCGCCATCCGACCCTGCTGGTCGGCCTGACGGCCAGCCGCGACCGGCTCTACGAGCAGATCGACGCCCGTGTCGAGGCGATGCTCGCGGCGGGCGTCGAGCAGGAGGTCCGCAAGGCGAACGCCGCCGGTGCCAGCGCCACCGCGCGCAAGGCGCTCGGCTTCAACGAGCTGTTGAGCGGCGACGTCGAGGCGATGAAGCGACGCACCCGCAACTATGCCCGCAGACAGCTGACCTGGATGCGCAAGCTGCCCGATGTCGCCACGATCGACGTCACCGACCGCAGCGCAGATGACGTCGCGGCTGAGATCGCCGGCCAGTGGCTGCGCTAGCCTGCGCGCCGATGAACTTCGAGAAGTGGCAGGCGCTCGGCAACGACTACCTGATCCTGGACGAGCGCTCCCTGGCGTTCGAGCTTACGCCCGGGCGTATCCGCCGCCTTTGCGCACCCCATACGGGGATCGGGTCGGACGGCATCCTGCTGGTATCGGCCCCGGACCGGCCGGGCTTTGTTGCGAACATGCGCATCTTCAACCCCGACGGTTCGGAGTCCGGCCTGTCCGGCAACGGCGCTCGCGAGCTGCTGCTCTACCTGCGCCGGCACCGCTGGACCGACCTCGATCAATTCTCGATCAGCACCGGGGCTGGTGAGATCCGCGCGACCATCACCTCGCCCACCACCTGCAAGGTGGACATGGGCCGCGCGCGGCTGAGCAGCGACGATTATCCGGCCGGCGCGTCGAACGGTGTCGGTCAGATCACGACGGCCGGCCGTGACTGGACCTTCCAGCACGTTGCCGTCGGCAACCCCCAGTGCTCGATCGCGGTCGCCACCGAGGCGGAGCTGGAGCAACTCGACCTGGCCGCGGTCGGTCCCGGCTTCGAGAACCACGCGCTCTTCCCGAACCGCACGAACGTGTCCTGGTACACGGTGCTCGAACCCGGCCGGATCCGCGCGCGGATCTTCGAACGCGGGGTGGGGGAGACAGCCTCGAGTGGCACCGGTGCGATCGGCGCCGCCGTGGCCTACGTGGTCCGAGGCGGCGATTCACCGGTGACGGTGACGCTCGACGGCGGCGAACTCGAGGTCGAGGTCGATGAGGATCTGCACATAAACCTGACCGGCTGGGCGGTCCCCGTGATGCGGGGCACGTTCTCCGAAGAACTGATGGAGGAGTTGCGTGCGAGCGAGTAACCGTCTGGGAAAGATCCCGCCTTACCTGTTTGCGGAGCTGGAGCGGAAGATCGCGGAGAAGCGTGCGGCCGGAATCGACGTGATCAGCCTGGGGATCGGCGATCCGGACACACCGACCTATCCCGCAATCGTGAAGGCCGCCCAGGCGGCGGTTGCCGATCCCGCGACGCATCGATACCCGAGCAACCGCGGCCGGCAGGACTTCCGTGAGGCTGTCGCCCGCTTCTATGGTCGCCGCTTCGGCGTGGAGCTCGACCCGGAGACCGAGGTGATGCCGGCGATCGGCGCCAAGGAGTGCATCTTCAACCTGAGCCTCGCGTTCCTGGACAATGATGACGTCGCCCTGGCCAGCGACCCCGGCTATCCGGTCTACACGGGGGGGCCGATCCTGGCAGGTGCCGAACCGGTGCTGATGCCATTGGTTCCCGAGCTCGGCTTCGCGCCCGACCTCGCCGCGATCCCGGGCGAAACACTGCGCCGGGCCCGGTTGATGTTCTTCAACTATCCGAACAACCCGACGGGAGCAACGGTCCCGGACGGCTTCTTCGAGCGCGCCGTCGAGCTCGCCACCGCCAACGGAATCCTCGCGATTCACGACAACGCCTATAGCGAAACCACCTACGACGGTTACGTCGCGCCCTCGTTCCTGTCGACCCCCGGGGCGAAGGAGACGGGGGTCGAGGTCTTCTCGTGGTCCAAGGGCTACAACATGACCGGCTGGCGCTGCGCGGCGATCGTCGGCAACGCCGAGGCGATCGCGCACTACTGGAAGCTCAAGTCCAACATCGACTCCGGCCTGTTCGAGGCGGTGCAGCTTGCGGGTATCGCGGCGCTGGCGCCCGAGGTCGACGCCGAGGTCAGGTCGATGAACGCCGTCTACGCGCACCGGCGGGACCTTGTCTGCGACGCGCTGGCGGCCGCTGGGGTCACGGTCACCAAGCCCAGGGGAACGATCTACGTGTGGGCGCCGATCCCGCAGGGGTTCGAGAGTTCGGCCGAATACTGCGAGCACGTGCTGGAAAAAGCAGCCGTGGTGATCTCGCCCGGCGCCGCCTACGGCCGCAGCGGCGAGGGCTTCTTCCGGATCTCGCTGACGACGCCTGACGACCGGCTGCTCGAGGCCGTGGCAAGGCTGCGGGCGCTCTGAAGGCGCTGTGAGAACCCCGCGGGCGTTGTAATGTCGGCTGGGTGACAGGTGGCACCAAGGGCAGAGCGAGCGTCGGCAGCGGAGCGGGCGCCAACAGCGAAGCGCCCAGGCAGGCTCGCGCCCGCCAGCGCGCGTACATGGTCGCCGCGCTGGCCGATGGCGGCGAGGAGCAGCTCGACGAACTGCGGGAGCTGCTGCTGACCGCCGGCGTCGTCGCTGTCGGCGCCACCGTGCAGAGGCGCGATCAGCCCCATCCGAACACCTATATCGGCCCCGGAAAGCTCGAGGAGCTCAAGCAGGAGATCAAACGCGCGGACGCGAATGTCGTCGCCTGTGATGACGAGCTCACGCCACGGCAGGAGCGCAACCTCGAGGAGGCGCTGGGCGTGCCGGTGGTCGATCGGACCGCGGTGATCCTCGACATCTTCGCCGCCCACGCCCACACCGCTGAGGGCAAGCTGCAGGTGGAGCTGGCTCAGCTGCAATACAACCTCGCCCGCATGCGCGGCCTCTGGACGCACCTCGAGCGGCTCGGCGGTGGCGTCGGCACCAGGGGTCCCGGCGAGACGCAGATCGAGACCGACCGCCGATTGGCGCGCGACCGCATCTCCGCGTTGAAGCGCCGGCTCGCGCACGTGCGGTCGAACCGCAGCGTGATGCGGGCTGAGCGGGAGCGCGGGCAATACCCGGAGGTCGCTCTCGCCGGGTACACGAATGCCGGCAAGTCGACGCTGCTCAACGTGCTCACGGGTGCCGAGGTGGGTGTGCGGGATCGCCTGTTCCACACGCTCGACCCGACCACTCGAGTCATGCGAAGCGGCGGCCGCGACTACCTGCTGACCGACACGGTCGGTTTCATCCGCAAGCTGCCCCACCAGCTGGTCGAGGCATTCGGCGCCACGCTCGAGGAGATGCGCCTGTCCGACCTGATCCTGCACGTCGTCGACGGATCGGCGCCGGAGGAGGAGCGGCTGGCGATGATCGCCGCGGTCGACGATGTTCTGGTCGAGATCGACGCCGATGCCGTGCCGCGGCTGCTGGTGCTCGGCAAGGTCGATCAGGTCGATGGCGATGGTCGCACCGAGCTCCGGCACCGCCATCCGGATGCGATCCTGATCTCGTCGGTGAGCGGTGAGGGCATCCCCGAACTGACAGCCGCGATCGAGCAGGAGTTCGCGCGTCGGCTGCTCCCCGTGGAGCTGCTGATCCCTTACAGCGAGGGTGCGAGGCTCGCCGAGCTGCACGGCATCGCCGGCGATCTGACGCGGGCGGACACCCCCGAGGGCGTGCGCGTAAGCGCGCGCCTGCCGCCGCCCGTGGCTGAGCGGTTCGCCCGCTTCGGCGTCGACGCCCCGGCCCCGGCGATCGAGGGGCTGTCGCTCCCGAGCCCGGCGGAGGAGCGCGGCGGCAAGCCTGTTGCGAAGGTCGCGTGAGCGGCGCACCGGATGTGCTCAGGATCCGGCGCACGGACCAGCGGGCGATCCTTCCCACCCGTGCATATGCGCACGACGCGGGACTCGACCTTCACGCGCTCGAGCCGCTCGTGCTCGCGCCCGGCCAGCGGTCGAGTGTGCGAACAGGAGTGGCGGTCGAGATCCCCGCAGGCCACGCCGGGCTGCTGCTGCCCCGCTCGGGCCTGGCCGCACGGCACGGCCTGGCGCTGGTCAACGCTCCCGGACTGATCGACGCCGGCTACCGGGGCGAGCTGCACGTGCTGTTGCTCAACACCGACCGGACGGAGCCCTGCGCGCTCGCTGCCGGCGACCGGATCGCTCAGCTGGTGCTCGTCGAGGTGGCGACGCCGGCCGTGATCGAGGTCGAGGAGCTCAGCGACAGTGAGCGCGGCGTCGGCGGTTTCGGCTCAAGCGGCTGAGAGCCCGGCCGCGCGCCTGGCATCGGCGTGAGCGAGGTGCTCGAGCTCGTCGTCCAGCGGGTCCAGCACGACCTCACCGCCCAACGCCGTCGCGATCAGCCAATCGGCGAACCAGACGTTCTTCGGCAGCAGCGGGCCGTGCAGGTAGGTGCCGATGATGCTGGCTGACCGCGAGCCCTCGTGCCCGTCGACGCCGTTGTTCCCGTGGCCGCTCAGCACCCGTCCCAGCGGCTGCGCCTCAGTTCCGAGGTGGGTGCGGCCCCCGTGGTTCTCGAAGCCGGCCAACACACGCGTGCCGGCGCCCGGCAGCTCGACCTCGATCGCGACATTGCCGACCAGCCGCGGCCCGGCCGCGCGCACTGTGCGAACGTCGAGCAGCCCCACGCCGGGCAGCTCGTCCTCTCCCAGCTGGTAGGAGTGGCCGAGCAGCTGGTAGCCGCCGCAGACCCCCAGCACGACGGCGCCCCGCGCCGCGGCGGCAGCGAGCGCAGAGCGCTTGTGCTCGAACAGGTCGGTGGCGCACAGCCGCTGGTCGCGGTCCTGCCCGCCGCCCATGTAGTAGAGGTCGGCGTCGTCGGGGGACAGCGACTCGCCGATTCCCGCGCCGCTCAGCTCGAACCCGAGACCGCGCCACTCACACCGCCGCCTGAGCATCAGCAGGTTCCCGCGGTCGGCATAGATGTTCATCAGGTCCGGGTAGAGCGCGCAGACCCGCAACGTCTCAGCCACCGAGCACCACCACCTGCGTGCCGATGTGCTCGAGCGTGGGCGGGATCTCGAGCACATCGACGGGGTGGAGGCCGGCCCGCTGGCCGGCCTCCTGTACACCCTGGGCGCTGAGGATGTCCAATGCGATTCGGTCCTCGCTGGTCGTTCTCGCACCGGCGCGGTCAACGACCTCTCGGCGTCGCTCTAACACGAATGTGTCGGCCTCACGCCGGACCGCGGTCGGCTGGCTGAAGTAGGAGCACTGGTCGACCTCGGCAATGTCGGGCAGCGGCGCATCATCGCCCTGGCACCACTCGAATTCCTCGAAGTCCGCGGCATCGGCGATCGCCGCGGCAACCACCCCGCCCGCAGCAAGATGACGGGCGGCGCGCCGCAGAAATGCGGCCTGCCCTGCCGGCGCGCCGAGCAGCTGCAGCGTCTGCATCGGAACCAGGATCAGCGGAAACGCTCGATTTGGCAGCGAGAAGTCGCGCGCATCGGCACAGACCGTCTCAACCGCGAGGCCGGCGGCTCGACGGTCGAGCTCGAGCAGGAGTTCGGCATCGGAATCCAGGGCGACGACCGCGTGTCCCGCGCGGGCCAGCGGCAGCGTCACGCGGCCGGTGCCCGCCCCGACGTCGAGCATCGCCTGACCCTTCTGCACGTGCGCTGCGGCGAGGGTCAGCCACAACTCGAGGTCCTCGGAATAGCGGCCGCATTCCAGGTCGTGCCAGATCACGGCGCTCACGCTGAGCTCTCCCAGTACCGGCGGACGAGGCCACGCGCGCTGAGCTCGTCTCGGAGCGCCAGCAGCGCGGTGTAGGTCGGCAGCGCGTACAGGCGCCGGCTCGCGGCGCCGGCCACCGCCTGATCGAGGGCGGCTGCCAGCTCGGGCATGACGGTCAGCCGCTGGACCGGCACGCCGGCGTACTTGAGCCGGACGGCGAGCTCGGCGGCGCGAGTTCCGGAACACGTGACGGTGCGCACGTGCGGAGCCAGAAGCTCGAAGTCGGCATCCCAGACCCAGGAGATGTCGTGCCCGTCAGCGATCTTGTCGTTGAGCACAGCCAGTACATCCAGCTGATCTGATTCGAGCGTGAGCGTGCGCAGAATCTCGTTGGCCCCCGCGGGGTTCTTGATCAGGAGAACCTGTAGCGCCGTGTCGCCGATGGTGATCGTCTCAGCCCGGCCGAATGCCGCCGTGGAGCGTTGGACCCCCGAGACGATGTCATCGATCTCCACGCCGAGGGCGATGCAGAGCGCGGTTGCGGCGAGCGCGTTGTAGACGTTGTAGAGACCGGGGAGGCGCAGCGAGATCGCATGCTCGCCGTGCGGGGTGACAAGCGTGAAGCTGGCCGCGCTCGTGCCGTGCAGGGTGATCCGCTCGGCGCGGACGGATGGGCTCGGACGTTGCCGGCCGCAGCTCTCGCAGCGGTAGTGGCCGAGGTGGCCGAGGTAGATGGCGTCGTATCGGTAGGGCGCGCCGCAGCGCCGGCAGTGTTTCGAGTCCGAGGCGTGCTGCATCTCGGGCAATGCCAGGGCATCGTCCTCGATCCCGAAGTGGATGACACCGTCGCGCTCGCGTCCGAGGTCCGCGATCAGCGGATCATCGGCATTGAGCACCAGTGTCCGGCCGTCCGGCAGGCGCTTGACGACCTCTGCCCAGCGGTCGGCGATCGTCTCGAGTTCGCCGTAGCGGTCGAGCTGGTCGCGGAACAGGTTGGCGAGCACCAACGCTCGCGGCTGCAGCTGGTCGCTCACCTCTCCCAGCCAGAACTCGTCGACCTCGAACAGGCCGGTGTCGCCGTTGATTCCGCGACCATCGGCCGCTGACAGAAGCGTTGATGCGATCCCGCCCGCCATGTTCGCGCCGGCTCGGTTGTGCACGAGCCGGCGCCCGGCGCCATCGAGGATCGTCGCCGCAATCGTGGCGGTCGTGGTCTTTCCGTTGGTCGCTGAGATGATCGCGCTTCCCTGTGTGAGGCGCGCTGAGAGTTCGGCGATCGCCTGCGGCTCCAGACGTAGCAGCACCTTGCCTGGCAGGCTGGTGCCGCCGCCGCGCCCGCTGATCCGCGCGAGTTCGCCGACCGTTCGCGCGAACTGGATCTTCGCGCTGAGCGCGCTCACCAAGGCACCATCACGCGGACGGCGGCCGGCAGCAGACGGACGGTTGCGGGGAGCACCGCCAGCGGATCGCCGTCGGCGTACAGCGTCAAGGGCCTGTCCGCGCGGATCTCCACGTCGGCGCCGCGCAGCACCGTGACCGCATCGTGCCTGACGTGCGTGCCTCTGTACACGGTCGGCAGGAGCCGCACGAAGGTCCGCTTGGGGGCATCCGCGATCATCACCACGTCCAGCTGCCCGTCGGTCAGCGAGGCGTACGGCGCGACGCGCATGCCGCCGCCGTGCATCGCGGCGTTGGCGACCGCCACCGTGTACCCGTGGACCGCGTGCCGGACGCCGTCCACTCGCAATCGGAACGAGACCGGACTCCAGTCCGCCAGGGCTCGCAGACCACCGTAGGCGTACACGAAGCGCCCCCGGACCAGGCGCGCCGAATTGGCTATCCGGTTGGCCTCCGAATCGAAACCGCAGGTCGCGACCCCGAGGAAGGTCCGCTCACCGACCGCGCCCATGTCGACGGCCACCGGCGCTCCGTGCGCCAGCACCGCCGTGGCGCTCACCGGGTCGAGCGGCAGGCCCAAGCAGCGGGCGAAGTCGTTGCCGCGCCCTCCGGGCAGCACCCCCATGACAGAGCCGCTGCGCCTGACCACGTCCGCAACGGCCGCGGCCAGACCGTCACCGCCGTAGGCGACCGGCAGCCGGCCGGAGGCGAGGGCCGCAGCGGCGAGCTCACGGGCGTGAGCGAGGTCGCGCGTCACGGCGAGGTGGTGCTCGAGGCCATGGCTTCCGAGCGCGGCGCGGACAGCAGTCAGCGACCGTCCGGCTTGCCCGCCGCCGGCCGACGGGTTCACGATCAGCGAGAGCATCATGTTGAGAGTACGAGCGCCGCCAGGTCCCGACCGATCGCCACCGGCGCCGGGTCAATCGCGGCCTCCGCGTCGGCTCGCGTCGTGACCCCGCTGAGGACGATCGCGGCATCGATCCCGACGGCGGCGGCACCCGCGAGGTCGGAGACGAGGTGGTCCCCGACCACGAGCGTGCGGCCGGGCCCGAGCCGGTCGAGGGCCACCTCGAACACCTGCGGGTCGGGCTTGCCGACGGCACGGGCGGTGACGCCCGAGGCGTACTCCAGCGCTGCGACGACCGCGCCCGTTCCGGGTGCGATGCCCTCGGCGGTCGGGTAGTTGGGGTCGCGACCGCCGCAGATCAGCTCAGCGCCGGCGAGCAGCGCGCGCGTGGCCGTCAGCAGCTCCTCGTAGTCGAAGCCGGGGTGAGCAACGGCTACCACCACATCGGCCGAATCGGCGTTGTCGGTGTTGTTGGCGATCCGCTGTCCGGCATCCGCGACGTGTCGGAAGATCGCGGCGCTGCCGATGACGTAGACATTGGCCCCGGGTGGCCGTTCCGCGAGGACATACTGGAGCACCGAACCGACGCTGACGATCTCCTCGACCGCCGCCGTGCAGCCGATCGACCACAGCTTCTGGACGTACTCCTCAGGCGAGCGGCTGCCGTCATTTGTGACGAAGGCGAGCCGTTTGCCGGCCTCGCGGATCGCGGCGATCGCCTCCGGTGCCCTGGGCGTGGCTCCGCCACCGAGCCAGACCGTGCCGTCGAGGTCGAGGATGACCTGGTCGTAGGCGGCGATCAGAGGGGAGAGTGGCACTCCAGGATTATCGCGATGATCGGCGGCGGCTCACGTCGCGAAGAGGGTGTCCTGCGCGGGCGGCGGCGGATCCAGCAGGCACTCGGGCCCGTCGTTGCGCGCGTCGCTGACGGCCGGGCCGACCGGCCGCAGTGCGAGCTCCTCAGGCGCCACACCGACCAGCAGGTCCTGCAGATCGGGCGGTCGCGAATCGTGCGCCAGCCAGGCGCCCTCGGCCTCAGCAGGCAGGATCACGGGCATCCGGTCATGGACCTCGGCGATCCTGCCGTCGGCGGCGGTGGTGATGATCGTGCAGCTCCGCAACTCCTCGGGCTCGCCCCGGTGCCAGACCGACCAAAGACCGGCGAACGCGAACACGGCCCCGTCGCAGCGCGTGATGTGAAACGGTTGCTTGCGCTGGCGGCCCGCAACGGTCTGCCACTCGTAGAAGCCGTCTGCGGGGATGAGGCAGCGGAAGTGCTCGAACGGCCTGCGGTATGCGGCGCGTTCGAGCAGGGTCTCGGCGCGTGCGTTGATCATCTTGAAGCCGCCGCCCGCGTCCCTGGCCCAGCTGGGCACGAGACCCCAGCGCAGCATCTCACCGCGCGGTGTGCCTTCGCGATCGGTCGTGACGGCGATGACATCGGCCCCAGGAGCGATGTTGTAATGCGGGCGCACCTCGAGCGACTCCCCGATCGGGAAGCGGGCACGGAGCTGTGCCGGATCCGGGGCGGCCAGCGAGTAGCGCCCGCACATGCCTTTGCCCCGCGACCGGCTGTCTCAGCGCCCGGCGGCGCGAGCCTCGACCTGCTCGCGGCGCTTGGCCACCGCGGCCTTCTGACGCCTGCGTCCCCAGAACACGAGCCCGCCGATCACGACCAGCACCAGCACCAGCCCGTAGAAGATCGCGAGGTCGACCGAGATGCCACCGGCCGCCTGGCCGATGCCGTAGACGATCCCGAAGCCCAGTGCCAGCACGGCGACGACCGCGGCGACCGCGATCAGGATTCCGCGGACACGGGCGATGATGCCGGCGCTCGACGGCGGCGCCACGATCCCCATCACGCGCAGGCCGAACAGCTGGCGAGAGCTCGGCGCCTCGACCCCCAGCTTCTCGGTCGCGACCTTCAGGTCTCCGGCGCGGCGTTCGGCGAGCGCCAGCGACGCGTCCGCCATACGGCGCAGCTGCAGCCGCTCCTGCGGGCGTGCGGCAGCGAGCGCCTTCTGGAAATGCTCGCGCGCCGCCTTGGCGTCGTAGCGCTCGGCGGCGCGGGCCCCAAGGATCGCCTGCGCAGCCGCGCGGTAACGCGTCTCCGCCGCCAGCTCCTCGTCGCTGCGTGACTCCAGCTGCTGCATCGCGGCGAGCTGGCTCTTCTGTTCCATGCGGATCGCCCGCTGTTGCTTCGGCATGAGCGGGAGTCTAGTCGGCGCGAATCGTGACCGGCGGGAGGCTCACCAGCTCGTCGAACAGGTGGTCCAACACCACCTCGGGGTCGTCGCAGAGGCCGCTGTGTACCGAGGAGGTCTGGATCGCGGTGCTGGACGGTGCCGCGAGCCAATGGAAGCGCTCGGACTGGGGCAGGCGCGCGATCGGGCCACCGGCTCGGTCGCCCGCGGCGACGCTCACACGCGCCTCGAGGTGCTCTCGCACGGCCTCGAGAGCGAGGCCGGGGGCGAGCGCCTCGACGCGGCGCGGGTCAAGCTCGACCCGCGCACGCAGGAACCCGCGTGCGCGGCAGAATACGATCACGCCGACGTTGATGAACTCCCCCCGATCGACGCGCGGGACCAGTCGCAGGACCGCATACTGGAAGGGTTCAGGTGCCACGGGCAGCCTCCGCCTCCGCGACAAACCCGCGTGGGGATGCGATTCGGGCGCTGAGATAGTGGCGGTAACGCGCGCGAGCGCCCTCCGTGTCCTCGCCGAGCCACTCGGCCGGAACTGCCTCCACGGCCGCTGTGATCGCCTCAGCGTCGAGCATCGTCGCCATCCGCGCGTCCGCCGCCGGCAGCTCTGACGACAGCGGCAGCAGGACGTGGTCGGCGATCAGTGGGAACGGCTCGCGAGCGCGCGCGACAAGGTCACGGTCGCCGTGATGCTGGTAGATAGCGGCGCCATGGTCGATCAGCCACGTGCGTCCGTGCCAGACCAGCAGATTGGGGTTGCGCGGCGTGCGGTCCACGTTCGTGGTGTAGGCGTCGAGCCAGACGATCTGCGAAGCGATGCTCGCGGTCAGCGAACCGGGGCGCGCAGGGTTGTAGTCGAGCGCCCCGGGGAGGAAGTCGATCCCACAGTTCAGTCCGGCGCTGGACGTCACCAGCTCGTTGATCTCCGGATCGGGCTCGGTTCGGCCAAGCTCGGGCGCCAACTCGACGAGAACCAGCTCAGGTACGGGCAGGCCGGCCGCACGCGCCAGCTCAGCAACGATCACCTCCGCCACGAGCGCCTTCACGCCCTGACCGGCTGCGCGGAACTTGACCACGTAGAGGCCGTCGTCATCGGCCTCGACCAAGCCGGGCAGAGAGCCGCCCTCGCGCAGCGGGGTCACGTAGCGCGTTGCTGTGACGGTCCTCAGCATGCAACGATCATGTCAGCGAAAACCACCAGACAGGAGCGATCAGGCCGATGGATGATTTCAATCAACAGGTGATCACCGAGTTCCGCGAGAGCAAGGGCGATGTTGGCGGGATGTTCGCCGGAATGCCGTTGCTGCTGCTGCATCACGTCGGCGCGAAGTCCGGCACCGAACGCGTGACCCCGCTGGCGTACCTCCCCGAAGGTGACGAGTTCGCGGTCTTCGCTTCCAAGGCCGGTGCGCCGGAGAACCCCGCCTGGTACCACAACCTCATGGCAAACCCGATCACAGAGATCGAGGTCGGCGAGCGGCACATCCCCGTGGTTGCCTCGGAGGTGACCGGCGAGAAGCGTGACCGCATCTATGACGCGCAGGCGGCCCTGCGGCCGCAGTTCGCCGAGTACCAGACCAAGACCGAACGAAAGATCCCGGTGATCGTGCTCTCGCCAAGGCCCTGATGGAGTTCGACTACGACTGGCTGATCGTCGGGTCGGGATTCGGCGGCAGCGTTGCCGCCCTGCGCCTCGCGGAGAAGGGCTACAGAGTGGCGGTGCTCGAATGCGGCCGGCGTTTCGCCGACGAGGACTTCGCGCAGCGCACCAGCGACTATCGCCGCTACCTGTGGGCACCGTATCTGGGGCTGCGCGGGATCTTCCGGATGACGCTGTTCCGCGACGTGTTCATCATGTCGGGCTGTGGAGTCGGCGGCGGCAGCCTCGGCTATGCAAACACGCTCTACCGTGCGCGCCCCGCGTTCTACGCCAATGAGCAGTGGGCGGCGCTGGGGGATTGGGAGCGCGAGCTCGAACCGTTCTACGCCGAGGCCGAGCGGATGCTGGGGGTGACGCGGTATGACCGCGACGGCGCCGCGGACGTGCTGCTCCGCGAGTACGGCGAGGCGATCGGCGTGGGGGACACCTACACGCGCACCCCGGTCGGCGTGTTCCTCGGGGAAGCCGGACGGACGGTGCCGGACCCCTACTTCGGCGGCAGTGGGCCCGACCGCACTGGCTGCGTGCGCTGCGGCGGATGCATGATCGGCTGCCGCTATGGCGCCAAGAACACGCTCGTCAAGAACTACCTGTGGTTTGCGGAGAAGCTCGGCGTGACCGTGATACCGGAGCGGCTCGTGACCGACATCAGGCCACTCGGGGATGGCTCCGGCGCAGACGGCTACGAGCTCACGCACGTCCGTTCCGGTGCGCTTCTGCGACGTGGGCGCGCAAGCGCGCGCGCCCGCGGAGTGATCGTCGCCGCCGGAGCGCTGGGAACCAACAGGCTGCTCCAACGCTGCCGGCTGAACGGCTCGCTGCCGCGGATGTCCGACCGACTCGGCCAGCTGGTGCGGACCAACAGCGAGTCGATCATGGCCGTGCTTGCGCCCGAGGGGGCCGGTTACGACTTCACCGAATCGGTCGCGATCAGCTCCAGCATCCACGTCGATGAGACCACGCACATCGAGACCGTCACCTACGGCGCCGGCGGCGACTCGCAGGTACCCCTGTTCAACCTGATGGTCGAGTCCGGGAGGCGCGGGACCCAGCCGCTGCACTTCCTGCTGGCGGTGCTGCGGCAACCGTGGGCCGCGATGCAGACCCTGAGGTTTCGCGGGACCGCGCGCCGCGGTCTTGGGCTGTTGGTGATGCAGACGCTCGAGAACTCGATCACTATCAAGGTCAAGCGCCGGCTGCCGGGCGGTGGCGTCCAGCTCACGACCGAGCAGGATCCCGGACATCCCAACCCCGACAAGATTCCGGCGGCCTACGCGGCCGGCCGCTGGTTCGCAAAGAGGATCGGGGGCCGTGCCTACAGCTTCCTTCCCGAATCGGTTCTCGCGATCCCGGCCACCGCGCATATTCTCGGTGGTGCCGTGATCGGCCCCGGTCCTGAGTCGGGCGTAGTCGACAGCCGTCAGCGCGTGTTCGGCTACGAGAACCTGCTGGTTTGCGACGGCGCTGCGGTTCCCGCGAACGTCGGCGCCAACCCGAGCCTGACGATCACGGCGCTCGCCGAGCGCGCGATCAGCTTCATACCAGCCAAATGAACAGAGGAGCCAACTGATGCGTTACCGGAAACTCGGAAGCTCAGATCTCGAGGTCTCGGAGGTCTCGCTCGGAGCCTGGCTGACCTATGCCGGCGGTATCGAGTTCGAGCGGACGGTGGCCTGCACCGATGCGGCATTCGACGCAGGGATCAACTTCTTCGACACCGCCAACGTATATGGTCGCGGCGCGGCCGAGACCGCGTGGGGGCAGATCCTCTCCAAGCGGCCGCGCGACTCCTACATCCTCGCGACGAAGGTTCACGGGCAGATGTCCGATGACCCCGCCGACGCGGGGCTATCGGCGGCGCAGATCGCCAAGCAGATCGACGCGTCGCTGCAGCGACTTCAGACTGACCACGTCGACCTCTACCAGGCCCATCGCTTCGACGTCGACGTCCCGATCGAGGAGACGATCGAGGCGCTGCAGCTCGTCGTCGAGCAGGGCAAGGCCCGCTACCTGGGCTTCAGCGAGTGGACGCCGGAGCAGATCGACGCCGCAGTCGAGATCGCCGGACCCGATCTGTTCGTGTCCTCACAGCCGCAGTACTCGATGCTGTGGCAGGCGCCGGAGGCCGAGGTGTTCCCGACCTGCGCGCGTTACGACATCTCGCAAATCGTCTGGTCGCCGCTTGCCCAGGGTGTGCTCACAGGCAAGTATCGGCCCGGTGAGGCCGCTCCCGACGGCTCGCGGGCGGCCAGCGACTCGATGGCTGTGGCGATGCATCTGGTCATGAACGAGCAGGCGCTCGAGGCCGTGCAACGGCTCGTCCCGATCGCCGACGGGCTCGGGCTGAGCCTGTCGCAGCTCGCGCTCGCGTGGGTGCTGCGCCGGTCTGAGTTGGCGTCCGCGATCGTGGGGGCGTCGCGGCCGGAGCAGGTGCGCGCCAATGCCTCCGCCTCAGGGATCGAGCTCTCAGAGGACACGCTGCGGGCGATCGACGAGGCGCTCGGCGACGCGCCGGTCAGGGAGCCCACCCTGGCGCCGTTTGCGAAGGCGGGCGTCAAACACCGCTGATCCCCGTGATGCCTGGTCCTCTATGTGAAGTAGTGCGGCTCGGCCAGGTCGGCTAACAGGTCGGCGTGAGTCGGCTCCCAGCCGAGCGCCGAGCGCGTCAGCGCGCTCGAACAGGGTCCATCGGTACCCACGAACCTCGCCAGGAAGCTGAAATGCTCAGCCACATCGCCGTCCGGGATCGATGCAGTCGGGACGCCGAGCCCGCGGCCGATCGCCTCCGCGATCTCTCGGAACGGCACGCCTTCATCGGCCACGGCGTGCAGTCGCGCGCCGCCGGCCGCAGCATCGATCGCGAGCCGGTAGACGCGGGCCGCGTCGAGCGTGTGGACGGCCGGCCAGCGGTTGGCTCCGTCACCGACATAGCCGGCGACTCCGCGCTCGCGAGCGATGCCGATCAAGGTCGAGCCGAAGCCGTGGTGGTCGAGGTCGCTGTGGACCAGCGGCGGCAGCCTCACAACCGCGGACCGCACGCCGTTCTCAGCAAGGCCGATCACGTAGTTCTCGGCATCGACCCTTGGACCTGAGGCGGCCACGTCCTGCTCGGTGCCCGCACGCCCCGTGATGCCCGCAAACGCGAGCATCAGCGTCCCCGATGTGGTCACGAACGGCTTACCGGAACCCGCCAGGGCCTCACCCATCGCCCGGGTGGCGGTGAGATCGGAGTCGACGGCGTTGCCGTAGTCGCCGGTGAGCAGAAGATCGTGCTTGAACGCGAGGTGGATGACCGCGTCTGCGTCCGCGGCGGCCTGGCCGAGCGTGTCAAGGTCGTCGAGGGTGCCGCGGCGGGCTGTACCCCCGAGGGCCTCGATCGCGGAAGCGGACTGGTCTGAGCGGGCGAGGCCGATGACCTCATGGCCCGCGTCGAGGAGCTCTGGGACGACGGCCGAACCGATGTGGCCCGACGCGCCGGTCACGAAAACGCGCATGGGAATCTCCAGAATGTGATGACAGTAGCTGACATCACGCACTCTAGCACGAGCGATGTCAGCTACTGTCATCAACTACCATTCAGGCATGTCCAGATGGGAACCCGGTGCGCAGGCACGGCTCGAGCGTGCGGCGATGGAGCTGTTCAGCGAGCTCGGCTTCGAAGCCACCACCGTGGCGGAGATCGCCGACCGGGCCGGGCTGACGGAGCGGACCTTCTTCCGCCACTATGCGGACAAGCGAGAGGTGCTGTTCGCCGGGAGCGATGAGTTCAAGGGCGCGTTTGTCGACGCCGTTGTGGCATCGCCTGCGCAGCTGAGCCCGTTCGCCGCAGTGGTGTCCGGTGTGCGAGGTGCGGGGGAGCGGCTCGAAGGCGTCCGTGACCGCGAGTTCGTGCGGTGGCGCCACCGGCTCATCACCGACAACGAGGAGCTGCACGAGCGCGAACTGATGAAGCTGTCGTCCGTGGCTGCGGGACTCGCAGAGGCTCTGCGATCTCGAGGGGTGACCGAGCCGACCGCGAGCCTCACCGCCGAGCTCGGTCTGGCGGTCTTCAAGGTCGCGTTCGAGCGATGGCTCGACGGGGACGAGCGCCGTTCGCTGGTCGAGCACATCGACGAGGCGCTGTCGATCGCGCCGCTGGCGCAATGAACCAGCAGTAGCGCGGGGCTCGGCCGCCGGGGTGGTGGCGAGTCAGGCTCGCGGCTCGGGCAACGACAACGCGAAGCCGAGCGCGACGATCGCGAACGCCGGCAGGATCATCAGGGTCGTGTGGATGCCGATCGCGTCGGCGAGCACGCCGAGCGCCGTTGCCATCAATGCGCCGACTCCGATGGCCAGTCCGAAGGTGATGCCGGACGCGAGCCCGCGGCGTCCCGGCAGGTACTGCTGGCCGAGCACGACCGTGGTTGAGAACGGCAGGTCCAGGGAGAAGCCGACCAGGATCAGAACCGCGTAGAGCCCGACGAGACCGGTCGCCGGGAGCACCAAAAGCGCCAGGATCAGCAGCGGCATCGCCCGCCGCACTACGGTGCGCTTGCCGAAGCGGTCCGCGAGGCGGCCCCCGGCGAGGGTGCCGGCGGCGCCCGCCAGGAGCATTGTCGTAAGCGCCAGGTTGCCGGCTGTATGCGTGCTGTGGAGGTTGTGGATGACATACACGGGGATGAACGCGAGCAGCGCGAACATCGGTACCGTGCGCGCCACCGCGGCGCCGACGAGGCGGCGGAATGGAGCCCACTCCGCTGCCGGCGCCACGGCGTCGTGGCGGTCCGCGTGTGCCGCTCGAATCAGGCGGCTCTTGAGGCGCTCGACGTCGAGCAGCAGCAGCGTGGCGATGGCGATACCTGGGATCGCGAGCAGCGGCGTGGCTGAAAGACCGCCGATCGCCAATACGACCAGCACGGCCACCGGGCCCGCAGCAAAGCCGACATTGCCGCCGACCGAGAAGTAGCTCATTCCTCGCACGCTGCCGCCGCCCACCAGATGCGCCATGCGGGCGCCTTCGGGATGGAACAGCGCCACTCCCAGCCCACTGAGACCCACGGCCAGCGCCAGCTGCGGATAGTTGCTGCAGAACCCGATGCTGGCGATGCCCAGGCTGGCCAGCAGAACGCCCAGCGGCGCCAGCACCGGGGCCGTGATGCGGTCGGACCAGATCCCGAACAGCGGTTGGATCACAGCGGAGCCGATCGACGCGATCGAGATGAGCGCGGTCGCGGAGGCAAGGTTGAGGTGGTGGACGACGATGAGTGTCGGCAGCAGAGCCGGCACGCTGCCCTGGCACAGATCGACGAAGGAGTGCCCCATCGAGAGGCGGCTCATCGAGCGCGCGTCGACTCGCGCCGGCGCCGTGCCGGATGCGAGCGTCGCGCTCATGCGCGCATACCCGCGACCAGCAGGTCCGCGACCTGGGCACGCGCCTTCTCGGCCGGCCAGCGGTGGCCCGAGCGCATGTGACGGTACGTCCAGCCGGTTGCGTTGAAGAGCAGCGTGGCGGTCTCATCGAGGTCGCCAAGACACACGAAGGCGCCCGCGTCGACGCCATCCTGGAGAATCCGGCGGATCGCCTGGACGAACGGGCCACGGGTGAGGACCTCGCCCTCGCCGGGCTCGTGGTAGATCTCGGCGAGGTGTATGTCGAGGGCTTCCATCAGGCCCAGATAGCGCTCGTCGACGTCACAGATGCTGAGCAGCGCCAGACGGAGTCGCTCTGGCGCCGGCGCCAGCGACGTCAGGGCAGGGAGCGCTGCCTGCTGGTGCTCGGCCTCCAGCAGCTCGGCCAGGCTCGAGAGAATGTCCTCGCGCGAGATGCCCCGGCGGTGAAGGGTCATGCGGGACAGGCCGGCGGAGCGCGCCAGGTCCTCTAGCGCGAGCTCGTGCCAGGGGCGGTGGCCCAGCTCGTCGCGAATCTGGCGGACTCGGTCAGGCTCGAGCATGGGAGGGTAGTGTAGCGCGACCGTTACATAGTTGTAACGTGGTGGGTGGGCCGCAAGTGACGGGGGTGAGCCTCAAGCCACAAGAGGGCTCATACGGCTCACGCGTCACTCCTCGTCGGCACCCGGAGGGCGCCGGCGGCGCTTGCGCTCGCTCTGTGTCCGCTTGCCGTCCAGCCGACGCTCCTGCGACCCTCGTGTCGGCCGCGTCGGCGTGCGCGGGGCGGCGACCGCGAGCCCGGAGGTGAGCCGGGCCTGCAGGCGTTCGAGCGCGAGCTCGCGGTTCTGTGCCTGGCTGCGGGCGTCCTGGGCGACCGCGACCACCCGCGGGCCGAAGCGCGACATCAAACGGTCTTTCTGCTCATGATTGAGCGCTGCGGATCCCGCCACCTCGAAGACCGCCTCGATCCGCGAGGCGGTCACGTTCGCGTGTTGACCGCCGGGCCCGGACGAGCGCGACGCGCGCAGCGTGATCTCGGCCAGCGGGATCTGCGTGTGGTCGCCAACCGGCATCGGGTCCTGCATTCAGACGATTGCACCCTGGGGCTCGAGTTCGCGGCGAACAGCTGCCGCACCGGTCTGCTCAGGGAGCATCGACAACACGCTACTCGCGGCAACGGTCGAAGCCGGCCGTCCATGGAACGATAGAGAAGCAACGATACGGCCAGTATCCGCGATCGCCCCGCGCCCCGGTGGTCATCATTGAGAGATGTCAGAAAGCGAAACGCCGCTTGGCATCTACATCCACGTGCCGTTCTGCGCCGCTCGTTGCGGATATTGCGACTTCAACACGTATGTGCCCAAGCTTCCCGGCCAGCAATCGGAGTTTGTGAAGGCGGCGCTCGCGGAGATGACGCTCGCCCGCGGCGAGCTCGGCGGCCGTGCCGTATCCACGGTGTTCATCGGTGGCGGTACCCCCACGCTGCTCGGAGCTGACGAGCTCCTACGGCTGCTGCACGGCGTCGAGGAACGCTTCACGCTCGCGGCCGGGGCCGAGGTGACGACGGAGGCCAATCCCGAGTCCGTCGACCTCGAGATGCTCGGCGCATTGCGGGCCGGCGGCTTCACGCGCGTGTCGTTGGGGATGCAATCGGCCGCGTCACACGTGTTGCGGGCGCTCGACCGGGTGCATACGCCGGGACGCGCGACCGCGGCAGCGCTCGAGGCTCGTCAGGCCGGATTCGAGCACGTGTCACTCGACCTGATCTACGGCACACCCGGTGAGACCGACGAGGATTGGGAGCGCACGTTGGATGCGGCGCTTGAGACCGGACCTGACCACATCTCCGCGTATGCGCTGACGGTCGAGCGCGGAACCGCGATGGCCGCCGCGGTCGCCGCCGGACGGCTGCCGGCGCCTGATGACGGCGTGCAGGCTCGGCGCTTCATGCGCGCCGACGAGCGCCTCGAGGCGGCCGGCCTGGCGTGGTATGAGCTGAGCTCGTGGGCTCAGAGCGCGGAGGCGCGCTGCCGTCACAACCTCGGCTACTGGCGATCGTATGACTGGTGGGGGATAGGTCCCGGGGCGCATTCGCACCTCGACGGGGTGCGGTGGTGGAACGTGCCGCTGCCGTCGAGCTATTCGGAGCGCCTGGCCGCAGGTGTCTCACCTGCGGCTGGGAGCGAGATCCTCAGCGAGGTGCAGCGTGCTTTCGAAGCGGTCATGCTCGGGCTGCGGGAGCGTCGGGGTCTGGCCTTGTCGGTGTTGGGCCCGGGGGGGATGCACGCGCTCGGAACTGAGATCGAGCGAGGTCGTGTCACGGTCGTGGATGGACACGCGCAGCTCACCCAGAGCGGGCGTCTATTCGCGGACGCGGTCGCGCGAGAGCTCACCGACTAGTCGCCAGGCCAGCGGAATCCGGAGGCACTGAGGTCGGCGCTCAGCGGGCTGCGGGGCAGGCCGGCGGGTGGGTCGGTCTGGTTGTAGCCCGACGGCGCCAGGTCGTTGGGAGTGTCGGGATGGAACAGCGACGCCAGGTATTGGGCCTGTCCGCGGCCGGCTCCGAGCTCGGTCTGACCCCCGCCGTAGGCGCCGATCTGGTTCGCGTCGCAATAGTCGTAGGTGGCACAGAGCTCGCGCAGAGAGCCGATCCGCGACGGCTTGATGTTCACCATGCGTGGGGGGAACGGGAGCGCCTCGATGTCCGAGATGCTGTGAATCGGCGCGTCCCAGGTGATGCGGTCGTGCCGGTCTGCAAGGACCGCGGCCGTCTCCGGTGAGCTGAGGTCCGGGTCCTCCAGCCAGGCGTCGGGGAACGCCTCGACAACCCGCCGGTACAGGACCGGGTCGGCTGGTTGGTCGACCGTCGTGCCCTTGTACATGCCCTTGAAGTCGATCGAGTCCACGGCGCCCGTGGCGACCAGTTGGGCGAACAGCTCCGGGGTCCATGAGCTGGTCGCGTCGAGCTTGAAGCGGATCGTCGGGTCGAGCGCCAGCCGCTTGCTGACCGGTTCGAGCGTCGGCGGCTCGCCGAGGCGCGTCGAGGCGACATAGCGCATCGGGCGCGTGGTACGACCGAGCGCCTGTGGAAGTGAGGTCTCTGCCTGCCGGAGCGCCAGATCAAGCGCGGCGCTCTCGAAGGCCCAGATCCGGTACAGGCGAGAGGCCGGCATCTCAGGCGGGGTCGGGAACAGGTCGAGCGACTCGACGTGGTCGCAGAACTCGGCGATGGTCCAGCGCCCCGTGAGTCTCTGAACTGGGCCGGCACGCTGGAACTCGTCCTGGTTCGAGCCGCTGTAGACGACATCCTCACCAACGCCCGTGAGTCCGTCGCCGTGGATCTGAACGATCGTCGTCTGCCGCAGCATCTCGGCTGAAACCTGAGCGCGCAGCCCCTCCAGCGAGTAGCCGCTGATCTCGAGCGGGAGTTGTGCGAGGCGATCAAAGGTGGCCATGCGGTCAATGATCACGCATTGCGAATCGCGAGGCGTCATACGATCCTGGCAGGACCGGGCGATCAGGCACCCAGGCTGGCGCGCCGGCGCCTGAGATATCGGATCTCCGCGGGGTTCACCGCCAAGGCGATCGCCGCGTCGTAGGCCCCGCGCGCCTCAGCCGAGCGGCCCAGCCGTCGCAGCAGATCTGCCCTGGTCGCGTGCCAGGGGTGGTAGCCCCCAAGTTCGAGGTCGTCGATCTCGGCCAGGGCGACCGCGGGACCGTCCAGTTCGGCCCGCACGACTGCGCGGTTCAACGCCACGACCGGGCTGGGGTTCACCGCCAGCAAGTGGCTGTAGAGCTGGTCGAGCTGCTGCCAGTCGGTGTCGCGGATGTCGCGCGCGTGGGTGTGAACGGCGCTGATCGCCGCCTCGAGTTGATAGCGGCCGGGTTGCTCGCCGCTCGCGATCAGCCCGCGCACGATGCGGTGACCCTCCTCGATCAGCGACCTGTTCCAGCCGCCACGATCCTGCTCGGCCAGCGTCACCAGCTCTCCATCGGCGGCGATCCGGGAGGCGCGCCGCGCGTCGGTCAGGAGCATCAGCGCCAGCAGGCCGGCCACCTCATGTGAGCCGGGGAGCAATTCGGCCAGCAGCCGCGTCAGGCGGATCGCCTCGGCGGTGAGGTCCGGTCGAAGCGGTTCCTCGCCCTCTGGTAGATAACCCTCGTTGAACACGAGGTACAGAACCGACAACACTGCTTCCAGCCGCTCGGGAAACTCATCCACATCGGGAACGCGATAGGGGATGTGGACAGAGGCGATCTTCGCCTTGGCTCGGGTTATACGCTGCCCGATCGCGGTATCCGACTGCAGCAATCCACGCGCGATCTGCGCGACGCTCAGTCCACCGACCATGCGCAATGTCAGTGATATCTGCGCGTCGCGGGAGAGCGCCGGGTGGCAGCAGACGAAGACCAGCTGCAACCTGTCGTCGGCGGGCAGGCCGGTGCCCACGGGTTCAGGGGCGTTCAGCGGAGGGGGAACCGAGCTCATTCCCAGGACCATCGCCGCCGAGTACTTCTGCTCACGACGAGCATCACGGCGCACGCGGTCGATCGCCCTGCGCGTGGCGGTGGTCATCAGCCAGCCTCCAGGGTTTGGCGGTGGCCGCTGACCCCAGTGCTCAACAGCCGCGAGGAATGCCTCACCGGCCGCCTCCTCGGCGATGTCAAGGCCGAAGCGGCGTGCCAGTGAGGCCACGAGCAGGGGCCATTCCCTGCTGTGCAGCTCCTCGATCATCGGCGAGCCCTTTTACCTTCCGGGTCTCCCGACCTAGGCCCCGGGCGGTTCCTCCATGAACGCGCGCACCTCGAGCGGCTGCCGGCAGGCCACCGCCGCGCTCCGCGAGAACTCCAGGGCGGCGTCGAGATCCGGGACCTCAATCACCCAGAAGCCACCGAGATACTCCTTGGTCTCGAGGTATGGGCCGTCACTGACCTGGGGTGTCCCGCCGCGTGCGTCTATTACGGTCCCTGTCCCAGGCTCGTGGAGGCCTCCGGCGAAGACGAAGATCCCATCGGCCCTCGCCTTGTCGTTGACGGCCGTGACGTCGGCGATGATCGGCGCCATCTCCTCCGCCGAGCGGGTCCGGCTGTCAGGCTGGTCGTACACCGAGATTAGGTACTGAGGCACTGTGATCTCCTTTTGTGTGTGGGCGGTCCCCAAGACCGCCCTCATCCATACCACGCACGCGAACTGCCGGATCCGACATCGCGGTCGTGAAATGCTTGAAGCGTGACCGATGCCACCGAGCTCGAGGTCGGCGACCGCGTCGTGCGGATCACCAACCCTGACCGGATCTACTTCTCGCAGCGCGGCGAGACAAAGCTCGATCTGGCGCGGTATTACATCAGCGTTGGCGACGGCATCGTGCGCGCCCTGCGCGATCGGCCCTGCATGCTCCATCGCTTCCCCTCGGGTGTCGACGGCGAGAAGGTCCACCAGAAAAGGCTGCCCAAGGGCGCGCCGGAGTGGGTGCAGACCGTGGACATCTTCTTCCCGCGGTTTGGCCGCACCGCGGATGAGCTGTGCGTGACCGAGTTGGCAAGCGTGATCTGGGCGGTGCAGATGTCCACCGTCGAGTTCCACCCCTGGAACTCGCGCAGGGCTGACGTCGAGAGACCCGATGAGTGGCGCATCGACATCGATCCGATGCCGCGGTGCTCGCTGCAGCGGGTCAAACACGTCGCCGGCGTGGTGCGCGAGGTACTGGATGAACTCGGCGCCGTCGGCTTCCCGAAGACCAGCGGTGGCGACGGCCTGCACATCTACGTGCGCATCTCGCCTCGCTGGGGCTTCGGCGATCTGCGGCGGGCGGCGCTCGCGTTCGCCCGGGAGATCGAGCGCCGGGCCCCCGATGACGCAACCACCGTCTGGTGGCGGAAGGATCGCGACCCGGAGAAGGTATTCGTCGATTTCAACCAGAACGCCCGCGACCACACGGTCGCGTCGGCCTACTCGGTTCGCGGGGTCCCGTCCGGCCGGGTGTCGACACCGTTCGCATGGGAGGAACTCGACGGCCTCGACCCAGCCGAGTTCACGATCGCGACCGTGCCCGGGCGGTTCGCGGACCTGGGCGACCTGCACGCCACGATCGACGACACAAGCTTCGAGATCACACCACTGCTGCAATGGGCCGACCGGGATGGTCTCGCGGACGCTTAGTGGCCTCCGGAAGCCGCCCACAGCCAGTGGGCCACCGAACTTGGCCACTCCGCGTCGGCGCACGATAAGGTGCCCGCCGTGATCGACATCGCCGTGCCTGAGGATATGCAGGAGCGACCGCAGCGGCACATGAGGGGCGCCGGCATCGGGCGCTCGTATCGTCCGCGGACCTGGCTGCTGTGCAGCGCGGTCCTGCTGAGTGTGGTGATCGCTTCGCGCTGGCTGCTGTCGCTGCACCCGCTTCCCGGGGACGGCTGGGCTGCAAGCGTCGGCGCCGCGCCCAAACCGCGACTGGTCTATCTGATCACCCGCGTATACCAGCAGATCGGTCGGCCGCTGGTCGCCGTCGGCGAGGTGCTGGTGATGCTGGGCTGGCTGTGGTACAGCGGCGGACGGCGCGCTGCCCGGGGACTGGTCATCGCGCTTGTGGCGTCGGCCTCGTGCGGTCTGATCAAGGTGATCTGCGGCCCGACTCCGATGTGGCTGTCGCTGCACCATGTCGGCACCAACTTCCCAAGCGGTGTGGTCACGTTCGTGACTGCGGCCGGCGGCTACCTTGGCGTGGTCGCATGGCGGCGGGGCCTGAGGGTCATGCCAGCGGTCGTGGTCGTCGTCATCCTCGGTGCGGGCCCGGCACGGGTGGTCGGTGGTCAGCACCTCCTCAGCGACGCGCTCGGCGGCTACATGCTTGGCAGTGCCTGGTTGATCGCAGCGTGGGTCTACCTTGTTGCGCCGGAGCGTCAACCCTGGCGTCGTGCGACCGCCCAGACGGAGATGCTGAGGATCCCCGCGACGACGATCGGGAGGAGCCACCAGGCGGCGGCGCCGTTGTTGGACAGCACGAGCGTGGCGATCAGCGCCGCCACCACCGCAAGCGCGATCCGCCAGTCGTCGCCGATCACGAACTCCCAGACGAATCTGAGCAGCGCCCCGAGCCGGCTCACGTGATCGCCCTCGGTCGCCGCGGCTCACCGTCGAGGTACCGTCGCAGCGAGCGAACGGTCGCCACCGCGAACAGCGCCACCGCCGCGACGATCACGATCAGAGCGCCTTCGCCACCAGGCCAGCTGGCGTGCACGCCCTCGCCACCCCAGAACATGCCGAACGAGGTCAGCATCACACCGACGGCGAACTTGAGCGTGTTCTCCGGCATGCGGGCCAACGGCGCTCGAACAGCCGCCCCGACGCAGACCACGATCAGCACCGCGGCGCCGGCCGCGGCGGCGGCGAGCGGAACGTTCTTCTGATTGGCGCCGAACGTCAACACGATGAAGACCACCTCGAGGCCTTCGAGGAACGAGCCCTTGAACGACACCAGGAACGCATAGCCATCGAGGCCACCGCCCACAGCGCCGGCCCGCTGGGCCAACTCGGCCTCGTTCGAGAATGCGGCTTCCTCATCGTGAAGCGCCTTCAGTCCGCTGGCGCGAAGTATCGCCTTTCGCAGCCACTGCAGGCCGAAGATCAGCAGCAGGCCTCCGACGACGGCTCGCAGCACGTTGATCGGCAGCGCCGTGAGCGCCGGTCCGAGGGCCGCCGTGACGACCGCCAGCGCCACCAGCGCAGCAGCCACGCCGGTCATCGCTGAGCGCCAGCTCCGGGTCGCGCCGACGGCAAGCACGATCGTGAGCGCCTCAACCGCCTCGACGGTGCAGGCGATGAAGACCGACACGACGAGGCCGATGTCGGTCCCGGTCAACGCCGCCGCCAGACCATCACGCCATGACGTCGCCTGCCGCGGAGAGCGCCGCGGCGAGGTCCGTCCAGGTGTCCTCGACCGCCTCGCAGCCGACGCTGAGCCGGATCAACCCGGGCGGGAGATGTTCCTGTCCGGGATGCACCCCGCGACGCTCCATCGACGTTTCGACACCACCGAGGCTGGTCGCATGCCTGACCAGTCTCACAGCCGTGCAGGCCCGGTCAGCCGCGCCAGCGTCGCCGAGTTCAAAGCTGACGATCGTCCCGAAATCCGGATAGCGGACGCGCTGCACCGCCGGGTGGCCGGCGAGCCGCTGCGCCAGCACCCGCGCCGAGTGCTGGGCGCGCTCGAGGCGCAGCGCGAGCGTCCGGGCGCCCCGGAGAGCGAGGAAGCACTCGAGCATCCCTGGGGTCGCGCCGAATAGGCTGCGTGTGCTGTGAAGTCGCTGTAACTCCTCGGCGTCGCCTGTCACCGCGGCCCCCATCAGCAGGTCCGAGTGGCCCCCGATCAACTTCGTCGCCGAGTGCACGACGACGTCCGCTCCCAGCTCCAGTGGGCGCTGCAGCAGCGGCGTGGCGAAGGTGTTGTCGACGACGACCCGCGTTGATCGAGCGCGTGACGCACCGCAGATCGCCGCGAGGTCGGCCACCTCCAGCAGGGGATTGGACGGTGATTCCAGCCACAGCATGTCGGCGGTGGCGGCCCGCTCAAGCCAGCGATCATCCGTGGCCGCGAGCCGCTCGACGCGCCAGCCGTAGGTCCGCTGGCCGTGGTCGGCGATTCCGGCGACGCCCTGGTAGCAGTCATCGCACAGCACCAGATGCGCGCCGGCGGGCAGATGGCCGAGCACAGCCGCGCATGCCGCCATACCTGAGGAGAACGCCACCGCACCGCCGCCCTCCAGCCCGCCGAGCAACGCCTCAAACGCCTCCCACGCCTCGGTGCCCTCGTTGCGTGAGTAGATCCGCTCGCTCCCCAGCGTGTAGGTGGAGGCGCCGATGATCGGCACGTTGAGCGGCTTGCCGGGCGTCGTGGCAGGGCGCCCGCCGGCGATCAGCCAGGTCTCCGCACTTACGTCCTCACGTCTCATCGCTCCACACGCACTCCGCTGGTAGCCGGGACCTGAGCGTACCGTCGGCCGCCGGAAGGGAGGTGCGATCTCAAGCATCGTTAGAGTTGCGGCGTGCCGATCGAGCCGCCTGAACCGGTCGCGGACCTCGATTGGTCCCCTGAGCGGGCCCGAACCTTCGGTAACAGCATCCTCGAGCTTTACACCGGCTTCCTTGAGTCGCTTGCGGACGGCCCCGCAAGTCCGAAGCTGACCCAGGACGCGGTCGGCCGCGCAGTCGCGCTCGACATCCCGGAGGAGCCCGCGACGGACGAGGCGCTGATGGAGCACCTCCAGGCGATCCTCGACAACTCGACGCGAACCGGGTCGGGTGGGTTCTTCGCCTACATCAGCGGTGGTGGGACCGTGCCGGGCGCCCTGGTGGATCTGCTGGCCTCGGGGCTGAACCCGAACGTGGGCGGGTGGGTGCTCTCGCCGGCCGCGACCGAGATCGAAGTGCGGTTGATCTCATGGATGACGGACCGGTTCGGCCTCCCGCCGGAGGCGGGGGGACAGATCGTTCAGGGCGGGGCGATCGCCAATCTCACCGCGCTGAAGGTCGCGCGCGACCGAGCCCTCCCAGGCAGCCGCCTCGACGGGTTGCGCCAGGCCGAGCCGATCGCCTTCTACTCCACGGCCGAGGCGCACTTCACGATCGACCGCGCGGCCGACGTCCTCGGCCTGGGAGAGGGGGCGGTCCGCAAGATCCCGATCGATTGCGAGAATCGGATGATCGCGGCCGAGCTCGAACGGCAGCTCAGGGCCGATGTCGCTCAGGGCATCCGGCCCGCGGCGATCGTGGCCAACGCCGGCAGCACCGGCACCGGAGCGATTGATCCGCTGGTGGAGATCGGTGCGCTCGCACGGCGCCATGACTGCTGGTTTCACGTCGACGCTGCCTACGGCGGCGCGGTAGTGCTCTCCGACGAACTCCGGCCTCTGCTCGGCGGAATCGAGCTGGCCGATTCGGTCACCTTCGACGCGCACAAATGGATGTATGTGCCGCTGACCTGCGCGTTTGTGCTGTTTCGTGACAGCGCCGTGGCGGCTCCCGCCTTCAGTGCCCATGCGGCGTACGTGGCACAGGACAAGGAGCACGCAGACCGCGGCCGGGATATCGGCTTCGAAGGGCTCCAGCTGAGCCGCAACTTCGCGGCCCTGCGCGCCTGGGTGTCCCTGCTCGCGCACGGCCGTGCCGCGTATTCCCGTCGGATCGAACACGATGTGCGGCTCACGAACTGGCTGGCGGGACGCGTGGAGGAAACCCCTGAGCTCGAACTCGTGTGCCCGCCGTCGCTGTCGATCTGCTGTTTCCGCTACCGACCCGACGGTGTCACAGACGAGGACTACCTGGATCGTCTCAACACCCATGTGATGACGGAGCTGCAAATCGACGGAACCGTGTTCCCGTCCAACGCATCGGTTCACGGACGGGCCGCGATCCGCACCTGCATCGTCAGCTATCGCACTGAGGCTGCCCATCTCGAGCAGCTGCTCGCCGCGACGCTCGAATTGGGCGCAAGGACTCATCTCTCGGGGCGGGTCGCGTAGCCGTGGCCCAGAGCTTGTGGGCTCTGACCGCGGAGGAGCTGCTGCGTCGCACCGCATCGGTCGACCCGACCCCGGGCGGCGGTGCGATCGCGGCGGTGACGGCGGCGTTCGGCCTGAGCCTGGTGCAGATGGCAGTCGAGATCACGATCGCAGGCTCAGAGGGCGCGGGAGAGAGCCTGGTGCAGCTTGGCGATGCTCGGGACCGAGGTCTCGAGCTCCGGGCACAGGTGATGGCGATCGTCGATCGTGATGTCGCGGAGTTCGACTCATTGATGGCCGCCTATCGCATGCCGCGGACAACCGAGGCGGAGCGGGAGCTTCGTGTCCGCGCCGTCGACGAGGCCACGGTGACCGCGACCGAGGGACCGCTCGGACTCGTGGAGGACTCGCTCGCCGGGATCTCGTTGGGCGACGAGGTTGAGCCGCTTGTCAAGCCCATGATCGTCAGCGACGTTCAGGCGGGGCGGGACCTCCTCCGCGCAGCGGCCCTGGCTGGATTGAGAACCGCCGACATCAACCTCGCCGCGCTCGAGCGTCAGGGTCACCAGCGGGCAGTGGCCCTGCGCAGGCGGCGGGATACCCTGGAGGGCGCATTGCACAGCGCACGGGAGCGAGGATGACGGCACGGCTGATCGACGCGGGAGAGGTCGCCGCGCCTATCCGAGCAGAGACGCGCGAGCGGGTGGGGCGGCTTGGGCGCGAGTTACGTGTCGTCGGGCTTGTGAGCCAGACCGACGGGCCCGCTCACACCTATGCCCAGCAGGCGCGCCGCGGGGCTCAGGATGCGGGCGTGAAAATGGACCTCTGGCAGCTGGATCCCGAGCGCGCGCCCGCAGCGATCGGAGAGGCCAACGGTGATCCAAGCGTCGACGGCATCTTCCTCTATTACCCGCTGGTCGATGCGCAGGAGGACCGCTGGCTTCGTGAGCTTGTGGATCCGCGCAAGGACGTCGAGGGCATGCACAGCTTCTGGAGCCGGCTTCTCTACGAGAACCGCCGCTATGTCGACGTTGGCAGCGACCTGCGAGCGATCCTGCCGTGTACGCCGCTCGGGATCCGCAAGCTGCTCGACGTGGCTGGGCTCGGCAGTCACCGCACGGGAGACCGCGCGCCACTCGATGGGATCATGGCCTGCGTGATCAACCGCAGCGACGTCGTCGGCCGACCGCTCTCGGCGATGCTCGCCAATGATGGTGCGACCGTCATCTCGATTGACATCACGGGTGCCGTCGTCTTCGAACCGGCGATCGGGCGGCACTCCCACGTCGTCAGCGACACCGACTTCGACCGCGCCTCCGCCCTGCGTGAGGCCGATGTCGTGATCACCGGAGTGCCGTCGCGGGAGTTCGCTCTGGTCACGGGGGAGGAGATCAAGTCCGGAGCGATCTGCGTGAACTTCTCGGAGTTCCGCAACTTCGATGACTCGGTGCTCGATGTGGCGTCGGCATTCGTTCCGCGTGTCGGGCCGATGACCGTGGCGATGGCGACGCGCAATCTGCTGCGACTTGCGGCGCTGCGCCCGCAGGTCTAGTCGCACTACGATCCGGTCGATGGAGTTCAATCGTCAGTGCGTGTCGCCCGGGGCCTGGGCGCAGTGACGAGGCCAAAAGACGGTACGTCCCTGCTGCGCCAGAGGCTCGCGGAGGCCCTGCCTCAGCGGCCATTCTCGATCGAGCTCTGGGATGGCAGCAGCGTGCCTGAAAGCGATGGGGCGAACGGACCGGTCTTCCGTGTCCGTTCTCCGGTCGCTCTGGGGCATCTGCTGCGCGCTCCGGGACAGCTGGGCCTGGGCCGGGCGTATGTGAGCGGGGAGCTTGAAGTCAGCGACATGGACGCCGTGCTCAAGCTGCTTGACACCTATGAGGTGCCACCGCTTGATGCGAAGGGCCGCGCACGCCTGGCCGCCGCGGCGGTCCGGGCTGGTGCTCTGCGTTCCTGGCCCGGTGCGCCGAGCGCCGAGCTGCGACCGCGCGGCCGTCGTCACAGCCGTGAGCGCGATCGCCGCTCGGTGACACACCATTACGACGTCTCGAATGAGTTCTTTCCACTGATGCTCGGAGAGTCGCTCACCTACTCCTGTGCGATCTTCTCGCGGGGCGCACGGACACTCGAGGAGGCGCAGAGCGCCAAGCACGAGCTGGTCTGCACGAAGCTCCAGCTCCAGCCGGGGGAGCGAGTTCTGGACGTGGGCTGCGGCTGGGGAAGTTTCGCGCTGCACGCGGCCGGCCGGCACGAGGTCCACGTGACCGGCATCACGCTGTCGGAGCCACAGGCAGAGCTGGCGCGCGAGCGGGCTGCCGCCGCCGGCCTTGCAGACCGGATCGACATCCGGGTCGCCGACTACCGGGACCTGGGTGGCGAGCAGTTCGATGCCGTCTCCTCGATCGGAATGGTCGAGCACGTCGGCAGCACCAACATCGACGCATATGCAGGGCAGTTGTGCCGGGCATTGCGACCTGGGGGCCGCCTGCTGAATCATGGCATCGCACGCCTGCGCCACGGCGACCCCGAAGCGGGGCCGTTCTCGGAGCGCTTCGTGTTTCCCGACGCTGCGCCGCTGCACGTCTCGCGGGTGCTCGCCGCTGTTGAGGCGGCCGGACTCGAGCCAACCCATATCGAGGGGTTCCGGCTCGACTATGCGCGGACCCTGATCGAGTGGACCCACAACCTCGAGGCGAACTCCGGCCGAGCTGAGGAGTTGATCGGGGCCGAGCGGATGCGGATCTGGCGCCTTTACCTGCGAGCCGCTCGCAAGGGCTTCGAGACCGGTTTCACGTCCGTCTTCCAGGTTCTGGCGCACCGGCCTGACCGACACTCCTGAGACGAGCGTCGAAGCCCTGCGTGAGCTTGACGACGGTGTCGCCAGACCTCTAGCCTAACTGAACTCAATTCTGGCCTGCGAAGTTCAGTCAGCTCAAAGGAGCATCCCCGTGCCGATGTACGTGCTAGCGAACGTCAAGGTGAAATATGGTCAGCTCGCCGCCTTCAACGAGGCGATGGTGACCGTCAAACGTGTGATGGAAGCCAGCGGTTGGACCCTGGTGGGAGCCTGGAACACGGTGATCGGCGACATCCACGAGGTGCACGACCTCTGGGAGGTAGGCGACGCGAACGCCGTCCCGGCCGGCCTGATGGCGGCATATCAGGAGGCCGATTTCGTCGAAGCGGCCGTGCAGCTCTCTGATGTCTGTGACCGCGAGACGCTGACCCTGCTCGCAAAGACGCCCTACAGCCCGTAGGCCGTGCTGGTCCTTCATGAGGGGATGTGGCTCCCCGAGTAGCCGCGGTAGACGCGGCTCAAGCGGACGCAGAGCTCGCCGTGATCGGCGATCCCCGTGTCCCATGCGACGGTGAACGACCCGCGGCGACTTGAGCCTGAGCTCGCCGCTGAGCATGCATGATCTGACAATTCGTCACGCCGACCGCAGGTTTGCTCGCTCACGCATGCGGAAGCGTGCGATCCCGAGCAAATCGACAGACGCCCGGACGATTTGGCAGATTGAGCAGGACATGCAAATCTTGGCTCGTGTGAAGCGTCGCTCAAATGACACCGGGCATCTGTCAGCGAACATACGTTCGGAAAGGGTCGTCCGCGGCTCGCAGTAGGGTCAGGCTATGGACAGCCGGGTCTGGACTTGGAGCGGCGTTTCGTTCGGCTATTTGGACGGCGATGCGCTGCTCACACACGACGGGCGACGCGTCGGATTTGTGGACCGGAGCGCGAGCCCGCCCGCTGTCTTCAAAGTTCGCACGGGTGAGTACCTGGGTGAGCTTGGCGATGCCGACCGACTACTGACGCGCCGCTCACGTACGCACCGTCGGCGAGCGGCTCGCAGTCAACGGGCGCGCCGGATGGCTCGGATGCGGCGGATGAACCGCATCGGTCGGATCATGCGCATGGGCTGCGAGGACTTCCCGGCGCCGGAGGATGTGTAGGCGCTTCAGATCGTGGATGCTGGCCCGGTTCGAGGTTGTCGCACTTGGGTCCAGCGGATAGGTTCGTGCCGTGACTTCAGATAGTGGTGCGGTTTCGCGCTTTTCGGCTGCCGGCTCGGCGCTCGGATATCTCGCGCAAGTTGACTATGCCCTGCTTGCTGCGCTTGAGCGGCTCGATCAGGAGGCTGATTTCGCGATCAGCCTTGAAACGCTCGACGACATCGTCTTTCACGACTCCGAGACCGGGGATGCGACCGAGAAATGGCAGACCAAGCACACGATCAACACGACCCGGAGCTTGTCCGACGCGAGCGTTGATCTCTGGAAGACCATCGGGAACTGGGTCGTTGAGCCGGGTCGCCCGGACATGCGCCTCGTGTTGCTGGCAGCAGCTCCAGCCGGTGACGCGGCTGCGCTCTTGAGGCCGCCGGGTGCTGGGCGGGATGTGCCGGCTGCTCAGACGAAGCTCGAGGTCGTCGCGCGTGATTCAACAAACTCCGACAACGCGGCGTACTACAAGGCTTTCCTTGATCTGGCCTCGGAGGAGCGGCGTGCGCTCTTGGAGCGCGTGGAGGTGATAGACGGTGCGGCACCGGCCCCGGACCTGCGGGCTGCGCTTGAGCTTGCGGTTCGCAAGAGCGTCAGGCCTCAGCGTCGGGCTGCGCTCGTCGATCGGCTCAGCGGCTGGTGGCATCGCCGCACACTCGAGCATCTTGCCGTTGTAGCGCTCGGCAAGACTGACCTGCTCACCGCTGGTGAACTTGAGACGGAGCTGCACGAGCTCGCAGAGTCGCTCCAGGATCACAACCTGCCGATCGACGTTTTGGACATGCAGGCTCCGACGGATGCCGAGATTGCTGAAGACAACCGGATCTTCGTCGCACAGCTAGTCCTTGTAGCTATGGCGAGCGAGCGTGTGCGCCAGTGCATCTATGACCACAATCGAGCGTTCGCCCAGCGATCTCGTTGGGCCCGGGACGAGCTCGTAGAGGTCGGCGAGCTCGGTCGCTACGACCGGGAGTTGAGCGAGGCGTGGGCGCGTTTCTTCCTGCCCGTGAGCGACAACGATCCCGGACCTGAGCACGAACAGGTGCGTGTACGTCGGGCGCTTGAGTCATTTGTCGAGCTGGACCGCAGCAATCTCCCCGCGATTCGTCGAGATGTCCGCGAGGGCTGGGTTGCACGCGGCTCGCTCCACATGATCGCCGACCGACTCGAGATCGGTTGGCATCCGAGCTGGCTGGAGCATCTCAAACATCGGCTCCCAGAGGTCAGGGACGACCCGCCCGCGAAGGCTGCGGCGTGAGCGCGGTGTCGTTCGATCCGCGGCCTCTCGAGGAGGCCGCACTGTTCAACCCGGCGTTCATTGCTCTCGTGGCGCACGATGTCGCCGCCGGTTACGAGGAGCGGTCCGCCGGGCGCTTGCTGCCTGTTGCTCTTGAGTATCTTGCCTTGCCGCTGACCCTGCACGGCCCGACTCGTCGATCACTGCCGCGTTCGGTGACCACGCAGATGATCGAGTGGATCCAGGCTCATCCCGAGGCGCGCATCGGGCTAGCCGTGAGGGCGCGGGCGCTCCGGCCGTTGGTGTCTGACGGATTGCGGCTAGCGATGAGCCATGCCGTGCTTCGTCGCGAAGGCGCTTGCGTGCGCGCCGGTGCCGTGGCTCGCCGCCCGCGCGGGCTTCGCTTCACCGACGAGGTCGAGGAGTGTCGCGCTAAGGCTGGGCTGGTCGGTCGGTGGTTCGCGAACGAGCCTGACATGCTCACGATCATGGCTCTCTGGGGGTTACGCCCATGATGCAGTTGGACAAGCTCGTTCTTTACAACGCCGCTGGCGATACGAGGACCATTAGCTTCCGCTCCGGTGAACTAAACGTCATCACTGGGGACTCCCGGACCGGCAAGTCGAGCCTGATCGGGATCATCAGATTCCTGCTCGGTAGCAAAAGCCCGAACGCGCCTTTCGGCCAGATTCGGGACACCGTGGCCTGGTATGGCCTGCACCTTCACGTGAGCGACACGCATTTGTTCATCGCGCGCAAGGCGCCGCCGGCTGGGGAGGACAGCAACGACGCGATGCTGCTGGTGGGCGATGTCGAGACGCCACCGCTCGACGATCTCGACGAGAGGACAACGCGGGCTGCCCTGCGGCAATACCTCGGAGGACTCGTCGGGATCGAAGACAACCGCACCGAGCTCGGCCGAGGGCAGGCAGGAGTCCCGCCGGCAGCACAGCTGAATCAGGCGCTCTTCTATTGCTTCCAGGGCCAAGGCGAGATCGCCAATCCCGACATCTTGTTCCACCGCCAAAACCGGGAGTGGCGTCCACAGGCAATCCGCACCACCCTTCCCTATTTTCTTGGCGCCCAAGGACCCGAGGATGTCCGCCGGCGTGAGGAGCTCGCCGCCAAGCGGCGGGAGTTCAGGCTGCTGCAGACACGTGTTCGGGCTGCCCAGTCTGAGCGCCACACGTGGTCGGGCCGGGCGGGTGCGCTCGTGGTCGAGGCTCGCAACGCCGGCATGGCCGACAAGAGTGTCGCCCCTGAGACGCTCGATCGTGCGCGGGTGGCGCTCCGGCAGATCCTCGACACGCCCGTGGCAGAGCTTCCGGGTCCAGCTGACGCAGACGAGTTTGACCGCCTCCGTGATCTCAAGCTGCGGCTGACCAGCGAGGTGCGCCAGATCAACGAGCGCGTCCGTGGCTTAGAGCGCTTCGCCGCCGCTTCTGAGAACCAGGGGCTCGAGCTGGCTGAACAAGAATCTCGGCTTGCGTCAATAGGTCTGATCCCGGCCGATGGCGAGGATGCAGAGTGCGCGCTTTGTGGAAGCCCCATAGTTGCTGGCAGTGATGCCCGAGAGGCGGTCGTTCGCGCGCTAGGTCGGGCTGAACGGCGGCTTGAGCTCGCGCAGCGAGATACCCCAAGGATCGCCGAGGCCAGGGAGCAATTGCTGGAGCAGCGCCGAGCGATCCAAGAGCAGATTGCCGACGCGGACCGATCACTCGGAGCGCTTGCCGCAAGCGACGAGCTCGCAGCTGAGCTTCAGAAGCAACTGAACCTCCAGAGCTTCGTACGCGGACGCATAGCCCAGTACCTCGAAACCTCAGAGGACGCAGCCGAAGACGACCTTGGTCGGCTGGAGCGTCAGCTCGAGGAGCTCGGACGGCAGGTAAATGAACTGACTGAGCTTTTGGATGCGGACGCTATTCGGTCGCGCACCGCCTCGCTCATGCGCACAGTTAGCCGTCAGATGACCGAATGGGCTCAGGAGTTGGAGCTTGAGCACTCCGAAGACGGCGTCTACATCGATCCTGAACGCCTGACCATCGTGGCAGACACTCCACATGGCGCTGCCTACATGGACGCGGGCGGCATCGGGAGCGGCCTGAACTGGGTCGGGTATCACCTAACCGCCTATCTCGCGCTACAACGCTTCTTTATTGACAACGCACGGCCGGTGCCCTCGTTCCTTGTCCTCGACCAGCTCAGTCAGGCGTTCTTCCCACGAGACCGCACCACCGGCGGAGACCTCGAAGAGCTGAGCGACACAGATCGTGAGAACACTCGCCGCCTATATGAGCTGATTCATCAGGTCGTCACCGATGCAAACGGGGCCCTCCAAGTCATCGCGCTCGACCACGCCGACTTCAGCGACGAATGGTTCGCCTCCGCCGTGATTGAGCGCTGGCGAGACGGACGAGCACTCATCCCACAGGACTGGTACGCCGAAGAGGCGGACTCGCCGGCTGACTAAGCCGTGAGTCGGCTCAGCCGAAGGGCAGAGACGGGACAGGTCGCTCCTCCGTTTGGCGAACCTAAGGTCACTCCGAGAATGCAGCGCTGTCCTGCTCTGGATCTGGGCCGTGTCCCTACACCGAAATCCTCGCGCGAAAGCCAGGCGCTGATCGCAGTCTCTTCTATAGCGCTGACTGGATCCGGTGTTACGTTTTAAGCTATATCATTTTTGGAGTTAGTTGCCAGACCAATCTGTCGAATGAGGTGCCGGTGCCGAAAACGCAGGAGTTGTCTGAACGCAGCACGCTCGTGCTAACTAGCCTGGCGGGCGGGGAGAAGCACGGGTACGCCCTGATCAAGGACGTCGAGGCGTTTTCCGGTGTCCGGCTTGGGCCCGGGACGTTGTACGCGGCTTTGAGCCGTCTTGAGAGAGAGGGATTGATTGCGGCTCTGCCTGAGTCTGACCGCCGACGCCCTTACCGCATTACCGTCGAGGGAAGCGGCGCGCTCAAGAGCAGACTGGAGAGGCTTGCAGGGGTTACAGCGCTAGGCCTTGATCGACTGAAGGCGGCGGCGTGATGTTCCGCCGTGTGATGCGACTGCTCGTGAAGGCTTACCCGCTGGCGTGGCGGCGGAGATACGGGGACGAGCTCGTCGCCACCGCAGCAGAACTTGACGCAGGTCGTGAGCGCGCAAGGATCGCGATGCTTGCCGGGGTTCTCGCGGGCGCGGTCCACGCTTGGATCGATGCTGTGGGTGGCTGGCGCTCGAAGCGCGTGTTCATAGGACTAGGCGGCGTCACCGTCGCTGCATTGGCGGCAGGGCTAGTCGTGCTGGTCTCACCGGGACCGTCGGGCGGCGATCCAGTTCTCGCAGCCGCCCGTGGTAACTCGGCTATCAGCCGCCAACAGCTGCGGGCCGACGTCGTTCGATTGTGTGGACCGATGACCGCGTCCAAGCGGGTCACCTTCATCGACATGAACCCGGACACGGGGCGGGTTCTGGCCAAAGCTACGCATATATGCTGATAGCGCTTGATCGGAAGCTCTCGCTGCAGGCTCGTCCGGACTGGTGTTCGACTGCCCGCGCGGGCTCTCCGGCAGTGCTATCGCCGCCGCCGCGGGACAGCCGTCATCGGCGTGGTTCTGGCCGTCATGCTCGGGGGTCCGGCGGTGCGTAGCGTTTGGGTCTCGGGCACGGGGCTGAGGATGGACTCGCCTGCACCAGGCGTCTTGTTGGGGTGGTCCCGACGCTCAGCCACTCGTCTGAACGGTGCGTCACCTTCCCTGTGCGAATACCGCGATTGGGTCGAGCGGGGCGAGTCGTCGGGCTGACGACGTCGACAGGGGCCAAGTTCTCATTCCATGCAGCCCTAGGCCGCTACATCCTCGTGGCGCGTGATGCCGGACGCGCCGTAAAGCAAATGGCGCGAAACGGTGCGAACCATCAGGGTTGTGCGGATCGCGGACAACTCCACCCAATGACGCCTGTTTGCTTAAACGTGATTTTTGACTCCTCGGTTAATGAAATGCGCGCTCTTAAGGATGTGTAGATACACCGCGTGAAAGGAGCCGGGTGATGACTGGAAGTGGAGGGAAGCAGGACGCCTGGGTGGACGCCGAGCTTCGACGAGTCGATCCTGTCCTCTCGGAGCCGGCGGGCGGAGCTTTGGGTGCAGCGCTCGAACTGGCCGGTTATCAGCTTCTCCGGTACGCGGCGAATCAACCCGTTCCTCGACGGCGTGTGCTGCGTACTCCGCGACGCCTCGCGTTGATAGGGGCCTTGGTGCTGGGCGCCTCTGGCGCGGCGGCTGCAGCCAGGGAGCTGTTCGTGAACGCCAACACCCATAAGTACGCCACCCACGAGTACTTTCATCACGGAGGCGCACCCGGCGAGTTCCTGAATCTCGCCGGAACGAATCTGACCCAGGTCGTGAAGCAGGATTCTGCGAGAGACGGGATCACATTCCCGACCGGCCGATTCGACTGGCGAGACTACGCGCTGAAGGAATACGCGTCGCCACGCAAACTGCCCGGGTGCCCGACCGGGGCTGCTCAATGCAAGCTCGTCGAGAGTTCCGGATCGATCGACGTGAACATCGCCCAGGTCGCGTTCGTCGCGTGGCTGTTGCAGTGGCGCCAGGCAGAAAAGACGCACGACACCGCCGCAGCCCGAGAGGCCGCCGCCGTGATCGCGAAAGCACCAAACTGGAAGGCGATCGCCAACGACCGACGCGTCGACCCGCTCTACGAGGAAGGGTTCTATTGGCTCCCACCGTTCGTGCGGGCTGTGGCCGCAGGCGACCTGAAAAAGGTCGACGAACTGATAGCAAGTCCGGTCGGGCATTTTGCCGGCAAGGGCAGTGGGCCCGCGCCGTACGGCTTGTATGTCTGGGGCGCAGGCCCGGATGGGTTCAACGCCTGGTGGGACAACATCGACAAACGCTGGAGTCACCTGCCCTTCAAGGCGCGGATCACGCACGCGCGAGCCGAGGGTGTCTTTTTCCTCCGCTACCTGGATCAGCATGGCTCATGAGACGTCCAGATAGCTCGAGCCGGGAGGCCCGCTTTGAAGATCTGTACCGCTCGACCGCTACCGATCTGCTGGCGTTTCTCACGCGCCGAGCTTCGGACCCTGAGGAGGCAACCGACCTTCTCGCCGAGGTCTACCTCGTCGCATGGCGGCGGTTGGACAAGGTCCCTACCGACGACGGAGCGCGGCTGTGGCTTTTCGGCATCGCCCGGAATCTCCTCATGAAGGACAGCCAACGACAGCAATCGCACCAGGCGATCGTCCGCAACGTCACGCAGGAACTAGCCCGACTCGCCGCCTATCAACCGGAGACCTCGAACGAAGACCTCGCTGAACGGATCCGCGGGTGCCTGGACAAGCTGCCGGCAACGCACCGTGAGGTATTGCTCCTCACCGCATGGGAGGGGCTGAAACCCCGCGAGATCGCAAAGGTCACGGGCGCGACGGCGAACGTGGTGCGCGTTCGCCTACATCATGCCCGTCAAGCGTTAGCACGAGAACTGCGGCCCCCGGCCTCGGGAACGGTGGAGGAGGAGTCGGCATCTGAGCCGCTCCGAAGCAGACCAACCATGGGATAGACCGCTGCCCGCGTCTGTGTGAAGCGATGACGCGCTTGAGGATCGCTGTTGTGGTCGTTGTCGCTGCGACCATCCGTGGAGCGTTGATCGCGACCACGTCGTCCGCTCCGGTCGCACGAACCGCCACCCTCGGGGAAGTGCCTCGGTCCTGCCCCCACGGCCCACGCGGTCTCCTCGTGCAATTCGTCGCAAGGCTCGTGCCTCAGATCATCTGGTGCTAGCTTATGTAGGACTATGCAATTTGGGCAGATCGACAGGAGCGATCCGCTTCCGCTGCACGAGCAGGTGGCGGCGGAGCTACGGCGAGCGATCGCTGAGGGCGAGGCTGGCCCGGGCGACAGGTTGCCTCTGGCGCGTGATCTTGCCGCGGTGTTGGGGGTCAATCGCAACACAGTTCTGCGAGCCCTGCACTTGTTGCGCGATGAGGGGCTGCTGGAGTTTCGCCGTGGCCACGGAATCAAGGTGATCGGCAGGAAGGAGAAGAGCCATCTGTTGGCCCAGGTGCACGAGCTGGTCGCGACGGCGCGGAAAAGCGGCTACAGAAAAAGTGAGCTGATCGCGATGATCGAGGCGGTAAAGGGATGACAACGCAGCTGCGATCTCACGAACGATCGGACCTCGAGCACGCGTCGCAGTCGCAGGAGATCCCTTTCCGACAGTCGCCCGAGGTCCTGTTCGAGGAGGCGCGTCGTCGCCGCCGCCGTCGCTGGAAGGCCGGCGCGACTCTGTTTGCGGCGGCGATCATCAGCGGCGCGCTGATCTTCGGCACGGGTGGCGGCGGGGATGGCGGATCAGGCGCTCAAGCCCATGCCCACGGATCGAGTCCCGGATCTGGGGCCGGATCCGGCCATCTCACCGCGAACAGTCCGTTTACCGACATCCCTGCCACACAGGGCTTCTACACCGGCCCGGGAGCGTCATGTCAGCGAGCGCCACACAGCCGGTATCTGCCCGATTGGTCTGGGTGTGTCACCGCGACAGTTGCTGATGTCCTCGGCAACGGTCGCCCGGACCTCGTGCTCACGTATTCCCTCCTCAGCCATGTCACCATGACTCCCCGTGGCGGGGGCGTCAAACGGTACGAGGCGAAGCAGTCGATGCTTCGGGTCGTGAGCCGCGACGGCCACAGCATCACAGCGCCGATTGAGTACAGGGTCGGTCCGTTCAGGAAGAGCCCTGCACAGATCGAGAAAGCCCAGTCGGCAGCCCTCATCTCCGTGGCTCACGTGAGCGACGACCAGCCCGGCGACGAAATCTTCCTCACGACCCAGCACATTTCCAGCGGTTCGCTGGCCCTGGCCTACAGCCTCGACCACGGTCGGCTAGTGCAGTCGGGCGTCCTCCTGGGACTGGGCGGAGATTCCGCCACGCAGGCAGGCTTCCAATGCCTGCCCGGCCACCCGCCACGGCTGCTCCAGCACTACTTCGAGCTCAACAACCCCGGGCTGAAGATGGTCAGGGGTGAGATCTACGGCCGCTGGACAGAGACCACGGTGACCTACATATGGCACGGCCCGAAGCTCGTGGCGATCGCCCACAACACCGTCAAACGGCTCATGCGCCCAAGCGACGGTCTCGGCACTGGATGCGCAAGGGGCATCACCTAAACGCAGCCGCAAGCTCCCTCAAGCCGTCGCGAGCACTCCTCATCGATGGCGGGCCGGACCGCGAGACGCGCCGTCACCGTTCATCCGAGTCCCGCTCGCTTGATCGGACAGGCATCTCAACGATCGGCCCAACTCGCATGCTTCGCGCGCGGAACTCGGGGCTGGCAATGATGGGTCAACCCGAACAAACTGGCATCCTTGGCGCTGTCCTGATGAGCGACCTGGCCGACAGAGATCTTGAGTTCGATCTGCAGGCGCTCGCGCCGCGATTGCGGACCGATCGCAGCTTCGCCGATGAGATGTACTGCGCGCTGTGCAACGCGGATTGGCGTCATGTCGACGGCACCAGTTGGCACGGCTCCTGGCGCTACTCCGCCGGACTTATCGCGACGTTGCGAGGCCGTGGCGAGGACTACATCGACTTCTATTGCACCCGTGCGTGCGAGGAGGGAACGATCTCTGACCGTGTCGCCTCCGCAATGGCAGAACTGGGCTGGAGCGGTCAGGGGCACGGCAGCAAGGCCGTCTACGCCCTCGAGCCAAGCGGCGAGCAGACGGTCTGGGTAAACGGCGACTGGGTGAGTGTTGAGGACGCGCGACGGGAGCATCCCGAGCTGTTCAGCGGCGAGCCCGATGGCGCTTCTGAGGGGGCGTAGTTAGAGGACCGCGGCGACGTCTTCGCGGCCGCGGCCGGCTTGGATGTAGCCGGCTAGGACCGTCTGGTCCTTGTGGCGGGTGGTCTTGGCGATCTGCTCGGTGCGGTGCCCGTCGCGGGCGGCCTGTGTCGCGTAACCGGAGCGCAGCGAGTGCCCGGCGAACTCTGCAGCGTTCAGCCCCGCTGATTCGGCGCGGCGTTTGACGATCAACGCAACGGCCTGGGGGGAGAGGGGCTTTCCGATCGTGCCCGCGCGGCTGAGCCGACGGAACACCGCGCCTTCGGTCACGCCCGATCCGTCTAGCCATCCGCGGAGTGCGCGTACGGGGCATGGGTTCGGGGACTCGGCGTAGGGGAGAAGCAGCGAGGTGCCGCGTCCGTGCTGGTCGGTCTTCGATCTCGCAATCCTGATCGTGACGCCGTCGGGGGAAGGGGAGATGTCCTTGACCTGGATGGCGACGAGTTCTGAGCGTCGAAGCCCGAGCGCGAAACCGACAAGCAGCAGGGCCCGATCGCGCAGACCAGCGTTGTCTGAGACGTCGATGCGGTCCACCATCTCAAGCAGCGGGTCACGCAGCAGCGCGGTTTTCTTGTTTGGAGCGGAACCGTGGACGCGCGCGATGCCCTCGAGCACCGTCATCACGGCCGGGTCGGCGGTCGGTGAGGCGTGCCCGGCGATCCGGTGCGCGCGAGCGATCGCGGCACAGCGCCGGCGGATCGTCGAGACCGACCGGCCGGCCTCGGCCAGCGACGTGAGATGCAGCGCGACCGCCGTCGGGCTGGCCGGAGCGCTCGGCAAGCCGAACCGCGCACACCAGGCCTCAAACTGACGCCAGTCGCTGCGATAGGCGCGAGTCGTGTTGACCGACTGCGCAGCGCGCGAGTAGTCGTCGGCGCGTTCAAGCAGACGGGTGAGCTCGGTGTGCAGCGCCGCCGGCAGTTCGACCGCCAGCCCGGGCGCGGGCTGCAGCGGCAACATCAACTCGCCGACGACTAGCTCGGCGTCCTCATCGGAGCGGCTCTCAGACACGCCTGTGGGACCTCGAAATTTGGGTGTTAGTCACGATAAGACGGAGTATCGCTACAAATAATTCTGGAGTCAAATCGCGCTGCTGGAAACCGGAAGCGGGTGTCGGATCTCACCTAGATGCGACGGAATTCTCATTTAGCCGCGATGCGCAACCACGTCAAGAGCGCTCGTGCTCACGCCGTTAGCATTCAGGTCGTGGAGCCCATGACCAAGAAATATCTGCTGGACGCCTTCGAAAGAGCCAAGGCCCATCAGGGACGTGCGCTCGCCGCTCTTGGGCATCCCGTCTCCATACCGCCGAAGGATCCGACGCCGACGAGCGCCAGTCCGAGTACGTCGGCCGCCTCGAGCGACTCGAACTCGACCGATCGCGACCACTCTCCGCGCCCCTGACGGGCAGAACCCCGCCGCGGGCGCCCGCGCCGATGAGTGTTCACGGCGACCGTGGGCATCTTCTCCGGAGTGAGTTCTGAGCATCTTCCTCAGACAGAGATCTTTACTCCCGCCGACCGTGGGCATCTTCTCCGGGAGGGGCGGAGCTTTTGCTCATGTTCCGCCGGGCGGCGACCTAATGTGGTGCCATGGTCCGAGCTTTGAAGGCCCCGAATCAAGAGCCCGTCACGATCGCGTTGCGCCGTCTGTTCGATGATCACAACGCAACCCTGCGGGGTATCGCTGCGCGAACCCAGGAGATCGACGAAGCTGGCAGGGGCATCAACTACACCTACATCTCTGGGCTCATGAGCGGCCGCGAGAAGCCTAGTCCCAGAGCACTCGAGCTACTCGCCGGCGCCTTCGATCTAGACCCGGAGTTCTTCATCGAATACCGCATGAACAAGCTCCGCGGCGAACTCGACCCGCGAGTGGTCGGTTTCGACGCCGCCGTCCAGCGTTTCGTGACGCTGACCGGCGAGACCTCGAAGGTCTGACCCCGGGCTGACTGGCGCCGGCTGGCGGCGCAAGTCGGTGCCCCGCGGCGAATGTATCGGCAAGAAAATTCGCGGCCTCGTGCAGGAAACGCCTGTTGGAGTCGGAACTGACGCGACGTCAGTGAGTGTTGTGGTCGGTTCTGACCACAACACTCACAAGTTCCGAAGCTACTGGAGGTCGAAGATGCGCCATGAGGTCGTTGAACGGCGGGAGGCAACGGTCGCCCGGTTGGTGGCGTTGCGCGAGACCGGGCGCCTGGACACGGCGACGGTTCGTGTGACGGCGATGAGTCTGGGAGTACATCCGCGGACCGTTTGGCGGTGGATCGCTGCCGGCGGCTACGACCCAAGGCAGCGTGCGCGGTGGCAGCTAACGGCTGAGGCGATTGAGATTTTCTACCAGGCGAACGGCCAGCCGACGGTTGCCTGGCGGATGGCTACGGACGCCGGCCTTGCGGTTCCGTCGCATAGAACCTTCTGTCGAGCGGTCGAGAGCGACCTGTCGCAGGCTGAGCGGGCGTACGCGCGGAGGGGCGAGGATGGTCGTCGCAATTACGAGCTGTACAGGCGCTACGAGCCGAAGGCTCGCAACGACGTATGGGAGATGGACCACGCGCAGCTCGACCTCGAGGTACTGCCGGTGCGTGGCAAGCGGTTGGTTAAGCCGTGGCTGACGGTAATCGTCGACGGGTTCTCGCGAGTGATCATGGGTTGGGCGCTCTCGGTTCGCCCGACTTCAGCCGAGGTCTTGGCGGCGCTGCGTGAGGCGATCGTTCTCGAGCCGGCACGAGCGCCGTGGGGTGGTGTCCCGGCGCTGGTGCGCTTTGACAGCGGCAAGGAGTTCCTGGCTGATGCGATCACGCGTGCCGCTGGTGAGGTCGGTTTCGCAGCCCGATCAACCGCGCCCTACTCGCCGTATCAGAAGGGCAAGGTCGAGCGGCTGCACCAGACAATCGGCAAGGGTCTGATCTCGAAGCTGCCGAATTACACTCGCGGGCCTCGACACCGCAACGGCAAGCTCTACACACAGCCGGCCGCGCTGTCGCTCGAGCAGCTGGAGTTCAGCATCGAGGAGTTCGTGGGCGCGTACAACCGCGAACACCACCACTCGTCGATTGGCATGACTCCGGCAGAGAAATGGGCGAGCTCCTCAGCGCCGTTGGACGTGATCGCGGCCGAGAAGCTGCGGTGGATGCTGATGGCAGATCAGACCCGCAAGGTCCTCAAAGACGGGATTCATTTTGGCGGGGAAATCTTCGTCGCACCAGGGCTTACCCGCGCCGTCGGCGAAACCGTACAGGTCCGTTACATGCCTCACGACCTGCGGTCGATCGAGATCTTCGCCGGCCGCGACGGCTGGCTATGCACCGCCTACCCACAGGGTCAGCTCAGCCCGGAGGACGCGTCGGCCGTGGTCGAGCAGCGCCACCAGGCCGCCGTGGAGATGGGAAGGCGCAAAGCCGCTGCGAGCCGCAAGGCCCGCGCCCGAACAGCGCCGCTCACCGGCCACACTGAGGCGAACGACATCACCGTCGTCACGCGCCGCAGCTCCGGGTCGCCAAAGCGCGGCCTCACAGACGAACGCTCGACCGAGCTTCTGAAGATGCTCGGCCTGGCTGACGAGCTCAACACACCAGCCGAGCGCACCGGCGCCGACGAACTGGACGCAGATCGATGACCTCGCATTTCCTCAGCCTCGAGGACGCCGAGACGCTCAACACCCGCCACTTGCTGTTGACCCGCACAGCCGTCGACGACGTGATTGACGCTGAGGCGATGGGCGCGATCGTCGGACCGGCTGGACTCGGAAAGACGTTCGCGGTCTCAGCAGCAATGCAGCAGCACGGCCTGCCGATCATCAAGCTGACCTTCGAGAGCAGGCCAACGATGCGCCTGGTCGCCGATCGCCTGCTACACGCTCTGACCGGAGCCCCAGCACGCGGCACACGGTTCGTGCTAACCGACCGATTGCTGGGCCATCTCGCCGAGCAGCGGCGCCTCGTTGTCATCGGTGAAGCACAGAACCTGAACCGCGACTGCTTCGAATTCCTCCGCCATCTGCACGACGACGACAGAACCCACTTCGGCCTGCTCTTCGACGGCGGCGACGGGTGCTGGGACGTCATCTCACGCGAACCAATGCTCCGGTCACGGATCTACAGACCGGTGCACTTCACACCCCTCAGCGAGGCCGACGTCCTAAAGCTGATCCCGACCTATCACCCGATCTACCGGGACGCGGACCCAGAGATGCTCCTGCTGATCAACGATCGCCTCGCCCACGGCCGCCTGCGCTCATGGGCGGCGTTCACCAAGACCGCAGCCGATCTCTGCGCGAGGCAGCAGGTCGAGCAGCTCAGTCCTGCGATCGCGAATAGCGCGATAGCCCGCGTCGGCTCACATGACTAACCCGACCATCGAGGTGCTCGTCGACCCCGACGATGACATCAGGACCACAAGAGCGCTGCGGGAGCACTTCGAAGGTGGGGGAGCACGGGTCCTTGCGATCCCACCGTTCGCGCTCGACTCGACTCAGCTGGTCTGGACGATCCTGCGGGCGCTCGGCAAGCACACCAGCACGGTGGCGAGGCTGAACGACGTCGGCTGGCCGGAAGCGACAACCTGGTTGCACGCGCACGGAATCCACACCCTCGTGGTCCTATGCGCACAGCACCTCCAGCGAGAAAGCAACGACGAACTGCGCCGCAACGCGAGAGCAGCCGGCATTTCGCTCATCCTTGTCTATGGCCAGACCGCAGGGGAGGCGGCGAACACCAGCCTCCACGAACTGCTGAACAGGCCCGTAGCGCCACCAACGACCCCGCCGGACAGCGATCCGTGGCCATGCGTACCGGAATCACATCCACTCCGGTTCAGATTTGACTGCGAGCAGCAACTCGACTTGGCCGATTTCGTAGTCGTCGAAGAGCTCCTCCAAGATGTACATAACAGCCTCTTCAACTACCTGATCGCGACTCGCACGCCCGACCAGATAGATGCCGCGGTCGCCGTGTTGATGTATGGCGAGGATCCCAGCCAGCGCCACATACGCCGGTGCGGAGTAGCCCTGGCGTTGATCGGCTCAGGGGTCGCGACACCGGCGCAGCCGGAGACGCCGATCGCAACACGCGTGTCCGCTGAAGGCGTCGATACTGCCTTGCAGCACGCGCGACCGACAGTCGCGGCATTCGTGCTCGTTCAAGCCCTGACAGGCCTCGACCACCGACTTCTCACTCTCATCAGCGGAGACCAGCTGAACGGCCGTCGGATCCTCGGCGTCCCGATCCCTGCCAGAGCCGCAGCGATCCAGCACGCGCTAGCGGATAACGCATCGCTGTGCGCACCTCACGACATGATCTATTCCTCAGCGGCGCGTCGACCCGACTGCCCGGGCTCAAAATCACCGGTCCCCGAAATAGTGAAAGTCCTTGAGCGGCTGCTCTACACGCGCAACCAACGCGAGCCAGCAAACGAACTACAGCCGCGAACGCGAACCGAGCTCGACAAGCTTGTCGCACTCGGCGTCATCGACCTCGATGACGGGGTTTACCGAATCAGCCGCCTGGGCGCCTACAGCTCATTCCTCAGCAACGCCAACCGACCAAGCGTCTTCAAGCAGGACGCCTACTAGTGGCATCTGATGGCAGCAACTAATGGCATCCATTGGCAATCCCAGTGACATCTACATGACAATCGACAGCTCGGTAGGCGTGTGCGGCCCGGTCCGCGCGTATCGGGTTACATAACATGCATTATCGAGCGTAGACTCGCCGGCTTCTGAGCGGTCCGGCCACCCAGTTTGCGGTCAACACCCACCGCGCGCGATTCGACGGCCTGGTCAGACCGCGTTAGATTGCGGGCGATGCTCCGATGCGGCACGAGCATGTTTGGCCGCGCGGCCCAGCGACGGTGCTCGCTTCGGTTGTGGCGTGTTCGGTGCGCTCCGCTGACGCTGATCGCCCCGATGGTGCTGCTCGCCGGATGTGGCAGTGGCAGCGCAGGCACGCGACCGGCGGCATGCGAGCTGAAGGCGCAGCGCGCAATCGCGAGCGATCTCAGGGTCGGCAGAAACGGCATCGACTACGCCAAATCAGTCGGCGGTAACGGCATGCCGCAGTGCAAATTCACCGCCCGTGTCGCCGATCACACGGTGGTCCTCCTGGTCAACGACGACCACGGGCCACAGCCGTATTTCAGGCTGCTGCGAACCGTCGATGAGGCCACCCAGATCTTCGGCCCACCACCACCCGGCTTTCGCCCGCCGCAGGGAGTGTCGGGGCTTGGCCCGTTCGCATCCTGGTTCCCGACAAGAGATCAGCTGATGGCGACCAACAAGGTCGACCTGGTGACCGTGACGGTGACGTGGCCGGGGTCCAGCCGAAACGCAGAGGTCGCCGTCGCGCACGCCGCGATCGCGCCCTACCTCGCCCACCCCCATGGCCACGGCAACGCCAACGACTATCCGTAAGCCCTCCCCCCTCGATCCCGCGCGGCCAGCGCCGACGGCGATCACAAGGGCCTGTTCGGGCCATTCAGGCCAGCCCGAACAGGCGTCGGGTCGCAGCGCCGGCGTCACATCCCGGTGAGGAACGGCTTCAGCTTCCTGACGGTCGCGGGGATCGTCGCCGTGGACGGGAGCGCGGGAAGCACCCCGTGGCCGCCGGCGGCCGCGTCGAAGAAGCTGAAGTGCGTGGCCTCGTTGGCTGCAACCTTCGCTGCAACCAGCCGCAGATCAGCGGAGCTGAAGGTGTTGGAGGCTCCGAGGTAGGCCTCGACGAACGCCGTTTCCAGCGCCACGCCGGTGTTCAGCAGAGACTGGCCGCTCTTCAGGACTGAGGCCGGGATCTGGAAGCTGGCGTTTGTCAGCTTCGGAGCCTTCGATCCGAGCGCCTTGCCGAGGAACGCCTTGTGCGCCTTCTCGTCGGCCAGAGCGGCCTGGAAGTAGTCCCTGTTCTGCAGCTTGGGGTGGGAGAACTTTCCGAAGTTCCCCAGGATCGCGGTGTACACGTAGACGGCGAGGCTCTCCGCGGTGTACGCGGCCTGCATCGTTGAGATGTCGCTGCTGCTCGGGCCCGCGGCGAGCGCAACGCCGGAGACTGAGGCAAGGACACCGCCGCTGGTCGCCAGGACGAGGCCTCCCTTGGCGGCATTTCGCAGGAACTGGCCCCGGTTGACGGTTGACTGAACGTCGGTCATGTTGACCCTCCAGGTGTGAGCGGTTGACTTATGCCAGGTATTCGCAGGCGGCGGCGAATCGGATCACTTTCTCGGTCGGGGGAAGCGCCGCGAGCGGCCCATCTCCCGGCAGACGTCTGGCCCCGAACGTGACCGCGCCCGAGCGGGCTCAGCGTGACGGCGCCCGAGCGGGCTCAGCGTGACGGCGGTCTCCGGTCAGCCAAGCCGGGCGACGATGACCGGCGCGCTGCTCGGCACCTTGCTGCCGCCGGCGGGTTCCTGCGTGACGAGAACCTTGCTGACATTCCGCAGGTTTCCGGGCACATCGACCGCTCCGTCCCCCGACGCCGTGACGCTGAACAGCGCTGCGGTCGGCTGCGGATTGCCGGACCCGCGCTGCAGCCAGACCTCGTAGACCCGGTTGCGGTGGGGTTGCGGAAGCTTGTGGACGATCAGCTCGCCGTGGCCGTTGGTGACGCGCAACTGTGCGTCACCAACGGACGCTGCGTAGACCGCCGTACCACCGACCGCGGTGAGCTCGATCCCCGCGAACGCGAGCGCAGCCACCGTCAACCCGACCGCCGGAGCGAGCACGATCGCACGCACGCGGGGAAAGCGAGTCCTGGTTCGCGTATGCACCGGCACCTCGGCATTCACCTCGGCCATGACGCGCCGGCGCAGACCCTCGGGCGCGACGTGATGAGGCGCCGTCAAGGGCAACTCGGCGGCAAGCTCCTCGAGGCTGCCGACCTCGGCCTGGCAGATCGCACACATCTCCAGGTGCCGGCGGAAGCGCGCGGCCTCCGCCGGCTCGAGTGCTCCGAGCACGTAGGCCGCTGCGTCGGTCCCGCAATCGTGGCTTTCAGGCATGTCGGGTCCCCTGCTCATGTTATGGCCTGCGCGGGGTCGGAAATCGCGACTCGCAGCCTGCCGAGACCCAGCCGCATTCGACTCTTGACGGTGCCCGCCGGCAGCGAGAGAAGCTCTGCGATCTCCGTGTGGCTGAATCCGCCGAAATACGCGAGTTCGATGACCCGGCGTTGATCGGGCGGCAGCGTCTCGAGCGCGCAGCGGACGTCACGAGTCTGCTCGCGGCGCTCGACCTCCTGATCGGTCCGGTCGGGCGCCTCAACACGCTCCGCCAGGCCGTCGTCGGGAACATTGCGAGATCCCTTGGCCGTCTCGTGCCGAAAGACGTCGACGGCACGGTTGCGCACGGTGCTCAACACCCAGGTTCGCACGCTTCCACGGGCGCGGTCATAACGCACAGCGCTCCGCCACAACGACAGGAACGCCTCCTGCGTGATGTCCTCCGCCTGGGCGGTGCGGCCGCACATTCGGTAGGCAAGCGAAAACGCGGCGTCGCAATGGCGGTCGAAGATGACCTCAAACGCACGGGCATCGCCGCCATTGACCATCTCCATGAGGTCCTCGTCCGCCATCGTCGAGAACTGTGAGCGGGTCGAGCGCCGATTCATGAACAATTGCCGCACCGGATACCGATCATGCCCTAAGTACGAAGCGGCCAGCCGAACAGATCACCGACACGGCCAGCGGGCATGGACGCAAGCCGTCAGCGCCTGGCCGTAGGCTTCAGGCCGTGCGTGCGCCCTGTCTCCACAACCCGAGCGCAGACGAGGTCAGGAAGCAGCTGGGCACGGGGGAATTCTTCTGGGTCGATCTGCAGGACCCGACCGACGACGACGTGCACGCGATCGGCCAGCTCCTCAAACTTCACCCGCTCACGATTCAGGACGCCCAGACGTTCAACCAGAATCCCAAGTTCGAAGAGTTCGAGGGCTACGTCTACATGGTCGCCTACGGCGTGGACCCGGAGGTGAAATCGGGAGATCCGTTGCTGCATGAGACGCACCTGGTGGTCTCGGGCGACTACGTGATGACGGTTCATCAGCGCGCTCTGGCGAGTCTGGCGGAGCTGCGTAGGCGCTACCAGGACATCGAGCTGCGCAGCGAACTGCAGCTGGTCTACAGGATCCTGGACGCGCTCGCCGGCACGTTCTTTCCCGTGCTCGCGCGGATCGACGATGACATCGACACAATCGAGGACGACGTGCTCGAGAGCCCAAACCAGGCCAGTCTGGAGCGGATCTTCTCGCTGAAGCGCGATCTCGTGGCGATGCGACGCGTAGTCACTCCGCTGCGTGACGTGTACGCGCGCAACGTCGAGCGGATCGGCGAGCTGCCCGGGATGCGCGGAGACGGCCAGGTCTATTTCCGAGACCTGTACGACACCATGATCCGCGTATCCGACCTCGTCGACTCCTACAGGGATCTGCTCAGCGGCGCGACCGACCTCTACCTCGCCACCGTCGCCAACCGGCAGGGCGAGGTCAACAAGCAGCTGACCATCATCGCCACGATCTTCCTTCCGCTCACGTTCCTGACCGGCTTCTTCGGCCAGAACTTCGCCTTCCTGGTCAGACACATCACGAGCACTTGGTCGTTCCTTGTGTTCGGCATCGGCCTGCTCCTCGTGGCCATCGTCATGCCGGTCGTGATCTTCCGACGCCGGCGCTGGATCTAGCGGTCAGATGGTGAGCGCTGCGATCACGCGAAGCACCTCGGCGGTCCCGGCGGCCGGGCCGCTCACCATCACCTTGAAACGCAGGCGCTGCTCGTCGTAGAGCGGCTCGACCCGCAGGTGGCTTTCGCCACCCCTCCCCTCTGACGTCATCGCCGCCAACGTGCGCGTGATCCTCGCCGCCGCCTCGGCGCTGAGCCCGTCGATCACCACAACGCTCGAGACGTCCACGTCGAGGGCCGGCCCCGAGGCGGCCACGACGCCGGCAGGAGAGGCCGCACCCGCCGGCTGGGGCCCCCCCGCGCCGGCAAAAGCCTCCAGCGCCGAGCGGGAAATCCGGTACTGCTTGCCTATCCGGACGCCCGGAAGGCGCCCCTCGCGGACGTAGTTGCGAACGGTTCGGACCTGGAGGCCCAGGATCTGGGCCGCCTCCTCCGCGGAGTAGAGCTGATCGTTCATCGAAATTGCAATCTTATGACCACCACGCGCGGGCACACAGACGCTTGCAGTCGTTTACAGCTGTTTACCGTTGGTTATGACAGCCATAACCACGAGTTAGGGCACTCTCGGCTGAAAGGCCGGTCCTTATGAGGAAAATCGGCGAAGCGGACTCCCATGTCTCGGGTTATGGTGGCTATTCGGTTACGTTATAGCCAGACGCCACCTTGCAACGGCCGGCGGACGACGTGGGTTGCGGGCCAGACGGTCGCCGCCGGAGGCAGCCACTGTGTCGGCACGGCGATAACCGGGAAGCCCATCGGATATACCGCTGGGTTATTCCCGGGCGCAAAGCCGCCGGCCGACCGAGTCATTCGGTCCGCCGGCGGGTTTAGGTTCCGTACAGCTAAGGCCTCCGAACGGAGGGCGATCATGGGAGGTTGTGATGCGAAAAGTGATTCTGGCCGTCGCGATCGGGGCACTGCTGCTGTGCGCTCCGGTTGCGCTCGCGGCCTCATCGCCGACGGTGTCGGCGGGCTCGGTGACGGCCATCTCCGGGACGGCGGCCACTCTGCATGGGACTGTCAACCCCAACGGGCTTGCCACCACATACCAGTTCCACTACGGCGTGAGCAACGCTCTGGGCGCGAACGCCCCGGCCGCGCCCGCGAACTTGAGCGGCGGTACCTCAGCGGTTTCCGAATCGGCCAAGCTCACGGGGCTGTCGCCCGACACGACGTACTACTTCCAGCTGGTCGCCGGCAACGGCGACGGGAGCTCCTCGACGCCGATCGAGACGTTCAAGACGACCGGGAATCCCGCGCCCGCTGTGACGACCGGCGCGGCCACCGGCGTCGGCCGCTACGCCGCGACCATGACCGGGTCGATCAACCCCGACAATCAGGCGACGACCTACTACTTCCAGTACGGACCGACCGGCGCCTACGGATTCCAGACGGCGTCGAAGTCCCTGGCCACGGGAGTTGCGGCGGTCACAGTGAGCGCGGCACTGCCGGGGCTGCAGCCGGGTGCGGTGTTCCACTATCGCCTCGTCGCACTCCACGGCTCGACGTCCGTCTCCTACGGGGCCGACGCGGCGTTCACAACACTGCCGTGGCCCCGTCCGCACACGGGCCTCAGTTGGGCGATCAGCCCGAGCTCTGCCGGTCGCACGCCGGCGACGTTCACCGTCAAGGGCCATCTGCGCCTGTCCGGGTCGATCTCGCGGTCCCTGGCCTGCCACGGGGGCGTGACGATCAGCTACTACGCCGGCAGCAGGCGCATCGCCTCCAGCAGAGCTTCGGTGAGCTCGTCGTGCGCATATCGCGCGACGACCAGGATCGGGCGTCTGACGCAGCGGAGGACGAATCTGACCGTGAAACTGCGCTTTGGCGGCGACGCCTATGCAGCGCCGAGCAACGGCCGGACCTCAGTCAGAATCGGGTGATCGGATAGCCACAACCACGGAGCTGGACGCGGCGCGAGGGTCAGCGGAGCCCGGTGCGGCTGACGACCTGGGCGATGATCCCCGACAGCTGGCTCCCCTGCCACGCGATCGGTGATCTCCCCGGCGGATCCGTGATCAGTTGCGCGTTCGGGATCGCCTCGGCGTAGGCGATCCCGAGCGCCTCCGGGTGTTCTGGATCGGCGTCGTCGTTGGAGGCCACGACCGCGGCCGGCACGGATATCCGATCGAGGTCTCCAAGGGTCTCAAACGGCCGTGAGCGCGGCACCGTCCTGAGCGCGTCCGCCAGAGCGTCCAGATGGTCGTGCTGTGAGAGCCGCTGCCGGATGACCGTCTCCGCCGTCCGGGCGAACTCCGGCGTGCCGCCGGAAGGGCCGACCGCCTTCAGGAACGCTTCGACGCCGCCGCTTCGCAGGGAGGCTGAGAGCCGATCCCAACGCGGCAGGCGTCGCTCCTCCGCAGCGGTATCGCCGCTATAAGCAGGGGTTATAACCACCATGCCCGCGATGCGCTCGGGCGCGCGCAGAGCCACGTTCAGGAGTGTGTGGGCACCCATGGATGCGCCTGCGAGCACGGCGCGATCGACTCCCCTGGCGTCGAGTACGGCCAGCGCATCGTCGCCGAGCAACTCATAGGTGTACCCCTCTGGCGTCGGTGCCGGTGAGGAGTGACCGTGCGCACGGGCGTCGTAGGCGATCACGCGATGCCCCGAGCGCTCGAGCGCCCTGGAGCCCATCACGACATAGCGGCGAGTCGCCGTCAGGCCGTGCAGCAGCAGGACCGCCGGCCCCTCGCCGGATTCCCCGCCGGACAGCTCGACCCCCTTGGATTCGACCGTGAACTCAGTCGCCATCCGGCGAGACTCTAGAGCTGTGCCCGGAAAGCCTGAGGGTTCACCACAGGGGAGCCCACCGCCACAGAGACGTTCTAAGCTGAGTCCTGTATGGATGTCACTGAGCAGACATTCGCCAGCGCGGTGATCGAGCGCTCCAGGGAGATCCCGGTGGTCGTCGACTTCTGGGCCGAATGGTGCGGTCCGTGCCGGCAGCTCGGCCCGGTGCTCGAGCGCGCGGTCGAACAGCGGGCCGGCAAGGTGGAACTCGTCAAGGTCGACACCGACAGCAACCAGCAGCTCGCCCTGGACCACAACATTCAGGGGATCCCGGCCGTGAAGGCGTTCAAGGACGGTGCTGTGGCCTCCGAGTTCGTCGGGGTCATTCCTCCGGCCGCCGTGGAGCGATTCCTCGACGAGCTGGTTCCGTCCGAGGTGGACGCTCTCCTCCAGATTGGGGACGAGGCCTCCCTGCGGCGTGCCGTCGAGCTCGAGCCGGGACGTGCTGAGGCGGTGGTGCCGCTCGCGAAGCTTCTGCATGCGCGCGGCGACAGCGAGGCGGCTGCGGGTCTGCTCCAGAACGTCGGCGGCAGCTTCGCCGCCGAGGGACTGCTCGCAAGGATCGAGCTCGAGCGCACCGGGGCACCCGACCTGACAGCGGCATTCGCGGCGCTCGACGCCGAGGAGACAGAGCGCGCCCTTGACCTGCTGATCGAAGCGCTGCCGGAGTCGGGACCCGCGCAGGACGAAATCCGCCGTGTCATCGTGGGCGTGCTGGACGAGCTCGGGGCCGAGAGCGACCTCGCTCGAGCGTCGCGTCGCAGGCTGGCGTCGGCGCTGTACTGACAGGCGCCTTCCCGTCGGCAGCCCGGCCCGCTGGCCGTCTGCCCCGCTAAAGGCGCAGCGCCAACTGCTCGGGCTCGACCTCGGCGGCGGTGAGGCCGGCCACGCGCACGCCCAACAGCCGCACCGGCCGGGGCGCATCGAAGCTTCGCAACAGCTCCAGCGCGACTCGGCCGACGTCTCCGCCACCGTTGACCGCAACCGCCAGCGTGCGCGCGCGCGTGTGGGTGGAGAAGTCGTCCAACCGCACCTTCAAGCCGACGGTGCGGCCCCGCCGGCCCTGGCGGGCCAGAGCGGCGCAGAGCTCGTCGACAAGTCGTCCCAGGATCGCCTCGAGCTCGGCCGGATCATCGACGTCGCGGTCGAAGGTTCGCTCACGCGACTCGGACACGATCTTGCGTTCCTCGGTGACCGCGCCCTCGTGCTCAAACCTGGCAAGCGCCTGTAGGTGGAGGGCCGTGCGGGCCGCGAAGGCCGTCCGCAGCGCCTCGATCGGTGCGTCCCGCAGCGCCCCCACCGTGCCGACGCCGAGCGCCTGCAGGCGCTCCGCGGTTCTGCCACCGATCCCCGGGATCAGCCTGCAGGGCGCCCCCGCAAACCGGTCGCAGGCCTGCTCGCGCGTCAGCACGACGAACCCATTCGGCTTCTCGGCGTCCGAGGCGACCTTGGCCACGAGCTTGTTCGGCCCGATCCCGACCGAGGCGTTCAGTCCCGTTAGTTCGCGGATCTCCGTGACGATCCGGCGCATGCTGGCCTTCGGCGCCGGAAGGCCCGTCAGCTCCAGATACGCCTCATCCAGCCCGATCACCTCGACCGTCTCCACGTGGTGCCTGACCAGTGCCATCACCTCGGCCGAGGCGGCGCGGTAATAGGCGAAGTCCGGCGGCAGAAAGACCGCCTGCGGGCACAGCCGTCGCGCCTGCGACGCCGGCATCGCCGACCCGACGCCGAACCGCCGCGCCTCATATGACGCTGTCGTCACGACGGCTCGCGGCCCCGACCCTGAGACGACCACCGGCAGCCCGCGCAGGTCCGGCCGGCGCCGCAACTCGACCGACACGTAGAAGGCGTCGAGGTCGAGCAGGGCGACCACCCGGCCCCGTGATTCGGTTGCTCGACCGGACACGAACAGAGGTTCGCATACCGGCCAGACGTGTTCCCGCGGCCTCCGGGTCGGGCCCGTCGCGCTGCGGCGGGGGTGCCGTCCAGCGGGACGAGCACCCCCGGGGAGGCGCTACATGTTGGTGTTCGAGCGCAGCAGCTGGAAGTGCGGGCCGGTCACGCTGTCGCTGCCGCGGGCGACCAGTCCCACCGCGTACTGGGGCCAGAATGCGGAGACCGGCGGACCGCCCTCGCAGGCCCCATCCGAGTTGCCGGGGTTGTTGAACCACAGGAAGCCGTCGACGTACGCGTAGCCGGTGTCCCAGCTGAGTGGGCCCGTGCCGCGTCCCGGCGGGTTGCAGAGGTCCTCGTTGCCGTTCTGGACCTTGTCCTGCGGTACCAGCGGTCCGCGGCCGTTGGTACCGGTCTCGACGATGAAGTGTGCGCCGCCAAGGTCGCGTGCGATCTCCTGGCCATAGTGGATGTCGGTGGTGGTCCAATCCTTGTGGGTGGCGTTCACGAAGAACCCGGCCGCGTCGCCGACACCGGCCTGCTTCAGAAGGTTCGCGGTCTGCTGCGCCGAGTTCCATCCGTCCGGAGCGCCACCGTCCAGGTAGATCAGCACATGCGGGTCGCGCGATAGCGCGTTGACCGCGTAATTGAGCTCCGTCAAGCGGGTCTGGATCGCGCCCGGGCTGAGGCAGTGGGTTTCAAGCAGCGAATCCTCCTCCAGGTAGAGGACGACGCGGAAGTTGCCGATCCCATGCGCCAATTGTGTGATCCAGTTCTCGAAGCGCGTCTTGATCGCTTCAGGGCTCTGGCAGGAGCCGTGGACCAGTGAGTAGGTGCTCAGCGGGATCGTCGTGTCCGGCTGGGAGACCTCAGCGTCGGCAAGGTACTTCTCAACCGTGCTCGCCAACGACCGCGCCGGCTGGTTCCACATCCAGAACCGGTAGCTGCCCGACCCGGGCGAGTAGGCGATCCGGTGCAGCGCCTGGGCCCAGGCGGGGTTGCTGCGCGCGTAGTGGGCGTACGCCTTCCCGGCCTGGGACTGGCCTCCGAACACGTACCAGTTGACGTATTGCAACGGGTCGCCGTCGGTCGGCGTCTGCGGATAGTCGAGCGGGTTCTCCGGATCGGCCGTGCCGAGCGGATCGTTCTGGAGCAGGTCGATGGTCGCCTGGTGCGGGGAGCCCAGCGCCTGCGGGCTCGCGTCGTACAGGTAGGCCCGGGCAAGGCGCATCGGCCCATTGATGCCCTGATCGTGGATGGTCACGAAGAACGTGTAGCTGCTCTCGCCGGGCGCGAAGTCGGCCTCGCTGTTGCCGACCTTCTCAAACGTATTGCCCGCCTCCGAGCCCTTGTTGGTGACGCCGTAGTGGACCACCTCTGAGGCGTTGGTGTTCGAGCGCTCGATCGTGACGGCGAAGCGTCCGACATTCTCGTTCGCCCGGTAGACGGCGCTTGAGAAGTACACACCGCCTGCCCCGGCGGCATGCGCCCTGAGCGCCGCGGCCTGCGCCCTGGCTGCATCCGATCGCGCACGCGCCGCGGTGGCGCGGAGCTCGGCTGCGGCGGCGTGGGCCGGGCGGGCGATGACCCATGCGTGCGCCGCTGGCGCTGACGGCTGCAGCGCCAGCGCCGCGAACGCGAGCAGGATCGAGAGCATGGGAACGATACGACGCGGTGTCATGGGAGCAACTGACATCGGCGACGTCGGCCCCGGCGGCAAGGAGGCAACAGGAACCTAAACGGATGGTCGACCCAAATGTCGGGCCACTATCACCGGGCAGCAGACCGGCCCATTCCAGGGACGCCCGGACCCGGATTGAATCCTCGCGAGGAGATCAGATCAGACCGACGTCATCACCTGCGCGACGCCCCACATTCGCAGGTATCGCGCGGTGTTCTGGTTCAGATCGAAGCTGCGCCCGTACACGTAGGGGCCGCGGTCGTCAACCGTGGCGAGGACCGAGCGGCCGCCGTAGGAGATCGTCACCCTGGTGCCGCAGGGCAGTGTCTTGTTGGCCACGCCGTAGGTCGCGTGAAAGCCGCACGCGGTGTCGCCGGCGTCGTAGTACCAGGAGGCCACCTCAGGCTCGAGGCCGACGATCCGGCCGGCCGCCGCCGAGGCGGGGCGCAGGCGTGCGTTACCCCGATAGCTCACGCGCACCGGCGTCGAACCGACCTGGCTCACCCGGTAGCGGATGCTGAAATGGCCGTCGCCGCCGGTGCGGACCGCCGCTACGGCACGCCAGCGGCGACCGTCGCGCGCGATCAGCCTGATCTGGGCATGATCGCCGCCGGGGAGCAGGGCGCCGTGCACGACGATCGTGCTGCCATTCGGGCGCGTGAGCACGCGGTCGCTGATGACAAAGTGTGAGAGCCTGGCGGCCGCGCGAGTCTGGTCGCCGCGGGCGATCGCCGGATGGGTGCCGAGGCCCACTCCGGCAGCCACAAGGGTCAGGAAGAGAGCGCAGGACACGAGCAGTGCCGTGCCGAGCGCGGGCAGTTTTCGAATGGCTCCCATTGCTGAGGGCCTCCTTTTCAGTTCTCGACCGGGTGCCTACGGAGTTAGCTGACGGGCTCGCAGAGGCCGTGCAACGCTGTCCGCGCGCTGACGTCCCCCGCTACGAGGTGCTGCCGACCGTGGTCGGCGTTCGATTCGCCCCAGCCAGTCACAACACTGGCGATTGGTTCCCCCGCTCGCCTTGCACCGGGCTGAGGCGATTCGGCAGGTCGATTTATGACGCCGGGCAGAGTGGCAGTTCTGAGTGCCGGTCGTGTGTGACCTTGGTCACACAACGCGCGTTAAGACGCCCTAACGAAGGTCACCTGGGCAATGCGTTTTTCCTGCAGGCCGCCAAGATTCAGGGTGCTTGCGAGAATCTCTGCGTGCCCGACCGCAAACTAACTTGAACAACCCGAATCGCCTCACCGGCCTCGACAGCTCATTCCTGCATCTGGAGGACGGCGGTTCGCACATGCATGTCGGAGCCTGCGTGGTGTTCGACGGTGTGCCGCCTGCCTACGCCGACCTGGTCGCCAGTCTGGGCGCGAGGCTGGAGCTGATTCCGCGCTACCGGCAGCGGCTGATGTTCGTGCCGCTTGACCAGGGCCGGCCCGTCTGGGTCGACGACCCCCAGTTCCGCCTGCCCTTCCACATTCGCCATACGGCCCTGCCAGGGCCGGGAACGGACGCGCAGTTGCGACGCCTGACCGGCAGGATCTTCTCACAGGGGCTCGATCGCGGCCGGCCTCTCTGGGAACTGTGGCTGATCGAGGGGCTCGGTGGCGGACGCTTCGCGCTGCTGTCGAAGACCCACCATGCTCTGATCGACGGTGTTGCAGGAGTCGACATCGCCAGCGTGATCTTCGACGCCCGGCCCGATGCCGCTCCGGCCACGGCCCTGCCCACGGAGCCATGGTCGCCCAAACCGCTTCCCACGCGCGCACAGCTGCTGGCTGACGCGCTGCTCGAGCGTGCGACCGGCCCGGGGCACGCTGTGCGTGGCGCCCGAGCCGTCATGGGCGGACCGCGTGACCTTGCCACCCGTGCCAGGGGCGCACTGATCGGGCTCGGCGCGCTGGCGCTGGCCGGGCTGGATCCGGCTCCGCGCACCCCGTTCAATCGGCCGATCGGTCCGCACCGGCGGTTCACGTGGGTTGACGGGTCCCTGGCCGAACTGCGGACGGTGAGGGAGGCGCTTGGGGGCACGGTCAACGACGCGGTTCTGGCTGCTGTGGCCGGAGCGCTGGGCGCCTATATGCGGAGGCACGGAGATGAGACCGACGGTGTTCTGCTCAAGGCGCTCGTGCCGGTCTCCGTGCGCATTCCGAGCGACAACGTTGCACTCGGCAACCGGGTCGCGGCGATGCGTGCTCCGCTCCCGGTCGGGATCAGAGATCCCGCTGAGCGGCTCGCGGTCATCGCGGAGACCATGACCGAGGCAAAGCGTTCGGGCCAGGTGGTCGGCGCCCAGGCGTTGACGGGCCTCTCGGGGTTCGCCTCGCCCACGCTGGTCGCACAGGCGGCCCGCCTGCAGGCCCGCCAGCGGTTGTTCAACATCGTTATCTCAAACGTGCCTGGCCCACAGACGCCGCTGTACCTGCTCGGGCGCCGGATGCGCGCGATCTACCCGCTGGTGCCGCTGGCGGCCAACACCGCGCTCGGTATCGCCGTCGTCAGCTACGACGGCGCCTTGGGGTTCGGCCTGAGCGCCGACTACGACGTCGTTGGAGATCTCGAAATGCTCGCCGGTGATCTGCGAAGGGCGATCAAGGAGCTGCTCAACGCGGCGGGGAAGGCGGCTCGCGAATCGCGATCGTCATCCGCGAGAGCGCGCACAGGCGCCCCTCGTCGTCGCTGAGCTCGACCTCCCACACCCAGGTCGTGCGGCCTGCGTGCTTGCGAGTCGCCACCGCGTGGATCGTGCCGCCAGTGACCGGCCGCAGAAAGCTGGTCTGGTTGGACAGACCGCTTGCGCTGAGGCCCTTCTCGATCACCACCACCCCCGTCGCCCAGGAGCTGAGTCCCTCGGCGATCGAGGCGTACACGCCGCCGTGCACGATGCCTCTCAGCTGCTTGTGCTCGGGTCTGACGACCAATCGGGCACGAGCCAGCTCGGGCGTCAACTCTTCGATCTCGAGCCCGTAAAAGGCGTCGAAGTCAGTCGCATCGCCTCTGAGATCGCGCTCGCGCGGCTCCGTGGAATCAACCATCCTCTGGGACCACTAGTCGTACTGGATCAGCGAGTGCACCGGATAGCCCTCCAGCTTGGTGCGGCCGTCGAAGGACCTGAGCTCCACCAGGAACGCGCACGCCAGCACCTGACCACCGAGCCGGACGACGAGATCGGCCAGCGCCCTGGCCGTGCCACCGGTGGCAAGCAGGTCGTCGTGGATCAGAACGCGAGTGCCTCCCGCGAAGGCATCGGCGTGCATCTCCAGCGCGTCGATCCCGTACTCGAGCGCGTATTCGGAGCTGACCGTCTCGTGTGGAAGCTTGCCGCGCTTGCGGGCCGGGACGAAGCCGGCGCCCAAGGTGTGCGCCAGGGCGCCGCCGAGGATGAAGCCGCGCGCCTCGGCGGCCACGACATAATCGACCTCCAGATCACGCGCGTATTTCGCCAGCCTGGTGACGGCAGCGCCCATCGCCCGCGGATCGAGCAGGAGCGGCGTGATGTCCCGGAACAGGATGCCCGGCGTCGGGAAGTCGGGGATGTCGCGTACATACCCGCGCAGATTGACGCCGTCCTCGAAACGCGCGGACACCATGGCCAGTGCTCAGGCGGCGATCTTGCGAAGGTCGCGGATCAGAAGCAGGTGCTTGAGATGTGTGGTGACGGACGCGAGGTTCTCCAGCGCCTCGACGGCCTCCTTGCGACGCTCCGGGTTGCGCGAGCGCAGCGCCGGCGCCAGGATGCTCTGCAGCAACTGTGCCTCGCGGTCGGCCGAGGTTCTGAACACACGCAGGTTGCGGCCTCCTACGCCGTAGCGTGCCAGCTCGGACACGGCGCGGATGATCTCACGCTCGGTGTCGTCGAAGTAACGCGTCCCACCGCGGATATCGCCCTTGATGACGCTGAAGTCGACCAGTTCTCCGACCAGCTTCGGGTCGGCGCCGGTCTCCTCGACGACATCCTCCAGCGAGTAGAGCGCACCTGGATCGCGCGTCACCGATGTGCGCCGAAGTGCCTTCGGGTCGGGCGTCGTACCGACGTCGCGTTCGCTGCGGCCACCGGCGAGCTCCTGCCGGATAACGCGCAGCGGTAGGAACTCATCCCGCTGCAGGCGCAGAATCGTACGCAGCCTCTGGACATCCTCGGGCGATGTAGAGCCGGTAACCGCCCTGGGTGCGGCGCGGCGTCAGCAGCTTCTGATCCTCGAGGTAACGGATCTTCGAGATCGAGATTTCCGGGAACTCGAGTTCGAGTGCCTTGCAGACGGCGCCGATCGTCGCGGACTTTGCGCGCGGCGGCTCAGCGACCGGGGCGTCGGGGATCTCGGGGATCTCGACCGGGAGCTCGTTGCCGTCGTCGGTCATCATCGTGCCAGGAAGGCGAGCTTGTATTTGCCGATCTGCAACTCATCGCCGTCGTTCAGGCGTTGCGAATCGATCCGGCGGCGGTTCACGTAGGTGCCGTTCAGCGAGCCGCAATCATCCAGGTAATAGTGCTCACCGCGCTTGACGACGACGGCGTGGTCGCGTGAGACCGTGACGTCATCCAGGAAGACGTCGCTATCGGGCCGTCGGCCCACGGTCAACCTGGACCGATCGAGCGGGAAGGTCTCCCCGGCCCGCCCACCGCCGGCCCTGATCACCAGAGCCGCGCCGCGGGCCGTGACGGCCTCGATCGGAACCTCCTCGAACTCTCCGGTGTCGCCGATCCTGTAGGTCGCAGTCGAATCCCCGGCGGCAGACTCGGAGCCGCCCATGAAGGCGCCGCAACGCTGGCAGTAGTTGGCTCCGTCCGCATTCGCGAAGCCGCACTCAGGGCAATGCTGAGCCACGGTGCCTGGCTCTCAGCCGAGACCGCCGGGCTGCTCGTCGCGGGGCGGGAAGTTGCCGGTGAGGATGTCTGTCAGCTGCTGGACGTCGGCGCCGCTGATCACGAGCTCGCCGCTCTCGTCCTTGCGCCGAAGCCGGTTCACCAGCTCTGCGCGCAGGATGTCGATCTTGCCGTGCAGGATCCGGCGCTGGTAGGAGACCTCGGTCTCCTCATCGGTCATCTCCTTGATCAGCTCCTTCAACTCCTGGTCCGTGAGCGAGCCGAGGTCTGGGAAAGTTTCCATTCGAGCGTCTTCCTCCGTGCTGCAGCGCGGCGATTTCTGGATGGTGTGACAACGTCGAGTATACCGGCGCAGCCCATAGGGTCAAGCTGAGCTTGAGCGTTCCGTTGACTCGGTTCACCGGGGCGTGGCCGCGGACCTGGGAGGATCCCCGCCTCGGGCCTTCAGCTCCCGCAGTCCTCGCCTGATGTACAGCACGGTCGCCAGCAGCGACAGCGCGAGACCGACGTACAGCATGACGAGCGCGAGCCAGTGCACGCCCGCCATCGCAAAGAACGGCGCCGCCATCGTCGGCGCCACGCCGAGGCGTCCGGCCCAGTTGATCTTGATCTCGATGCCGGCGCTCAGGCTGTAGCGGCTGAGCGCCAGCATCAGCAGCTCCCGTGCGATCACGAGTGCCAGGGCCCAGCGCGGCAGCAGCGCGAAGTGCCAGCAGACGACCATGCCGGAGACCACCAGCAACCGGTCGATGATCGGATCGAGCAGTGCGCCCAGACGGCTGTACTGGCCCGTCAGACGCGCGGTGAAGCCGTCGAGGTAGTCGGCCCAGCCGATCACCGCGAACAGAACCGCTGCCAGGGCGCTCTCGCCGTCGGAGCTGGACAGCGCGACGCCAGGAACACGGGGATCAGCGCCAGCCGGAGGAATCCGATCGCGTTGGGAATCGTCAGCGGATGCAGCGGCTGGTCGGAACTCGTCGCCTCCGGGTTGGGCCCGGAGCGGTCGAGGCCGAGCAGGCGTCTCTTGGTCAGTCGAGATCGTGCCAAAGCTCAAGCGTCGCCGATGCCGCGCCCTCCAGCGGAAGCGCGCGGGCTTCCTGTCCCCGGCGCATCTGGACCTCGAGCTCCCCGGCCTGCAGTGTCCGGCGTCCAACCGTCACGCGCAGCGGGCAGCCGAGCAGCTCGGCATCGGCGAACTTCTCCCCCGGCCCGGCGTCGCGCTCGTCGTAGATGCGTGTCGAGCCCGGCGGCCACGAGCTGCTCGTAGAGCTCGTCTGACAGCTCCCGTTCCTCGCTGCCCGGCTTGCCGAGCGTCACCAGGTGCACATCGAACGGCGCGATCGTGGGTGGCCATGAGATGCCGCGATCGTCGGCGAACTGCTCGATCGCGGCCGCCGCGATCCGCGCGGGGCCGATTCCGTAGCAGCCCATCCACAGGGGTTGGCTCACACCGGTGTGGTCGAGGTAGCCGGCGCCGAACGCGACGCTGTAGCGCGTGCCGAGCTTGAAGATGTTCCCGACCTCGATCGCGGGCTCGATCCGGACCGGGTGGCCGCCGATCGTGTCGCCCGGCACGACGTTGCGGAAGTCGCCGCGTTCGAACTCGAAGTCGCGCCCCGGCACTACGCAGCGCAGATGCAGATCTGGTCGGTTGGCGCCGACGACGTACCCGCCGGCATCTGTCGCGACGGCGTCATCGAGCAGGATCCGGGCCTCGACGCCGACCGGGCCGATCGATCCCGGCGGCCCCAGCCGTTCCTCGATCTCAGCGGCGTTGGCCTGGCGAAACTGGGATTGCAGCGTCAATCCGAGCTTGATGTCGTTTACCTTGTGGTCCCCTCGCAGCATTGCCAGCACGAACCCACCATCGGTCAGCACGACCGGATAGGCCTTCAGAAGCGCTCCCTCGGGCAACTCGAGAGCCGCCGCCACCTGAGCGATCGTCGTCATCCCCGGCGTCGGCACCGCCTCGGGGGTCTCACCGGCGGCCGGCAGCCGCACCGCCTGCGGCTGTGCCGAGGCGACCTCGAGGTTCGCGGCATATCCGGGGGCGAGGACGACCTCGTTCTCCCCAGCGGGACACGGCGCCATGTACTCGTGTGCGCCGATGCCCCCCATCGCGCCGACGTCGGCCTCGACGCTGTACCACTCCAGGCCGCAGCGATCGAAGATGCGATCGTAGGCGACGGCATGCTTCGCGTAGCTCGCGTCGAGACCCGCTGGATCGCAATCAAAGCTGTAGGAGTCCTTCATCACAAACTCGCGCGAGCGCAGCACGGCGGCCCGCGGTCGCGGCTCGTCACGTTCCTTGGTCTGGAAGTGGTAGAGGATCTGCGGCAGATCGCGGTAGGAACGGATCATGGTCGCGGCGTGCGTGGTCACGACCTCCTCGCTGGTCGGTCCCAGCACCATGTCGGCGTGCTTGCGGTCCTGGAGCTTGAACAGCTCCTCCCCGAACACGTCGTAGCGACCGCTGCGCCTCCACAGCTCCGCCGGCTGCAGCACCGGCATCAGCATCTCCTGGCCTCCGATCGCGTCCATCTCCTCGCGGATGATCTGGACGATCCGCTGGTGGCTGCGCCAACCGGCCGGCATCCAGCTCCACAGCCCGGCGCCGACCTGCCGGATCAGGCCCGCGCGCACGAGCAGCTTGTGGCTCAACGCCTCCGCGTCGGCGGGCGGCTCGCGTTCGGTGGGCAGCAGATACTCGGACAGACGCGGCATGGCGAGCAAGCGTACCCGGTGCTCTGATAAACCAGAGAGCGACCCGACGAAAGGAGACAGCATGGCTTTCACAGTTCCCGATCTCCCCTACGCCTTCGATGCGCTCGAGCCCCACATCGACGCGCAGACGATGGAGATCCACCACGACAAGCACCACGCCGCCTATGTCACCAACGGCAACAAGGCGATCGAGGGCACAGAGTGGGCCGACCAGAGCGCCGAGGCGATCCTCACCTCACAGGCCGCGCTCGACGTTCCCGCAATCCGGAACAACATCGGGGGACACTTCAATCACGCGCTGTTCTGGGAGTCGCTGAGCCCGAACGGTGGCGGCGAGCCGACCGGAGCGCTGGCCGATGCCATCAACTCCGCGTTCGGATCGTTCGCGGGCTTCCAGGAGAAGGCCAACGCCGCCGGTGTCGGCCGCTTCGGCTCTGGCTGGTGGTGGCTGGTCGCTGGGGGCGGCGGCGTCGAGCTGATCTCGACCCCCAACCAGGACACGCCGCTGATCGACGGCAAGACCCCGTTGGTCGGCGTCGACGTCTGGGAGCACGCCTACTACCTCAAGTATCAGAACCGCCGTCCGGAGTATCTGGCCGCGATCTGGAACGTGATCGACTGGAACAAGGTCGCCGAACGCCTCGCGGCGGCCTAGCGCGCTTCAGGCGCGCGTGAAGCGGCGGCCGGCCACGGGTGAGAGCGCCTCGTCCAGCCTGGCCGCCGCTTCCGGCTCGTTGGCGGCCTCTGCCTCGAGCATCGCAAGCCGCTCCGGCGTCATCGCCGTGGCGTCCTCGTTCTCAGCGAGCCAGGCGCTGGCCTCGGCAGCGCTCTGCTCGTCGCGGACCAGCTGCCCGCCGGCCGCGTAGTAGCGGTCGATCTCCTTGAAGAGCTCGTCGACCAGCTCTGCGGTCGGAACCTTCTTGAGCGGCTCGCCCTTGGCGTAGATCATGCCCATGTCCTTGGCCCCGGTGATGCCGAAGTCGGCATGGCGTGCCTCGCCGATGCCGTTGACGGCGCAGCCGAGCACCGACACCTGAATCGGGTCCTCATACGCTTCGAGCCGACGCTCGACCTCGGCGACCACGGTGTCCATGTCGAATTGCAGGCGGCCACAGGTCGGGCAGGCGATCAGCTCGGGCCCGCGCCGGCGAAGGCGCAGAGCCTTGAGAATCTCCCAGGCGACCTTGACCTCCTCCTCGGCGTGGAAGGTCGACAGCGAGATCCGGATTGTGTCGCCGATGTCGTCCGCAAGCAGCGTGCCGAGCCCGACGGCCGACTTCAGCGATCCGGACCACTTGGTGCCGGCCTCGGTCACGCCAAGGTGCAGCGGGTATGGAATCCGCTCGGACAGCAGGCGATTGGAGGCGATTGTGTTCGGCACGCTGGTCGACTTCATCGAGACCTTGAAATTGGTGAAATCGAGCCGCTCCATCAATTCGACGAACTCAACCGCGGCCGTGACGAGCGCCTCGACCGGGTCCGAGTATTCGAGCTCGCGCAGGTGTGCGGGCAGTGACCCGGAGTTGACCCCGATCCGCAACGGCGTGCCAAGCGATTGGGCCTTTGCCACCACCTCGGCGACCTTGTCCGGCCCGCCGATATTGCCGGGGTTCAGGCGAATGCAGTGCGCGCCGGCATCGAGCGCCTTCAGCGCGAGCGTGTGATTGAAGTGAATGTCCGCGATCACCGGGATCGGAGACTCGCGCACGATCGTCTTGAGCGCTTCCGCGTCCTGATCCCGCGGGACCGCGCACCGCACGAGGTCGGCGCCCGCCTCTGCGACCCGCCTGATCTGGGCGAGCGTAGCCTCGAGATCGGCGGTCTCGGTCTTGGTCATCGTCTGCACAGCAACGGGTGCGCCGCCGCCGATCAACACCCCGCCGACGTCGATCTGATTCTTCGAGGCCATCGCGAGGCAGTCTAGAGGAGGCCGCCGGATTCGCCTCCATCGGCGAAACTCCGCCGATGGAGCCTGGTGCTGAACTGATCGCGCGGGCGGCATCGATCTGTGGCCACCGGCACGTGATCTTGTCGCCGACGCTGCTGTCGGTCTTCCGCTCCGACGGAGCCAAACGGGAAGGGCCGCTGCCGCTTGCAGCGGCCCTTCCCGGCACAGGCGACGAGGTCGCGAGGCTGGTCTCAGCCTGCCGTGAGACGCGGACGCCGTACGTGGTCCGCGGCGCCGGAACCAGCACCGGCGGGGGCGCGCTGCCGCAATCTGATGCTCTGCTGATAGTCCTGACCCGCATGCGTCGCATCCTCGAGCACACCAGCACCTCGATCACCGTCGAGCCCGGTGCGCCCACCGATCTGCTGGCCAGTGTGCCCGGCGCGCGCTGGCTCACGGTGGCGCCCGTGCTGCACGAGCCCAGCTCCCCCACGCGGGTCGGCACCGTAGGAGGCCACGTCGCTGAGACCACCGGCATCACCAACGTGCAGGCGCTCGAGCTGATCGACGTCTCGGGCCGGCGCGTGCGGGTGGAGTCGGGCCGCCCGGGTTATGACCTTGCCGGCGCCTTCCCCGGCTCGCGGGGCCGAGCGGGCATCGCCGTCGCGATCACGCTCCAGGCGGTGACCGAGCCGTGAGCGGGTGCGACTGCCGTGAGTGAGGTGGTGGTCCCGCGCAGCATCGGCGACGCGTGCGCCGCTCTGGCCGGCGCGGCAGCGAGTGAGCGCACCGTGCGCATCGTCGGCGGCGGTACCAAACTCGGCTGGGGCTTTCCGGCACCACCGCGAGCATTGCGGCTGCAGACGACTCACCTCGACGGCGTCGTGATCGCACCCGATCGTGCTACCGCCACGCTGCAGGCAGGCACGACGCTGCTTCAGGCTCAGGCGACGCTCGCCCGCAGCGGCGTGATGTTCGCGGCGGACCCGCACCTGGGTATCGGCCACGGTTCGGCCGCGACCGTCGGGGGGGTCTTCGCCACGGCCGACAGCGGCCCGCTGAGCCACCGCTACGGCTCTCTGCGTGAACAGGCATTCGGGGTGACCGCGGCCCTCGGCGACGGTAGGCTCGTTCACACGGGACCGCTGGGCCAGGATCGGCAGCACGGATATGACCTCACACGCCTGTTGGTGGGCTCATTCGGCACTCTGGGAGCGATCCTGGCGGTGGACGTGCGCCTGCATCCGCTGCCCGGTGCCACCGCCACCGCGCTGGCCGCCACCGCCGACGCCTCGCGGCTGGCGTCGGCCGCGCAGGCGCTCGCCACTCGGCACCGTGACCTCGAGGCCCTCGACCTCGCCTGGCGGGGCGGACAGGGCGGAATCCTTGCGCGTGTCGCCGGTGAGGCTGCCGCCGAGCGTGCCGCCGATGTCGCCGCAACGATGCGCGGATGCGGCCTCGGCTCCACGGAGGTGCGCGCCGACGATGGCGAGCTCTGGAGCCGCCAGCGGGCCGGACAGCGCTCACCGCGCCGGGCTGTGGTCCGAATCGACATGGGTCACGGGAATCTGGCGAATGTTCTGGCGCTCGCGGATCGGACCGCGGCAACGGTCGTCGGCCGCGCCGCAATGGGCGTGTTCTATCTGACCGTCGACGTGGCGATGATCGCGATCGTCCGGGCCGGCATGCCCGCTGGCACGCCGGCCGTGGTCCTCGATCTGCCGGCCGCCTCGCGCGGCGCAATCGATCCGTGGGGAGTGCCGGAGGGCTCGGCGCTCGAGCTGATGCGCGAGCTCAAAGCCAGTTTCGACCCTGCCGGGATCTGCAACCCTGGCGTATTCGTCGGCAGGATCTGACAGCTGGACCGTGTGAGGCTCCGAGACCACCCGAAATGAGTTGCACGCACTGCGGCATATGCCTCGAAAGCTGCCCGACCTACACGCTCGACGGCATCGAAGCGGAATCACCACGAGGCCGAATCGTGTTGATCGAGGATGCCCTGGCACCAGGCGGCGGCGCCACGGCCGAGATGGCGCGCCACATCGACTCCTGCCTCGGCTGTATGGCGTGCATGACGGTCTGTCCGGAGGACGTTCCCTACGCGGACCTGCTTGCGGCGGCGCAGGAGGCGATCGAGCGCGATGCTCCGCGCCCGCCGCTGGACCGGCTGCGCCGCCATGCTGCGCTCACAGCCCTCCCCAGCTCGGCTCGGCTCGGGCGACTGGATCTGCGCCACCCGATCCCGCACTTCACGCCGGCGCAGGGCTCATCGCGCGGCCGTGTCGGGCTCCTGCTCGGTTGCGGGGCGGCCAGGGGCCACCACCGGATCCAGCGGGCGACGGTGGCGGTGCTCGCGGCCGAGGGTTATGAGGTGATCGCGCCGGGTTCGGTTGGCTGCTGTGGGGCGCTCGACCTCCATGCCGGCGCGCGCCACCACGGTCTGCAGCGTGCTCAGGCGACGATCGGCGCCTTCGCGGCGATCGGCGGTGTCGACAAAATCGTCACCATCTCCGCGACATGCGGGGCGACCGTGAAGGACTACGGCCGGCTGTTGGGCACTCCGGAGGCCCGGGCCTTCAGCGCCCTTGCGGTGGACGTGCACGAGTTCCTGGCGCTGGCGCCGAGGCGAGCGGCCAGCGGGCCGCTCGCCATCCGGATCGTCTACCACGACGTCTGCCGGCTCTGCCACGGCCAGGGCATCAGCGCGCAGCCGCGCAGCCTTCTGAGTGCGATCCCGGGTGTCCAGCTGGTCGAGCTGGGCATCGGGGCGGGGGCGTGCTGCGGCGCCCCGGGCATCTATCGCGTGACGTCGCCCGAGAAGGCGGCGGCCCTGGGCCGTCGCCAGGCGCTCGCGGTGCTGGACGCCGGCGCGGAGCTGGTCGTCAGCGCTGACCCCGCCTGCATCGGCCAGCTGGAGCGTCAGCTGCGGGAGCTCGGCAGCGGACTGCCCGTCCTGCACCCGATCGAGGTGCTCGCGCGCGCCCTGGGCACCGCCGGCCGCAGCGACGGTCCTCAGTGAGTGCCCAGGCCCTTGCCCGCGATCGCTGAGATGTCGTTGCTGAGGCCGATGAACAGCAGGATTCCGATCAGCGCAAACCCGACGATGCTTGCCCGCTCGATCACTCGCATGGAGATTCGGTGGCCGCGGATCTTCTCCGCGACGGCCCAGAAGATATGGCCGCCGTCGAGCGGCAGCACCGGGAACAGGTTGATGACCCCGAGTGCGAGCGAGATCAGCGCCAGGATCTCAACGCCCGAAGCCCAGCCGGCGGCGATGTCCTCCTGGGCGATCTTGTAGCTGCCGACGATGCTGTGCAGCTGGTGGCGATTCTTGGACTTGAAGAGCTCGACGATGTCCGTGACCTCGGTCTTGGTAACGCTCCACAGGCCCGTGACGCTGTGTCCCGCCGAGTACAGGAGCCCGTTCGGAGCGAGCTTGAAGTCAAACGCGACTCCGACCAGCATCTTCTTGTCAGCCCCACTCCAGCGGGGGCGGACGGATAGCGTCTTCAGGCTGCCGTTGCGTCTCACGACGATCGTCGCGGGGGTCCGCGCCCGGCAACCATCCACCTTGGCATCTGCGACGCACCTGTGCCTGTCGATCTGGGCCCCGAGGCGCTGTGCGGAGCCCTTAACGCCGTCCACCGAGACGAGCACATCACCGGGCTGCACCTTGCCGACCGCGGCGCTGCCCGGGATCACGGCGCCGATTCTGTTGGTGACGACGTCCTGGCCGCTGCGGTTGACGACATTGTGGCTCCCCACCCCCAGGAAGAACACGAATGCGAGGATCAGCGCCAGCATGATGTTCACCGCAGGTCCGGCGCTGATCACGACGATGCGCTTCCACACCGGCTGGTTGATGTAGGCGCGAGCCTCGATCTCGTCGGTCTCGAATGTCTCGGTCGGAGTCATCCCGGTGATCTTCACGAACCCGCCGAGCGGGATCATGCCGATGCCGTACTCGGTCTCGCCGATCCGGCGCTTGAGGAACATCGGCCCGAAGAACAGGGAGAAGCGCTCGACACGCATGCCCACGGCCTTGGCCGCGAGGAAATGGCCACCCTCGTGCAGCACGATCAGCAGCGCGAAGCCTATGAACGCGAGCGCCCAGGACATGGTGCTCAGTCTGACAGCCGCTGCACGACTTCAGACGCAGTTGCGCGCGCCCGTACGTCGGCATCCATCAGGGAATCGAATGAATGGACTGGCTGTGGTGGCATGGCGGCGAGCGTCTCCTCGATGACCTGCGCTATCTCGAGAAAAGCGAGCCTTCCTAAGAGGAACGCATGAACCGCCACCTCATTCGCAGCATTGAGTGTGCAGGGCGCCGTACCGCCGGCGACCCCGGCCGCGCGCGCCAGCGCCAGGCAGACGAAGGTGTCTGGATCGGGCGGCTCGAACGTGAGCGCGCCGACGGCCGCCAGATCGAGCGCCGGCAGCGGCACCTCCGTGCGGCTGGGGTGATGCAGCGCATAGGCGATCGGAACGCGCATATCGGGGTAGCCGAGATGGGCGAGCGTGGCACCGTCGCAGAGCTGTATCAGGCTGTGAACGATCGACTGGGGATGCACCACGACCTCGATCTGGTCATAGGGCGTCCCGAACAGATGATGGGCCTCGATCACCTCCAGTCCCTTGTTCATAAGCGTCGCTGAGTCGATCGTGATCTTGCCGCCCATCGACCAGGTCGGGTGGGCGAGCGCCTGCTCGATGCTGACCTCGGCCAGCTGCGCGCGCGTCCGACCCCGGAACGGGCCGCCGGACGCGGTCAGCACGAGCCGGTCGACCGTTCCGGCCGACTCGCCGCTCAGGAGCTGAAACAGAGCCGAGTGCTCAGAATCGACCGGCAGGATCTGAGCTCCGGTGGCCTCGGCGAGCTGGTTCACGAGCTCTCCCCCGACCACCAGCGACTCCTTGTTCGCCAACGCGAGATCGATGCCCTCCCCCAACGTCGCCACGGTCGCCAACAGACCGGCGGAGCCCACGATCGCGTTCAGGACCATGTCGCAGCCCGACTCGGTCACCAGCCGCACCAACCCCTCCGGACCAGAGAGCACCTCACCGTCCATCCACGCCTCTGAGGCGCGAGCGGCCGCGTCCGGATCAGCCAGCGCGATTCGGCGCACCCCGAGCCGCGTGGCCTGCTCGATCAACGCCTGCCAGTCGCCGCCCGCGCTCAGGCCGACGGGGACGAGGTCGCCCTCGCTGCGAACGACGACGTCCAGCGCCTGGGTCCCGATCGAGCCGGTCGAACCCAGGATCACCAGGCGTCTCGACACGATCGCCTACCTCGGGACGCTGATCGCGATGTAATAACCGGCAACAACCGTGAACATGATCGCGTCGAGGCGATCGAGCGCGCCCCCATGCGCACCGAATATGGTGCCGGCGTCCTTTATTCCCGCGTCGCGCTTGATCAGCGACTCGAACAGGTCACCGATCGGGCCGAGGACTGCGATGGCGACACCCAGCAGCAGGGCCGTGCTGTACGGCAGCCACGACTGATACAGCCCGGCGACCACCACGGCCACGATTGCGACGAGCGCTCCGCAGGCGAGCCCCTCGATCGTCTTCTTCGGCGAGATCGTGGGCGCCAGGGGGTGACGTCCGAACATCCTTCCCCCGAGATAGGCCGCTGTGTCACCCAGGAAGGTTCCCAGCATCACGTCGATCATCAGCCCGTTGCCGTGCGGGAGCTGCCTGAGCAGCACAGCGTGCGCGGAAGCGAAGCCGATCCACATCACCCCGAGCAGAGTCGAGGCGATCGTCAGGGTGGCGCCGGTGTTCTGACCGCGCGCCAGCACGGCAAGAAACACCAGCGGCGCGGACGCGAGCGCGACACCGACCACCGCGGCGAGCGTCCCGTACCTCGCCGCGACGCACATACCGGCTGCCACCACGAACCCGACGATCGGCACCGGCTTCCACTCGGGCAACATCGTGTAGAGCTCGCTCAGGCACACGCATGCGATCACCGCCATCAGCACCATCCAGCCGACGCCGCCGATGTCCACGAAGATCACGGCCAGCACAGCGGCGGGCACGGCGACGATGACCCGCGCCGTCAGGTCGGACCGGGGCCGGCGCCGACGCGGCTCCGAGGCTGTGCCTCGCGGTGCCTCGGCGCTTCGACGGACCTGAGGCATCAGCGTCCACCAAAGCGCCGCTGGCGCGAGCGGTACTCCGCGAGGCTGTTCGCGAAGGCCTCACGCGTGAAGTCCGGCCAGAGCTCGTCGCGGAATACGAATTCGGAGTACGCCGACTGCCAGGTCAGGAAGTTCGAGACGCGCCGCTCCCCGCTGGTGCGGATGATCAGGTCCGGGTCGTTCATATCGGGTGCGTAGAGGTGGCGGCGGAACTCATCCTCGTCGCCGCCGGTGAAGGTGCGAGCGGCATCGAGGATCTCCGCGCGTCCACCGTAGTTGAAAGCGACGAACAGTGTGATCTGGTCGTTGGCCGCCGTCTCGGCCTCCGCCCATTCCATCTTCTCCACCAGGCGAAGCGAGACCGGCGCCGAGCGGCGGCCGATGAAGCGCATCCGCACTCCCTCGGCCTTGAGCTCGGGCGTCTCGGCGTCGATGCGTCGCGCGAACATCCGCATCAGGCCGCTGACCTCAGCCCTCGAGCGGCTCCAGTTCTCGGTCGAGAACGAGTACACGGTCAGCTCCTTGATTCCGAAGCTGACGGCGTCGCGCAGACGCGCCTTGACGATGTCAGCGCCCGCCTCATGGCCGCGAATCGCGGCAAGTCCGCGCTGCCTGGCCCAGCGGCCGTTGCCGTCGGTGATGATCGCGACGTAGCGCGGGCCATCGGCGCCCGGATCTGGCGCGGCGCCGACGCCCATCTAACGTCCTGACGCCGCGAACCTTCTCGCGAATTCCCGACTCACGACTAAGAACGTCTTTCAGAATGAGGGTGCGACCGGGGCGGCGCTGGACCAAGCCGGGCGGGATGGGTTCCCAAAGCAGATGCTGGTGGCATCGGCAAGGGGACGCATCCCGAGCCGGCGCCGTGTCCAGGGTCGTATCCGGGCATGTCGATCATTCTGAAAGTCGTTCTAAACCTCGAGGATCTCTTCTTCCTTGACCTTCAGCAGCTCGTCGAGCTCGACGACCCGCGAGTCGGTGACCTTCTGGAGCTCGGTTTCAGCACGATGCTCGTCGTCCGCGCCGATCTCGCCCTCACCTTTCAGCTCGCGCAGATCGTGCATCACGTCGCGGCGAACGTTACGAATCGCCACGCGACCATCCTCGGCGATGCCGCGCACGACCTTGACCAGCTCACGACGGCGCTCCTCGGTCAGCTCCGGGAGCATCAGGCGGATCACGGATCCGTCGTTGGACGGCGTCAGGCCGACGTCCGATTCGAGGATCGCCTTCTCGATCGCCTTGATCGAACTCTTGTCGTATGGCTGGATCGAGAGCAGCCGCGCCTCCGGGGCGCTGATCGTGGCGAGCTGCTTGAGCGGCGTCGCCGTCCCGTAGTAGTCGACGTTGATGCGATCAAGCAGCGCGGGGCTGGCGCGGCCGGTGCGCACCGAGCTGAACTCGTGCCGCGTCGAATCGACGCACTTGTGCATGCGGTCGCGCGCATCGTCGAGGAAGCCGGTGACCAGATCGTCTTCGCTCATGTCTTCACCAGGGTTCCCACGCGTTCACCGGACACTATCCGGTTGATGTTGCTCCCGTCGGCCATGTTGAAGACGATGATCGGAAGGTTGTTGTCCATGCACAGCGCGAACGCGGTGGAGTCCATCACCTGCAGTCCCTGGGTGAGCGCCTCCTTATGGGTGATCTCCGGTATGAACTGCGCGTTCGGGTCCTTCGCCGGATCGGCGCTGTAGACGCCCTCGATCCCGTTCTTGGCCATCAGCACAACCTCCGCGTGAACCTCAGCGGCGCGCAGCGCGGCGGCCGTGTCGGTGGTGAAGAAGGGGTTGCCGGTGCCGGCCGCGAAGATCACCACGCGCCCCTTCTCGAGGTGGCGGACCGCGCGGCGTCGGATGTAGGGCTCGGCGACCTCTGAGATCGTGATCGCCGACTGCACCCGAGTGGGGATCTCGCTCTTCTCCAGCGCGTCCTGGAGCGCCAGCGCGTTCAGCACCGTGGCGAGCATTCCCATGTAATCGCCCGTTGCCCGGTCCATCCCGCGGGCGGCTGCCTCAAGGCCACGGTAGATGTTCCCACCACCGACCACGACGGCGACCTCCACCCCCCGCCGGTGGATCGTCGCGACCTCCTGTGCAACAGCCTGGACGCGTTCCGGATCGGTGCCGTAGTCACGGTCACCCATCAGCGCCTCACCGGAGAGCTTGAGCAGCACCCGTCCGTAGGCGGGTGCGGCGTTTGTGCCTGGCGTGCTGCTCACGGGTGAGATTGGATGCTATTCGCCGACGGCGAAACGTGCGAACCGGCGGATCACGACGTTCTCACCGGTGTCGGAGGCGAGCTTCGCGCGGATCGCCTCGATCGTCTGGCCAGCGTACTTGTCCTCGTTGACGTGTCTCTGACGCAGCAGCACGACCTCATCCAGCCACTTGTTCACCGAGCCCTCGACAATCCTCTCGCGCACGTTCTCCGGACGGTCCTGGGCCTTCTCGGTGGCGACGCGGACCTCGCGCTCACGGTCCTCGGCGGGAACCTCTTCCTCGGTCACGGCGAGCGTCAGCGGGCTGGCGGCGATGTGCAGCGCGACGTCCCGGGCAAAGCCGACGAACGCATCATTCTTTGCGACGAAGTCGGTCTCACAATCGACCTCGACCAGGACACCGACCATCTTGGCGCCGGCGCCGTGGACGTAGGTCTGGATCGTGCCCTCGGTGGCGTCGTTGCCCGCACGCTTGGCCGCTTGCGCCTCGCCGCGCGCACGCAGCAGCTCGACGGCACGCTCGAAGTCGCCGTCAGCCTCAGCCAGAGCGTTTTTGCAGGCCATCATCCCCGCGCCGGTACGGTCGCGCAGGGCCTTGACATCTGATGCGGCAATCGCGCTCATGCGGACTCCTCGGTTGTCGTCCCAGGGCTCGGTTCGGTCTCGGTGGCGTCAGCGTCGGCAGATGCCTCCGCCGACACTGGTTCCGCAGCGATCTCGGCTTCAGCATCGCCGGACGCTGATGGCGGCTCGGCAGCGGCTGCCGCTTCTGCAGGCTCGGCAGGCGCAGCGCGCTCAGCTTCGACGGCAGGAGCGTCCGCATCGGCGGGGGACTCAGTTTCGGCTGGGGTGGCGGGCTCCGCCGCTACCTCAGGCGCAGCAGGCTGCTCGTGTGCGGGGGACGCGGACGCGGCAGCGGTAGCCTGGGCAGCGGCAGCCTGGGCAGCGGCAGCCTGGGCAGCGGCAGCCTGGGCAGCGGCCCTGGCCTCTGCCGCCGCGGCTGCTGCAGCCTCGGTGGCTGCTGTGGCCTCCGCGGCTGCCTTCGCCTCCGCCTCCGCGGCTGCCTTCGCCTCCGCCTCGGCACGCGCCTCCTCCTCGGCCGCCCGACGGGCTGCCTCCTCGGCTTCGCGACGGGCGCGCTCCTCGGCCTCCTTGCGCTCGCGCTCGAGCCGCGCACGCTCCTCCTCGGCACGGAAGGCGCCATAGGACTCGGCGACGACGTCCCCGATGGCACGGGTGACGGCGGCACACGAACGGATCGCGTCGTCGTTGCCCGGGATCACGAAGTCGATTCCCTCGGGGTCGCAGTTGGTATCGACCAGGCCGATGATCGGGATCCGCAGGCGTTGCGCCTCCTTGACGGCGATCGCCTCGGTCTTGAGGTCAATCACGAACACGGCGTCGGGCTGACGCTGCATGTTTTTGACTCCGCCGAGATTCGCCCGCAGCTTCTCAAGGTCGGCCAGCGCGGCCATCCGCTCACGGGTCGGCAGCAGCTGCAGCTGCCCCTCCGCCTCATAGCGCTCGAGGTCGTGAAGCCGCTTGATCCTGCTGGAGATGGTCTGGAAGTTGGTGAGCAGGCCACCGAGCCAGCGGTGGTTGACATACGGCATTCCCGCCGCCTCGGCCGTGTCCTTGATCGCATCCCGCGCCTGCTTCTTGGTCCCGACGAACATCACGGTGCCGCCACGCCGCGCGATGTCGGATGCGAAGTTCTGCGCTTCCTGCAGCAGCCGATCGGTCTGCTGCAGGTCGATGATGTAGATGCCGTCGCGCTCACCGAAGATGAACCGGCGCATCTTCGGATTCCAGCGCCGCGTCTGGTGGCCGAAATGTACGCCGGCCTCCAGCAGCTCTTTGATGCCCACCTGAGCCACTTGAAACTCCCTTGATGAGATTTTGCGAAACACACCGCGGGCCGTGTTCGGTCGCGACTCCGGACTTGTCCCGGAGCAGGGCGCGACCCGGCCCCTGCGGAGGGTCGGGAACAGAACGCCCACAGTGTAGTTCAGGCCGACCGGGCGCGTGCGAGTGTGAGCGCGGCCTCGAGATCGGGGGGCAGCGGCGAGCTGATGTCGACCGGCTCGCCGCTCACCGGGTGCGGGAATCGGAGTCGCGCGGCGTGCAGGAACTGGCGCGCGAGCCCAAACCATTCCGGACCTGCATAGGCCCGATCACCGAGCACCGGGTGCCCGATCGCGCGCATGTGCACGCGGATCTGGTGTGTGCGTCCCGTCTCCAGTGTCACGCGCAGCAGTGCTGCGCTGCCAAGCGGCTCGAGCAGCTCGAAATGGGTGCGCGCCTCGCGCGGGGTGTCGGTGTCGATCGAGTGCAGCAGGCGGTCGCGGCGGTCGCGGCCGATTGGCGCGTCGACCGTCCCCGAGTGCGCGGGCGGGATCCCCTCGACGAGCGCCAGATACTCGCGGCCCAGTTCGCGCTCCTGCAGCATGCGCTGAAGTTCGCGGTGCACGGCCTCGCCCTTGGCGACGACCAGCAATCCCGAGGTGTCACGGTCGAGGCGGTGCACGATCCCGGGGCGCTGTGGGTCCGCACCGCCGGCGGCGCGCCCGGCCAGTGCCTGCGCGAGCGTGCCGGTCTCGTGCCCGCGCGACGGGTGCACCAGGAGTCCCGCCGGCTTGTCCACCACGATCAGCGCGTCGTCCTCGTAGGCGATCGCGAAAAGTGCGGGTGCGGGTCCGCTGACCTGCACCCGCCCCAGCCTCTCGGCCGCCACCACCACCTGCTCCCCAGGCTTGACGGCATAGCGCTTCTGGACGCTGCGGCCGCCGACCGTGACCAGACCCGCTCCGATCAGCCGCGCCGCCCGTGCCCTGGACCCGAGCGGCTGCGCCAGGAACTGGTCCAGCCGCAGGCCGGCGGCATCGGGCTCGACGGTCCCCTCCCACTCAGTCTCAGGTCTCATCGCTGTCCCCGCTCGATCACGAACACGAGAATGATCACGCCGAAGGTGATCGAGATGTCGGCGAAGTTGAAGGCCGGCCAATGCGGCAACTTGATGAAGTCGATCACCGAGCCGCGCCCGACCCTGTCGATCAGGTTGCCGACCGCGCCGCCGACCAGCATTCCGGTCGGCAGCCACAGCAGCCGCCGCTGGGGCTGCATCAGCATGAACGTGACCAGCGCGACCAGCGCGATCGCGGTGACCACATACACGAGCGCGCCGGTGCCCGCAAGGAAGCTGAAGGCCACGCCGGTGTTGCGCTCATAGACCAGTGTGACCCCTGGAACGACGTGGCGGACCTGTTCCGGCTTGATCCAGGTCCCGAGCGTGCGCTTGGTCAGCTGGTCGAGCCCGACCACGACCACGACCACGAGCGCGGCCCGCAGCGCCGCGCGACGCCGGGCCGCGTCAGCCACCGATCGCGTTGACGAGGATCGCGCGCACGACGATCAGCACGAGGATCGCCAGCATCGGGCTGAGATCGATGGCTCCCATCGACGGGATCAGGCGCCGGAAGATCCGCAGGAACGGCTCGGAGACATCGCGCAGGAAGCCCAACAGCGCGTCCATCACCCGCGAGTACGGCGGCCGCGCACCGAACGAGAACAGCAGGTTGCTGAGTATGTAGATCAGGATCAGTGCGATGTAGACGTCGAACAGATCCCCGATGAAGTTCGAGACGTTGGCCCGGCTGACCGCCTCGAGGAGCATCGTCAGCGGCGCCTGGGATGGTTCACGACGGCCTCGGTAGCGTCCTGGAACGCGGCGCGAATACCGGCCCGCTCGAGCGCGTCGAGCCCACGGGCCGTTGATCCGCCGGGGGATGTGACCTCGCGGCGGACCGCGAGCGTGTCGTGTCCCTTGGCCTCGATCAGTGCAGCTGAGCCGCGCATCGTCGCGGTGACCAGCTCACCGGCGAGTGCAGCGCCCAACCCGTGGCGGACGCCTGCGTCGATCTGCGCCTCGGCCACCAGAGCCTGATACGCGGGCCCGACCCCTGCGACCGCGGTTGCGGCGTCCAGTAGACGCTCGGGCACGGTCACCACCCGGCCGAGGCGCGCGAACAGCTCGAGCACCTCGGCCTCGACCGCGTCGTCGACCGGTCGTGCCTCAGAACCGCGTTGCGCGTAGAGGACCACGCCCTGGCGGACTTCAACGGGCGTGTTCGGCATCAGCACGAACACCTGGCTATCGGGATAGGCGGCCTCCAGCGCGGAGGTCGGGGTCGCACCGAGCACCGATGCAATCGGTTTCGTGATCCCGCTGAGGGCGGCGGACACCGGCTCGAGCTGGTAGGGCTTGTGGCACAACACGACCAGGTCGACGCGGTCCGCAAGCTCGCGGTTCGTGGCGACGCGCTCGCCACCGAGCTCCTCCACCAGTGCGTGCCCGCGTCCCGAGCCGCTGTCGGTGCAGAGCACCGGCTCACCCCACCCGCGTGCGATTGCGCGGGCCATGTTCCCGGAGCCGATCAGGCCGACTTTCATAGCGGAGCTAGCGTAGCTGCGGTGCCGCGCGTCAGCGGACGCAGCGGCACCAGCGCGGGCGCTACGACTGGTTGAAGAAGCCCTTCTCGAGCAGCCGTGCGCGCTCCTCCGCCGAGACTTCCACATTCTGGGGAGTCAGCAGGAAGACCTTGTCGGCGACGCGCTGCATCCCGCCGTCGAGCGCGTACGTCAGGCCGCTGGCGAAGTCGATCAGCCGCTTGGAAAGGTCTGAGTCAGCCGTTTGCAGGTTCAGGATCACCGGAATCGAGTCCTTGAACTTGTCGGCGATGTCCTGCGCGTCGTTGAAGTTCTTTGGCGCGACGAAGTGGACGCGCACGTCGTTGCCGTTGGCGCCGCGGCCGTTGGGGCGGGTTGCGACCGGCCTCAGCACCGTGGCCTGGCGATCATCGTCGGCGAAGATGTCGTCGAACTCGTCGCGGCGGCGCCTCGGGCGCTCGTCGAGACGGCGCACCGTCGGCCGATCGCGGTAGCTGTCCTGCATCTGAACCTCCGGTTCGGCGTACGGCCCGTAATCCTCGTCGTAGGCCTCATCCTCGGCGAGGCCGAAGTAGACGAGCGTCCGATGCCATGTGTCGCGAAATGCCATATCGGTTGGGGGTTCGGGTTTCCGGATGATTTCCCTGCAGGCGGCGCCCCGGGGCGCCCACCCGCATGATTATGCCGCTGTTTGACGGTAGAGCACTGATCCGAGCCTGATGATCGTGGCGCCCTCCTCCGCGGCCACACCGTAATCCTGGCTCGTGCCCATCGACAGCTCGGTCAGGTTGTGCGCGTCGGCGAGCTCCCTCAGGGCCGCGAAGTGGCGTCTGCTGTGCTCGGGATCGGCAGCCAGCGGCGGCATCGTCATCAGTCCCGCGACCGGCACGGGACAGCGCTCGAGGAAGGCCGGCAGCTCGGCTGACGTCACACCGGCCTTGCCCGGGTCGCCGGCGATGTTGACCTCGATCAGAACGCGCGTGTCCGGGCCTCCGTGCCTGGCAAGCTGCGCCAGCGCCGAATCTGACGCCACCGAATGGATGTAGCGCACGTGCGGCAGCAACAGCGCGACCTTGCGGCTCTGGAGCGCACCGATGAAGTCCCAGATGAACTCGGGGTGCTGCGCGGCTTTGAGCGTGAGCTCCTGCGCACGGTTCTCGCCGACCAGCGTGATCCCGCCCTCTGCGAGTGCCGCCAGCTCCTCGATCGGCAGGTACTTCACGGCCGCCAGTACCTGTACCTCCCCGTGCCGGCGGCCCGCGGCGTCGAGGCGCTCGTGGACCTCCTCGAGGTTGCGACGCACGTCGCCGGCGCGGAGGCCGTGGATCAGTTCAACCATGCGAGCAGCGCCTGGCGGCCTGCGCCTTCGCCCTGACGGCGGTATGAGAAGAGCTTCGGGTCCATGCAGCAGATCGTGCAGATGTCGACGTCGTGGATGGTCGTTGCCCCCTGTTGTTGCAGTTGGTGTCTTGCGATCCCCTTGAGGTCCAGGTTCCCCTGACGGCTGAAGTCGGGGAACCGCGCATGCAGCTCCGGGCCGACCTCGTAGCAACAGGCGCCCGCTGCCGGTCCGATCGCAGCGCTGAATGCGATTGCGCTCGTCCCGACCGTGTGCGCCCGCAGCTCGGCAAGGGCGTTGCTGATCACGCCACCCGCCAATCCGCGCCAGCCGGCGTGTATCGCGGCAACGACGCCCGGGCCCGCGATTGCGATTGGGACGCAGTCAGCCGTCATCACCGTCGGCGCAACCCCTGGTGTCGTTGCGAGGAGCGCATCGGCCTCGGTCCCCTGTGCCACCCTGGCTGTCGCGACCACTGCGCTGCCGTGAACCTGCCGCGCACGCACAGGATGCACGCCCAGGCTCGCCGCGATCGCCGGGAGCGTGTCGCGCGCATCGCCCCAGGAGCGCGTCGTGAAGACGGCGCTTGCGCCAGGAAGCTCGATCGCGATCTGCCCCTCCAGGTCGTAGAAAGGGTTGGCGAGCTGCACGTGCCCGAGGCTACTCCGCGGCTTCGAGCGCAACCCTGAGTTGGCTGGCGCGATCGGGGGCGAGGCCGTCGTACATCGCGTCCTGAGCGTCCTGCAGCGCGCGACCCAGCGCCGGTCCCTCGGCGACGCCCGCCGCGCGCAGATCGTCGCCGTTGATCTGAAGCCTGAGGTCCCTCAACTCCTGCAGCCACCGCTGCGGTGCTGTCGGTGGTCCGATCGCTGACGCGAGGGCCACGGTCGTCACTCCAGAGCTGCCCACCGCTCGCGCGATCTCGGCGCCGGAGGACGCGTCAGCCAGGCGCACGGCAAGCTCCGGCGCGCGTGTGCGGGCCTCGAGGATCGCGTCGCGGTCGCGCGCGGTGAAACCAAGGCTGTCGAGGTCCTCGCCAAGCTTCACGGCGGCGAGCACGACGATGTCGGCACGACCGTCGGAGGGCAGGATGCGGAGTGCTCCGGCCGCCAGCGGAACGTCGATCGTCCAGGGGAGGCCGAGGTCGGCTGCGCTCTCGAAGACGGCGACCGGGTCAAGCTCGGCCGCCATCAGTCGCAATTCGCTCCCGATCCGGGTGCCGCTGACGGTGTCCAGGGCGCCGGTTGCGATGGCTCCGGCCGCGAGCTCCCTCGTGTGCGGTGCGATCGTGAAGCCGAGTCGCGCCGCATAACGCGCCAGCCGCAGCAGCCGCGTCGGGTCGTCCTCGAAGCTCGTGTCGTGGAGCACGGCCAAGGCGCGCCGCTCGAGGTCGTCATGGGCACGCGGCGCCGCCAGCAGCACTCCGGTGTCAGCGCCGGTGAGACCGAGCGCGATCGCGTTGACCGTGAAGTCGCGCCGCAGCAGGTCGGTCGCGATCGGCGCCGGTTCGACCTCCGGCAGAGCGCCAGGGTGCGCGTAGCGCTCGCTGCGTGTGCGCGCGAGGTCATAGCGGACGGTGCCGCGGCTGACGCAGATGGTGCTGAACCGCGACTCGCTGAGGGGCTGCGGGGAGCCGATGCCTGCGGCGAGCTCGCGCGTCTCGCCGTCGATCGCGAGGTCGACGTCAACGAACTCCCGCTCCAGGATCAGGTCGCGGACGGTCCCGCCGACGAGGTATACGCTGCTCTGGAGCTTCCGCAGTTCGGGAAGGATCTCAGCGATCGGCCGTAGGGCCCGGGCAACGGCGAGCAGCTGCTTTCCATCGGGGTTCCGCACACGTCCATCTTCGCTTATGACTACCCTGCTTGCCTGATGCACCTCCCCAAGTCCAACCGCGGAACCTGGATCTTCGCGGCGGTCGCCGTGGTCGTTGCGATCGTGGTCGCCGGGTTTGCGATCCACGAGCTCGGCAAGCCCGGCAACACCGTCGACACGAGCGCGGCCTTCAACGCGCCGACGACGACCACGACGACACCACCACCACGGCCGTGATCCACGTGAACAGCTTCACGTGGCCGTTCTACGGCGGCGGTCAAACGCGCACGCGGGACTTCACCGGACGCTCATCGCTCCATCCGCCCTTCAGGACCGCGTGGAAGTTCGGTGGCAACGCGCTGCTCGAATTCCCAGCGACGATCCGCGGTAACAGCCTCTACCTCTTCGACGGGGGGGCGACTGCCAAGCGCGTCAACATCGCCACCGGCAAGCAGATCTGGCTGACCCACGTCGGCAAGCGCTCGGCCTCGACCCCGGCGCTCGATCCGGTGCACAACCGCATGTTTGTCACCGTGCTGTCCACCGCGAGCAGCTCGATCGACAGCTTCGACGGAGAGATCGTCGCATTGTCGATGAGCAGCGGCCACATCCTCTGGAAATTCCCCGTGTCGAGCGGAACGGAATCGTCGCCCGTGGTGGTCGGCAACTCCGTCTACTTCGGTTCGCAGGGTGGCACGCTGTACTCGCTGAACGTGCTCACCGGTCACGAAAACTGGTCGCTGCCGACCAGTGGCCCGATCAAGGCCGGCCCCGCCTTCTTTGGCGGGAATCTCTACGTCGGCAACTATGGCGGCAGCTTCTACTCGGTCAACGCCAGAACCGGCCACGAGAACTGGTCACAGAGCCCCGGCGGCGAGTTCTACTCGACCCCGGCGATCGCGTTCGGGCGGGTTTATGTAGGCAACAACTCCGGCGACGCGTACTCGTTCACACTGGGCGGAACGCTCGCCTGGTCTGAGAACCTCGGTGGCTACGTCTACTCCGGCCCGGCTGTCGCCGATACACCGGGCCTCGGACCAACTGTCTACATCGGCTCCTACCACGGCGATCTCTACGCGCTCGATGCCCAGACCGGCGGCACCCGCTGGACAGCCGATGTCGGCGGCGCGATCTCCGGCTCGGCCACCGTCATCAACAACGTCGTCTACGTCTCGACGGTCTACAGCGCCGGCAGCTACGGGTTCAACGCCCGCACGGGTGCCAAGGTCTTCTCGTTCCCCGACGGCTCATATACGACCGCGGTGGCCGATCCCGGTGCACTTTTCCTGATGGGCCGCTACGTGCTCTACAAGCTCGTACCCCGGTAGCCGCGGGAGGAGCGGCCGAGGTGGACGCAGAGATCGTCGCGATCGACGATCCGCGTGCTCCACGCGAACGTGCACGACCCGCGGTGGCTGATGCCCGGGCTCGCCGCTGAGCATGCATGATCTGACAATTCGTCATGCCCACCGCAGGTTTGCTCGCTCACGCATGCGAAATCGTGCGATTCCGAGCAAATCGACGGACGCCCCGACGATTTGGCAGATTGAGCAGGTGATGCGGCCGGTTGGGCACCGGCACGCGAATGCGTCCCTGGTCGCGCCCGGGGCCGGTTCGCTGGACTCACCGCCGGGCCCTGGACGCTCTGACCGCCGGCGCTAGAGCGTGGGCTTGCGCAGCGCCCCGACCACCGACTCCGCGCGCTCGAAGCCGACCGACTCGTAGATGCCGATCGCGTGGTAGTCCGGATCGGCGGCGATGACGAAGTGGTCGATGTCGTGCGCGGCCGCGGCGTGCGACGCGGCGTCGGCGACCAGTCGCGTCGCGATCCCCCTGCCGCGATACGCCTCGACCGTGTCGACGGTCTGGTAGCGAGCGCGTCCGCCGGTGACGACGATCCCGAGCGAGCCCACGACCTGGCCGTCGAGCAGGGCCAGGTACCAGGCGCCCCGTCGCCCCTGGCGGAAGATCTCTCTGAGCCCGGCCTGGCGCCTGCGCAGGAAGGTGCGACGGTACTCGTCCGTTTCCCCCGGATGGGGCTGCTCGAGCCAGACGCTCATCGCCGCGCTCCAGAGGTCCTCGTCATGACCGACGGCCGGATCCAACGCCCGCACCTCCACGTCGCGGTTGGCGCGGGCATGTCGACCGATCCGAGCGGGCGTGGCTGTGAGTCCTGCGGTTCGCTCGAGCTCGTACCCACGGGTCAACAGTTCCCATTCCGCGTCGCCGATCGCACCGTCGGTGCGGTCCCAGGCGAACGCGCGATGCGTGACCTCCGGCCGATTGCGGTGCTCAGCCTCGAACAGCGCCTCCCAGCGCTCACCGTCCCCCTTTGCCGGCGGATCGTCGAACAGCAGGAAGTTGCCCCACCAGAAGGTTGGGTTGCCCGGCGACTGGACGACCCAGTATCCGTTGTAGCGGGCCACGGTGTGGTCGACGCCGAGAACATCGATATCAGTGGCCCACACGAGGCTGTTGATCGGCCGGACCATAAAACAGAGCGTAGACCAACGACCACTGGCGGCAGCGGGGCAAACATGGTACCCTACTTTGTCTATGCGCTGTCGAAGTGGAAGTCACTGCCAGGAGCCGGCTCTCAAGGGTCGTCGCTTCTGTGCCACGCATGCGGCTGAACTGGACCGCATGCGTGAAGAGCTGAAGGACGCCGCCGCCGCCCGCATCGGTCGGGGCCGGCCAAAGCGATCGTCCACCTGCTGCCGTCCGGGCTGTTATGAGCCCCGAGTTCCCCCCGCCGCGTACTGCGATGCATGCGCCGCGGCAGGTTACGTAGAAGAAGCCGCATAGCGGCCCTTCTGGATCGAATCTAGGTCTGCGCCACCTCGCGCACGGCAATGCCGGCACGTGCGAGGTGGCGCTTCACCTCCGCAACGGTGTGCTGTCCGTAATGGAAGATCGACGCACACAGCACCGCATCCGCGCCTGCGCTCAGGGCCTCCACCAGGTGGTCGATGGTGCCGGCGCCGCCGGAGGCGATCACCGGCACCTGCACCGCGTCCGCCACGGCCGCGGTCAGTGCCAGGTCGTATCCGGCGCTGGAGCCATCTCGGTCCATGCTCGTGAGCAGGATCTCCCCCGCGCCGCGCTCGGTTGCCTCTCGAGCCCAAGCGACGACATCCCGGCCCGTAGCCTTCCGACCGCCCGCCAGGTACGCCTGCCACCGCTCCACTGACTGATCACGTTGGGCGTCGATCGCCACGACGATGCACTGCGCACCGAAGCGAGCAGCCAGCTCATCGATCAGCGCGGGCCGCGCAAGCGCTGCAGAGTTGACCGAGACCTTGTCGGCGCCGGCGTCGAGTACGGCCTGGGCGTCGGTGACCGAGCGGATGCCGCCGCCGATCGTGAAGGGGATGAAGACCTGATCAGCAGCGCTCCGCGCGAGCTCGACGACCGTCTCACGGTGATCGGAGGTCGCTGTGATGTCGAGGAACACCAGCTCGTCGGCTCCGGCAAGGTCATAACGACTGGCGAGTTCCACCGGATCGCCGGCGTCGCGGAGGTCCACGAACCCGGTTCCCTTGACGACGCGACCGCGGTCGACGTCAAGGCAGGGAATCACGCGCTTGTAGTGCATTGCAGATCGCCGTCAGGCGGGGGCTGCGTTGTCGAGCAGCAGCTGTGCCTCACCAACGTCGAAGCGGCGCTCGTAGAGCGCCTTGCCGACGATCACACCGGTGCACTTCGGCTCGCGCAGTTGCGCCAGCGCTTCCAGGTCCTCGAGCGTCCCGACTCCGCCGGAGTAGACGAAGCTGCCGTCGATTGCGCAGGCCACCGCGCGCGCGCCATCGAGGTCTGGTCCGGTCAGCATCCCGTCGCGTTCGATATTCGAGTACACGAACCTGCTGACGCCCTGTCCCTGAAGGCCGGCCAGCGCCTCACTGACGCTGAGCTCGGTCTCCTCCGTCCAGCCTGCGGCGGCGACGCGTCCGTTTCGCGCGTCGACGGAGACCATCACCTGGTTCGGGTAGCCGACCACTGCCGCCTCGAGCAGATCCGGATCGCGGAAGGCTGCCGTTCCCAGGATCAGGCGCGCCACACCTGTGTCGGCAATCGCCCGAACAGCGTCAAGCGACCGCAGCCCACCGCCGACCTCGACGGGCACCCCGCAGGCCTCAACGATCCGGCGGACATGACCGACGTTGGCAGGTTGGCCCGTGCGGGCGCCGTCGAGGTCGACGACGTGGAGTTCGCGTGCGCCGGCGTCGACCCAGCGCCTGGCGGCCTCGAGCGGATCGGTGTCGTACTCGGTCCGCTGGCCAAAGTCGCCGCGCGCAAGCCGCACGGCCTTGCCCTCGAGGATGTCGATCGCGGGCAGGAGGATCATGCGTGGACGCTCGGGCTCTGCGCCGCCCGCGCCAGCTCGGCGAACGCGGCGAGCAGGAGCAGACCGTCTCTTGAGGACTTCTCCGGATGGAACTGGGTCCCATACACATTGTCGCGGCGGACGATCGTCGCAAACCGCTCGCCGTAGTCGGCAGTGCCGATCACCTCGGTCGGCGCAGCCGGATGCGCCACGAACGAATGCACGTGATAGAACGGCGCCCCGCGCGGCGGCAGGTCGGCGGTGAGCGGCGACACTCGCTCGAAGCACACCTCGCTCCAGCCGATGTGCGGAACCCGCAGGCCGCCGGCGTCGATCCGCTGCACATGACCGGCGAGAAGACCGAGCCCGGGCGTTGCCCCAGCATGTTCGTGTTCGGTGGAGGAGTCGAACAGCAGTTGCATTCCCAGGCAGATGCCGAGCAGCGGCGTGCCCGCCTCCGCGCGCTCTCGCAGCACTTCGTCGAGCCCGAACCGGCGCAGGTTCGCCATACCTGCCGGGAACGCGCCGACGCCGGGCAGCACCAGTGCGTTCGCATCACGCAAGGCCGCCGGGTCACGCGTGATCGCGGCCTTCACGCCCACGTGCTCAAGCGCCTTCTCGACCGAGCGGCGGTTGCCCATGTCGTAGTCGATGACCGCGATCCGCGGGCGCACGAGGCTCATATGAGCGTGCCCTTGGTGCTCGGTACGCCGACCTCCGTCGGATCGACCGACACCGCGGCGCGAAGCGCCCGGGCAAACGCCTTGAACACAGCCTCAATCATGTGATGCGCGTTGGTGCCGGCCTCGACCGTGACGTGCAGCGTCAGCCTCGCGTTGGCAGCAACTGCCCGCAGAAACTCCTCGGTCAGCTCGTGATCGTAGTTGCCGATCGCACCTGGGGGCATCGCCGCCTCGAACACGAGCAGGCCGCGCCCGGAGATGTCGATCGCACAGGCGGCGCGTGCCTCGTCCATCGGCACCGTCGCGTTGCCGTAGCGGGTGATTCGGGTCCGATCCCCCAGCGCCGCATCGAGCGCCTGACCGATGCAGATGCCGACATCCTCGACCGTGTGATGCGCGCCCGTGTGCAGGTCGCCGGTCGCGGCCACGTCGAGTTCGATCCTGCCGTGCCGAGCGAGCAGGTCGAGCATGTGATCGAGGAAGCCGACGCCGGTCTGACGCGTCCCGTCGCCCTGCCCGTCCAGGCTCAAGGTGACGCTCACCTGGGTCTCGCCTGTACTGCGCTCGATCTTGCCTGATCTGGTCATCCGGGCTGATTGTCGCCGATTCGGATCTCCATCGACTGTGCGTGCAGCTCGAAGCCCTCGGCGCGTGCCACCGGCGCTGCGGCCCGCGCGAGCATATCGGCGTCGTCGATGTGAACCTCCGTGAAGACCCGGCGGAAGTGCTGCGGCCCGAGTGAAGAGGCGAAGCGTGCTGAGCCTCCGGTCGGAAGCGTGTGGTTGGAGCCCGCGATGTAGTCCCCGAACGCCGTCCCTGTCCCGACGAATACGCAGCCCGAGCGGGTGACGCGTGGGGCGAGTTGCTCGGCCAGCGGACCGAGCAACTCGAGGTGCTCGGGCGCGAACTCCTCCGCCAGCTCCAGCGCGAACTCATGGGATGGGACCAGCACGAGCCTGCAGACCGCCTGCGAATCCGGAAGCTCGCGACCCAGACGGGCCGAGAGCTGCTCGAGCTGCGTCCGGTCGGTGCAGACCCCTACGACCAGCGTCCCGGGACCGTGCTCGGCCTGCGCGAGCAGATCGAGCGCGAGCGGCTCGAGCGGGAAGCCGGAATCGGCGATCGCCATCAGATCACTGGGACCCGCGAACGAGTCGATCCCGACGTGCCCGGACAGCTGGCGTTTGGCCTCCTGAACGTAGAGGTTCCCAGGTCCAACGATCACGTCGACCCTCGACACCGACTCCGTCCCCATTGCCAGCGCCGCGATCGCCTGAGCGCCGCCCATGCGATAGACCTCGTCGACGCCAGTGATCGCGCATGCGGCGAGGATCGCTCGGTTGACGGCGCCCTCGGCGCCGGGCGGGGAGCACACGGCGACCTGCTCGACCCCTGCCGCCCTGGCGGTCGCCACCCCCATCACGACCGTGCTCGGGTAGGGTGCCCGGCCACCCGGCACATAGACGGCGGCCCGCTTGACCGGCGCGTCGCGCACGATCACACGATGAGTGCCGAAATCGACCACCGTCGGGCTTCGCAGCGCCTCGCGCGCCACCCTCCCCACGTTCGCGGTCGCCAACTCGATCCCGGCGGCGACGTCGCCGTCCAGCTGTGCTCTTGCCAACGCCAACTCGGGCGGATGAACGCGCAGCGGCGGCACCCTGTGCGATCCGGTGTCATACCGCTGCGTGTAGCGCCTGACCGCCTCATCACCCTCCGCGCGGACAGCGTCGACGATCTCCTGAACGGCCGCGCCGACGCCAGCGCCGTCGGGCACGAGTGCGCGGAGCTGTGCAGCAGCGCTTTCCGGCGCGGCGGTTGCGGCAATGATCTCCGCCCGCATCAGCCCGCGACCCTCTGGACGAGCGAATCGATCGCATCGGCCTTGAGCTTGTCCGCCACCGGGTTTGCGATCAGCCGCGCGGTGCAGATCGCGATTCGCTCGCGGATCACGAGGTTGTTCTCGCGCAGTGTCGTCCCGGTGGCCGTCAGGTCGACGATCGCGTCAACCAGGCCGGTGAGTGGCGCGAGCTCCACCGAGCCCTTGACCTCGACGATCTCAGCCTGACGGCCTGTCGCGAGGAAATGCCGAGCCGCGATACGCGGGTACTTCGTGGCGATCCTGACCACCCCCAGCCGTCTGAGCGCGTCGGCGGCCGGGTCCTCCCCGGCCTGCGACGCGACCACCATCTCACATCGTCCATAGCCAAGATCGGCAAGCTCATAGAGCTCGCGCTCCGACTGCTCCAGCAGCACATCCTTGCCGGTGATGCCAAGGTCGGCGGCGCCGGCCTCGACGTAGGTCGGAACGTCTGAAGGCCGCATGGTGATGATCCCCGCATCATCGAAGAGCAGCTTGCGATCGTTCTCGCGTACCTCCTCCGTGGGGAGACCCAGGCGGTCGAGCAGATCGAGCGTGTCGTTGAAGAGCGCGCCGCGAGGCACCGCGATCCGGAGCCGGTGGGGGTCGAAACCACCAGGGTCGAAGTGATCAGGCACCGGTGCGCTCCTCCGCCCGCAGGGCGATGTGCACTCGCTCCACGTCGAGCGCGAACCCGACCGCGGGCAGCGGTCGCCCGAAGCTGCCGAGGAGCTCGTCGTAGCGGCCACCGCTGCCCAGCGGCATGCCGTGCGCGGGGTCATAGACCTGAAAGACGGGGCCGGTGTAATAGCCGAGGCTGCGGACCAGGCCGAAGTCGAAGATCACGCGTTCGGCGACGTGCGGCGCCAATTGGCTCAGCAGCGTGCGCATTCCCGTGCCGGCCTGCTCAAGCGCGCCATCCAGGTGCGCGAGAACCTCGGCGCCTCCGCGGATCCGAGGCACCCGCAGCAGCAGCGCGGCGTCATCGTCGGAGAGCTGGCCGAGACGCGCAAGTTCTCGCTGAACCCCGACGAAATCGCCCATTTCGAGTTCCGCCAGGATTCGCTCGCTGATCGCCGGGTCGATCCCCAGCGTGGCCAGTAGCGCGGGATACAGCGTGACATCCCCCACGCCGATGCGGAAGCTGCGCAGGCCGGCGGCGCCAAGCGCGTCACAGAGAACCGTGAGCGCCTCGGCGGTGCCTTCCGCACCAGGGGCGCCGACCAGCTCCACTCCGGCCTGCATGAACTCGCGCGACTGCCCACGGCGCGGGCGCACGCTTCGGTACGCGTGGGCGAAGTAGCAGAACCGCATCGGCGTCGGGGCTGTCGGATAGCGGCTCGCGACGAGCCGTGCGATCGGCACGGTCATGTCGGATCGCAGGACCAGAACGTTGCCGTGCTCGTCGAACAGTCTGTAGGACGGGCTGATCGGGGCACTCTCGCCGTCGAAGCTGCGCTCGTACTCGAGCGCCGGCGTGTAGACCTCGCCGTAGCCCGCGCCATCGAATACGCTGCGCATCCGTTCCGTCAGCGCGCGCAACTCACGCATCTCGTCGGGCAGCACGTCGCGCGTGCCGCTGGGCGTGCGGTCGATCATCGGCTGAGAGTGTGCCCGAAAGGCGCCGCGGGACCGCGTCAGGCCCGGGCGGTGTTGTCCTCGACACGTTCGATGCGGGCACCGAGCTCGCGCAGACGCTCATCGATGCGCTCATATCCGCGGTCGATCTGGCCGACATTGCCGATCTCAGTTGTTCCCTCAGCGCACAGCGCCGCGATCAGCATCGCCATCCCGGCGCGGATGTCCGGCGACTCCACGCGCTGACCGCGAAGCCGTCGCGGACCGACGATGATCGCGCGGTGCGGATCGCAGATCGTGATCGCCGCCCCCATCAGCTGCAGCTTGTCGGTGAAGACCAGCCGGCTCTCGAACATCCACTCGTGCACGATCACCGAACCTTCCGCCTGCGTCGCGAGGGCCAGCGCCACGCTGGTCAGGTCCGCGGGAAATGCCGGCCAGGGGCCATCCTGGATCTTCGGCGTATGTCCGCCTGCGTCGGTCTTCATCGTCAGCCGCTGATTCCCGGGCACGATCACGTCGCTGCCATCGACATGGCTCTCCAGCCCGATCCGTGCGAACACGAGCCGGATCATCCGCAGATCCTCCGGAACCGTGTCCTTGACGATGAGCTCGCCACCGGTGACGCCCGCCAGTGCCATGAACGAGCCGATCTCGATGTGATCGGGCGCGATCGTGTGACTGCAGCCATGCAGGCGGTCGCGCCCGTGTACGAGCATGACGTTGGACCCGATTCCGTTGATCTCGGCGCCCATCGCCACCAGCATGCGTGCCAGATCCTGCACATGCGGCTCGGAGGCGGCGTTTCGGATCGTGGTCGTGCCGGGTGTCAGCGCCGCGGCCATCAGCGCGTTCTCGGTCGCCATGACGGAGGGCTCGTCCATCAGGAAGTCGCAGGGCGCGAGGCCGCCGACTGGGGCCGTCAGCTCGATATCGCGGTTGTGCTCGACCGTGGCGCCCAGCGCGCGCATCGCGTCGAAGTGCGGGTCAAGGCGTCTTCGGCCGATCACGTCGCCACCGGGCGGCGGCATCGTGGCCCGCCCGAATCGCGCCAGCAGCGGCCCCGCGAGCAGGAAGGAAGCACGGATCCGCTCTCCGAGTTCGCGGTCCACGTTGGTGTGGTTGACGTCGGCGGCGTTGATCTGGACATCTCCCGCCGCGGTCCGGCTCACGGTCGCGCCGAGCGAGGCGAGCAGCGCGAGCATCGCATCGACATCGCTGATCCGCGGAACGTTCCGCAGGGTCACCTCCTCCTCGGCTAGCAGGCAGGCCGCCAGGATCGGCAGCGCTCCGTTCTTGTTGCCGGCCGGGACCACGGTCCCGCGGAGCGGAACGCCGCCCTCGATCACGAACTTCTCCATAGACCTGGTTAAGGTAACGACATGACCGCAAAGATCTCGCGCGGCGATGCCTGGGAGCTCGTTTGCGAATGGACAGCGGGCGACTCCCTGCGCCGTCACATGCTCGCCGTGGAGGCCTCGATGCGCGCGTACGCGCCCGGGTTCGATGGCGATGTCGAGCTCTGGGGCGCCACCGGCCTGCTGCACGACCTCGATTACGAGCGCTATCCCGACCTCGAGACCGGGCATCCGCGTTACGCGATGGCGGAGCTGCGCGAGCGCGGCTACCCGGAGGAACTTGTGCGGGCCGTCGGCTCGCACGCCGAATTCATGGGAATCTCGCGTGACACGCCGATGGAGAGGACGCTCTACGCCGTCGACGAGTTGTCGGGATTCGTGCTCGCCGTCGCGTACGTTCGTCCGGAGGGTCTGCACGGCATGACTCCCAAGTCCGTCAAGAAGAAGATGAAGCAGCCGAGCTTCGCGGCCGCCGTCGACCGCGACGATCTGTTGGCGGGCGCGGCCGGTCTTGGGATCGACTTCGACTCGCACCTGATGACCGTGATCGCCGCACTGGAGGGCGTCTCGGATCAGGTGCTGCCCGCGACCTGAGGTAGGCGGTCCAGGGCGCCGGCTGCGGAGCTCTGTCGCTTCCCGTTGGATATGGTCAGGGCCCATGCCGACCCCAATCAAGATCGTCGTTCTGGACGGTGACCAGACTGGTCAGGAGCTGCTCGAGCAGTCGTTGCGCGTACTCGACTCGGAGCTGCTTGGGTTCGACGTGGAGCTTGAGCGCTTCGACCTGTCCCTGGAGAGCCGTCGTGCCACCCAGAACGGCATCGTCCATGAGGCCGCTGCCGCGATGAAGGTCGCGGGCCTCGGCATCAAGGCCGCCACGATCACGCCCGAGGGCCGTGAGGACGTCGGCACACCGAACGCGATTGTGCGGGAGGGCATCGGCGGCAAGGTGATCGTCCGCACCGGCAGACGCTTGCCGGGGATCGCGCCCATGGCCGGGGTGCATTGGCCGATCTCAGTCGTCCGGATGGCAGTGGAGGACGCCTACGGCGCCAAGCAGTGGCGATTGGGCGAACCCGGGGCCGACGATGAGGTCGCCTACCGTGAGGAGCACATCACCCGCTCCACCTGCCGGGCCGTCTCGGAGTATTCGTTTCGGACAGCGGAACGGCTCGATGCGCGGGTCTATGGCGGGCCCAAGTGGACCGTCTCCGCGATCTACGAGGGCATGCTCAAGGAGGAGATGGACGCTGCTGCCGGCCGCCATCCTGATGTCGACTATCAGCCCGTGCTGATCGACGCCACGTATGCCGGGCTCCTGTCGGGCGCCACCGACAAGACGCTGGTGATCCCCGCACTCAACCGCGACGGCGACTGCCTCTCCGACCTGGTCCTACCGATGTTCGGATCGATCGCGGGGGCAGAGTCGATCCTGCTCGCGTTCGACGATGAGTACGACACCACGGTTGCGATGGCCGAGGCTCCGCATGGCACGGCGCCGGCGCTGCTGGGCAAGGATCTGGCCAACCCGTTGGCGATGATCCTTGCCTGCGGCGCGGTTATGCATCACGCCGCCGATCACCACGGCCCCCAAGCCGAACGCGCCTCGAGGGCGATCTACGAGGCGGCGCTCGAGACCGTTGCCTCCGGCGTCAAGACCTTTGACCTCGGCGGCGGCGCCGGCACGACGGAGTTCACCACCGCGGTGGTCGACCTGGTTCGGACCAAGCTCGAGGTCTGGTCTGCGCTCGGTTGACTCGGGCCGATCCAAACGTTCGTGGCCCAGTCGCACGGCCCGCGAGCCACGCCGTTGCGGCGTCGCCTCCCTCTTAGCGATTTCCTGCAATGAAAATTGCAGCAAATCGGGGTATTCCGTCCGACGGCCGACGTAGTCTACGAACATATGTTCCGTCTTCACAAAATCCAAGCACTCGCAAACCGGCTGGGCGGCATCATCGACGACATGCTGCTGGGCGACTTCGACTACGTCGCCGCAGGTGACGGAGTGTATGCCGACGTCGACTACGAGCGGCTTTGCCACCACCCGACTCCGCTGACCTGGACCCCAGCCGCAGGACGAGGCTTCGGGCCGCAACGGACTGCGGCCGCAGGGCCGGTCTCTCGTCGCCCAGGTGCCGTGCCGGAGCGACCCAAGGGCTGCGCTCTGAACGCACGCAGGGTGGGCCAGCGTCCGTCGACGGCCGCCGCTCGCTCCCGCACAGCGCACTGAGATGTTCTAAGGCCCGTCGCAGCCATGGCGCGCTGGCGCTGCGCGCCGTAGCATCGGCCTGGTGGGTCAGTCCCTGCAGACCGATCGCCTGCTGCTCCGGCCGTGGGGACCGGACGACATGGGTCTGCTTTCGCGCCTCAGCTCCGATCCGCGCGTGACTCGCTACATCGGCGTCGGACACACTTGGTCAGCCGCGAAGGTGATCGAGGTCTGTGACCGCGCGGTCGAGCATTGGCGGCGGCACGGTTTCGGATGGCGCGTCGCGTTAGAACTCACCACAGGTGAGGAGATCGGGATGATCGCGCTAAATCGCATGGGCGACGGGACGCCGGGAGTGGACCCCGACGAGCATGAGATCGGTTGGTGGCTGTCACCTGAACGCTGGGGTCGAGGCTATGCGGTCGAGGGGGCGCGGACTGTTGCCGCCGATGCGTTCGCGGCGCTGCGCGCGGAGTGCATCATCGCCCGCATCCAACCTGCGAATTCCGCCTCGATTGGGGTGGCGACCGCGATCGGCATGGAGCTTCAGTTCAACACCGTCACCGCTCCAGGAGTACTCGCGGCCATCTACCGCGCTCAGATTCCCATCAGCGCGTCGTGAGATCGCCGCACGCCGCACGCCGCACACCACTCACGCGATCAGAAAGGACTCGAGCCGCCTGACCACGCTGGACAGACGGCTCGGGACTGAAATAAACCGGCGGCGACCTACTCTCCCAGGCCCTTTCAGGCCAAGTACCATCGGCGCTGAGGGGCTTAACGGCTCTGTTCGGAAAGGGAAGAGGTGTTTCCCCCTCGCCATAACCACCGGAAAACGGTGAGAGACAGGCCCCTCACGGGCCTTCAAAACTACACAGCGCCAATGCATGGGTATCGAAATACCGTCAAGCCCTCGACCCATTAGTACCAGTCTCCTACGGGCGTTACCGCCCTTCCAGATCTGGCCTATCAACCTGGTGGTCTACCAGGGGTCTTACTCCATCTAGTGGATGGGAGAGCTCATCTTGAGGCCGGCTTCCCGCTTAGATGCTTTCAGCGGTTATCCGATCCGCACGTAGCTAACCTGCGGTGCCCTTAGCAGGACAACAGATACACCAGAGGTGCGTTCATCCCGGTCCTCTCGTACTAGGGACGAATCCTCTCAACTCTCCAACGCCCACGGCAGATAGGGACCGAACTGTCTCACGACGTTCTGAACCCAGCTCGCGTACCGCTTTAATGGGCGAACAGCCCAACCCTTGGGACCTACTTCAGCCCCAGGATGCGACGAGCCGACATCGAGGTGCCAAACCGGGCCGTCGATGTGGACTCTTGGGCCCGATAAGCCTGTTATCCCCGGAGTACCTTTTGTCCGTTGAGCGACGGCGCTTCCACTTGCTACCGCCGGATCACTAAGGCCTACTTTCGTACCTGCTCGACATGTCTGTCTCGCAGTCAAGCTCCCTTACTGCCTTTACACTCTACGCACGATTTCCGACCGTGCTGAGGGAACCTTTGCGCGCCTCCGTTACATTTTGGGAGGCGACCGCCCCAGTCAAACTACCCACCTGTCACTGTTCCGCACCCGGATTCACGGCGTGCGGTTAGAGATCCAATACATCAAGGGTGGTATCTCAAGGTTGGCTCCACACCGGCCGCAGCCGGTGCTTCCAAGCCTCCCACCTATCCTGAGCGAGATGCATCGAACCCCAATACCAAGTTGTAGTAAAGGTTCACGGGGTCTTTCCGTCTAGCCGCGGGTACTCGGCATCTTCACCGAGACTGCAATTTCACCGAGCCCCTCGTTGAGACAGCGTTCAAGTCGTTACGCCATTCGTGCAGGTCGGAACTTACCCGACAAGGAATTTCGCTACCTTAGGACCGTTATAGTTACGGCCGCCGTTTACCGGGGCTTAGTTTCGGTGCTTCGGGTTACCCCTAACACCTCCACGTAACCTTCCGGCACCGGGCAGGCGTCAGCCCCTATACGTCGTCTTTCGACTTAGCAGAGACCTGTGTTTTTGGTAAACAGTCGCTTGAACCAATTCACTGCGGCCCTCTCGGGCTCCACACGCGAGGTGCTTCACCCTACTGGGGCGCCCCTTATCCCGAAGTTACGGGGCGATTTTGCCGAGTTCCTTAACGAGGGTTATCTCGATCACCTTAGTGTTCTCCACTTGCCCACCTGTGTCGGTTTTGGTACAGGCACGCGCATTCTCCCTAGAGGCTTTTCTTGGAGGCTTGGCGTCCGGGACTCGCCGGCTTAAAGCCAGCTGGCATCGCGTCTCAGGTTATGCGGTTCCGGATTTGCCTAGAACCACCCCTACACGCTTACCCCAGGGCAACTATCGCCTGGGCTCCCATAGCCTTCCTCGTCCCCCCATCGGTCAAACGAACGCGACGTGGTACAGGAATATCAACCTGTTGGCCATCGACTACGCCTTTCGGCCTCGCCTTAGGTCCTGACTAACCCTGAGCAGACGAACTTTACTCAGGAATCCTTGGGCAATCGGTGGAAGGGATTCTCACCCTTCTTTCGTTACTCATGCCGGCATTCTCACTTCCCAGGCCTCCACGGCTGGGTTACCCCGCCGCTTCACTGCCCTGGGAACGCTCTCCTACCGCGCGACTTTCGTCGCACCCGCAGCTTCGGTGACTAGCTTGAGCCCCGCTACATTATCCGCGCTCGAACACTTGACCAGTGAGCTGTTACGCACTCTTTCAAGGGTGGCTGCCTCTGAGCCAACCTCCTGGTTGTCTATGCACTCGAACATCGTTTACCACTTAGCTAGTACTTGGGGACCTTAGCTGGCGGTCTGGGCTGTTTCCCTTTTGACGCTGAAGTTTATCCCCCAGCAACTGACTCCCGGAGTAGCCGTGACGGTCTTCGGAGTTTGCCTGAATTCGGTAACCTGGTAGGGCCCCTAGTCCAAACAGTGCTCTACGGCCGCCACGGAATTTATCCGAGGCTATACCTAAATATATTTCGGAGAGAACCAGATATCACTGAGCTTGATTAGCCTTTCACTCCGACCCACAGGTCATCCGCCCAGTTTTCAACCTAGGTCGGTTCGGTCCTCCACGAGGTCTTACCCCCGCTTCAACCTGCCCATGGGTAGCTCGCTCAGCTTCGGGTCTACCGCCTACGACTATGACGCCCTATTCGGACTCGCTTTCGCTACGGCTCCGCTCATCGCTTAACCTTGCCGCAGACGAGTAACTCGCCGGCTCGTTATGCAAAAAGCACGCGGTCACAACACGAAGTTGCTCCCACCGCTTGTAGGCACGCGGTTTCAGGTACTATTTCACTCCCCTTCCGGGGTACTTTTCACCTTTCCCTCACGGTACTAGTCCGCTATCGGTCACCAAGGAGTACTTAGCCTTGGAGGGTGGTCCCCCCAGGTTCAGTCCGCGTTTCACGGGTGCGGACTTACTCAGGAACGTCTGACAGCAGTCCAAGCGATTTCGTCTACGGGACGGTTGCCCTCTTTGGTGCGCGTTTCCACGCGCTTCGACTATCACTTGGTTTTGTAACTGCTGCCGGGCCGGTCACAGCCCGGAACAGACGCCCTACAACCCCCAATACGCAACGCATGACCGCTTACACGTACTGGGTTTGGGCTGATCCCTTTTCGCTCGCCACTACTCAGGGAGTCTCGGTTGATTTTCTTTCCTCGGGGTACTGAGATGTTTCACTTCCCCCGCTTGTCTTCGCCACGCCTATGTGTTCAACATGGGATAACGCCGCATTACCGGCGCTGGGTTTCCCCATTCGGGAATCCACGGGTCAAAGGCTATTCAACGCCTCACCGTGGCTTTTCGCAGTCGTTCACGCCCTTCATCGACTCTTGGTGCCTAGGCATCCACCATGTGCCCTTACTATCTTGACGGTGATCTTGCGACTCACATATGTGAGTCATTGAGTAGTGACAGAGTCACCACTCGGTGATACCCGTTTACATTGGCTACTGTGCAGTTTTCAAGGTCCGTGAGGAGGCTCGGGCGCCCGACCTGCAGCCCAGCGTCTTCACGCGGTGAGCCGCCGGCGGGGCGCCGGTCTCTCAAAACTCAACAGCATGCGGGCATCCGCGGACTAGAGCTGGCGCTCTAACGGGTGCCCTATCCAGATCCGGTCGACATATCTAGTCCGGATGCTCTGCCGGCGCCGGTGAACTCGAGGTTCAACCAGAGCGCCGGACTCGCCAGGCTCTATTGCCTGACGGGCTCCGGGTGTCCTCAATGAGGACTTCCCTAGAAAGGAGGTGATCCAGCCGCAGCTTCCGCTACGGCTACCTTGTTACGACTTCACCCCAGTCACGAGCCCCACCTTCGACGGCTCCCTCCCTTGCGGGTTAGGCCACCGGCTTCGGGTGTTGCTCACTCCCATGGTGTGACGGGCGGTGTGTACAAGGCCCGGGAACGTATTCACCGCGGCAATGCTGATCCGCGATTACTAGCAACTCCACCTTCATGCAGGCGAGTTTCAGCCTGCAATCCGAACCGAGACGCACTTTAAGGGATTCGCTCCACCTCGCGGTCTTGCAGCCCTCTGTATGCGCCAATGTAGCACGTGTGTAGCCCTGGACATAAGGGGCATGATGACTTGACGTCATCCCCACCTTCCTCCGGTTTGTCACCGGCAGTCTCGCATGAGTCCCCAACTAAATGCTGGCAACATGCGACGGGGGTTGCGCTCGTTGCGGGACTTAACCCAACATCTCACGACACGAGCTGACGACAGCCATGCACCACCTGTGATTCTGCTCCGAAGAGAGACCGTGTTTCCACGGCTGTCAGAAACATGTCAAGCCCAGGTAAGGTTCTTCGCGTCGCGTCGAATTAAACCACATGCTCCGCTGCTTGTGCGGGCCCCCGTCAATTCCTTTGAGTTTTAGCCTTGCGGCCGTACTCCCCAGGCGGGGTACTTAATGCGTTAGCGTCGGCACAGGGGGAGTCGACACCCCCTACACCTAGTACCCATCGTTTACGGCGTGGACTACCAGGGTATCTAATCCTGTTTGCTCCCCACGCTTTCGCGTCTCAGCGTCAGTACCGTCCCAGCGAGCTGCCTTCGCCATTGGTGTTCCTCCTGATATCTGCGCATTTCACCGCTACACCAGGAATTCCACTCGCCTCTTCCGGACTCTAGCCCGACAGTTTCCACCGGCATTCCAGGGTTGAGCCCTGGACTTTCACAGCAGACTTATCGAGCCGCCTACACGCGCTTTACGCCCAATGATTCCGGACAACGCTTGCCCCCTACGTATTACCGCGGCTGCTGGCACGTAGTTAGCCGGGGCTTCTTCTGAAGGTACCGTCACTCCAGCCGGCTATTCACCGACGAAGCTTCGTCCCAACTGAAAGGGCTTTACAACCCGAAGGCCTTCTTCGCCCACGCGGCGTTGCTGCGTCACGCTTTCGCGCATTGCGCAAGATTCCCCACTGCTGCCTCCCGTAGGAGTCTGGGCCGTGTCTCAGTCCCAGTGTGGCTGATCGTCCTCTCAGACCAGCTACGCATCGTCGCCTTGGTGAGCCGTTACCTCACCAACAAGCTAATGCGCCGCGGGCCGATCCCGATGCGGAGGCCGAAGCTTCCTTTCCCCGTAGGCCTTATGGCTTTAGGGCACATTTGGTATTAGCCCGAGTTTCCTCGGGTTGTCCCAATCATCGGGGCACGTTACCCACGTGTTACTCACCCGTTCGCGGCTTTGCCCCGGGCCGAAGCCCGGTTCGTCGCTCCACTTGCATGTGTTAGGCACGCCGCCAGCGTTCGTCCTGAGCCAGGATCAAACTCTCCGTGAAGAACTTCACAAAGAGCTGTCAGGAATGTCACTCGCCATATGGAGCCGCGAACTTGTCGCGGAACCGAACGAGCGAAACCTGGGTCTCTTCACTGGTGGAAGAGACCCCCGCTCCACGCCCGGCCGCAGAAGCGACCTTCGGGAGCTCCAAGTACACAGAGGAGCTCCGGGAGACGGGACGGGTCAATCTTGGCGCCGTCGTGCGATCGGCTCCGAGAGGAGCCGTCCGACGACGGCGTCGAACCTGGACACACACTCGGCCATAGGCAGGCCGAGGTGCGCATGCTGTTGAGTTTTCAAAGACCGTCGCCTCCTGGCGGAAGGGGCTTCCCTCCAGAGGATGCGCCGAGTTCCGTCTCCGGCGCTCGGGGCAGAAAAGTATAGCCACAACTCGCTTGGGGGCGCAATCGCACCCAACTTGGGAGGCGCGTGGCCGCGCTTACTGCAAGGAGAAAGGTAGCGCACCGGGCAGCAAAGTGCGCCGGGACCGCTCCACGCCACCCTTCAGGTGATCAAAACCCTTGCAAAGCGACGCTTTCCGAGCTGCAGGACTCCACCATCGACGGTCGTGTCGGCCACATCCAGTCTGTCCCCTGGAAGCGGCGAGCCGTCGAGCCTGACGGCCCCCTGGCCGAGCGAGCGCCGGGCCTCAGAGGTCGAGATCCCGAAGGCGTCCGCCAGCAGTGCCGGCAGATGCACCGTGTGGTCAGTCGCCTCGAAGCGAATCTCCTCGACATGAGCAGGCGCCTCATGGCGTACGTGGACACGATCAAACGACTCCTCAGCCGCGTCCGCGGCCTGGCCACCATGGAAGCGCTCCACCAGCGCCCGTGCCAGCGCCCGCTTGGCGTCTCGCGGCGGCACGGCTGTCGGCAGATCTCGGCCGAGCAGCAGCTCGTACCAGGACCCCAGCGAGGAGTCGGGGATGCTGAGCGTCTTGCCGTACATCTCCTCCGGCGGCTCCGTGACCCCGATGTAGTTGCCAAACGACTTCGACATCTTTCGCTCACCGTCGGTGCCGGTCAGCAGCGGCATGGTCAGGATCACCTGGCCCTCGAGGCCGTAGGCGCGCTGGATGTCTCGGCCGAGCATCAGATTGAACTTCTGATCGGTACCGCCGATCTCGACATCGGACCTGATCGCGACGGAGTCGTACCCCTGCAGCAGGGGGTAGAGCAGTTCGAGCATCGAGACCGGCGTCCCATCCGCGAGGCGCTTGGCGAAGTCGTCGCGCTCGATCACCTGTGCAACGGTCGTGGTCGCCATCAGGCGATAGAGGTCGCCCATCGACATCTCGAGCCAATCGGCGTTGAACCGAAGCTCGAGATGATCGGGGTCCAGCACCTTCATCGCCTGCTCCTGAAAGGTTGCCGCGTTGCGCGCGATCTCCTCGTCGCTCAGCATCGGGCGGGTCGTGGAGCGACCGCTGGGATCACCTACCCGGGTCGTCCCGTTGCCGATGATCAGGACGACCGTGTGACCGGCATCCTGGAATTCGCGCAGCTTCTGCAGGACGACCGTGTGGCCGAGGGTTATGTCGGGCGCGGTTGGGTCCACGCCCAGCTTCACCCGCAGCGGGCGCCCCAGCTTGAGCTTGGCCTCCAGGCCGCCCTCCGGCAGGCACTCGACCGCGTTGCGTGACAGCCAAGCGGCTGCTTGCGAAGGTGCGTGTGGCATCGCCGGGCAATGCTAAGGGAACCCCCACAACTCGGGCGCGCCAGCCACTAAACTCACGCCAGCCGCCAGGGCCACACCCGAGACCCAGCCCAGTCGAGCGCCTGAACCGTCGTGGAAGTCCACAGTTCTGGCGCCGTCGCCTGTCGGCCGCAAGCAGTCCGAGCGCATGACCGTCGACGACCACACCCTGACAGAAGCCGACCACAGCCCGGCACCGGTTTCGCTCTCCGAGCAGACACGGCGCCGGCTCCCGCGGCGCCGTCGAGCCCAGCGACCGCCCCGTCCGCGGGTACGCAAGCTGCGACTGCTGTTCGTGATCGCCGCGTTCGGCGTTCTGGCGGTGATCTCGACGCTGTTCGGTGCGCTCACCTCGATCGCGTCGGACCTGCCGCGACTCGAGAACACGGTCCAGTTCAGCCACACCGTCGACTCCTACATGTACGACGACCACGGTCATCCGATCGGTCCGTTGGCTCCTGCCAGCACACCGGCGATCGACGGTTGGGCGCAGATCTCACCGAACATGCGCAACGCGATCGTCGCGATCGAGGACCACGGCTTCTGGCAGGAGTCCGGCATCAGCGTACGCGGCCTGCTGCGCGCCGGGCTCGCCGACCTGACCGGCGGCAACGTCGAGGGTGGCTCGACGATCCCGGAGGAGTTCGTCAAGAACGTCAACTCCGAGGAGGACCACCGCACGGTCGCCGAGAAGCTGGTCGAGGCCGGCATGGCGTTCCAGCTGTCACATCACTGGCCGCATAAGCACATCCTCACCGAATACCTCAACACGATCTACTTCGGCAACGGCGCGCTGGGGATCGAGGCCGCCGCGCGGGTCTACTTCGGCTGGGACCATGGTTACAACGCCGCAAACCCCGTCGAGGAGGGCTCCAGCAGCTGCGGCAACGCCGATCCACAGCACCCGGACCGCAAGGAGTGCGCGAGCGTGCTGACACCCGCGCAGGCGGCACTTCTGGCGGGGATGGTCGCCAACCCCAGCGCCTTCGACCCCGCGGGCGATCATCAGCAGCGGAACGCCGCAGAACAACGTCGCGACCTCGTGCTGCAGGACATGTACCAGCAGCACTACATCTCATACCAGCAGTACCAGACTGGCAAAGACACCAATCTGCCGACGCCGGCCCAGATCCAGCAGCCCGAGCAGCAGCCCACGACCGCCCCGTACTTCACCAGTTGGGTCGAGCCGCGCGTGGTCAGGGCGCTCGAGAAGGAGGGACTCTCACCGAAGCAGGCTCAGTACGAGGCTGACTATGGGGGTCTCAAGATCAAGCTCAGCATCGACCTGAACATGCAGACGGCGGCGCAGAACTCGGTGAACGCTGAGTTCCCGCCGGACGAGACCGGCAACCCGACCGCATCGCTGGTCGCGATCGACAATCGGACCGGCGAGGTTCGCGCGATGATCAGCGGCAGCGGCGACTACGAGAATTCGCCGTTCAATCTGGCGACGATGGGCTACCGCCAGCCGGGGTCATCCTTCAAGATCTTCACGCTCGCGGCTGCGCTCTCCAAGGGCACGATCACGCCCTACTCAGAGGTCGACTCCCAGCCGATCACGATCCACTTCGTCAAGAAGGGCGACAACGCCTACGCCGCAGACGGCACCGGCCGCTTCCCGGTTCGCAACTTCGGCAACGAGTACAGCGGACTGATCCCGATGACGCTCGCCACTGCGATCTCCGACAACAGCGTCTTCGCGCAGGTCGGTACAAAGGTCGGCACCGCGAGCATTGCGCACTACGCCCATCTGATGGGGATCCGCTCGCCGATCGACCCTGACCCGTCGATGATCCTCGGCGGCCTCACACATGGCGTCTCAGCGCTTGACATGGCGCACGCGTACTCGACCGTCGCCAACGGCGGCAAGAAGGTCTACAACCCGACCCTCGGGGACGTGAACGGCGGCCCGATCGGGATCGACTCGATCTCGGGCATCACCGGCTGCGCCGAGTGCCGCCACGGCGCGATCACCAACGCCGGGACGCTGAAGACCCGACAGGTGATCAGTCCCGATGTGGCCAGCACGATCGACGAGCTGCTCCACGGCCCGGTCGACGACAGCTATGGCACCGGCACCGCGGCCGCGATCCCGGGAGTCGACGTCGCCGGCAAGACCGGGACCACCTCCAACTACGTCGACGCCTGGTTCGTCGGCTGGACCCCGACGATGACCGTGGCGGTGTGGGTCGGGTACCCCGACAGCGGCAAGCCGATGCTGACCAACTACGGCGGTCAGCCGGTCGAGGGCGGCACCTTCCCGGCTGTCATCTGGCACAACTTCATGGTCCAGGCGATCGGCATCATGGACAGCTACCAGCAGCACAGCGACAGCTCCTCGAGCTCGCTCACCACCGAGCAGATCACCCCGGGCTACACGCAGCCGAGTACAGCTTCTTCAAGCGCCGGCACGAGCACCTCGTCGGCGGGGGCGTCCACCGCGACGTCATCGGCGGGCACCGCAACGAGCGCGGCACAGACGCAGCCAACCACACCCGCGGCTCAGCAGGCCACCACGCCGGCGACCGCGACGACGCCGGCCACGAACTCGCCGCCGGCATCTCAGACCCCCACGACACCCGCCACCACCCCCCCGCCCGCGGCGCCGACGACCGGCTCCGAGAGCGGCTCGAGCGGCGGCTCCGGCCTTTAGAACGTTCTCAGCGCGGAACCCGGAACGGCGCCGATAGGTATCGGCTGCCGGCCAGGGTGAATCGCCACGGCAGCTCGACTGCCTTGGTGATCCCGATCCGGCGGTCCCGCTGGACCTCCGGATCGCTGAAGCGCACCGGGCGACCCTCGATCACCACCGTCCCGCTCTCAAGGTCCGAGCCGTTGTCAGCCAGCGTGATGGCGAGCGCCTGCGTCAGTTTCCCGGGGCCCGAGCACAGCGCGCGCAGGTTCGCAGCCGGGACACCGCGGCGCTGCGCCATGAGCGCAACGCCGCTCAACGGCTCGAGCGCGCGGATCAGCACCGCGGCGCCGACGCCCTCGGCCTCACTGACGGCGTTCAGCATCACGTGGACACCGTAGGAGATATAGACATAGGCGCGGCCAGGTCGTCCGAACAGGGTCTGCGTCCTGGGCGTCAGGCCGGCGAACGCATGGCACGCCGGCTCACTGTCGTGATACGCCTCCGTCTCCACAATTGCGCCGCTGCACTGACCGCAGGTGACCACGCAGCCGATCAGATCCTCGGCAACCTCCACCACGGGGCGGTCGTAGAAATCGACTCCGAGGCCGTCGACAAGCTCAGCGCCGACCGCTGCGGGCCCGCTCCAGCATGGCGCGGGCATGCTCGAGCTGTTCACGCACAGCCGCGGAGCCCGTCCCGCCGCGCGAGCGTTTGGATTCGAGCCAGGCGCCGTCGGCGAGCAGCGCGTAGTAGCCGTCCGGGTCGAGCAGCGGCGATGCCTCCCTCAGCTCCTCGGGTTCCAACTGCGAGAGTTTGCGCCCGCTGCCCACGGCCAGTGCCACCAACCCGCCGACCACATGGTGCGAGCTGCGAAAGGGTAGGCCCCGAGTTACCAGATAGTCGGCGACATCGGTCGCGGCCAGCATCTCGTCCGCGGCCGCGTCGGCCATCCGCTCCCGCCGAAAGCTGATCGTCTCGAGCATCCCCTGAGCGGCCGCCAGCGCCAGTTCGAGGGTGTCGACGGCGTCGAACAGGTGCTCCTTGTCCTCCTGCATGTCCTTGTTGTAGGTCAGCGGCAGACCGTGCATCACGCCGTGAAGCGCGATCAGGTGCGCGGTGATCCGCGGGGCCTTGGCGCGCAGCAGTTCGGCAGCGTCAGGATTCTTCTTCTGCGGCATGATTGAGGATCCCGACGCCCACGCATCGGCAACCTCGCAGAAGCCGAACTCCTCACTGGACCACAGAACGAGCTCAGCCCCCAGGCGCGAGAGGTGTGTGGCGCACGTGGCGGCGGCGCTCAGGTAGTCGAGGACGAAGTCACGGTTGGAGACCGCATCGATCGAGTTCTCCGCCACCTCCGCGAAGCCCAACTCGGCTGCGACCGTCGTTCTGTCGGTGTCGAAGTTGACGCCGGCGAGTGCTCCGGCGCCCAATGGCAGCGCCGCGGTGCCGTCGAGCACAGCTGTGAAGCGCGCCTCATCGCGGAGCAGCATCCAGGCGTATGCGAGCAGGTGGTGGCCGAGGTAGACGGGCTGGGCGCGCTGGAGGTGCGTGTAGCCCGGCATCGGCCAGTCGATGTGCGCCTCGGCAAGCCCGATCAGCGTCTCAACCAATGCCAACGCCCCTGCGGCGGCGTCAAGGGCGGCCTGGCGCGTGAACATGGCCATGTCGGTGGCGACCTGGTCGTTTCGCGATCGGCCCGTATGCAGGCGTCCGCCGGCCTCCCCCGCGAGCTCGGTCACCCGCCGCTCGATCGCCATGTGCACATCCTCGTCGCCGTCTGCGAAGGCGAATGTGCCGTCCCGGACCTCCCCCTTCACGACGGCGAGTGCCGCATGCAGGGCGTCTCGGTCCTCGGCGCTGATCACTCCCTGTGCCGCCAGCATCGCGGCGTGCGCGACCGATTGCGCCACGTCGAACGGCGCCAGCCGCCAGTCGAATGAGAGCGAGTCGTTGAGCGCGCGGAAGACATCCGCCTGCTTCTCCGCCATGCGCGGGCTCGACATCAGACGTGCGTGCTGGTGCTCCGAGGACTCCATCAGGCGCGCGATGCTAACGCCCCGGGCCGGCGTCGCCCGGCCTGGAGCGTGCAGCCCAGCGCCTCGACCACGCGAGTGACCTGTCCTTCGGTCATCTCGGGAAAGAACGGGATCGCGATCGAGCGCGCTGCGATGTCCTCACAGATCGGGAACTGCCCCTCGCGATAGCCAAACTGCTCGCGGTAGTAGCTCATCAGGTGGATCGCCGGGAAGTACCGCTTGGCAGCGACCCCCTGGGCGCCAAGGCCCGTCACCACGGTGTCGCGATCGACGTCGCGCGGCAACTGGATCACATACACAAACCAGCCGCGGCGCGCCTGGCCGCTGTTGGCGCATGGCGGTGTCACGCCTTCGATCCCGGCCAACGCCTGACCGTAGAGCGTGGCCACCCGCTCCCTGCCCGCAAGCAGGGCGTCGAGTCGTTGGAGCTGCGCGGACCCGAGCGCGCATGCGATGTCGGACAGCCGGTAGTTGAAGCCCAGGCGGTCGTGGTCGAGCCAGTCCATGTTCGGCGCCCGCCCCTGGTTGCGCTCGGAGTCGAGCCGCTCCTTGATGGCCGCGTCGGCGGTTACGACGATCCCACCCTCGCCGGTCGTCATCTGTTTGTTGGCGTAGAAGGCAAATACCGCCTGATGGCCACGCCCGCCGATCGGCCCGCCATCAAGATAGCTGCCGCCGAGCGCTTCGCAGGCATCCTCGACGATCGGCAGGGCGAGTTCCTCCAGTCGTCGCATGTCGACCGGATAGCCGAAGATGTGAACTGGCAGCAGCGCCGCCGTCCGCGCAGTGACAGCGGCGGCCACGGCCTCCACATCGACGTTCAGGGTGACGGGATCGATGTCGACGAACACTGGCCGTGCTCGCTCGTAGATTGCGACGTTGGCGCTCGCCACGAATGAGAACGGCGTGGTGATCACCTCGTCGCCGTCCCGAACGCCGACGGCCCGCAGGGCGAGGTGCAGCCCCGCGGTGCCGGACGAGACCGCGCTGGCGAAGCGGGCGCCGACGCGCGCGGCGAAGGCGCGCTCGAACTCGGGCCCGCGTGGCCCGAGCGACAGCTGCCCCGATCTGAGCACGTCGACCACCGCCTGCTCCTCGGGCTCGCCGAGGACGGGTCGGGCGAGCGGGATCGGGGCGTCCGGAACCGGCCCTGCCCGGCCGGACGTGAGGTGAGCACTCACGACGACGCCCGGGCTCCGTCCGCCCGAGCCGGGCGCCGGCCGGCCTGCATGGCGTGCTCGAGCGAGTCGACCAACGCTTCCCAGGAGGCCTCGATCACGTTTGTCGAGACGCCGGTGGCGCCCCACTCGTGCTCACCGTCGGAGGAGTCCAGCAGGACGCGGGTGATCGCGTCGCTCGCCTTGGCGCCGTCGAGGATCCGGACCTTGAAGTTGACGAGCTTGATCGTGTCGAGCTCGGGATACACACTCTTGAGGGCACCGCGCAGCGCCTTGTCCAGTGCGCTGACCGGTCCGTTGCCCTCGGCTGTGAAGACGTAGCGTTCGCCGTCGATCCAGAGCTTGATCGTCGCCTCCGTCTCGACGCGACCGTCGGCCCGCTGCTCAGCGATCACGCGCCAGGATTCGAGTGTGAACAGCGGCGTGTAGTCGCCGCTCTCCTTGCGCAGCAACAACTCGAACGAGCCGTCTGCGGCCTCGTAGTGATAGCCCTCATGCTCGCGCTCCTTGACACGCTCGATCAAGGTCGCGGCGGCCGCGTCGTCCAGGGTGATTCCGGCCTCGGCCGCGCGGGCGTGGATCGTGCCCTTGCCTGACAGCTCGGACACGAGCACGGCACGGTCGTTGCCGACCACCTCCGGCGCGATGTGCTCGAAGGTGCTGGGATCTGCGGTGACACCCGCAACGTGCATCCCGCCCTTGTGGGCGAACGCGTTGCGCCCCACATAGGGCTGGTCGGCATTGGGCGTGAGATTCAGCAGCTCGTCAAAGAAGTGGGAGGTGATCGTGAGCGCGCCCAGCTGCTCGGGGGTGACGCACTCGTAGCCGAGTTTCAACTGCAGGTTCGGGATCAACGTGGTCAGATTCGCGTTGCCGCAACGCTCGCCATATCCGTTCTGCGTGCCCTGAACGTGGGTCGCGCCCTGCTCGACCGCGGCCAGCGTGTTGGCGACGCCGCAACCCGCGTCGTCGTGGCAATGGATCCCGACCTTCACCCCGGCATCGCCCAACTCTCGGACCACCAACTCCATCGCGGTCGCGATCGCGTCCGGCATCGTCCCGCCGCTGGTATCGCAACACGTGATCGTGTCGGCCCCGGCGTGTGCGGCGGCGCGCAGACAGGCGAGTGCGTAGTCACCGTCCTCTGCGAACGCGTCGAAGAAGTGCTCGGCGTCGTAGATCACGCGCTTGCCGGCGCCGGCCAGGAAGGCGACCGACTCCGAGATCATCCGCAGGTTCTCAGCCCGATCGACCTTCACGACCTTCTCCAGGTGCAGGCTCCAGGTCTTGCCGACGAGGGTGCAGACCGGCGCGAAGCAGTCTGCGAGGATCTGCAGGGCCGCGTCGTCCTGAGCACGGACGTCCCGGCGGCGCGTCATCCCGAAGGCGGCAATCTGAGCGTGCCCGAAGGTCTCGCGCGCAAGCAGCTCGAACAGCTCCAGCTCCTTGGGGTTGGAGCTCGGAAAACCGGCCTCGATCAGGTCGATCCCGAGCTCATCGAGCGTGTGCGCGACCCGCAGCTTCTCGTGGGCGGACAACGACATGCCCTCACCCTGCATGCCGTCACGCAGGGTCGTGTCGTAGAGCTCGATCCGCGTCATCTCAGGCCGTCGGCGCGGGCACTTCGACGTGATCGAGCCACTCCGCGTAACGCTGGTCACGGCCGCGGATCGCGTCCTCGAAGACACGCTGGAGCTCAGCCGTCACCGGACCGCGCAGACCCTCGCCGACCACATGGTCGTCGACCTCACGTACGGCCGCTATCTCCGCCGCGGTCCCGCAGGCGAAGATCTCGTCGGCCACATACAGCTCGGTCCTGGCGATGTCGCGCTCGATTACCTCGTATCCGAGGTCGTTGGCGATCCGGATCACAGAATTGCGGGTGATCCCCTCGAGGATCCCGCCGGCGAGCGCCGGCGTCATGATCACGCCGCCCTTGACCAGGAACAGATTCTCACCGCTGCCCTCGCCGACGAAACCGCGCTGATCGAGCAGGATCGCCTCCTCGTAGCCTGCCTTGGTCGCCTCGATCTTGGCGAGGATGCTGTTCAGGTACTGGCCCGAGGCCTTGGATTCCGGGATGAACGAGTCGGCCGACATCCGCCGCCAGCTCGCGACCTTGGCGGTGATCCCCACCTGCTTGGAATCCTTGCCGAGGTACGCGCCCCACGGCCACGCCGCAATCGCGACGTCGACAGGAGCCTCCAGCGGCAACAGGCCCATCACGCCGTAGCCGCGGAATGCGACGGGGCGGATGTAACACTCACGCAGGCCGTTTGAGATCAGCAGTTCGTGCGTCGCCTGACGGAGCTCCGCTGCCGTGTACGGCAGCGGCATGTAGTACAGGTCCGCGGAGCGGATCAGGCGCTCGATGTGATCACTGTGGCGGAAGATCGCGGTTCCGCCCGCCGTCTCATAGGCCCGCACACCCTCGAACACACCCGTCCCGTAGTGCAGACCGTGGGTCAGTACGTGTACCTTCGCGTCCTCCCAGGCAACGAGTTCTCCGTTGTGCCAGATGAGGTCCGCCTGATCCACGTGGTGCTCCTTCGGGGTTTGCCTTCACAGGTTGGAGAGAACGGCCTGAGTCGCCTCGCGGGTGCCCGCGCTGCCCCCCAGATCACGCGTGCGCAGCCCTGCCGAGAGCGCACCGTCCACGGCCGATTCTATCGCTGCCGCTTCCGCTTCCAAGCCGAAGCCGTGGCGCAGCATCATCGCCGCTGACAGGAACATCGCCATCGGATTGGCGACGCCGGCGCCGGCGATGTCAGGGGCCGAGCCGTGCACAGGTTCGAACATTCCCGGCCTGCCGGACTCCCCGAGCGAAGCGCTCGGCAGCATCCCGATCGAGCCGGTCAGGGTGGCGGCCTCATCGCTGAGGATGTCGCCGAACATGTTCTCGGTGACGATCACATCGAAGTCGGCCGGGTTTGACACCAGCTGCATTGCGGCGTTGTCGACCAGCACGTGCTCGAGCTCAACCTGCGGGAACTCCGCAGCATGCACCTCGCGGACCACCTCGCGCCAGAGCCGGCTGGTCTCGATCACGTTCGCCTTGTCAACGCTGGTCAGCTTGCGCCGAGTGGCGGCGAACGCAACCCGGGCGATCCGTTCGACCTCCGCGCGGGTGTAGACGCAGAGATCCGAAGCGGCGTCGGCCGTCCGCGTCTTCTCCCCGAAGTAGATGCCGCCGGTCAGCTCGCGCACAACCAGCAGGTCGGTACCGTCGATGACCTCCCGCTTGAGCGGGCTCGCGTCGTAGAGCGCCGGCAGCGGACGCACCGGGCGCAGGTTCGCAAACAGGCCGAGGCCCTTGCGCAGACCCAGAAGGCCCTGCTCGGGGCGGGGCCTGGAAGAATCGGTCGTGTCCCATTTGGGCCCGCCGACGGCGGCCAGCAACACGGCGTCGGCGGCCTGGCACGCGGCCAGCGTCTCGTCGGTCATGGCGATGCCGTGGGCGTCGATGGATGCTCCGCCGAACAGGTGCTCCTCGTACTCGAACGCGGTGCCGACAGCGCTCAGGACCTCGAGCGCCGGGGCGGTGATTTCAGGGCCGATCCCGTCACCGGGAAGCAGGATGATCTTCGAAGACATGTGAGCTGACGCTACCGAATCTGCCAACAGGTCATCTACGTGCGCAGGTAACGACCGGTCGCGAAGATCCGGTAGTTGACGACCGTGAGCGCCGCGGTTGCCACGACGAGGAACGCGAACGAGAACAGGACGCTCGCGTCGCGATACCCGAGGAACCCATAGCGCACGAGCGCGATCATGTAGAAGATCGGGTTGAAGTGCGTGAGCGTGCGCCATGGTTGCGGCAGCAGCGAGACGCCATAGAAGACGCCGCCCAGGAAGATCAGCGGCTGCAACACGAACGTCTGGTACAGGGCCACGTCGTCGAACTGGACGGCACGTACGCCGACCAGCACACCGCACTGGGCGAAGAAGAGTCCCACCAGGATCAGTCCCGGAATCAGGACGAGCGGCTCAGCGACCGGCAGCGAGACCAGTACGAGCGATACCAGGAACGTGATCAGCGCGACAATGCCGCCCCGCAGGAAGCCGCCGAACGTGAACCCCATCAGCAGCTGCAGCGGCGAGGCCGGCGATGACAGCTGATCGTCGATCGCGTGTGTGAACTTCTGCTGCAGCAGAGACGAGGAGTTGTTCGCGAAGGCGTTCACCGCCCACGCCATCATGATCAGCCCGGGAATCACGAACACGACGTAACGGAAGCCGTGGATCTGGTGGATCCGGGTTCCGAGGGCTGCTCCGAACACGGAGATGTAGAGGAACGTCTCCAGCAGTGGCCCACCGAGCGTCTGGCGTTTGATCTTCATGAAACGGCTGACCTCGCGCCTGATCAGCGACATCAGCCGGGTCTGCGATGCGCTCATGCGGTCGTCTCCTCGGCGGCGCCGTCAAGGTGTGCCCGTGAGAGCTCCTGCCTGCCCACCAGCTCCAGGTAGGCGTCCTCGAGGCTGTTGACGCCGTAGCGGTCGGAGAGCTCGCCGACCGTGCCCTGAGCGGCGATCTGCCCGTGGTTGATGAACGCGATGTGATCGCACATCTGCTCAGCCTCCTCGAGGTAGTGCGTCGTCAGCATCACGCTCGTGCCCTCGCGGTTGATCTTCTCGATGTACCGCCACAGCTCGAGGCGCAGCTCGATGTCCACCCCGGCCGTCGGCTCGTCGAGGATCAGCAGGCGCGGGCGATGCATCAGCGCCCGCGCGAGGATCAGCCGACGCTTCATGCCGCCGGACAGCGTCCGGGTGCTCTCGGCCCGCTTCCCGGTCAGTGAGAAGGCATCGAGCAGTTCCCTGCTTCGCTCACGCCGGTCGGCCTTCTGCATGCCGAAGTAGCCGCCGTGAAGGTCGAGCGTCTCCTCCACAGTCAGGAACATGTCGAGGTTGATCTCCTGCGGCGCGAGCCCGACCACCTCGCGCGCCTCGCGGTAGTGATCCACGGCGTTGTGACCGAGGATGCTGACGCTCCCGGAGGTGGGACGCGCCAGGCCGGTGATGCAGTGGATCATCGTCGACTTGCCGGCACCGTTGGGGCCGAGCAGGCCGAAGAATGCGCCCGCCTCGACGTCGAGCGAGACGCTCTTGAGCGCCTCCACGCCGTTCGGGTACCGCTTGACGAGGTCGCGGACCTCGAGCGCGCGCGCCTGCGTCATCGGCCCGTTCCGGTACGAGCAGATTCGATCCCATCCGCCCCACGACGGGCCACCATGTTCAGGCGGACGTAGTCGAGCACCAGCGGGCTGCCGGCCCTGTCAAGCACCGCCTGGATGAAGTCTGCGTGCAGATCCTCCGGAAGCCGGTCGAGGTGCCGCACCAGGCAGACGGTGCGAACGAACGACTCGGGATCATGAAGCGTCGTCGGCCGCGGCTCGAGCCAGGTCTCGACCTCTGTGAAGCCGGCCGCTTGGAGGCGCGCCGCGGTGACCTCGGGGGTCGCGTAGTTCCATGGGCCCTGCCAGTTGGTGAAGTGGGAGGAGAACTCGGGAGTCTGAGCGACGTCGTCCGCAAGCACCCTGAAGGCATCGATGTTGCCGAATCCGCCGCACTGCGCGACCAGCTGTCCGCCGGGCCTGAGAGTCGCCGCCAGTCGCGCGAACAGCTTCGGGTGGTCGGCGATCCAGTGGAAGGTCGCGTTCGAGAAGATCGCGTCCACCTGTTCCGGGAGCTCGAGCGCTGTCAGGTCCTGGCACAACGCCGTCACCCTGTCGCCGAGCTCCGCGCGGGTGTGCTCGACCATCGACCGGGCCACGTCGACGGCGTACACGCGTCCATCCGGCACCAGTTCGACCAGCATCGCGGTGACCTTGCCCGAGCCGCAGCCGGCGTCGAGCACGACCTCGTCGCCGCGTAGCCTCAGACGGCCCAGCTGCTCGCGCGCCCATGCCTGCTGGGGCGCGGAGATCTCGTGGTATGTGCTGGCGTCCCAGTCGCGTGTGCTCATCCGGTGGCTGCTTTCACCGCGACCAGCACGGCGTCCTCCCAATACTTATACACACCGCGAGTCGTGCTCAAAGCGACGTCGTCACCGGGCCCTGCCGCTCCCGACCCGACTCGTAGGCGCCGATCGCCTCACCCTCCTCAAGCGTCATGCCGATGTCATCGAGCCCGTTCAGGAGTCGGTACTTGATATTCGAGTCGATCTCGAACTGCGCCGAGCCGCCGGGCCAGCGGACCTCCTGGTTGGCGAGATCGACCTGTGCGTTCCCCGCCCGCGCGATCGCGTGGCAGTCCTCGACGGACAGCGCGATCGGCAGCAGCCCGATCTTGGTGCAGTTCGAGTAGAAGATGTCCGCGAAGCTCTGAGCGATCACCGCCTGGAAGCCGTAGTCCTCCAGCCCCCAGGGCGCATGTTCGCGGCTCGATCCGCAGCCGAAGTTACGGCCGGTCACCAGGATCGGATTCTTCGGCAGGTCCCAGTCGGCCTCCTTCGCCCAGTCGTAGAACAGGAACTCGCCGAACCCGGTGCGCTCGACCCGTTTGAGGAACTGCTTGGGCATGATCTGATCGGTGTCGACGTCGTCGCGGTTGAGAACCGACACGGGCCCGGTGATGGTTTCGATCGCCTTCATGGTGCTCCTCTAAGCCGTGACGGAGTCGGGGTTGTAGCTGCGAATATCGACGAAGTGGCCCTCGATCGCCGCTGCGGCGGCCATCTGCGGAGAGACCAGGTGAGTGCGAGCACCGCGCCCCTGGCGGCCTTCGAAGTTGCGGTTGGACGTCGATGCCACCCGCTCCTGCGGAGCTGCGATGTCGGGGTTCATCCCAAGGCACATCGAGCAGCCGGCCGCGCGCCAGTCGAAGCCGGCATCCCGGAAGACCTGATCCAGGCCCTCCGATTCGGCCTGTTCCTTGACCTGAACCGATCCCGGCACGACCATCGCATAGACGCTGTCTGCGACCTTGCGGCCCTTGACGACGTTCGCGGCAGCGCGCAGATCGCCGATCCGCGAGTTCGTGCACGAGCCGATGAACACACGGTCCAGCTCGATCTGCGCGACCGGCGTGCCTCCCTCGAGGCCCATGTAGTCGAGTGCGCGCTCGTCCTGCTCGCCCGCGGGCTCCGGCACATTGTCGGCCACGCCGACGACCATTCCCGGGGTCGTGCCCCAGGTCACCATCGGGCTGATCTCGGCGCAGTCGATCGTTATCTCGGTATCGAACCCGGCTCCTGGCTCGGTGTGTAGCTCGCGCCAGTCGTCCGGCACACCGGCCGGCGCCGCCGGACGCCCGATCACGTAATCGAACGTCGTCTGATCGGGGGCGATCATGCCGGCGCGGCCGCCCCCCTCGATCGTCATGTTGCATACGGTCATGCGGCCCTCCATCGACAGCTTCTCGATCACGGGACCGGCGTACTCGACCACATGGCCCGTCGCGCCGGCGACGCCGATCTGACCGATCGTGTACAGGATCAGGTCCTTGGCGGTCACGCCGTAGCCCAGTTCGCCGATGTAGTTGATCCGCATCGACTTCGGCTTCTGCTGGACCAGGCACTGAGTCGCAAGCACGTGCTCGACCTCGCTGGTGCCGATCCCGAATGCGAGCGCCCCGAAGGCACCGTGCGTCGCCGTGTGCGAGTCGCCGCAGACGATCGTCATCCCAGGCTGCGTGACACCCAGCTCGGGCCCGATCACATGCACGATTCCCTGGCGCTCGGAGCCGAGCGAATAGATCGGGATGCCGAACTCCTCCGCGTTGTGCTCGAGCGTCTGCACCTGCACTCGGCTGAGCTCGTCCTTGATCCGCGCAGCGGTCGGCGTACCGTCGGTCGGGGTGTTGTGGTCGGCAGTCGCGAGCGTGCGGTCGGGACGGCGGACCCGGCGGTTGTTCATTCGCAGCCCGTCGAAAGCCTGCGGACTCGTGACCTCGTGAACCAGGTGCAGGTCGATGTACAGCAGGCCGGGCGCGACCTCGTGGCGCTCCCAGATCTTGTCGAATAGGCTCTTTGGCATCTCGCTCCTCTCCGCGTGGCTAACTGCGTCTCAGGCCGGCGCTCACGACAGCGAGCAGAACGGCGTCTTCGCTGCCAGGGTTCTCGAAGTGGTGTGGCAGATCGGCGTCGAAGGTCACGCAATCGCCGGTGCCCAGCTCGAAGCGGCGTCCGTCGCATGCGAGCACCACCCGGCCTGATTCGACCAGCGCCGTCTCACGGCTGCCGGGCTCGTGCACGGGTGGGTCGCCCGGCCCGCCAGTGGCGGCACCCGGCGAGATTGTGTGGCGTGACAGCTCGGCTCGCTGTCCGGGCAGCGGCGGGCTCAGAACCTCGTAGCGATGGCCCTTGACCGCGGTCGCGCCCTTGCGGCGCTCGTTGCGGCGGACAATGCTTACGGCGCCGTCCTCGTCGAGCCGCAGCAGCTGGGAGAGGCGCAGCTCGAGGCCGGAGGCGATCCGCGCCGCAACCTGCAGGGTTGGGGAGGTCTCCCCCCGCTCGACCTGCGACAGCATCGGCGCGCTGACGCCGGACCGTTCAGCCAGGTCGCGAAGCGACATGTCCATCGCCTCCCGCAGCGCCTTCACCCTCGTGCCCAGGACCTCTGCCGACGTGTTCGTCTGCTCTGCCAGCGCCATTGGCTCGTATGCTATCACGTACAAACGTACGCTCGACGGCGGCGGTCAGAGGCCGGCCGGATCACCCCGGCCCGCGGGGGGCAAAGGAGCACCTCTTCGAGGCCGTTTCCAACGATCGCGCTCGGCCGTGACCTTTCCGCGGAAAGGTCACGGTGGAACACCTACCGCAGACAGATCGATCGGCGGTCGGGCGAGCTAGGCGCACTATCTCGTTGCCACTGGGCTTGCGGTCGACCTAAAGCTTTGATAAGTTAATGCGCGCCGCTGGGGTTGGTCCGGGGCCCATGGACGAGTTCTATTGAACGCTCCAGAAAGGGGCTTGCATGGCTGGTCTGACCCGGAAGAGCCTCGACGCGCCGGATGAGATCCGACCGTTCGAGGAGGGCAAAGGCAGAGTCGGTGCGTGGACCGTTGGTGAGGAGCCGTGTGTCGTGATCGACTGGCAAGGCTTCACGGATTACGCCAAGCGCTGATCGCCGGTCCGAGCCGCTCGCCGACGAGATCTGCGCGTTCTCACCCTTACCTCAACGAATCAGGAGGCGATTGCCATGTATGTGAGGGTCGTCAGATTTGCCGACGTGAACACGGAACGAATCGAAGCGGTCGTCGCGCAGATCAAGGCTGCCGACGGGCCACCCCCGGGAGTGCGCAGTACGGCCATTCAGATGCTCTTCGACGAAGCGCAGTCGACTGCCGTAGTGCTCCAGTACTTCGCGACCCATGAGGACATGGAGGAGGGCGCCCGCGTGTTCGGCGCCATGGATTCGGGCGAGACGCCCGGCACCCGCGCTTCCGTGGACACATGTGAATTGACGCTCGACCTCCAGGCCCCTTAGAACATTTTTCAGAATGAGGGTGCGACCGGAGCGGTTCGGCCCGCAACGGATCCGCGACGAGCGCCCCGGAGGTCGAACCGCTCGCGTTCAGGGTGTGGCGGCGAGCGTGGCGTCCGTGGGGCCGGCCGTGTCGCGACGGCGCACCGCGTTCGACAGAGCTCGCACGTAGCCCCGCGCGGCGGCATCGACGATGTCGGTCGAGACGCCCTGGCCGGAGCCTGTGGAGCCATCGACCTCGACCACGACGGAGGTCTCACCCAACGCGTCCTGGCCTCCGGTGACCGCTGCGATGTGGAACTCGCGCAGGCGGGCATCGACGCCGGTGGCGGCGTTGATCGCATGGAAGATCGCGTCGATCGGCCCATCGCCGCCGAAGGAGCCCTCGAGCGCTTCGCCCTCGGGGCCGCGGATCCCCACCTTGGCGTGCGGCGGGCGGCGCGTGGAGGACTCGACATCGAACCATTCGAGGGTGTAGCCGATATCGACCTGCTCGCGGAGCTCGTCGGTCAGCAGCGCCTCGAGGTCCATCGCCGTGACCTGCTTCTTCTTGTCGGCGATCTCCTTGAAGCGCTTGAACGCCTGGTTGAGAGTCTGCCCGCTGACGTCGTACCCCAGCTCCGAGAGCGCCTGCTGCAGAGCGTGACGCCCGGAATGCTTGCCGAGGACCAGTTGGTTCGAATCCAGGCCGACGTCCGTGGCGTCCATGATCTCGAAGGTGCTCCGCTCCTTCAGCACCCCGTCCTGGTGGATACCGGATTCGTGTGCGAACGCGTTGCGGCCGATCACGGCCTTGTTCGGCTGGACGGGATACCCGGTCAGCCGCGAGACGATCCTGGAGGTGCGCGCGATCTCCTTGGTGACCGCGCCGGTGTGCAGTCCGAGCTCGGCCTCCCGGGTCGCGATCAACATGATCAGCTCCTCGAGCGCGGCATTGCCGGCGCGCTCGCCGATCCCGTTGACGGCGCACTCGATCTGGCGCGCACCCGCCATCACGCCGGCGAGTGAGTTGGCGACGGCCAGGCCCAGATCGTCGTGGCAGTGGACCGACAGGACGACGTCGCGCAGCCCCGGCACCAGCTCGTACAGCCTGCCCAGGAACACCGTGAACTCGTGCGGCATCGTGTAGCCCACGGTGTCCGGGATGTTGATCGTGGTGGCGCCCTCCTCGATTGCGATCTGCACCACCTCGGCCGTGAACTCCACATCGGAGCGGGTCGCGTCCATCGGTGAGAACTCGACGTCGTCGCAATGGGACTTGGCCTGGGCGACCGCCGCCCGGGCGAGCCCCACGACATCCTTGCGGGTGTTCTGCATCTGGTACTTGATGTGGATGTCCGAGGTCGAGATGAACGTGTGGATCCGTGGCCGCTCCGCGTCCTTCAGGGCGCCCCACGCCGTCTCGATGTCCGCCGCGTAGGCGCGCGCGAGGCCCGCGATCACAGGCCCGTCGACCGTGCGCGCGATGGCCTCGACGGCCTCGAAGTCACCCGGGGACGAGATCGGGAAACCGGCCTCGATCACATCGACCCCGAGCCGCGCCAGCTGCTGCGCGATCTCGAGCTTCTCCTGCGCATTCAGGGAGATACCAGGCGACTGCTCACCGTCACGCAGCGTCGTGTCAAAGATGATTACTCGATTCGGATCCTGCGATGGCGTCATTTCAGACGGCTCCTTTGCTTGCTCGTCCTGCTTCTTCTCGTGCTTGGTTCGCGGCTACGTGCGGCCGCCGGCGCGCTATTCCCCCCGGAGGGGGAGGAGAAGAAGTCGAAGGTCGAGCGCGAACGCCATCGGGCCAGAGGCTAGCGGCTGGGCCAGCCGAACGTCAACCGCGGAGGGGGTGGATTGCTTTCCCACCCCCTCCGGCGCCGCTGCCCTCAGAGCGTCACCGTGACACCGGTGACGAATCCGTCGCTGGTGGCGATCTCCTTCACGAGCGCGGCCGGCACAGCCGTGTCTGTGGTGACCACCATCGCCGCGAACGGCTCATGATCGGCGCCGTCCGACTCGCGGCCGACGATCGAGGAGACGATGTTGACGTTGTTGGCCCCCAGCAGGGTGCCCACCCGCCCGAGCATGCCCGGGCGGTCGTGGTAGCGGAACATGGTCACGTGATGCTCGAGCTGGACCTGGAAGCGCTGCCCCCAGGCCTCGAGCAGATGCGGACGGTGCAGGGTGCCGAGGACCGTGCCGGCGACGCTGGCGGAGTGGCTGCCACTGGTGACGGTCACCCTGATCATGTCGGTGTAATCCCGGACCTGCTGCTCCCTCGCGTCCTCGGTCGAGATCCCACGCTGCTCGGCAAGCGCCGGCGCGTTGACCTCGTTGAGCTCCTCAGCTCCCTGCGCGGCGAGCACACCCATCAGCACATTGAGCCCCAGCAAACGGGTGTCCCGACCGGCGATGCCGCCGAGGAACTCGACCCTGACGGTCTCGATTGCAGCCTCCTCGTCGAGCGAGGCCGCGATCATGCCCAGCGCCCGTGCAAGCGGCACGAATGGGGTCAGCGCCTCGATGTCCTCGTCCGGGATCGCCGGAATGTTGACGGCCGTCGTGACCGAGCCGCCGGTCAGCGCCGCGACGATCTGCTCGGCGGCCTGGAAGCCGGCCCGATCGTTGGCCTCGGCCGTCGAGGCACCGAGGTGCGGCGTCACGATCACGTTCGCATACCCGAACAGCGGATGCTCGGTGATCGGCTCCGTCTGGAACACATCCAGCGCCGCGCCTGCGACCTTGCCGCTGTCGAGCGCCGCCTGCAGATCCTCGTCGACGACCAGTGGCCCGCGGGCGACGTTCAGCACGCGCACACCGTCCTTGCACTTCGCCAGCGTTCCCGCGTTCAGCCAGCCGGTGGTCTCGGGCGTCCTGGGCAGATGCAGGGTCAGGAAGTCGGCGGCGGCGAGCACGTCGTCCGGGCTCTCGGCGCGCTCGACGCCGAGCTCGCGGTAGCGCTCGGCGCTGACCAGCGGATCGTAGGCCACCACGCGCATGCCGAAGCCGCCGGCACGCTCCGAAACCAGCTGGCCGATGCGACCGAAGCCAACCACTCCGAGCGTCTTCTCGTAGAGCTCGACGCCGGAATACTTCGACCGATCCCACCGCCCCGCCTTCAACGAGGCGTCGGCCTGGGGGACGTTGCGCGCGAGCGCGAGCAGCAGCGCCATCGTGTGCTCGGCAGCCGTGACCACGTTCGACAGCGGCGCGTTGGCGACCACGATCCCGCGGCGGCTGGCCTCGGGGACGTCGACGTTGTCGACGCCCACACCGGCACGCCCGATCGCGCGCAGACGGGTACCCGCCCCGAGCAGCTCGGCGTCGAGCTTCGTAGCCGATCGAATCAGGATCCCGTCGAATTCCGGTAGCCGCCGCCTGACCTGCTCTCGATCCCAGTCGAAGCCGAGTTCGACGTCGAAGTGGGCCTTCAGCAGGTCGATTCCGGAGGCGCCGACCTTCTCGGCCACCAGGACTCTTGGTCTGTTGCTCGTATCGCTCATCGGCTCTGCTCCAGGACGAAATCGATACAGGCGGTGAGGGCCTGCACGTCGGCGGGATCGGTGGCGGGGAACATCGCGACGCGGAGCTGGTTGCGCCCGAGCTTGCGATAGGGCTCGACGTCGACGATCCCGTTCGCCCGCAGCGTCGCGGCAACCTCGGCAGCGTCGATCGAGTCGTCGAAGTCGATCGTGCCGACCACCAGCGAGCGCTTCGCGGGCTGGCTCACGAACGGCGTCGCATCGGCGCGTCCCTCGGCCCAGTCGTAGAGGTGGCTCGAGGAGGTGGTCGTCCGCGCGACCATGCCGGCGAGGCCGCCCCCGGCGAGCATCCACTCGATCTGGTCGGCCAGCAGGAACAGGGTCGCAACCGCCGGCGTGTTGTAGGTCTGATCCTTGACGGAGTTATCCAGCGCGGTCGTCAGTGACAGGAACTCGGGGATCCAGCGGGTCGGGCCGACGGTCGGGCGGTCGGCGTCGACCTGGGCGATGCGTTCGAGCGCGGCCGGGCTCGCGATTGCGATCCAGAGGCCGCCGTCGGAGGCAAAGCCCTTCTGCGGAGCGAAGTAATAGACGTCCGAGTCGGCAATCTCGACCGGCAGGCCTCCGGCGCCGGAGGTCGCGTCGATCAGAACGAGCGCGTCGTCGTCGAGGCCGGCGGGACGCAGGACCGGGACCATGACGCCCGTCGAGGTCTCGTTGTGCGCCCAGGTGATCACGTCGGCGCCGTGCTGAGCGACGCTCAACGGATCTGGCGCCTCGCCGGCCGGAGCCTCGACAACGATCGGGTCGGCGAGGAACGGCGCCCTCTTCGTCCCGGTCGCGATCTTGGAGGAGAACTCACCGTAGCTCAGATGCAGCGCCCGCTCCCGTATCACGCAGGCGATCGCGGCATCCCAGAACGCTGTGGTACCGCCGTTTCCCAGCAGAATCTCGTAGCCGTCGGGGAGCTTGAACAGCTCGCGCAGTCCCGCCCGGACGCGTCCAACCAGGTGCCTGACCGGCTTTTGGCGATGCGAGGTGCCCATCACCGCCGCGCCGGAAGCCGCCAGCGCCGGCAGTTGCTCAGGTCTCAGGCGCGACGGGCCGGCGCCGAAGCGCCCGTCGCGTGGCTTGATCTGCTGAGGAATCACTACTTGGGTCTGGGGCACGATCGCTCCTCGAGTAGTCCTCGGGTCGGAAGAGAGAGTTGAGAGAGCCCAGGCGCGCGGCGACGTTCGCCCGTCGCTTCCCGGTGGTTGGCCACCTTGTCGCGCCAGTCACGGCGGGCTTGTACAAAGATACAGATGGCGCTCGACCGAGCGCCGGGAGCCGAGCTTGCCCTGTAAGCAAAGCCTGCGGCACGGATCCAGAGCCCTGGCAGCCGCTAATCCTGCGTGTCGTTCAACTCCTCGGGCAGCACCGTGTCACAGCGACGCCGGATGTCCTCAATGGCCCGGACCAGCTCCGACCGTTGGTCAGATCCGGCCGTTCCTCCCGACGCAAGGTCCTGCAGATGACGAGCGACAAGCGCGCTCACGGATGTTCCCTGCTCTGCTGCTGCGATCCGTGCGGCGCGATAGACGTCGTCCGGGACCGAAACGGTGATGTTCTTCACGGCCTCACAGTATCCCAGTTCCACAGCTACACAGTTTCACAGCAAGCGGCTGCGCGAAGAAAAGGGCGCGGTCAACCGGACCGCGCCCTGGTTATAACCTGTCGCTATAGCCGCTATTCGTGGAAGCTCGTGTCGATCCAGTGCATCTGCGACCGCAGCTCCTTGCCCACGACCTCAACCTGATGTCCGGCCTGCTCGGCCCGCATGCGCCGGAAGTTCTCCTGACCCGCCTGATTTTCGGCGATCCACTCGCGGGCGAACTCGCCTGACTGGATCTCACCCAGAATCTGCCTCATCGCCTGCCGGGTCTGGTCGGTCACAACGCGCTTGCCGCGGGTGTAATCGCCGTACTCGGCCGTATTGGAGATCGAGTAGCGCATCCCCGCGAGACCCTTCTCATACATCAGGTCGACGATCAGCTTGAGCTCGTGCAGGCACTCGAAATAGGCCATCTGCGGGTTGTAACCGGCCTCGACGAGCGTGTCGAACCCAGCCTGCACGAGTTCGCTGACACCGCCGCAGAGCACTGCCTGCTCGCCGAAGAGATCGGTCTCGGTCTCTTCCTTGAAGGTCGTCTCGAACACGCCGGCGCGCGTGCAGCCGATGCCCTTGGCGTACGCCAGCGCGAGGCTCAACGCGTTGCCCGTCGCATCCTGCTCGACCGCCACCAGACCGGGGATGCCGGTGCCCTCGGTGTAGAGCCGACGCACCATGTGGCCAGGTCCCTTCGGCGCCACCAGCGCCACGTCGATGTCCTGCGGAGGGGCGATCGTCCCGTATAGGACCGAGAACCCATGGCTCGTCAGCAGGAGGTTGCCGGGCTGTAGACCGCCCTGGATCTCCTCCCAGACCTGGCCGTGGAGCTCGTCGGGAACGAGCACCATCACTATGTCTCCCTCGGCCGCGGCACTGGCCGGGTCGGTGACCCGTAGCCCGTGGCTCCCGGCCTTCGCGACGCTGGCCGAACCGGGCCGTAGCCCGACGACGACGCTTACGCCCGAGTCCTTGAGGTTGTTTGCGTGGGCGTGGCCCTGGGAGCCGTAGCCGATGATCGCGACGGTCTTGCCGTCGAGCAGGTGGAGGTCAGCGTCGTCGTCATAGAACATGCGCTGAGGCTACAGGGCCTGCTCCGATCGCGGCCTTCGGGGGCGGTTGCGCCTCGTCCGCCGGGCAGCTGCCTCCCGGCGGACGGGCTCTCAGCCGCCGAAACGCTGCTGCAGCGCCAGTACGTCGGCCACGTACTGCTGTGTGTCGGGGTACATTCCGTAAGCCTCGACCGAGGCGATGCCCTGGTAATAGCCGGCGACGGCCAGGGAGGCGTTGTCTCCGGTCTCCGCCAGCAGCTGCTGCAGAAGCAGCACGCCTGCACGGACGTTCTCGGACGCCGACGCGGTTCCGAGGGGAGCGCTCGGCGTCAGATAGCGGTCGATCCAATCCCATGTGGCTGGAACGATCTGCATCACGCCGACGGCGCCGATGCCGGAGACCTCGTCGTTGTTCCAGCCGCTCTCCTGCCACGCGACCGCCTCGGCCAGCGACGCCGGTACACCGTACTCGTCGGCGACGTAGGTGATCTCAGCGGCTGAGGCGAACTCGGCGGTCGGCTGGGGCGAGGTCGCCTCGGTCGTGTAGGAGGCCTGGGAGGTTGGGGTCGTCGCCTCACCGGTCGTGCCATTCGCCTGATCGGCCGTATCGTCGGCTGTCTGGCTCGGCGCGGGGGTGGCGAGGCCAGCCGATTGAGGCGGGATGTAGAGGATCTGTCCGGCAACCAGTGGCGCCTCTGATGAGATGCCGTTGGCGTCAGCGATGGCCTCGACACTGAGGCCGTCTGTCGCAGCAACCGATGTCAACGTCTCACCGGGCTCCACCACGTGCGGGTAGTCGGCGGCGGCGGACGCGGGCAGCAAAGCCATCACCAGCGCTGCGAGGAGGAAAACTCTGACTCGCATTCTCCCAGTCTTGCGCGGCCCCCCCTCACATGAAAGCCCTGCAAAGCACGGCCCATCCGGGGCCTGGCCTTGCACATGAAGGAGATCGGCGGCGACCCGCGACGCGTCGCGGTGACCTCCTCAGGCAGACGCCACTGCGGCCAGGCAGCTGCCGCTCAGTTCAAACGCGCCAGTCTCATCGGTATAGGGCTGCGCGGCCTCGGCGATCCGTTCGCGGAGCCCTCGGCGGTCGTCGTCGGACAGGCCCGCCCAGGTCTTTCCGAAGTTGATCGAGCGATCCCGGGTCTCTCCGAGCCAGTCGAGCACCGAGTCCCAGCGGCGCGTTATGTGCACCTGCTCGACCTCGACATCGAAGAACCCCGCATCCCCGAGCATGCGCGCCAGCAGCCCCGGCGCGGCCAGAGCGAACATCCCAGGAGCGCCCGGCGCGGGCGGCTTCAGGTACCCGAGCTCGACGAGCGCGGCGTCGGGGATCACCGCCCACGGGTTGCGCTCCCGCAGGTCCCAGACGGCCATCACGAGCCGGCCCCCCGGCCTGAGGACGCGCCGGCACTCGCGCAGCGCCGCCGCCGGGTCCACCGTCAGCATCACACCCCAGCGGCAGACGATCACGTCGACGCTGGCTGCCGCCAGGTCGATCCACTCGAGCTGCAGTTGCCTGAACTCGACATTGGTCACGCCCTGCTCCTGCGCCCGCTCGCGGGCCACGTCGAGCATCCCCGCGCTCGCGTCGCTGCAGATCAGGGTGCCGCCCGGCTCGATCCGACGCGCTGCCATGAAGCCGGTGTCGCCCGGACCGGCGGCGAGTTCGAGCACGGTCTGCCCCGGCTTCAGGTTTGCGTGGCCGATCAGCCACTCCGAGACCGGCAGCGCCGAGGCTGTGCGTGCGATCGGCCTGCCGGCCCCAGCCCGTCGCAGAGCCCTCCCAGGCGTCCAGCAGGCGCTCTCGCTCGGCCTGGATGTCCTCGTCGCTCGGGGCCTCGCCTGCCTCCCCGGGGCTCGCGCGTTCGTCGCTCATCGCCAGTCAGCGTAACTCGCGGCGCAGCAGCTTGCCTGAGCTCGTGCGGGGCAGCAGGTCGGCGAAGCCGATCTCCTTGGGAACCTTGAACCGCGCGAGGCGCGCCGCCGTGAACTCCTGCAGCTCCGCGGGTGTCACGCTTTCGCCCTCGCGAAGCACGACGGTGGCGACCACGCGCTCCCCCCATTCGCTGTCCGGACGCGAGAAGACGCCGGCGTCAGCGACTGCGGGATGTGCCAGGAGTACGGCCTCGACCTGCGCCGGGGCAACGTTCTCACCGCCGGTGACGATCGTGTCGGCCCTGCGGCCGAGTATCCGCAATCGGCCCTCCCCGTCGAGCTCACCGAGGTCGCCGGTGCGCAGCCAGCCGTCTTCGTCAAGCGTGTTGGGGGCGAAGTTGGGACCGCGGACGACGACCTCACCATCGTCGGGCACGCGTACCTGCACGCCGTGCAGCGGAAACCCGAACGTTGCGATCTGCGAGCAACCCTCCGTCATCCCGTAGGACGGCGCGACCGGGATGCCCGCCTCCTGCGCCCGGGCGAGCATGCCGGGCGGGATCGGCCCGCCACCGAGCAGGCACCAGCGCAGCGTCGGGGGATTGCGAAGACCCGCGTCGAGCAACCGGGCGAGCATCGTCGGTACCAGCGAGACCAGCGTGATCGACCGTTGCGGGTCGTTGAGCTCGCTCAGCACCGCGTCGGTGTCGAAGCGCTCATGGAGCACGACCGTCGTCGCGTACAGCGTCGAGCGCATCAGGATTGAGAGCCCGCCGACGTGCGCCAGCGGCATCACGCACAGCCAGCGCTCGTTCTGGTCGAGTCCCAGCGCCAGCGCCGAGCCGATCGCATTGGCCTCCCAGTTGCGTGCGGTCAGGTACACGGGCTTCGGTGCCGAGGTCGTGCCCGAGGTGAACATCACGGTCGCGATATCCGGGTAGGGCAATTCCGCCGGCACGATCCGCTGCGCGCGCTCCTCGCTGGTGAGGCGCGGATCGAGCGGGATCGCGGGCGTGCCGCTCAGCAGCGCCGCGTGCAGCTCGACCGCGAAGTCACGCGCCCCCCTCGAGGGATCTCGGTCCGCGGGCGCTTCCGTGGAATGCCGTCCGCGAGTATGCGGCCTGCCGAAGCTCCTCATAGTTCAGATGCCGCCCGTCCGCGAACTCGATCGCCACGCGCTCTGGGCGGCGCTGCGCCGCCCGCTGAAGCCAGTCCTTCATTCCCGAAACGGTAGTCTCAGCCGGCAGTGAGCGTGACCTGGCGCGACGGCGCCCAATATCGAAGACATCCGCTATGAGCTCGCGACCGGCGAGGACGGGGACTCGACTGACCAGGCGACGATCGCGAAGATCACGATCAACCGCCCGGAGGTTCGCAACGCTTTCCGGCCCGAGACGGTCGTCGAGCTGATCGACGCCTTCGACCTTGCCCGCGAGGATCCGCAGGTCGGCGTCGTGATCCTCACCGGCGAGGGTTCGCTGGCCTTCTGCAGCGGCGGCGACCAGCGCGTCCGCGGCAGCCGGGGCGGCTACGTCACCGGCGCGGACCCCGCGCAGGCCGGTCACCATGAGGTGGCCGGGCGCTTCCATGTGACCGACCTGCACGTCCAGATTCGGCGCCTGCCGAAGCCCGTCGTCGCGATGGTCGCGGGCTATGCGATCGGCGGAGGCCATGTCCTGCACGTCGTCTGCGACCTCACGATCGCCGCCGACAACGCGCGCTTCGGGCAGACCGGGCCGCGCGTCGGCTCGTTCGACGGCGGCTTCGGCGCAAGCGTGCTATCGCGTTTGGTCGGCCCCAAGAAGGCCAAGGAGATCTGGTTTCTCTGCCGCCAGTACGACGCCCAGCGAGGCACTGGATATGGGGCTCGTAAACGCGGTCGTGCCGCTCGCCGACCTCGAAGCCGAGACGGTCAGATGGTGCAGGGAGATGCTCCAGCTCTCCCCCATGAGCCTGCGGCTGTTGAAGGCCAGCTTCAACGCCGACGAGGACGGTCTGGCGGGTATCCAGCAACTCGCACACGACGCCAATCTGCTCTTCTACATGAGCGAGGAGGCCGCTGAGGGCCGGCAGGCATACCTCGAGAAGCGCCGCCCGGACTTCGACAGGTTCCCACGCCGCGCCTGAGGTCCGAGGATGGCGGCCACCGGGTTGACGCAGAGCGCTCCGCGCCCCACCAGCTTCCAGATCTGGATGATGGCTGCACGCCCGAAGACGCTGCCGGCAGGTATAGCGCCGGTGCTGGTGGGGACTGCCCTGGCCGGTTACATGCACGTCTTCCATCCGCTGCGGTTCGTCGCGGCGTTGCTCGGCTCGATCCTGATACAGGTCGGCACCAATCTCTCGAACGACTACTCCGACGCGCGGCGCGGCGCCGACACCGCAGACCGCCTGGGTCCGGTTCGCGTGACCGCAGGCGGTCTCGTACCGCCCAGGCAGGTGCTGATCGCGACCTATGTCACCTTTGGACTCGCGGTGCTTTGCGGCGTCTACCTGGTCGCGGTCGCCGGCTGGCAGCTGCTGCTGATCGGCGTCGCCTCGATCCTCGCCGGCGTCCTCTACACCGGCGGCCCGAAGCCCTATGGCTACGAGGGACTCGGCGAGCTTTTCGTGTTCCTGTTCTTCGGCGTCGCGGCCGTGGCCGGCTCCTATTTCGTGCAGATGAGCAGCTTCAGCTGGGAATCGCTGGCACTCTCGGTTCCGGTGGGTCTGATCGCATCGGCCCTGCTGGTCGTCAACAACACCCGCGACATCGAGACCGACCGCCGTGCGAACAAGCGCACGCTTGCCGTGAGGCTCGGGCGCCAACGGGCGAGAATGATGTACGCGGCGATGATCTATCTGGCCTATCCGCTGGCGCTTGTCACCTGGCTGCTCGGGCCGCTGAAGCCGTGGCTCCTGCTCTGCTGGCTCAGCCTCCCGATCGCCGCATCGGTCGTGCGAATCGTCTCGACGCACACCGATGGACCGTCGCTGAACGCTGCGCTGGCCAGAACCGGGCGTCTGCAGCTCGTGTTCTGCGTGCTGCTGTCCGCCGGGCTGCTGCTGAGCAGATGATCGCCAGGGCGAGCGTCCACGACGTCCGCCTGACCGATCCTCTGCGTCCGGCGGCGGGCTCGCCGCAGCTTCGCCCGCTCGTCCGTTTCTCGATCGAGGCAGCCGACGGGCTGATCGGATATGGCGAGGCGGCTCCTCTTGAGGCATACGACGGAGTCCGTCTCGAGCGCGTCTTGGAGGCGCTCGAGACCCACACGTCCGTGCTGGCCATGAACGTGTGGCGAGCAGATTCCGACGTGCGGGCTGCGTGTGCCGAGGCCGATCCGCTCCCGCAAGCGCTCGCTGCGGTGGATCTGGCGCTGTGGGACCTCGCCGGTCGACGCGCCGGAGCGCCAGTGGCTCAGCTGCTCGGCATCGCCGTACCTGCCGCGGTCCGCGTGAACGCGACGATCGCGGCGGTCGCCCCCGCCGTGGCGGCCCTGGAGGCGCAGAGGGCGGCTGATGCGGGCTTCGACTGCCTGAAGGTGAAGGTCGGGACGCCTGACGATCGGCAGCGGCTCGCGGCCGTGCGCGAGGCCGTTGGCGACGAAATGCTGATTCGGGTCGACGCCAATGGCGCCTGGGATCAGCTGACGGCCCCGGAACGGATCCGTGCGCTCTCCCGTTTCCACGTCGAGCTCTTCGAGGAGCCGGTGCACGGCCTGGACGCCGTCCAAGCCGTGGCCCGAGGGGTGCCGGAGGCGACCATCGCCGTCGACGAGACGGCCGGGGACGCGACCGCGCCGCGTGCGCGCCGGGTGTGCGATGCGGTCTGCCTGAAAATCGCCGCAAGCGGCGGGATCACAGGCTTGCTGAGGGATGCCGAGTCGGCGCGGGCGGCCGGCTACGAGGTCTACGTCGCCTCGACACTCGACGGGCCGCTGGGCATCGCGGCGGCGCTGCACGCGGCCGCGGCCCTCAATCCGGACCGGCACTGCGGGCTCGCGACGCTGGATCGCTTCGAGGCGCCGGTTCCGGCAGCGCTGCTGCCGGTCGCCGGGCACATCCGCGTACCCCTCGGCCCGGGACTCGGCGCCGATCTACTCGGCTGGTACCGCGAGTAGACGTTCTAAGAGCGTTCTAAGAGCTCGACGATCGCTTCCGGCCGCTCGAGGTGCACGGCGTGGCCGGCGCCGGACACGATCGTCACGGTGGCGGCCTGCATCCTTCGGGCCATCTCCCGCGCGAGCAGGGTGAACTTCACGTCGCGCTCCCCCGCGACCAGCACGACCGGCATCTGCAACTCTGGGAGCCGCTCCCACACCGACGGCAGCGCGCCCGTGCCGAGGCCCCGCAGCGCGGCTGCGAGGCCTGTCGGCGTGCTCCTCAGGCGATCTGCGTGCGACACCGCGGCGATATCGGCAGCGATATCGCTCAGGACCGACGTCTCTGCCCACTGCCGCGCGAACACCTCGATCGGCAGTGCCTCGATCCGTTCGGCCAGGCGCTCGTCCTCGAGCCTGCGAGTTGCGCGCTCGGCCTCGTCCGCCAGGCCGGGACTGGCACCGATCAGCATCAGCCTCGAGACCCGCTCGGGCATCGCCAGCGCGACGTGCAGTGCGATCCGCCCACCCTGTGAATACCCGACCAGGCCGAACCGTCTCGGCGCGAGTCCTGCGATGTCGTCGACGACGGCGTCGAGCGTCACCGGCCGCGCTCCTGAGGCCGAGGCGTGGCCGCGGATGTCGGGCGTGATCGCGCGGTACCGTTGGCCGAGACCCGACACCACCGGCTGCCAGCTGGCGCCACTGTTGGTGAAGCCGTGCAGCAGTATCAGCGCGGGTGGTGCATCCTCCATACGCGCATGATGCCGACGACCGCCAAAGACAGCTACCTGGTGATCCGCGCGCTGCTCGATGAGTTCGTGCGCTGCGGGATGCAGCATGCATGCACCTGTCCCGGTTCGCGCAACACGCCGATCGTTCTGACGATCGCCCGCGAACAGCGTCTCAAGCGTTGGTCACATATCGACGAGCGCGCTGCCGGCTTCTTCGCTCTCGGAGCTGCGAAGGCCTCAGGCCGTCCCGTGCTTGTGACCTGCACGTCGGGTACGGCGGCCGCCAACCTCCTGCCCGCCGTCGTCGAGGCCCGCTATGCGGGCGTGCCGCTGATCCTGCTGACGGCCGATCGGCCCCCCGAGCTGCGCGAGGTCGGAGCCGGGCAGACGATCGACCAGCTCAAGCTGTACGGCGAAAACGTCAAGTGGTTCTGCGAGATGGGCGTGCCCGAGTCCGCCCCGGAGCGCCTGCGGTTCGTGCGCTCGCTGGGCTGCCGTGCCTACTGGACCGCTCTGGATGACCGACCCGGTCCGGTTCATCTCAACCTGCCGCTGCGTGAGCCGCTGGTGCTCGACGAGCCGCTGCCGGCGGATGAGCCCGGCGGCGGTGGGCGCTCGGGCGGCCGGCCCTGGGTCACACAGTCACGGCTGACGCTCGATGCCGCGCATGCTCGATCGGAGCCCGCGGAGTCGGGCGCCCCCGGATCAGAGCGCACCGTGCTCGTCGCCGGCGATCTCGGCCCGCACCCAGAGCTCGGGAAGCGGCTCGCCGCGCTGGCGGCCCGTGCCCGGATCCCCCTGCTGGCCGACCCGCTCTCAGGTGCCCGTAGCGGCTCGGGCGCGATCGCGCACTTCGACCTGATCCTGCGCGACCCGGAGACCGCCGCCGCACTCGCACCTCGCATCGTCTGGCGCTTTGGCGCGCTGCCGACGTCCAAGCCGCTCCGCGCCTGGCTCAGCGGCCTGGCTGACACAGAGCAGCACCTGTTCGCGCCGCCCACAACCTGGCCTGACCACACCTCACGCGCCTCCTCGGTGAGCGTGGGCGCGATGCCAGACCTGATCAGCCGCGCGGAGGCCGCAGTCGCGCCCGATGACAGCGATTGGCTCGAGCGCTGGTCAGCGCTCGATAACGCCGTCGCGCATGCGATCGCGCAGCCGCTCATGACGGCGGGCCTGAGCGAACCGGCGGCGATCACCGCGCTCGCGCAGTTCCTGCCGGCGAACGTCACGCTGTTCGTCGGCGCGTCGATGCCGATCCGTGATGTCGAGGAGTTCTTCCCCAGACTGGCCGAGCCGCCGCGAGTGATGGCGAACCGTGGAGCGAATGGGATCGACGGGACGACCTCCTCCGCGTTCGGCGTCGCTGCCGCCGGTGGTGAGGTCGTGCTGGTTCTGGGGGACGTGACGCTTGCCCACGACATCGGCGGGCTGCTCGCGGCAACCCGTCTGGGCCTCAAACTCACGATCGTCCTGCTCAACAACGCGGGCGGCGGGATCTTCAACTTCCTGCCGGTTTCTCGTGAGGGTGAGGCGTTCGAGCATCACATCGCCACACCCACTGGGCTCGACTTCAGGCTGGCAGCCGCGCTGTATGGCTTCGAGCACCGCGCGGCGGCCACCGTCGACTCGTTTGCCGAGGCGTTGATGGCCGCATTGGCCGGTAGCGCGAGCACGATCATCGAGATCCGCACCGACCGCGTCGCCAACCGCGACCTCCACGCTCAGGTCGAGTCAACCGCGCTGGCGGCACTGCGCGACGGATGAACCGCCGGCTGCCGGCGCGCGCCGCTACCCGGACAGCACCGGAAGCAGCGCCTGCAGCTTGACCTCGGTCTCCGCCAGTTCGGATGCGGGATCGGAGTCGGCCATGATCCCGCAGCCGGCGTAGCAGGACGCGAGTTCGCCACGGAGCAGGGCGCACCGCAGGGTCACACAGAACTCGCCGTCACCGTTGGTGTCAGTCCAGCCGAGAGTGCCGGCGTACCAGCCGCGGTCGAGCCCCTCGAGTGCGGGTATCAGCCGCGCCGCCACGGCCCCGGGTTCGCCGCCGACGGCCGGCGTCGGGTGCAGCGCGCCGGCAAGCACCAGCGCGCCGGCGCCGTCCCTGAGCTGGGCCCGAATCGGCACCGCCAGGTGCTGGATGTTGGCCACCTTGACCAGCGCCGGCTCATCGGCGGCCGTGACCCACAACGCAAAGGGCGCGAGCGCCGCAGCGATCCGCTGCGCAACCACAAGATTCTCGTGACGGTTCTTGCCGCTGCTGAGCAGGCTCTCACCGAGATGCGCGTCGACCGCCGGGTCGGCACTGCGTCTGATCGAGCCGGCCAGTGCCACCGTGCTGGCGCGCATCCCCTCCTTGCGGACCAGCAGCTCAGGTGTCGCCCCGACGAATGTTGCATCGTCGCGGCCGGCCGCGTAGATGAAGCACTCGGGGAAGCCGCCGCGCAGCACGTCGAACACAGCCGCAGGGTCGTGGGCTTGTGGAGCCCGTATCTGAACCTCTCTCGCGAGGACGATCTTCTCCAGTTCGCGCGCCCGGATTCTGTCGACCGCGCGTGACACGGCCTCCTCGTAATGTGCCGGCGGCATCGGGCTGTGAACATCGAACTCACCGACGGGAGCCGGATCGAGCAGCGGCAGGGGTTCCTCGATGAGCTCATCGAGCCGTTCCTGCAGCCGCCTCAGCACCGACGACGGATCGTCTCCCGCCGAGACGGCGACGTTGCAGCTGATCCAGGTCGATCCGATCCGCCGGGCCAGCCAGATCTCAGGCACTGTCAGGGAGGCGGCGGCGAAGCCCCGCCACTGGGGGCTGCGAGCGCCCTCGTCCGCGAAAGCGAACCCCGCCACCGCCACCAGGCCGGCGCCCGCCGGGGCGTCGGGAGCATCCGGGGTGTCGGCCAACGCGCGACCGCTCAATGACCGCCAGCGCTCGTTCAACTCGGCGAAGCGCCGCGGCCCGTCGGTCTCGACCGCCACGGCGGCGCCGAGACCAGCATGCGCGAGCCCCTCCTGCGCCGGCTGCTCCAGACAGAACCAGGGCTCCCCCGTGCGTCGTGACGCCAGCACGATCGCAGCCGGGTCGTGACCACCACGCAGGCGCTCGCTGACGCTGACCAGAACGGGTGCGCCCGCACGTGCCCGCCGCGCCGCCGCGCGCAGGCGCCGCTCGAGGCGTTCGCGGGCGGCCGCTGACAGCCACGGTGATGCGGTTGCGGTGCTCAGGTCTCCGTACGTCCGCGTGCGATTGCGATCTCACCGGTGCGGGCCATCTCAACCAGCCCGAATGGGCGCACGAGGCGCTCGAACGCGTCGATCTTCTCCTGTGTCCCGGTGACCTCCGCGACGACGGTGCGCCTGCTGACATCGACGATCTTCGCTCGGAAGATCTCACAGACCTGCATGACCTCGGCGCGCGAATGGCCGTCGGCGGCGATCTTGAACATCGCGAGCTCGCGGGCGAGCGTGTCCGCCGGCTCGAGGTCGCGGATCTTCAGCACGTTGACGAGCTTATGAAGCTGCTTCGTCACCTGGTCTATCGGTTGCACCGCGCCGTCGAGCGTGATCGTCACGCGTGACACCGCGTCGTCCTCCGTTGGACCGACGGCGAGCGTGTCGATGTTGAAGCCACGACGCGCGAACAGTCCCGAGATCCGGGTCAGTACGCCCGGTTTGTTCTCGACCAACAGCGAGACGATGTGCTTGCGCCCCGTACGGAAGCTGCCTGCCGCCTCAAGCTCATCAAGCGACAGGATCTCCTTGGTTCCTGGCTCACCCATCAGAGACCCCCACCTAACCGACCATGTCCCGGGCCGCCTGGCCGGGGGCGATCATCGGGTACACATTCTCCTCTGGCGCCACGCGCACATCCACAACGACAGTCCCCTCGGTCTCCAGCGCAGCACGAATCTGGTCTGCGAGCGTGCTCTTGTCGGATACGCGCATGCCGGTCGCGCCGTAGGCCTCGGCGAGCTTGACGAAGTCCGGGAAGCTGCCCATGTCGACCTGGCTGTAACGCCGGTCCCAGAACAACTCCTGCCACTGGCGCACCATGCCCAGATAGCCGTTGTTCATGATGAACACCTTGACGTCGATCTCGTTCTGCGCGCAGGTCGCCAGCTCCTGTGCGTTCATCTGGAATGAGCCGTCACCGGTGATGCAGACGACCGTTTCGTCCGGACAGCCGACCTTCGCTCCCATCGCCGCAGGCAAACCGAAGCCCATGGTTCCCAGGCCCCCGGAGTTGATCCAGCGGCGCGGCCTGTCGAAGTTGTAGTACTGGGCAGCCCACATCTGGTGCTGGCCCACGTCACTGCAGACCACGGCGTCGCCGCCCGTCGCCTCGTACAACGCCTGGATCATGTACTGCGGCTTGATCTCGCTGTCAGTCGAATCTTCATAACCGAGCGGGTAGCGCTCCTGCCAAGACCCGATGCGATGCCACCATTCATCGAGCCGGCCCGGATCTGGCGCCTGCGCCCGATACTCGGCCGTGAGCTTCGGCAGGATCTTCTTCGCGTAGCCCACGATCGGGATGTGCGCCGGCACGTTCTTGGAGATTTCGGCCGGGTCGATGTCGATGTGGATGAACTTCGCGTGCGGTGCGAACTCAGACAGCTTCGCCGTGACGCGATCATCGAACCGGGCGCCGACCGCGACGATCAGGTCGGCCTCGTCGATCGCGTAGTTCGCGGTGCGCGTCCCGTGCATCCCCAGCATCCCCAGCCACTGCGGGTTGCTGGCCGGAAACGCGCCCAGTCCCATCACCGTGCAGGTGACCGGCAGCCGGTCTGAGATAGCCAGCTCCACCAGCTCATCCGACGCTCCGACGGTCCCGCCACCCGCGTAGATCACCGGTCGGCGCGCGTTGGCGAGTGCCTTGGCCGCCAGCCTGATCTGCTTCTGGTTGCCGTCCGTGGTGGGCTGGTAGCCCGGGAGGTGGACGTCGGTGATCGGCTCGTAGGGGATGTCTGCGCGGCTCAGATCCTGCGGGATGTCGACGACGACCGGTCCGGGACGTCCGCTGCGCGCGATGTGGAAGGCCTCATGAATCGCGCGGGGCAGCTCAAGCGGATGCTGGATCATCACGCTGTGCTTGACGATCGGCATCGTGATCCCGATCGTGTCGGCCTCCTGGAAACCGTCGGTGCCGAGCAGCTCGGTGCGCACCTGCCCGGTCAGGAACACGACCGGAACCGAGTCCATCATCGCGTCGCAGATCGGAGTTACAAGGTTGGTGGCCCCGGGTCCGCTGGTGCCCAGCGACACGCCGACCTTGCCGGTCGCCTTGGCATAGCCCTCGGCGGCATGACCGCCCCCAGCTTCGTGGCGGACGAGGATGTGCCGTATCCCGGCGTCGTAGAAAGCGTCATAGGTCGGGAGGTTTGCGCCGCCGGGTAGTCCGAATACCACGTCAACACCCTCTGCCTTGAGACATTCCATCAGTGCGTCGACTGCACGCATAGCGCTCGCCTCCTTCCCGAAGCTCGCAATCCGGCGCGGCCGATCCGCGCCACCGGGTTCGAGTCTAGGGGCTCAGAACGAAGTTCGTGGGCCGATCTATCCGGATGATCGGCGCCGTGGTCAGGCAGGACGGTGCCGCACCGAACGTGCCTCGGGCGCTATCGCGACGTCAGGGAACTCCAGCTCGTAACCGCAGTGTATGCACACGGCGTCGTACAGCTTCAGGACGCGATGGCAGCGTGGACACTCACGCCGCAGCTCCTGGTTGTCGTATCGGTAGAGGACCGCGGTCAGCAGACCGATGAACGGGATGCAGAACGAGATCAGGAACCACATCGCGAACGAGCTTCCCTTGATGCGGCCGACGATCCCTCCGGCCAAGCCGAAGAAGAACAGGATCACGATCAGCCCTGTTCCGTAGCTGGACATCCGCCCAGGTCAGAGCAGCTCGTTCGCGGCCCAGATCACCGCGACGATGACCGCAACCACGGCCACCACCCAGAACACGGCCATCACCAGGTGCACGGCGAGCTGGATCACGATCACCGCGACCACGATCAGGACCATCGCAGCCGCGGCTCTGCGCAGCACCGGCGTCCGGGAACGCCTTGGTTCGATCTCGTTGGGCATCACGTCTAAGGCTAGTCGGTCGGCCGGTGACGGTCCAGTCGGGCCTGTGGACCCGTGCAGACGAGATGCGTCAGCACCGTTCGTGGCGGTCGCGCCCCCGCCGTTCCCAGCGGGGGCGCCTGGTGACCACCTCGGAACCGGGAGCGGTCAGCCTGAACGCTGCCGGCCGCCCGTCTGCTCCGAGCGGATGCGCACCAACCTGAATCGTCGAACTGGAGCCGCCGGACCATGATGAGCGGCGGCACGAGCGTCGGCGACGAGCAACACCTTTGATGTGGAGGGTCGTGAGGCCATGGGAGAATCATCCGCCGGATCCGACCCATCCGCACTGGCCGTGCGTACAAAGTTCGGACAGCAGCCGTGCACCAGCTGTCCAGGCGAACGAGGCTCCGCCGTCGAGCGCGGCTCGCGTTCAGAGGCCCAGTTGCTGGCGAATCAGGCGGTTGATCGCGCCACCGTCGGCGCGGCCCTTGGTCTCGCGCATGACGTAACCCACAAGTGGCCCCATCGCCTTCATGTTCCCTCCGCGGACCTTTTCAGCCGCGTCCGGCTCGGCGGCGAGCGCCGCCGCCACGATCTCGCCGAGGACGGAATCTTCAGAGGAGATCGACCCCAGTTGCTCTCGCTCCACGATCGCGCCGGCGTCCCCCCCTCCACGACCAGGATCCCGAGCACCTCACGGCCGGCATCACGGCTCACGGCCCGCTCGATGACCAACTTCACCAGAGCTGCGAATGCCGCCGGCGTGGCCCTGGACGTCGCGGGATCAGCGCCCTCGTCAAGACGCTCCACGAGCGTCTGCATCCAGTTCGCCATGACAACCGGGTCGAGTCCGTCTCCCGCAGCCAGCGCTGCCTCGTAATAGTCCGCCAGCTCAGCGCGGAAGGCGAGCTCGCGCGCGCGCTCGGCTGTCAACCCGAGCTCGGCTGAGAAGCGTGCGGCTCGGGCCGCCGGCAGTTCCGGCAGAGCCGCACGCGCGGCGCTGACCATCTCCTCAGTCGCCACCAGCGGGACCAGGTCGGGCTCCGGGAAGTACCGGTAGTCGTGGGCCTCCTCCTTGGAGCGCAACGATGTGAGCCGACCCGATCCTGGATCGAAATGCAGCGTCTCCTGGAGGACCTCCTGCCCGGAGCGCAGCAGCCCGATCTGACGCTCGATCTCGGCCTTCACCCCCTGTGCGAGGAAGCGGAACGAGTTCATGTTCTTGAGTTCCGTCTTGGTGCCAAGTTCGGATGAGCCCACCGGCCGGACGGAGACGTTCGCGTCACACCGCAACGACCCCTCCTCCATGTTCACGTCCGATACGCCGATGGCCCGCATCGTCGTGCGCAGCAGGTTGAGCCACTCCCTTGCCTGCTCGGGCGAGCGCAGGTCCGGCTCGGTCACGACCTCCGCCAGCGGCGTCCCGCCGCGATTGAAGTCCACGACACTGCGGTCGGCGCCCTCGATGCGGCCGCTCTCACCCATGTGCACGAGCTTCGCCGCATCCTCCTCGAGGTGGACGCGGTGAATTCGCACGTCGCCCAGGCGGCCGTTGCTGCAGATCGGCACGTCGTATTGGGAGATCTGGTAGCCCTTCGGTAGGTCGGGGTAGAAGTAGTTCTTGCGGTGAAACTGGGATCGCGGCGCGATCTCGCACCCGAGCGCGAGCCCGATCATCATTCCGTAGTGCACCGCCTGCGCGTTGATCGCCGGCAACGACCCCGGCAGGCCCAGGCACCGCGGGCACGTGTGGATGTTCGGTTCATCGCCGAACGACAGTTCGCAGCCGCAGAACATCTTTGTGCGGGTCTTCAGCTGCACGTGGATCTCGAGCCCGATCACGGGCTCGTACTCGACCTCCGGAACACTCATTTCACGGCCTCTCCCACGCGCGCGCCGCTGCCGTCGAATGCGATCGCCTGCTCCAGCGCGAAGGCCGCATCGAGCAGGCGATTCTCGCTGAAGGCGGGGCCGGCCAGCTGCAGACCGACCGGCAACCCATCGCTGAGTCCAGAGGGGATCGAGATGGCGGGGATGCCGGCGAGCGACATCGGCACAGTGCAGAAGTCGTTCAGGTACATCGCGAGCGGGTCGGCTGACTTGGCCCCGAACTCGAAGGCGACACCAGGCGCCGTCGGTGTCACGATGAAGTCGACCTGCTCGAATGCGCTGCGAAAATCATCGGCGATCTTTGTCCGGACCCGCTGCGCGGTGCCGTAGTAGGCGTCGTAGTAGCCGCTTGAGAGCGCATAGGTGCCGAGCATGATCCGGCGCTTGACCTCCGGACCGAACCCCTCGGACCGCGTGCGGCTGTACATCGTGGTCAGGTCGGCGTCGCCGGCCACTCGCAGGCCGTAGCGGACGCCGTCGAAGCGCGCGAGGTTTGCGGACGCCTCGGCCGGGGCGATGATGTAGTAGGCCGAGAGCGCATGCGGCGCGTGCGGAAGGTGGCATGACTCGACCGTCGCGCCCAGGCCCTCGGCGAGCCGCAGCGCCGCGTCGAAGCTGGCGCGCACCCCAGGCTCGATTCCGCCCTCGGCGCCCAGCAGTTCCTCTGGCACCCCCAGGCGCACGCCGGTGAGATCCAGGCGCGCCGGCAGCTGGATCTCTTCGGGGAACTGCAGCGAGGTCGAATCGTTGGCGTCCTGACCGACCATGTGGCGCAGCAGCAGGGCGCTGTCAGTCACATCGCGGGTGAGCGCGCCGGCCTGGTCAAGCGATGAGGCGAACGCGATCATGCCGAACCGCGAACACGCGCCGTATGTGGGCTTCAACCCGACGATTCCAGAGAAAGCTGCAGGCTGCCGGATCGATCCCCCGGTGTCGGTTCCCAGCGCCCACGGGGCAAGGCCGGCAGCGACAGCCGCGGCGCTGCCGCCGGAGGATCCGCCGGGGACGCGGTTCCGGTCCCAGGGATTGAGCACCGGCCCGAATGCCGAGTTCTCGTTGGAGGAGCCCATCGCGAACTCATCCTGGTTGGTCTTGCCGAGGAGCGCTGTCCCCGCCCTGGTGAGCCTGCGCACCACCGTGGCGGTGTAGGGCGGTCGATAGCCCTCGAGGATCTTCGACCCCGACTGGCTCGGGACGCCCTCCGTGCAGAACAGATCCTTGACCGCCAGAGGGACGCCGGCCAGAGGCGCATCGGCATCGCCGCGGCCCGCAACGGGAGCGTCCGACGGGGCGGCGTCCGCGACCCAGGTGAACGCGTTGAGATCGTCAGCCGCTGCGCGCGCCCGATACAGCTCGAACAGCTCCGCACTGCTCACCTCGCCCGCACGGATGGCGGCAGCCGCCTGGGCGCCGCTCAGGTCGAGAGGGTCGCCGGTCATTCGGCCGATGCACCAGGGCTCGGAACACCGAATCCCGCCGGCGTCGGCTCGGGCGCCTGCGCCAGCGCGACCGCGCGCGGCAGTGACGGCTCGGGAACATCAGCTCGCAGTGCGTTGACGAGGTCGACCACGTGAGACGTCGGCTCCACGCCCTCCAGATCCAGGCTGCGTATGGCCTCGACGTGGTCGAGCACCTTGGACAGCTCGACGGCCATCTTCTCGGCCTCGGCTTCGCCGAGCTCCAGGCGCGCCAGGCGCGCGACGTGATCGACCTGCTGGCGTTCGAGCATGCTCTCGATTCTAAATCGGCTCGGCGCTCGGTGCGGGCCTGGCCTCGAGGTTGCGTATGGCGGGCACCAGCAGTGCCGTCAGCGTCACCACCAGAGCCGCGACGAAGCACCACACCAGCGTGGCGCCGGCGCCGAAGCTGTTCGCAACCGGTCCCACCAGCGCGTACCCGATCGGCATCACCGCCAGCGTCCCGGCCCAGTCATAGGAACTGACACGTGAGATTGCCTGCGGTGGAATGTGCTCCTGCATCGCGGTCCACCAGAGCGCACCCATCACGGTCATACCGACGCCTGACAGGAACTGGGCGACCACAACCACCGCCAGGGGCAGTTTCAGCCCCAGGACGATCCCGGGCAGCAGCGCCGGGAGAAATGCGATGAAGCCGGATCTCAGCGGAAATCGTGGCTTGAAGCGCAGAAGCGAGGTCCCGCCGACGAGCATCCCAACCGCGAAGCTGACACCGAGCGCAGCGTAGGCGCCAACGCCACCGTAGTCCTCCTTGCAGATCAGCGGTGCCAGCACCGGGAAGGAGGCCATCAAGAGGTTCGCGAGCGCCATATTGATGATCGTCGTCCAGACCCACGTGCGACTCGCCACCTCGTGAAAGCCGCCAAGCAGGTCCGCCAGGAACGTCGACCGCTCGCCCCGAGCGGCGAGTGGCGAGCGGGCCCCGTGAGACACCCGCAGGAGCAGGAGCGCGCTGAGTAGATAGCTCACGCCGTCTACGATCAGCGCCCACGAGGATCCGGCCGTCGCCACGAGCAGACCGCCGAGCGCCGGTCCGAGCATCGCCGAGCCGGAAATGGCGATCGTCTTGAGCGCGTTGGCCTCCTGTGCGAACTCTCCGGATATGGCTTGGAGCAGGCCCGCGGAGGCTGGGTTGAAGAACGCGTTTCCCGCGGAGACGAACACCTGCGACACGACGATCTCCAGCACGGTTGCGCGCCCGGACAGCAGCAGCACCCCGATCGCCATCTGGCTGCAGAAGCGAACCAGGTCGGCGCTCACCATCACCGCGCGCCGGCTGACTCGATCGGCCACCGCGCCGCCAACGAGCGCTGTACAGACCATCGTCACGGTGCGCGCGGCCATCACGATGCCCAGGTCCGTGGCCGAGCCCGTGAGATCGAGCACGGCGAACGCGAGCGCGACGCCGACGACGCCGTCACCCAACCCGGATGCCAGGGTCGAGCCGAACACCAACCGCAGATCACGCACCGCCAGGACCGCGAGCCTCCCACCGAACCGCGATCGCGTTCCCCGGGCGGGCTGGCCGGTGTCGCTCATTGCCTGAGCTACCGCAGCGGAGACGCGTGCGAGCGAGGCGCCAGGTCCAGCGTCTCGATCTCCGCCGGAGCATCCTCGGGCGCGACGCCCTCGCGTCGAAGCGACAGGTAGGCCCCGACGGAGATCACGATGCTCAGGAGCAGCGCGAAATAGGCACCCGGACGAGCCTCGAGCGCGTTGCCGCCGCCGCTCATCGGAACGCTGGGCTGGTCGAACAGAACCCGTAGCGCCAGCACCACCATCAGGACCAGAGCGACCGGTGTCAGCAGCGTCGTGACCACCACCGGCAGCGCCGGCGACCTCCGCACGCCCTGCAACCAGAACACGGTCACTCCCACCACCGACACCAGCAGCGTCAGCGGTCCCACCAGCCTGAAGGCCTGCCAGCCATCGAAGCTCACGTTTCTGGCAAGCATGATCGCGATCCCCTGGTACTCCGGCCTGTAGGCGAACCACGGGACCGCGAAGAGATCGATCAGCAGCGCGAGCGCACCGGTCCCGATCAGCCAGTCGGCCACGCCCAGCCGTGTCGCCCTGAAAGTCACGGCAGGCAACCTACCCGGCCGGCCCGCTCAGCGCCTCGTCAGATGCGCGTACTGGCTGAGCAGCTTGCGCTCCGAGCCGTCGCGGCTGAACCGGATCACGACGATCCCACCCGGCTCGACGCCGATCACCGTTCCGTCGCCGAACTTGGCGTCGCTGACCTCCTCGCCCAGTCGAAAATCAGGAAGGTCAGCGTGGGGCCGGGCACGATCGATCCGGATCGTTCCGTTGGGGAGGTCGGCGCCCGTTGCGGGGTCGCCCAGGGGCCAGGACGTCAGCCGCTCGCGGAACGCCCCCATCCCTCCCGGCCGTTGCTCCTCCCGATCCGTGAGTTCCGATGGGACTTCGCCGAGAAAGCGACTTCGGATCGCATAGCCGCGAGCGCCGAACACCGTCCGCTGGCGCGCGCAGGTCATGTAAAGGTCACGCTGAGCACGGGTGATGCCGACGTAGCAGAGGCGGCGCTCCTCCTCCAATTCACCCTCCTCGAGCGCGCGCGAGTGCGGAAAAACCCCATCCTCACAGCCGATCACGAACACGATCGGGTACTCGAGGCCCTTGGCATTGTGGAGCGTCATCAGCGTCACCAGGCCGGCATCATCGACGCGTGTGTCCGCATCGGCGACGAGCGATACCTGTTGTAGGAAGTCGCCGAGCGAATGCTGCTCAGCCTCGGAGCTGTCGTACTCGGCGGCAACGTTGACGAGCTCATCGAGGTTCTCGACACGACCCTGCGCCTCGATCGTGCGTTCGGCCCGCAACGCGTCCAGATAGCCGCTCTGCTCGAGCACGCCGCTCAGGAGCTGCGCCACGGGAACACCCGCCTCCGCGCGCTCCCTCAATCCGGCCATGGTCTCGATGAATCGACCGATCGCCTTGATCGCGGCGGCGCCGAGCCCGGGCACGCTCGCCGGGGTTGCCGCCACCTCCCAGACGCTCGTGCCGAGCGTGTTCGCGTAGGCGAGCAGGCGCGCCACCGATGTCGCGCCGATCCCGCGGCGTGGCGAGTTCACGATCCGGGTGAACGCTCCAGCATCCTGCGGGTTGACGAGCGCTGTCAGGTATGCGATCGCGTCCTTGATCTCAGCGCGCTCATAGAACCGTGTACCCCCGACCACCTGATATCCGATGTCGGCGCGCACGAGCGTGTCCTCGAGCACCCGCGACTGTGCGTTTGTCCGGTAGAAGATCGCGATCTCATTGCGGGAGGTGCCGCCGTCGACCAGCCGCGCAATCTCGCCTGCGACAAACCGGGCCTCCGCATGTTCGTCGTCGAGCTCGCGGATGTGGATCGGATCGCCGGCGCCGAGGTCGGTCCACAGATCCTTCTCCGCGCGACCACGATTGTGGGAGATCACCGCGTTCGCGGCGTCGAGGATCGTCTGAGTCGAACGGTAGTTCTGCTCGAGTCTGACGACCTTCGCATCCGGGAACTGCTCCTCGAAGCTGAGGATGTTGTGGATATCGGCCCCACGGAATCCGTATATCGATTGATCAGGGTCACCCACCACGGTGAGATTGCGCCGCTTGCCGGCCAACAGCTGCAGCCAGCGGTACTGGACCTGATTCGTGTCCTGATATTCGTCGACGAGGATCTGTCTGAACGCCTCCTGATAGGTCTCCCGAACCTCAGGGAAGAGCTCGAGCACGTTCACCGAGCGGACGAGCAGGTCGTCGAAGTCCATCGCGTTCATTCGGTGCAACTCACGCTCGTAGCCTCCGTACACGTCGGCGACGGTCTGCTCGAAGAACGAGCCGACAAGCTGTGAGTACGCCTCGGCGTCGCGCAGGCGGTTCTTGGCCTCGGAGATCTGGCCATGGATCGACGCCGGCGTGAAACGCTTGGGATCGACTCCGTTCTGCTCCATGCAGCGCTTGATCAGCCGGCGCGAATCGGCTTGGTCGTAGATCGTGAACTGGCGTGTGTAGCCGAGCTTGTCGGCGTGTGCGCGCAACATCCGCGCGCAGGCGGAGTGGAACGTCATCACCCACATCGCGCGGACCCGGCGCCCGACCAGCAGCTCCACGCGCTCGCGCATCTCGGCGGCGGCCTTGTTCGTGAAGGTGATCGCCAGGATCTCGCCTGCCTGCACCGCACCGGTCGCGACCAGGTAGGCGATCCGGTGCGTCAGCACACGGGTCTTGCCAGAGCCGGCCCCGGCCAGGATCAGCAGCGGCCCGTGGCCGTAAGTGACCGCCTCTCGCTGGGGCTCGTTGAGCCCGCCGAGCAACGTCTCGACCTGTTCGGTGGTCGTGTCGACCTGTTCGTTGGTCTTCTCGACCGGTTCGCTCGTCTCGATCACTGTCTTCCCTACGGTCATCGCCTATTCCCTACGGTACCGGGCACGATGGTCGTCACAGACACGCTCAGGGACACGTGCGCCTGGATCGCAGCGCGGTCGACGCGCGTCAACGTGGTCGAGGAGCGGATCGCGCCGTACGCCGCCTCTTGCGTGCGCGACATTGGGGCGCCGCCCGCGGCCGCGGAAGGACAGGAGCGACCTCCCGCGGCCCGCGATGCCCCGCCCGCGCCCGAGCCCGCGGCCCTGCCCGCGGCCCGTCGCCTCGTGCGCGAGAGCGAAGCGGCGTATTGGCTGACGCTCGATGCGATCAACTTCGGATCGGGCTGGTTCCCGACGCTTCGCAAGCTTCAGGCACCGACGGGGTATGGGACGATCGCGGGCGGCGTGCGACGGCGCTTCCACGAGGCCGGGCGGTGGACGCCGGCGCAACTCGCGACTCTGACCGTCAGCGAGCTGGCCGGCTGGCTCGACCAGGAGCCCGAGCACGAGCTCATCGGCCTGATGGTCGCATCACTGCACGACCTTGGCGACAACGTGCGCCGGCTCTACGGGGGATCGTTTGCGGCGGTGGTCGACTATGCCAGTGGCTCAGCGGTGCGGCTGGTCGAGACACTTGCCGGCTGGCGATGCTTCGCGGACGTCTCGGCCTACGACGGTCGCGCTGTGCCATTTCTGAAGCGCGCGCAGATCGCGGCAGCCGACCTTCACCGCGCCGGTGTCGCTGACTTCACCGACCTTGCCCGCCTGACCATGTTTGCGGACAACCTCGTACCCCACGTGCTGCGGCTCGACCGGGTGCTCCGGTTCGACCCGGAGCTGGTCACGCGGATCGAGCGCGGGGAGCTGATCGAGCATGGCTCACCCGAAGAGGTTGAGATCCGGGCGTGCGCGGTCCACGCCGTGGAGCTGATCGTGGCAGCCGCCGGGGGCCTGGGTCCCGCACATCCGAACGGCGGGGCCACGGCGGCGCAGATCGACGAGCTCCTCTGGAACCGCGGTCAACAGGCCGACTACAAGGCGGTGCCGCGCCATCGCTCACGCAGCACCGCCTACTGACCGGTCGCCACAACGGGTGTCGCCGGATCGCCCAGCTGCCCTACTTCGAGGCCTTCACCCGCTCCTTGGCGATCGCCTTCGCGCCGGCCGTGCCGACAAGCGTCTCGGGACGCATGGTGCCGCTGGCAAGCAGATCCACGGCCGGGTAGCGGCCGGCGATCGCCAGCGCGGCGTCCAGCGTGATCACCGTCGTCTCACCACCCAGCGGCTTGGCGCCGACGGCAATGACCGTGAGCGAGCCGCCTGCCTTCAGCTTCCGTGCGGCGGCCAGCGCCCTACGCGCGCTCAGCGGATGCATGCCGTCCAGAGAGTCGATCAGGACCACGGCGTCAGAGCCGCGAGCGGCGAGGCGGCGGGCCTGGTCGATCACCAGTTCGACCGCGCTGTCCTGCGCTTCCGCGGAGGCCGCGAAGCTGACGGCGGCGCTTGGCGTGACCGGGCCCCCAGCCCACTCCCCAAGCTCCTCCGGGCGCACGCCGGCGAGCGCGACGAACGCCGACACTCCTTCCTGCTCGGCCAGGAGTGCGGCGAGCTGGCGCAGCAGATGAGACTTCCCGGCCCAGGCGCCCCCTGTGATCGTCACGCGCGAGCCGCGCCCGAACGGAGTCAGGAACTCGACCGCCTTGAGCGTGGAATCACTGGCCCCGAGCTCGAAGCGAGCGCTTGGAAATTCGGCGGCGAGGTCATCGAAGCGGCCACGATCGGCAAGCTCCTCGGCTGGTCGGCCGTTGACGGTGTCGATGCGTACCAGTGAGGCGAAGCGCTCCGAGCGATGCGCCGGGCGCCGCGGACCGGTGACGGTGTCGCCGTTCACCAGCTCGCAGCGCTTCACCTGCGCGGCCGAGATATAGACGTCGTCGTCAGAGGGCTCCGGCGGCGCGACGCGTACGAAACCCGAGCCGTTGGGCAGCAGTTCGACCACACCCTCGACCGTCTGTGCCTTCTCCTCGGCGGCCGGCGCGGGCGTCCGGGCATCCCGCTCTGCACTGTCAGGCGCATCGCCCTCCGCAGACCGGCCGCCCGCGCTGCGGCCGCGGCCGCCGCGACGGCCACGGCGTCGACGGCTGCCGGCGGCGGTGTCCTCGTCCTCGGAGTCGGCGGTGGTCGCGGCGGGCTCCGTCGTCGGGTCGGATTCGGTGGCAGCTTCAGCCTTGGAGCTTGATCTGGCAGCAGGCTTGGCCTTCGGCTTCTCCCCCGACTGCTGAGCGAGCAGCGCATCGATCAGGTCGGTCTTACGCAGGCGCCGGTAGCCGTCGAGCGACAGCTCCGAGGCGATCGCGTGGAGATCGGCGAGCGTGCTCTCCTCCAGCGTGGCGCGATCAAGTACGGACATATTCAGCCTTTCAGATGGATCGGTGGGCTCCGGGCCGCGTTGTCGGCAGCGGCCGGCGATTCAGTTGCCCACGTAGTGAAGCAGAGCGTCCGGCAGGCCCGGCCGTCACGCAGCGACGCGGAACCCCACGTTCCCGGCAGAACTGTCGGGGCTGTTGCCGCTGCGGGCGGCCACGCGGTAGCGGCGACAGTATGAGGCGTGACAAAGGTAGGAGCCGCCGCGCATGACGCGGTTCTGACCACGGTCGGGGCCCTGCGGGTCCCTGCGTCGGCTGCGGCCGTAATAACGTGGCGAGTACCAGTCGCCGCACCATTCCCAGACATTCCCGGTCATATTGTGGACGCCGAATCCGTTCGGCTGAAACGCATCTACGGGAGCCGTTCCGATCCAGCCGTCGTCGCCGGTGTCATCGCCGGGAAATGTCCCCTGAAAGACGTTCATCATGTGGCGTCCGCCCGGTTCCAGTTCGTCGCCCCATGGGAATACGGCGCCCTCACGCCCGCCCCGGGCCGCGCATTCCCACTCTGCCTCGGTCGGCAGGCGCGTCCCGCTCCACTCGCAGTAGGCAACCGCGTCCTGCCACGAGACGTGCACCACAGGATGATCCTCGCGCTCGGTGAGATCCGACTGCGAACCCTCAGGATGCCGCCAGTCGGCGCCGTACACCTGACGCCACCAGGGCGCCGCCGCGACCCCACGGGTCGGCGGGAAGTCGTCCGGCAGCAGCCCTCCGAACACGAACGACCAGCCGAACCGCTCAGCCTCGGTCCGGTGACCGGTTGCTTCGATGAACGCCGCGAACTCATCGTTGGTCACGCAGGTGGCCCCGATCCGGTACGCGTCGAGCTCGACCGCGTGGATTGGCCCCTCGCCATCGGCGTCGTAGGCGACGATCCCGGACGCGCCCATCCTGAACACGCCGCCGGGAACGGCCACCAGCGCGGCGGCGCTCTGACCCGCATCCGGCGGCGCGCCACCCACAGGCACCACCGACCCATGCGCCGCGTGACGCTCACCTCCGGGTTCGCGCCCCGGCGCGCAGCAGCCGCTCATTGGTCCTTCCCCGGCCCGCGCGGCCGCCATCAGCCACCTCCGAGGACGTCGTGCCAGTCGTTCTTGATGCTCACGACCATCCGGGATGCGCCCCTCAGAGAGCCCTGAGCACGTCTTCAACGCGCGTCTTCGCGTCGCCGAACAGCATCGCGCTGTTCTCGCGGAAGAACAGCGGGTTCTGGACCCCCGCGTACCCGGACGCCATCGAGCGCTTGAAGATGATCACGTCACGCGCCTCCCAGACGTGCAGCACCGGCATGCCGGCGATCGGGCTGCCCGGATCCTCGGCGGCAGAGGGATTCACGGTGTCGTTGGCACCGATCACGAGCACCACGTCGGTGTCCGCGAAGTCGTCGTTGATCTCGTCCATCTCGAGCACGATGTCGTAGGGCACCTTGGCCTCGGCGAGCAGCACGTTCATGTGCCCCGGCAGCCGGCCCGCGACCGGGTGTATTCCGAATCTGACCTCCACCCCGCGCTCACGCAGCCTGCTGGCCAACTCAGCCACGCCGTGCTGCGCCTGAGCCACTGCCATGCCGTACCCCGGGGTGATGATGACCGAGCGCGCGTCCCTCAGCAGTTGGGCCGTCTCCTCGGCCGTCACCTCACGATGCTCGCCGTAATCCCGATCGTCGCCGGAGGCCGCCTCAATCCCGAATCCGCCCGCGATCACCGAGATGAATGAGCGGTTCATCGCCTGGCACATGATGTAACTCAGGTACGCACCGGAGGATCCGACCAGGGCTCCGGTGACGATCAGCAGGTCGTTGTTGAGCAGGAAGCCCGACGCGGCGGCAGCCCAGCCCGAGTAACTGTTCAGCATCGAGACGACGACCGGCATGTCGCCACCACCGATGCTGGCGACGAGATGCACGCCGAGCGCCAGCGCGACCAGCGTCACGATCACCAGCGGGAGCAACTGTGGATCGGCGATGAACCAGACCGTCAGCCCCACAAACGCGGCCAGCGCCCCGATGTTCAAATAGTTCTTGCCCGGGAGCATCAGCGGCTGTGACTTGATCCGTGCCGATAGCTTCAGGAATGCGACGATCGAACCCGTGAACGTGACGGCCCCGATGAACACACCGATGAACACCTCGGCATGGTGGATGCCGTAGATGCCGGCAACCCTGAAACTCAGCGCCTCGGGCCCGTACGGCCTGCGCTCGACGCTGAGATAGCCATTCCAGCCGACGAGCACCGCCGCGAGCCCGACAAAGCTGTGAAACAGGGCGATCAGCTCCGGTATGCCGGTCATCTCGACGACCCGTGCCCTGTAGAGGCCGATGCTCGCCCCGATCGTCACCGCGGCGATCAGCAGGACCACGCCGATCGTGTTGATCCCGTTATGTGCCGCGAGTACAACCGTCGCGACAAGCGCCACCGCCATGCCGGCCATGCCGAAGTAGTTCCCGGCCCGCGCGGTCTCGTGCCTGGACAGACCGGCCAGCGCACGGATGAAGAGCAGCGCCGCGACCAGATAGGCGGCATCCGCCGCGGAAGTGACGGTCACCCCGCCCTCAGCTCCTCGAGAACATCGAGAGCATCCGCCGGGTCACCGAGAAACCGCCGAAGATGTTGATGCTAGCGAGCAGAATGGCGGCCGCCGCAATGATCGTCACGAGCGTCGTTCCGCGTCCGATCTGAAGAATCCCGCCGACGACGATGATCCCGGAGATCGCATTGGTCACGGACATCAGCGGCGTGTGCAGCGCGTGGTGCACGTTGCCGATCACGTAGTACCCGATCACGATCGCGAGCGCGAACACGGTCAGGTGGGGCAGCAGTGCGCTCGGCGCAAAGGCGACGAGCACAAAGAAGATCAGCGCTCCCACGGCGGTCATCACGTACTTTGTCGAAGCCGACATCGGTTGCTTCTCGATGGCCGCGCTGCTGCCGGCTGGGGGCACGGCAGCAGCGGCCGGTGCCGCGGAGACCTGCACGGGCGGCGGCGGCCAGGTCAGCTCACCGTCGCGGACCACGGTGATGGAGCGCTGTACCACATCATCGAAGTCGAGCACCAGCTGCCCGTCGTTCTCCGGGGTCAGCAGCTTCATCAGGTTCACGAGGTTCTGGGCGTACAGCTGCGAGGCCTGCGTGGGAAGCCGGGCGACGAGGTCCGTGTAGCCGAGGATCGTGACGCCGTTCTCCGTGACGGTGCGCTCGCCCTTCACCGTTCCAGCGACGTTGCCGCCGTTGGCGGCTGCGAGGTCGACGACGACGCTGCCCGACCGCATGCTTGAGACCATCTCCGCAGTGATCAGACGCGGCGCCGGCCGCCCCGGGATCAATGCCGTCGTGATCACGATGTCGACGTCCGGCAGCGTTCTCGCATAGAGCTGCTCGGCCAGCGCGCTGTAGTCCTGCGACATCTCCTTGGCATACCCGGTCGATGACACCTCCTGCTCGCCGGAGTCGACGGCGAGGTATTCACCGCCGAGCGATTTCACCTGGTCGGCGACCTCGGGGCGGGGGTCGGTGGCGTAGACGATCGCTCCGAGACTTCCGGCAGCGCCTATCGCCGCCAGACCCGCGACGCCGGCGCCGGCGACAAGCACCTTGGCCGGCGGCACCTTCCCGGCGGCGGTGACCTGCCCCGTGAAGAATCGGCCGAATTCGTGTGCGGCCTCCACGACGGCGCGGTACCCGGCGATGTTGGCCATCGAGCTCAGCACATCCATCGACTGGGCGCGGCTGATGCGCGGGACCGCATCCAGGGCCAGCGCCGTGATCGGGCGCTTGGCGAGATCGTCGACCAGGTCCTGATCGAGCATCGGCGAGAGCCAGCTGATCAGCGTCGCGCCGGGTCTGAGTCGGTCGCGCTGCTCGACACTCGGGGCGTTGACGCCGAGCACGATCTCCACGTCGAACGGGTCGCCCACCTGGGCGCCCGCATCGATGTAGGCCTGGTCGCCGAAGCTCGAGAGCTGGCCGGCACCGCGCTCGATCGTGACCTCGTAGCCGAGCTTGACCAGTTGCCCGACCGTGTTGGGCGTGGCCGAGACCCGCGTCTCCCCCGCCTGCGCCTCCTTCAGGACCCCGATCCTCATGCGCCCGTCAATCTACCGATTGTCGATCTGTGTTGAAGGCAATGCCCCGCGTCCTCTGCTTTACAGGGAGTGGCCGGAAAGCGCGATTTCCGCTTCGGCCGTGACCCAGATCGGCGTCTGTGCGTTCCCGCGAGCGTAATCGACGGCGCCGTCGGGTTGGATAAGCGACCTCAGATAGGCCAACGGCGAGGGCGTTCCGTGACGGTGCCAATAGCGCGGCTGGAAGGATTCCGCGAGCAACCCCGAGATCGCAAACGCGGTCGATTGTGCGTTGGATGCCGCACCCGGCTGGTAGCCGAAGCCTCCGTCGCGATTCTGCGCGCGACGGATGAACCCAGCGGCGCGCCTGGTGACCCTTGCCTCGTTGGTTCCCGCGAGCGCCTGAAGCACGGCGCCGGTGTCGTCGACATCGCTCTCGCCCCCGCGCGTGCCGAAGTTGAAGCCGCCGTCCCTGTCCTGCTGTAGTACTAGCCAGTCGACCGTCTGAGCACCGACGCGGAGGCCGGCCAAGCGCATCGCAAGGATCCCGAACGCCGTGAGATTCGTCTGATCCCCGATCGATCCGTCGGGCCTGACCAATGCCCTGAGCGCCGCGATCAGGTTGCGTCCTCCGAAGTCGCGAAGATTGGTCGACGGCAGCATCGATGCCGCAAGCACCGTCCGTTCGACGGCGCCGGCACCAGTCTCCGTCCTGACCGTAGCCTGGAGGTACCTGACGGTGCGGATCAGAGCAGGCGTGGCCCAGCCAGAGGCAAGCGCGAGTGCCGACCAACCGCTGACCATCGTGTCGGAGCCATCTCCCGGCGACATCCCGAAGCCGCCGTTTCTGTTCTGCACCTGCTCCAGATATCTCACCGGCGATCCTCGGTGGACGGCCGCACGCGCCTGCCCTGGGGCACCGGTTCCGATCAGCGCTGCTGCCGCGGCGCCCGCCGCAAGCACAGGGACAAGCGGCCCGGCCCGCGGCAGCCACGTCACCTGGATTCGCGTCGTGAATCTCCCCAGCGCGCGGATCAGACTCGGGCCGAACAGCATCGCGAAGCCGAAGCATCCGACCGCATGCACAAGGTCGAAGCCGATCCCCTTGCCGACGTAGACGGCAAGCTGGCCGACGCTGTGGTCGCTGTATGTGACCCAGTCCCCGACGTCCTGCAGCGCCGTGAACAGGAAACCTGCCACGAAGCAGACGGTTGCCAGCGACAGCCGACCGAGCCGCCGCGCCGTCACCACCGCCAGCAGCGCTCCGGCGATGCCCACGACCCCCCAACCGGCCATCTGCCAGGGCGTCCACGGCCCCTGGCCGAAGAAGAAGTTCGAGGTCAGCGCCGCGACCGCTCCGACCACGTATCCGGGAGCGCCGCCGAGCGCGTAACCGGAGATCAGGACGATGTCGGTGGTCGGCTTGACGTTCGGAACCGCGGCGAACGCGATCCGCCCAAGGGCGGCGAACGCCGCCAGCGTCCCGACCAGCGCCACCACCCGCGCATCCGGTCGCGAGCGCTCATACCAGACAAAGCCTGCAAGCAGCCCGATTGCCAGCAGGCCGAACGCGCCCAGCTGCCAGGTCATGCGGGCACCCGGGCGTCGCTGCGGTCGAGCAGCCGCACCCCATCATTCGGAAGCAGCGCGCCGCCCGCGCCGCCGAGGATCCGTGCCGTCTCCGTGGCGAAGTACGTGCCGCCGGCCAGCACCTCGGCCGCTGTGCCGTCCGCGATCACGCGACCATCGGCGAGCAGCACGACCCGGTCGGCGAACTCGGCCACGAACTCCGGATCGTGGGTGGCGACGAGCACGGCGATACCCATGCCGATGAGCAGTCGGGCGAGCTCCTGCTTGGCCGCACGGTCCATGCCCCGCGTCGGCTCGTCAAGACAGAGCGCCGCCGGCGGCTGCTCGTGGCCGGGGTCGCCGAGAACGATCGCCAACGCCAGCCGCTGTTTCTCCCCGCCGCTGAGGTCGCGCGGGTGCCGGTCGGCGAGGTCGCCCAGTCCGAACCGGGCGAGCGCCGCGGGCGAGGCCTCGTCGCGCACAGTGTCGTGCACCAGGTAGTCACTCGGGTTCTGCAGCAGCAGCGCGACCCTTTCGGCCGCCTCGACCCGGCCCCGGGTCGGCTCCAGCAGGCCCGCCGCGTGGCGCAGGAGCGTCGATTTCCCGGCGCCGTTTCGGCCCATCAGCGCCACGCGCTCGCCAGCCGCGACATCCACGTCGACCCCGCGCAGGATCGCCGGGCCACCCTTGATCTCGTGCCAGACGTGCCTGAAGCGGAGCGCCGAGCCCGATCCCGAGCGACTCTGTCGACGTTTTGCCCCCTGGGCGGGGTTAACGTCGACAGAGTCGATGCGATAGCCCAGCCGCTCGAAGTGCCGCACGTGCCCGTTTGACGCCGGGCACCGGGTCGAGGCCGAGACCGGACAGCAATCTGGCGCCGGGAGTGACCAAGGGCGGCGCCGCACGAATCGCCCAGCGCAGGAACGCGTCCGGGGGCCCGTCGAAGACGAGCCGACCACGGTCCATCGCCAACACCCGATCAGCCGCAGCCAGACAGCGCTCGAGCCGGTGCTCGGCCAGCACGACGGCGGTGTCGCCATCCTCGTTCAGACGGCGCAGCAGACCGATCAGCTCGTCGCCCACAACCGGATCGAGCTGCGAGGTCGGCTCGTCGAGGCAGACCAGCGCCGGACGCGCACACAGCGTCGCACCGAGGGCGACCCGCTGCAGCTCGCCGCCGCTCAGCTCGTCGGTCGGCCGGTCAAGCAGCCCTTCGATCGCCAGCGCCAGCGCCGTCTCCTCGACCGCGCGCGCCACCCCGGCCGGCGAACCACCGTGGTTCTCAGCTGCGAACGCGAGCTCGGCGCGCGCGGTGCCGAGCACCACCTGCGTCTCCGGATCCTGAAACAGCGTGCCGACCACCGCGGCCAGCTCGCCCGCGCCATGCGCTCGCGTGTCGAGCCCGCCAACCTCGACCGTGCCGCCGAAGGAGCCCCCGTGAAAGTGCGGCACAAGCCCGCTGATGGCTCGCAGCAGCGTCGACTTCCCGGAGCCGGAGAGACCCGCGACAACGACGAACTCACCGGCCTCGATCGAGAGCTCCAGACGCTGCAACGCCGGACGCGCAGCCGCCGGATAGGTGTAGCTGAGGTCGACGACGTGCACCAGGCTCATGGCTCGATCCCCCTGCGGTCGGCGAACGGCGCCAGCGCCAGGCAGGCGACCACCACCGCCGCCGCCAGCGTGCGCGCGCCAGCGGGCGCGCGCAACAGTGGATAGGCCTCGAACGCGTCCCAGCCGAGCACCCGTGCGGTCAGCGCCGCTGCCGCGACGAGCAGGGCCGAGCAGAGAAAGGCACGGTCGTGGCGGGACCAGGGCCTGCGATATCGCGGCCCTCTGGTCCCCCGCCGCACGGCGCCATAGCCACGAACCTCCAGGGTCGCGGCAACATCGAGCGCCCGGTCGAGCACGCCGGCCGTGCTCGCACGCAGCAGCGCCGCCCGGCTCGGCGGGGGCCCCGGGCGGCAGCGCAGGGCCTCGGACATCCGGCGCGAGTCGCGCACGAGCACCGGCACCATGCGGGTGGCGACCGTGGCGGTCAGCGCCGACCGGAACGAGAGCCCACGCAACAGCCGCAGCACTGCGTCCGGATCGACCGCCAGCGAATAGAGCGCGCCGAGCAGCACCAGCGCGATCGCGCGCAGGCCGAGCACGGCGCCATATACGGTGGCCTCGAGCGTGATGTTGGTCTGACCGATGATCGGCAGGTCACCCATGCGCCAGATCACAGTCAGCCCGTCACGGGTCACGAGTGCGTTGACGATCAGGATCGTCAGCCCCAGCGGCAGCGCGAAGATCAGGCTGCGCCGAAGCTCGCGGCCGACGCTCGCCAGTTCGCCGGCCAGCAGGATCGCGATCACCTCCCCACCCAGAATGAGCGGGTTGGCGGCCGCGAGCGCCGCCAGGCCAAGCGCCGCGAACCAGGCGATCGCGACGGCAGCACGGGCCGCATGCAGCGGGCTCGCTCTGCGCCGGAACCTCATCTGGCAGGGGCGATCGGGACCGGGATGACCGCGCCGCGCGTAATCGCGACAGCGAAATGGTTGCGGAGCGTGGCAGCCGTGAACGCGCGCGCCGCGGCCATCACGGCCGCGGCGTCCGTGCCGGTGACAAACCAGGTGGGCTGACCCAGGGAGGCCTGACCGGTGGCCGCGATCAGCCCGGCGCTGCCGTGCAGCGTCCTCTCCACGTCGCCGCGCGGGTTGTCAAGCTCGAGGGCCTGGCCTCGATCGCCGACGAACTGTGCATATACGCCGCTCTGCCGGGGCCCGGCAGCGATCAGCTGGGCCGCGATCACGCTCTTGACCTGGTTCCAGGTGCCGACCACCACCGCCAGCGAGTCCGAACCCGAACCGATGCCCAGCACCTGTGTTCCAGCCTTCACGCCGGCGCGGTGGAGCTGCGCGCCAACCAGATCGCAGGCGGCCTGTTGGCCTCCCGCGCAGTTCAGAAGTGTCGGGAACTCCTTGCCGCCGATCCCATTGGTGAAAGGCTCCGGGAAGGATCCGACCACGGCCGGGATCGAGTCGCTCGCGGTCCAGTCGTGGAGGTCCCACCAGATGTGGTCGCCGGCATGGACATCAGTCGCGGCAGCGCCCTTGGTGGCCTCGATCCCGTTGACGTAGTAGAACCAATCACGGTGATCTGAGCCACCGGCGTGGCCGGCGATCGACTGGACAAATCCGCCGCCATAGCGGGTCGTGACCGTGAAATGCCGCTGCAGCAGCGACATCACGGTCTCGCTGCCTGGCACGCTGCGCTCGACCGCTGCCCCGATCTGCTGCGAGCCGAAGTCCCCGGTGACGCGCACGCTCGCATTCTTCGTGCCATGACCTGCGCCGAAGCCGCATCCGCCCAGCCCGATCGCCGCCACCGCGGCAGCCAGCGGGACCAGCGGGCGGATGCGGCAGCGCATCAGCCCTTGACGACCTTGAAGAGCACCCTGTCACCGCTCTTCAGCTTGACATCGCAGGCGCCCTTCGAAGCGGACCTTGCCGTTCACGTACAGGGCCCAGTAGTACTTCTTGCTGGTCTCGGTTATCGCCGAGGATCCCGGTGATGAAGTACTCGTGGTAACTCGAGTACCACGTGCCCTTCCATTTCCCCTGCGTTGCAACGTTCAACGCTCCCTGGGCGCTTTCGGCCGGGCATTTCCCGGTTGGCGCACCACCGCGGGTTATCCACCCCGAGCTGGTCTGAATCGACTCCGTTGCCAGCAGCGTCCTGGTCTTGCCCTGGACCGTGACGGTCACCTTCGGCGCCGCGGCGGATGCCGCGACGCCGGTGCCACGACCAGTGCGGCGAGTCGTGCCGAGCGCCACTGCGCCGGCCTTGATCGCATGTTCTGAACTGCATGAGCCACCCCTTTCCACGAGGGCTGTTCGGCTTTGTGGTCGGAGGTGGTCTCCTGGCTCCCGGGCCCACCGGCAGTGCCTTCCCAGCGCCTCGTCGGCGCCAGTGGCATGCAACCGCCGGCATCCCCGATCACAGTGGCGGGTCCGCGCCGGATTCGCACCGGCTTCCCATCACTACCGACCTGGACCGACCGATCGTAGCTGGCGGACACCAGAGCGGGGTGGCCGCCAAGCGGAACACGCGCCTTAGACTCCCAGCCAATGACGGTGAATCTCACCCGGATCTACACCAGGCTCGGCGACGGCGGCGAGACGCACCTCGGCGACATGAGCCGCGTCTCCAAGACGCATCCCAGGATCGAGGCCTACGGCACCGTGGATGAGCTCAACTCCCACATCGGCGTGGTCTTGACGGTGCCGGCTCTACCGCCGGGGTTCCGCCCCTGGCTGCAGCAGATCCAGAACGACCTGTTCGATGTCGGTGCCGACCTCGCCGCGCCTGAGGACCCCGCCCACGAGCGTCTGCGGGTGCTCCCGGCGCAGACCGAGTGGCTCGAGCAGCGCTGCGACGAGGTCAACGGCACGCTGGCGCCGCTGAAGTCGTTCGTGCTACCCGGCGGCAACGCCGCCGCCGCACAGCTGCACGTCGCCCGCACCGTCTGCCGTCGCGCCGAGCGGCTGGCCGTCGCCTGCGGACCGGACGTCGGCGCCGAGGTCGTGCGCTACCTCAACCGCCTCTCCGACCTGCTGTTCATCCTCGCGCGCGCGGCCAATTCAGGTGACGAGCCGCTCTGGCAGCCTGGACGTTTCCGCTAGCCGCCATCGCGCCCCCTGAACGCCGTCAGAGCCTGGCGACCGTCATCTCCGGCGCGACGCCGCTGCGTCGCACGTGGTCGTAGTGCTCGATGTCCTCGGGTGCGGCGACCTCCACCGCCACCTCCGGCGAGATCGTCACCCTGACCGCCTCATACAGGAGCTCCTGATAGCTGGGCGAGCCAGCTGGACGCCCCTCGACATCGAGTGCGTGGGCGCCGCAGCTGAAGCTCCAGCGCTCAGGCCGCACCAGCATCTGGGCGTTCAGCCTCAGCGGTGCGCTGCCGGCAGTCGGGGCTGCGCCGATCAGCTCTCCGTGAGTGCGCTCGCGCGCGTCCGCCGACTCGAGCGCGCGCGCCAGCCGGTCGAGGTTGCGGCCGTAGGGCGCGGGCACGATCGCCACAGGTCCACGCGCCGTCGCGTCCCCGCGAACGGCTCTGGCGACAGGCCCGACAAGGATGTAATCGACGCCATTTGCGACCAGCCAGCGCATGATCGCGATCGATGAGCCCGCCAGGTGCTCGTAGCCCTGGGCGGGTCTGACAGCCACGCTGTCGATGCTCGGTGCACGGTTGCGAAGAAGCATGCGTGAGCTTTCGTGACGGCGATGGCGACTCCTTCAATAACCTACGGAAGAGATGAGCCGCCCAGACCAGCCACGCCCGCCCCAGGGGATCGACGGGCGGCCTACCGGCCCGGGCGAGGGCGAAGCCGCGAGTTCGGGCGATCCGGGCGGCGCGGCCGACGACGGAAAACGCCAGCCCGCCACGGGCGGCAAGCCTCGGCGCACATTCAACGAGGCCGCCCACAAGCTCCCGCGATCGATCCTGCGGCGCGAACCCGTCGACGGGGATGCCGACGAGTACCCCGCCGCGGGGTCTGAGCCCGCGGGCGAGACCGACGTAATCGCCCACGCCAGCCGCGCGGTGCTGGCGCTCGGCGCGCTCGGTGTCGTCTACGGCGACCTCGGCACCAGTCCGCTCTACACCGAACAGGTGACGTTCGGCTTCAAGGCGACTCATCCGATCACGTTGCCGGGTGTGTACGGGATCATCTCGCTGATCTTCTGGTCGACGGCGATCATCGTCTCTACCAAGTACGCCGGCTTCATCATGCGCGCGCACAACCGCGGTGACGGGGGCGTCATGGCGCTGGCGGCGCTCTGCCGGCGCCACCGCGTTCCGCGTGCTGCGCTTCTGGTCACGCTCGGGATCGTCGGCGCCTCGCTGTTCTTCGGCGACGGCATGATCACGCCCGCGATCTCCGTGCTCTCCGCCGTGTCAGGGCTTGAAATCGCGGCGCCGGGGGTCGCACATCTCGTCGTGCCGATCTCGCTCGTGATCCTGATCGCATTGTTCGCGGTGCAGCGCAAGGGCAGCGGCACGGTCGGCTGGCTGTTCGGGCCAGTGATGCTCGTCTGGTTCTTCTCACTCGCGGCCACCGGAATCCCCGAGGTGGTGTCTCACCCCGGAGTCCTCCAGGCGCTCTCACCGAGCTGGGCGGTGCGTTTTTTCATCGATCACCGCTTCCAGGCATTTCTCACGCTCGGCGGCGTGGTGCTGTGCGTCACCGGTGCCGAGGCGCTCTACGCCGACCGTGGGCACTTCGGCCCCGGACCGATTCGCACCGCCTGGTTCGGCCTCGTCTGGCCGGCTGTGATGCTCAACTACATGGGCCAGGCCGCGTGGCTGATCGATCATCCCCAGGCGCCGCACTCCTCGACCTTCAACCCGTTCTTCTCGGTGGTGCCGAGTTGGCTCCAGCTGCCTGAGGTGCTGCTGGCCACGGCCGCAACCGTGATCGCCTCACAGGCGGTGATCTCGGGCTCCTACACGGTCGCCCGCCAGGCCGTGCAGCTCGGCTTCCTTCCACGGCTACGGGTCGTGCACACAAGCGAGATGGAGGGCCAGGTCTACGTGCCCGTGATCAATTGGATCCTCGCGGCCGGCGTGATCGCGCTGGTGCTCGCATTCAAGAGCTCGGGCAACCTCGCCCACGCCTACGGCTTCGCCGTGACCGGCACGTTCATTCTCGACACGATCCTGTTCCTGAACGTCTCACGAGCTCTCTGGCACACGCCGAAGTGGCGGCTGGCGTTGCTGGGTGCGCTGTTCCTGACCGTGGAGGTCGCCTTCTTCCTGGCCAACGTGGCGAAACTGCTGCAGGGCGCCTGGCTGCCGCTGGCCGTCGCCGTCGTCGCAACTGTGGTGATGCTGATCTGGCGTTCCGGGCAGGTCATAGTCACCCGCAACCGCCTTCAGAAGGAGGGCGATCTCAACGAGTTCCTTGGCTGCCTCGGCGATCTTCGCCCGCCGCTCCAGCGGCTGCCGGGCACGGCGATCTTCCTGAACGCCAGCGGCGAGACGACGCCACTGGCGTTGCGCAGCCTGGTCGAGCACACCCACACCCTGCCCGAGAAGGTTCTGATCGTCTCGGTCGCGCCCAGGAACGTGCCGAACGTCCCGCGCAAGCGGCGCTTCTCCGTGCAGCGCGTGGGCCAGGGGCGCTACCCGGTCCTTCACGTAGTGATCAACAGCGGCTACCGCGACACGATCAGCGTTCCGGAGGAGCTGCAGCTGGCACGCAAGCACGGCCACCTCGAGCGCAACCTCGACCTCGAGGGAGCCTCGTACTTCATCTCGCGGATCACGCTCTCCGAGACCAGCTCGCCGGAGATGGCGCGTTGGCGCAAGAAGGTTTTCCTGACGATGGCGCGCAACGCAGCGAGCCCGATCGAGCACTTCGGCCTGCCGGTCGACAGGACCGTGACAATGGGCTCCCACGTCAGCGTCTGACGCCCGGGGCAGCATTGAGCGCCTGGGAGATACTCGCGATCTTCGCCGCCGGGATCGCGGCCGGCACGATCAACACCGTGGTCGGCAGCGGCACCCTGATCACCTTCCCGACGTTGCTGGCGTTCGGCTACCCGCCCGTCACCGCCAATATCTCCAACACGATCGGTCTGGTGCCGGGCTCCGTCTCCGGCGCGGTCGGATACCGGCGTGAGCTCGGCGGCCAGCGCGACCGCGCTGTCCGCGTGGGCGCCGCCGCCCTGCTGGGCGGCGCGATCGGAGCGATTCTGTTGCTGGTCCTGCCGGCATCTGCCTTCAAGGCGATCGTGCCATTCTTCATCGCGGTCGCACTCATCCTGATCGTCGCGCAGAACCCGATCAGCCGGGCGCTCGGCAACCGCCGTCGGGGACACGGAGAGGGCGTGGCCCCCGGAACGCTGGTTGGGGCCTTCTGCTGCGGGATCTATGGCGGCTACTTCGGCGCCGCGCAGGGAATCTTGATGCTGTCGGTGCTCGGTCTCACGATCGACGACAGCCTCCAGCGGCTCAACGCCGTCAAGGTGGTCACCACCGGCCTGACCAACCTCATCGCCGGGATCGTGTTCGTGATCGCGGCTCACGTCGCCTGGGAGGCCGCCGCGCTGATCGCCTGCGGTTCCGTGATCGGCGGGGTGCTCGGGGCACGTTACGGCCGCAGACTGCCACCCGCGGCTCTGCGGGCGCTGATCGTGGTTGTGGGGATCGTCGCGATCGTGCGACTGATCTGAGCTTTTACGGCTGCCCGGCACGCCCGTCAATGCTCGATCAGCAGGAGCACCACCACGATCAGCAGCACCAGGCTCGGGAGCAGTGTGACCGGTCGGATCCGTATGCCCTTCAGCTCGCCTCGCAGCCGCATCCGACCCGCGTGCGCCCACCACCTGCCGAGCGCGCCCGACCGCCAGGCCAGGTAGAGCAGGCCCACCACGATCAGGAGCGCCAGGAACCAACCCGTCGCGCCGCGGTGGTGGATCGAGGGCGCAGCTGCAACCAGATGCACTCGCCTGAGTGTATGGGCCCGCCACTACGCTCAGCATGTGAACGCGGTGGCAACCAGGAGACAGGGGGCCGCGGAGGACCATCGCTGGCTGGTGCTCGGCATCTGCTGCATGAGCCTGCTGATCGTGGGGCTCGACGTGACGATCGTGAATGTGGCACTGCCGGCGATCCATCGCTCGTTCGACGCCTCACTCGATGGACTCCAATGGGTCATCGACGCGTACACGCTGACGCTCGCGAGCCTGCTGATGCTTGGCGGCTCGACCGCCGACCGCATCGGGCGCAAGCGCATCTTTCAGGCCGGCCTGGTGACATTCGTGATCGGCTCGGCGTTGTGCGCCGCAGCACCGAACCTCGACGTCCTGATCGCGGCGCGCGTGTTCCAGGCGCTCGGCGCCGCGATGCTCAACCCGGTGGCGCTCTCGATCGTGCGCAACGTCTTCCACGATCCGCGCGAGCGCGCGCAGGCCGTCGGCGTCTGGGGAATGATGGTCGGTTTCAGCATCGGACTCGGGCCCGTGCTCGGCGGAGTGTTCGTTGACACGATCGGCTGGCGTTACGTATTCCTGGTCAACGTGCCGATCGGCCTGATCGCCTGGACGCTCACGGCGATTTACGTACCCGAATCGCGCGCCGACCGGCCTCGACGCCTCGACCCGGTCGGGCAGGTGCTGGTGATCGTGGCGCTCGCCTCACTCACCTACGCGATCATCGAGGGCGCGTCCCGCGGCTGGACGTCGGCCGCGATCCTCGGTCTGTTCGCGGTCTCGCTGGCGTCGTTCGTGACCCTGGTGCCCTACGAGCTGCGCCGTCGCGATCCGCTGATCGAGATCCGCTTCTTCAGAAGCGTCCCGTTCAGCGGTGCAGCCGCGATCGCATTGCTGGCGTACGCCTCATTCTCCGGCTTCCTGTTGCTGAACACCCTGTATCTCCAGAACGTCCGCGGCTATTCGGCGCTTCACGCCGGCGCCTGCACGCTGCCGCTTGCGTTCTGCACGCTCGTGCTGCCGCCGATCGCGGGACGACTTGTCGCGCGGCGAGGAACGCGATTGCCGCTGCTGGTGGCAACAACTGCGATGGTGATCGGCCCGCTGCTGCTGACCGGGCTGGAACCGGACACCTCAATGGTGCTGATCTTTGCGTCATACACCGTCTTCGGGATCGGCATGGGCCTGGTCAACGCGCCCGTCACCAACACGGCGATCTCCGGTATGCCGGCGTCACAGGCGGGAGTGGCGGCGGCCATCACCTCGACCTGTCGACAGGTCGGCGGGACGATCGGCGTAGCGGTGGCCGGAGCTGTCGTGGCAACCGGCTCGAGCGCTCTTTCCGGTCCTGACTTCGCCCTGGCAACCCACGCCGCCTGGTGGCTCATGGTTGGGTTTGCCGCCGCGACGTTCATCATTGCGGCCGTGACCACCACTACCTGGGCGTTCGCGACCGCGCGAGCCACGGCAGCCCGGCTGGAGACAGACACAGCTCTCACCATGTGAGCGCGCGACCGGCGGCCGCCGACGCCGGGCGGCGGAGCCCGACTCCGGAACAGACGATGCAGAGACCAACGCTTGCCAGCTCCCTCCGCGGCTACCGCCGTGAGTGGCTCACGCCAGACCTGACCGCGGCCGCCACTCTGTTCGTGATCGCGGTGCCGGAGCAGCTCGCCATCTCCCACCTGGCTGGCATGCCGCCGATCACCGGGCTCTACGCCTTCATCGCCGGCACGGCGATGTTTGCCCTGCTCGGCTCGAGCCGCCTGATCTCCGTCGGCGCTGACTCGACGATCGCACCGCTGTTCGCCGCCGGACTGAGCGCCTTCGCGATCATCGGCAGCGGCCGTTACGTGGATCTCGTGACGATCACGGCCGTGCTGGCCGGGCTCCTGGTCGTGGTGGTCTGGCTGCTGCGGCTGGGCTGGATCGCGGAGTTCCTGTCCGAGCCGATCATCGCCGGCTTTCTGGCCGGAATCGGAATCGTGATCGTGGTGCATCAGCTCCCCGCTCTGCTGGGGATTCCCGGTGGTGGAACGACCACGCTCGGGCGTTTGCAGGCGCTGATCGATCAGCTCGGGTCGACCTGCGGCTGGACGGTCGCGATCGGGTTAGGTGTCTTCATCATCGTGATCGTCTGCAACCGGGTGGACCGCCGCATCCCCGGGGCGCTGCTGGGTCTCGTCGCCGCCACAGCCCTCGTCAAAATCCTCGACCTCCAGGACCACGGTGTCGCGGTACTCGGCCAGGTGGCCCACGGCTTGCCTGATTTCGGCCTGCGGGGACTCTCGTGGCACGTGCTCGGCCAGGTCGCTCCGGTCGCGGCGACCGTTGCGCTGGTGATCGTCACGCAGACGGCGGCCACGAGTCGCGCGTTCGCCTCCGCGGACGAACCGCGCCCCGATGTGGGCTTGGACTTCCTGGGCGTTGGCGCCGGCAGTGTGCTGGCCGGCCTCTCCGGCACCTTCCCGGTCGACGCGAGCCCGCCGCGCACGACGGCGGTCTCCGAGGCAGGTGGCCGCAGCCAGCTGTCCACCCTGCTCGCTGCGGTGGCGATCATCGCGTTGATTCCCGCAGCCGGCGTGCTCACCAACGTGCCCGAGGCCGCACTCGCCGGGATTCTGCTGTTCATCGCCACGCGAATCGTACGAGTCGGCGAGCTGCGTCAGATCGCGCGGTTTGACCGCGTCGAGTTCGCGCTGGCGGTCACGACGATGCTCACCGTCGCCCTGGTCGGCGTCGAGCAGGGAATCGGGGTCGCGGTCGGTCTCGCGATTCTCGATCGCGCGCGGATCAGCGCAAGGCCCCAGGTCCACGTGCTGGGCCGGGTACCGATGACCACCAGCTGGACACCGCTGGGTGCCCCCCCGGAGGCGACCGAGGTTTCAGGAGTGCTGGTCCTGCTGTTCGCCACCCCGCTCTGGTACGCGAACGCCATCCACTTCGGCGCGCAGCTGCGCGAGGCGCTCGCGCAGACTCCCCGCCCACGTGTGCTCGTGCTTGATGCGGTCGGGATGAGCGACATCGACTACACCGGGGTACGAGAGCTGCGCAGCGTGCTCGATGAACTCGACGCCGCCGGAATCGAGTTCGCGATCGCGCGGGCTGGTGCCCGTGTCCGTGGCGAGCTTCAGCGCGCGGGCTTGACGCCCGGTCGCGTCCCGGCGGAGCGCTTCTATCCGGACGTCGACGCGGCGGTCGTCGCGCTGGCCGATGGCCCCGCACCGGCCGGACCCGTCAGCGGGTGACGGAACCGACCGGTCTTCAGCCGACTTGCCGCACGTTCAGCGCACCAATGTCGCCGTCGCACGGCGCCGGACCACGGCGTCCAGGACCACCGCCGCGAGCAACACGATCGCGGTCACGATGTAGGTGACCGCCGCACTCACGCTCATCAGGGCGAGTCCGTTCACGACCACGCCAATGATGAGGCCGCCGAGCAGCGATTGGACCGGCTTGCCGCGCCCCCCGAACAGGCTCGTGCCGCCGATCACCGCCGCCGCGACCGCGAACAGCACGATCGATCCGCCGTCATAGTCGGTCGAGATCGAGCCGAGCTGCGACGCGTACACGAGACCCGCCAGGCAGGCGCCGAAACCGCAGAGGGCGAAGGTGATCGTGCGGATCCGCGCCACGTTGATGCCGGCGCGACGGGCCGCCTCAGGGTTCGCACCGACGGCGTACATGTAACGGCCGAGCTTCGTGCGGTTGTACATGAACGTCCACACGACGAGCACGACCAGCACAAACGGAATCACCCACGGCACGCCGCTCACCGACGCGACCGCAGACCCGCGGTTCGCATTGCAGATGGCGACCAGGAGGATGCCGCCGATCGCGGCGGCCACGATCGTGAGGATGCTGACCCCGAGCGGCGGTGCGACCAGACCGTTCTTGCGCCTCGTGCGCGCCTTGTTGAGTGTCATCGCGGCGAACCCCACCAACACCACCGCGAGGACTATCCACCCGAGTGCCGGGCTCATGTTGTTGTTGGCGAGCTTGTAGACCGGCGTGCTCTGATCGAGCGAGAGCCCGCTGCCGAGCGCCGTCTTGTCGATCTGAGCGAGCTCGAGCAGCACCCCCTGCAGCCCGAGGAACCCCGCGAGCGTCACGATGAACGACGGCAGGCCAAGCCGCGAGATCAACGTGCCCTGAATTGCACCGAAGCTTGTCATCACGAACAGCGCGGCGAGGAGCGCCGGAATCCACGACCAGTTGACCGGAGGCCCGTTGAGCGCCGCGAAAATGAACGCCCCGACCGCACCCGCGAACCCGACCGACAGGTCGATCTCCGACAGAACCAGCGCGAACATCTCCGCCAGGCCGAACATGACGTAGATCGAGGCCTCGGGGAACAAGTTGCCGAGGTTCGACGCGTGTAGGAAGATCGGCTGGTCGATCTGGAAGAAGACGATGATCGCAATCAGGCCGATAATGATCGGGCCGACACCGCTCTCACCGCTGCGAATCCTCTGAAGAGATGCCCTCGCATACGCGCCGAAGCTATCGGCGGTGTCCGCCGAAATCGCTGAGAGAGGCGCGTCGCCACTCAGACCCGACTCGGCGTCCACGCCGACGATCTGGTCATCCGGTGCGGCGGTCAGGGTCTCCTCGCTGCCGCTGCTGGTCTGCTCCGAATCGGCCACCAATTTCTCCTTGTCAGTTCCAGGCTGCGGCGCCGCTAGGCGGCACGCGCCACGGTGCCGGTCGTCATGTACTCGACAGCGCTCGGGCGATCGAAGTCACTCGCCGGCGCTTCGATCACGAGCTGCCCCAGGTAGAGCACCGCAATCCGGTCGGCAACCTCGAAGATGTCGTTGAGGTTGTGCGAGATCACGAGCACCGACACCCCTCGCGAGGACATTCGCTTGATCAGGTCGAGCACCATCGACGTCTGAGCCACACCCAGCGCGGCCGTCGGCTCGTCCATGATCACGAGCTTTGCGTTCGCCATGACCGCCTTGGCGACTGCCACGGACTGGCGCTGACCGCCCGAGAGCGACGCGACCAATTGTCGGATGGAGCGCACTGTCACCACGTGCAGGTCGCGAAGCGTCTCGCCCGCCCTGATCTCCATCGCCGCCTCGTCCATGGCGATGCCCTTCATCAACTCATGGCCAAGGAACATGTTCTGGACGATGTCGAGGTTTTCGCAGAGCGCCAGGTCCTGGTAGATCGTGGTGATCCCGAGCGCTTCGGCGTCCCGCGGGCTGTGGAGGTGGACTTCACGCCCCTCCCAGAAAATCTGACCGCCGTCCGGGGACCACAGACCGGAGATGGTCTTGATCAGCGACGACTTCCCGGCGCCGTTATCTCCGATCAACGCGGTCACCTTGCCGGCGGGAATGTCCAGCTCGACGTCGGTCAGCGCCCGCACGGGGCCGAATGTCTTGGAAATACCCCGCAACGACAGCAGTGGGCCGTCGCCGGAGTCAGTGATCACCGCGCCAGAAGCCGCGCTCGAATCCTCCGAGGTGCTCATTCGTCTCCTCGCTTGAAGGCGTTTCGTGAAAGTGACTGTGCCCGCCCGAGTGTACGGGCGGGCACAGTGTCACCGGTGGTTCCTCTCAATCCGGACTATGTCGCGGACGATCAGACCCCTTCCTTCCGGCATGCGCTCGCGAGGTTGACGCCGTTGAACGTGCCGGCGCAGATGTCCTTCTTCGGCACGAACTTGTCGGCCAGGACCGTCGACTTGATGTTCTTCTGCGTGACCCACTCGGGTGTCAGCAGCGCCGACGGCACGTTCTTGTGCTCGGTCGAGTCCGCCGTCATGCCGTTCACCAGCGACTTGGGCGGCTTCTCGCCCGCGCGCAGGTAGGTGGCGAGCGCAACAGCGGCGCCTGCCTCCAGGAACACCGGCTTGTAGACGGTGCCGCACTGGTAGCCGGCGACGATCGCCTGCAGACCCGGAGGCGTAGCGTCCTGACCCGTCATCGGGAACGTGTACGGCTTGACGCCCTGCGTATGCAGGAAGTTGATGATCGGGCTGGCGTTCTCGTCGTTCGGGAGAACGGCGCCGGTCATCGTCGAGCGGTAATGGGCCCACTCAGCCTTGAACTCGGTGAGGGCCGTGGGCGGATCCCAGGTGCCGGCGGTGTACTTCAGATTGCCGCCGCTCATGCCGAGGATGGCCTTGTACTTGCCACTCTTGACGAGCGGAGCGATCACGCCGTTGTACCCGTTGTAGAACAGCGTCGCGTTGTTGTCCGTGGTCGAGCCGTGCATGACCAGCACGTCCTGAGCGGGCAGCTTGTGGCCGTCCCAGTTCTTGACGCAGGAAACATAGCCCTGGCCGATCTTCTGGCCGACCACGGTGTTGTTGAACGAGACGTAGTACGGACGGCTGCCACCGAGCGTCAGACGGTCATAGTCGATGACCTTGACGCCATGCGCAGCGGCGTACTGCTCAACCTTGGTGCCCGTGTTGGAATCCTCAGGCGTGGTCAGCAGCACCTTCGCGCCCTTGGCGATGTCCGCCTGCGCGTCGGCATAGAACGTCGAGTCGCTGCCCTTGGCGTTCTGGATGATGATGTCGCTCGACGGAATGCCGGCCTTGAGAGCGGCCTGCTTGATGTACGGCGCGTCGAACTCCGTCCAACGGTCGGAGCTGGTGGTGTCGGGCAGAATCGCCGCGATCGAGCCCGTGCCCTTGGCAGCCACCGACTTCAACTTCGTCAGCGCGCTGAAGCTGTTGTTCAGCTGCGACAACGAGATCGAGGCTGTATGCGCCTTCGGCACAGCCGCGACACTGGTGCCGGCGGTACTGCCGACGGCAACTGCTATTCCGGCCACGAGCGCTACGCCCGTGACTAGCTTGCTTTTGAGCAAGGTCACTCCCTCCTCTTTGTTCCTCAGAAATGCGCGGACCGAGACTCTGACAAAACTCAGATTCTCGCCGCCCGGCCAGCACCGTACACCGCCTGACGAACAAGTGCCAGTGCCAACGCAGACGAAAACATAACACCAATATTTGATCGCCGCCAGTCAAAAGCTCGAGTGGTCCCGTCATTCGCTGGCCAAAGTCAGTCGCCGAGCACGGAACGGACCACAAACCGGGACAACATCGTGACAACATCCTTGTCCGTGATGAGCGATTCGGTACGAGCTTTCGCGCCAGGACGCGTCAACCTGATCGGTGAACACACCGATTACAACGATGGGCTCGCGCTGCCGTTCGCGGTGGGGGCCGGTGTCACCGTCACCGCCACCGCTCTGCCAGGGCAGTCAGTGGAGGCCGTGGCGGTCGACCTGGGAGAAACCGACGCCTTTCCGCTGGTCAATCCGACGCGCGAGCGTGGATGGCGGGGGTTTGTTCGTGGCGCAGTTGCCGAGCTTCAGGACCTCGGCTATGCGCTGCCTGCGGCTCGGATCGAGATAACTGCTGATCTGCCGCGAGGGGCCGGCATGGCATCGTCTGCGGCGCTCGAGATGGCGTTGTGCCTGGCGTTGATTGAGCTTGCGGGAGACGAGGCCCCTGAGCCTGTCGCGCTGGCTCGCCTTGGCCAGAGAATCGAGCATCGTTGGGTCGGCGCCCAGACAGGCCTCCTCGATCAGCTCGCATCGCTCAGTGGCGAATCGGGTCGGGCAATGCTGATCGATTTCCGCAGCCTGGAGATCGAGCCGATCGCCTTTCATCTCGGCGGCTTCCGGTTGGTCGTAGTGAACTCCGGCCAGGCGCACGTGAACGGCGCTTCCGAGTACAACCGCCGGCGCGTGGAATGCGTGGAGGCGGCCCACCGCATCGGTAAGGAGTCTCTGCGGGACGCCGTGATCCAGGATCTTCACATGCTTCCCGACACTCTCGCCCGCCGCGCCCGACATGTCATAACCGAGAATGCCCGTGCGCTCGCCGCCGCCGCCGCAATCCGGGAGGGCGACCCCGAACGAGTCGGGCAGCTGCTCGACCTCTCGCACGCGAGCCTGCGGGACGACTATCAGGTCTCGACACCAGCCGTTGAGGCTACGGTCTTGAGCCTCAAGCACGGCGGCGCGCTTGGTGCGAGGATCTTGGGTGGGGGATTTGGAGGTAGCGTTCTGGGCCTGCTGCCCCCCGACGCCGTCGCGTCCGCCGGCGCCACAGTCGTGACTCCGGGGCCGGGTGCTCACCTGCTCGTCTGAGTCCTCTGGCACGTTCCGGCGCTCACCGTATGACCTGCGCGCGCCGCACAGAGTTGACTGCCGCCGTGGGTTCCGTCAGCGCTTCGAAGCTGCGCGCGCGTACCGGCAGCCTTGATCCGCCAGCCGGACGACCTCGCCCGGGTCGGCTGTGACGTGGAGCCCGGCGAGGTCATGCTCGGAGATGCGCTCCTCAGCAAGCGGATGCTCGGTCAACCAGCTCAGCAGTCCGTCCCACTCACCGTCGCCCAGCAGGATCGCCGGAAAGTGCTTGACGGTTCGTGCCTGGATCAGCGTCAGCACCTCGAACATCTCGTCCAGGGTGCCGAAGCCGCCCGGCGCGATCACGTACGCCTGGGCGTAACGGACGAACATCACCTTGCGGGCGAAGAAGTGGCGAAACCGAAGGTTGATGTCGAGATAGCAGTTTGAGTGCTGTTCGTGTGGAAGCTCGATGTTGCATCCGACCGATCTGGCGCCGACATCGCGTGCCCCGCGGTTGGCTGCCTCCATCAGACCGCCCCCGCCACCGGTGATGATCGTGTACCCGGCGTCGCCGAGCGCAGCCGCGGCTGCCCTTACCAACGCATAATTCGGGTGGCTCTCGGGCGTACGGGCCGAGCCGAAGATCGTCACCGCCGTACCGATGCCTGACAGCGCCGCGAAGCCCATCGCGAACTCGTCCGCGATCTCACGAACCAGAGCCGAGTCGTGTTCGCGAACCGCCTCACGCTCATCCCCGAGCCATGACAGCAGATCCTGGTCGAACGTCTCTGTGGCATTGTTGTCAGGCGGCGGCTGCTCCACGGACCCGCTCATTCCTGGCACAGTACGCAAGATGGCCTCGCTTGAGGATGCGGACCTGTCGCTGAAGCTCTCAAAGAGCGAGGGTGTGCGACGCCTCGAGTGCGCGCAGAAGCGGCTGCTGGCGCTGCGCCTCCAATCCGCTGGCCTGATCGGCGATGGCCGGCTCGGCCCGCCGCTCCTGGTTCTGTTCGAGGGCTGGGATGCTTCCGGCAAGGGTGGCGCGATCCGGCGTCTGACGGCCCAGCTCGATCCACGCCATGTCCGTGTTTCTGAGTTCGCCGCGCCGACAGATCAGGAGAAGCGCCACCACTTCCTCTGGCGCTTCTGGCCGCACATCCCCGGCTGGGGAGGGATGGCGGTGTTCGATCGCACGTGGTACGGCCGCGTCCTGGTCGAGCGCGTCGAGGGCTTCGCAACCGCGGATCAGTGGAAGCGCGCCTACAGCGAGATCGTCGACTTCGAACAGAGCCTCCACTCCGAGGGCGCGACGATCGTCAAGTTCTGGCTCGAGATCTCAGACGCCGAGCAGCTGAAGCGCTTCAATGCCCGTTCCCAGGATCCGCTCAAGCGATGGAAGCTGACCGATGACGACTGGCGCAACCGCAACCAGCGGGGAGCCTACGAGAAGGCGATCAGAGCGATGCTGGGTCACACCGACCACGCGGCCGCACCGTGGATCGTGATCCCGGCGGAGGACAAGCCCTACGCGCGCGTCGCAGTGCTCGAGGCTCTGATCGGCGCGGTCGAACGCGCCATGCTCGCCGCTGGTCGGGACCCGGTGGCGACCGAGGCGGCGCTGTAGAACTGGCGCCTCATGCTATGCGCACCTCAGCGTCCCAGCGTGCGGATCAAACCGTCACACACACCGGGCAGCCTTGCGATGGAATTGCGCGTGCCTGAGAGCCCGGCTCGCAGCTCCTGATCGCCGACCTCAACAGGCAGCAGCGTGTCCTGCAACTCCGCCAGCGTCTCATCGGCCGCCTGGATCGCGTCGGCGGCATTCTCAAGTGCCATCCGGGGATCCTCAGGCGCGATCGCCGGTCCTGGACCGAACTCGGACGCCGGAAGCCCCGCTCGCCGCGCGAAGTCGGTATGGGTCCGTTTGAGCTGCCCGTAAGCTCCCTGGAGCGGCCGAAACAGCTGCGCCTCCATGCGATCGCCGGACTGCTCGTCGAGGTGCTCATAAGCCTCCCCCAACTCGGCCAACGCCCTGTTGAGTTGCTCCACCGCGACCGCCGAGTCGTCGAGGATCTGGGTGCGGCCCTCATCGTTCGTGTAGCTCATGGCGTCCAGTGTGCCTTACGCACCAGCGGCCTGACGGTCTCTCAGAGCGGCACCCAGGATCCCGTTGACGAATCCCGGCGCATCGGTCCCGCAGAACTCCTTGGCGGTCTCGACAGCCTCGTTGATCGCGCCCTCAGGAGGGATCGGCTCCTCACCCGGGAGCAGTTCCGGGCGAGTCATCTCGAGCAGACCGACGCGCAGAATCGAGCGCTCGAGCGGCGCGATCCTCCCCAGCGACCAGCCACTCGCGTATTGGGTGATCATGGCATCGAGCTCAGCCTGGTGCTGCTCGACCTCGGTCGCGAGCACACGCGTGAACGCGTGCACGTCACGGGGAAACGTGTCGTTCAGGGGCCGCTGCAGCAGATCGCTTTGATACAGCGCCCAGATCGCCGCACGTCGCTGGTCGGTGCGGCGCGCCATCAGGCGCGGGAGACGTAATCGCCGGAGCGCGTGTCTACTCGGACCCGGTCGCCGATGTTGACGAACAGGGGGACCTGGATCTGCGCGCCGGTCTCGAGCACCGCGGGCTTGGTACCGCCGCCCGAAGCGGTGTTCCCGCGAATGCCTGGCTCGGTCTCGGTGATCTCGAGATCGACAGCGCTGGGAAGTTGAACGTCTGCGGGGCTCCCGTCGATGTAGAGCACCTCGACCTGGTCGGACTCCTTCATCCAGCGCAGCGGGTCGGCCAGCGCAGCCTCGGCGATGGTGAGCTGCTCATAGGTCTGAATATCCATGAAATGCGCGTCGTTGCCGTCCTTGTAAAGGAACTGCAGGTTGTGTACCTCGGTCCGGACCGGCCGGAACTTCTCGCCGGCGCGGAAGGTTCGGTCGATCACATTGCCGTCGGATGCACGACGCAGCTTGGTGCGCACGAACGCCCCGCCCTTGCCCGGCTTGACGTGCTGGAACTCAACGATCTTGTAAATCGTGCCCTCAACGTCGATGTGAGAGCCATTACGGAATTCATTGGTGCCGATCACGACATCACCCTCCGAAGACTCGACCAACGCTGAGTTCGCCTGTTTTTGTCTGCATCCGTAGCTGCCTGAGTAGAAGCTGTCCTAGCCGGAGAAGCACTCCTGCACCAGCCGGGCGTCCCAGTGGTGGGACCCGTCGTCACCGACGTCCGCTCGACGAGGGTAGCGATCCCCAGCGATCTGGCTCACCAGGCCCACGTGTGGCCGCGGATGCTCCCGCGCACGGGACGCTCAGGCGCCGGTATCGGCTACCACGTCGGCGTAGTGTGTGTAGCGGTCGCGTATCTCTGGGTGAGGGTCGGCCGGTGGCGAGGCCAGCAGGCTAACAGGCCATTGTGGGCGTTTGCCGCTGAGAACCCATGCCGCCTGGGCCGCGGCACCGGCAGCCACGTATTCGCCCGCTGCCGGCACGTGCACCGGTGCCTGGAACACCTCGGCCGCGACGGTCTGCACAGCTCGGCTATGCGACGCGCCACCGATCAGAAGCACCCGCTGTTCGCGCACGCCCAGTGTGCGAAGCGCGCCAAGTCCTGCATCCAGTGCGCTCAACATCCCCTCGTGCGCGGCGCGGGCAACGTTCGCGCGGGTGCTGGACGCGACCGTGAGGCCATGCAGCGACGCGGTCGCATCAGGCAGGTTCGGCGTGCGCTCGCCCTCGAAGTAGGGCACGAGCACGACCCCGGCCGAGCCGGGGTCGGCACTCAGCGCCAGGTCGCCCAATTCATCGAGACCGACACCGAGCAGCCCCGCGGTCGACACCAGCACACGGGCAGCGTTCAGTGTCGCGACCAGCGGCAGGTAGCGGCCGGATGCGTCCGCGAACCCGGCGACCGTGCCGGAAGGATCAGCGGTCGGGGTGTCGGTAACTGCAAACACCGTCCCGCTCGTGCCGATCGAGACGACAACATCGCCCGGACCGGCACCGAGGCCCAGTCCCGCACCAGCATTATCACCACAGCCAGGACCGACCAGGAGCCCGTCATCCGTACGGCCGGCCGGCTCATCCGGACCAAGCACCCGCGGCAGCATCACGTCGCTGCGGCCAAGTGCGCGTCCCAGCATGTCGAGGTCATAGTCGTTGGTGACAGGATCGAAATATGCGGTGCCCGATGCATCGGAGCGGTCGGTTACCAACGCAGCCAGGTCTGGGCCCAGTGGTGACTCGCCGGCAGGCCCATACCCGAGCAGCCGCCACGTCAGCCAGTCGTGAGGCAGCGCGACGGCGGCGACGCGTGCACTGTGCTCGGGCTCGTGGTCGTGCAGCCAACGCAGCTTCGTCAGCGTGAACGAGGCAACCGGCACCGACCCCGTCCGACGCGCGAACTCCGCGGCTCCAACCTCCGCGATCAATGCGCCGGCCGCGTCCGCACTGCGAGTGTCGTTCCACAAAAGCGCCGGACGGATGACGCGACCATCCGTGTCGAGCACGACCATGCCGTGCTGCTGGCCAGCGATCGAGATCGCCTCGATCCCAGCCCGGCCGCCGGCCGCGGTGAGCGCCTCCCGCAACGCCTCCCACCAGGCGCCCGGATCGAGTTCCGTGCCATCGGGATGCGGTGCCCTGCCGGAGCGGACGACGGCCCCCGAGTCAAGATCGCGGATCACAACCTTGCAGCTCTGGGTTGACGAGTCAACCCCACAAACAAGCGTCATCTGGCTCACCCAGCCACAGCGACGCGCGCAGCTAGCGCGCGCCCAGAAGGTGAAGTGTCGCCAGCTGCTGCAGAGCCACGAAGCCGTACCCCCGGCCACCGAAATACGCCTGAGAGTCGAAATCCTCCCATGCCGAACGGTCCGCCAGAAGCTGCTCATAACCCTCGCCGGCACCCAGCGTGGAAACGCGAAGCTCGCCGACCTTCGCGGCGGCCATCGCCTCCTGCACCTGCGGGTCGGCCCGGAACGCGGCCGCGCGCTCCTTCAGCAACAGATAATTGGTGATGTTCGCCCTCGCGGATTCCCAAACACCGGTCTCGTCCTCGGTTCGTGACGGCTTGTAATCAAAGTGACGCGGACCGTCATACGCGCGGCCGCCGTCCGGCCCACCGAACTCCAACAGGTCGACTAGTGCGAACGCCTGATAGAGACCGGCATGGCCGAACACAAGATCCTGGTCGTACTTGATCCCACGCTGACCATTCAGATCGATGTGGAAGAGCTTCCCCGCCTCAAGCACCTGCTGAATCGCGGCCACGAAGTTAAGCCCCGTCATCTGCTCATGCCCGAACTCAGGATTCACACCAAACAGCTCCGGCCGCTCCAAGGTCTCAATGAACGCAAGCGCATGCCCAACCGTCGGCAGCAAAATGTCGCCGCGTGGCTCATTCGGCTTCGGCTCGATCGCGAACCGCATCTCATATCGCTTATCGGTCACATACTGAGCCAGCAGGTTGACCGCCTCGCGATAACGCTGCAGAGCGGCACGAAGGTCCTTGCCATGGTCGTACTCGGCACCCTCACGCCCACCCCACATCACAAACGTCCGTGCGCCCAGCTCCGCAGCCAGATCGATCTGGCGAAGCACCTTACGCAGAGCGAAGCGACGCACCGACCGATCGTTGGACGTGAAACCACCATCCTTGAAAACCGGCGCCGAAAACAGATTGGTCGTAACCATCGGAACGATCAGACCCGTATCCGCCAAGACACCCTTGAGGCGGTCAATCTGCGAACGCCGATCACCATCACTGGATCCGAACGGAAACAAATCATCATCATGGAACGTGAGGCCATATGCGCCGATCTCAGCCAACCGCTCAACCACATGCACGACATCAAGCGAAGGACGAGTCGGCCCGCCAAACGGATCCGCACCGTTATAACCAACCGTCCAAAGACCAAACGAGAACATATCTGCACCGGTCGCGGAAAAAGCCATGGAGATCCTTATATAGATTCGAGTTGCCGCACTGGGCTACCAGACGCCTTCAGCAATGCGCGAACTCGCATTATCCCTGGTTTGATTCACGAGCTCGATTGGCCTGGACACGAACCGCGCGTGGCCAAGCCAACGCGCCGCATGATCATGCACTAGCGGCCTCTGACAGTGCCCAGCTGGACCAGCGAGAAGCGGTTGGCTAACCGCACGCCGGGGTCCCGTCGGCAACCGCGACAGCACCTACCGTGCTGGAGGAGGCAACTCGAGCCACAGCGTTTCGTCTATCTCAGTACGGAACCACGAGAGATCGAGCTTCACCTGCGAGGCGGTTCGCATCCCCGCGACCACGGAGGTCACGGCAGCATGCCGCACCGGGAACTGCAGCGCGGCAGCGGGCAACACTGTTGCATGCGCCGAGCATATTCGCGCGCAGCTTCGAGCACATTCCAGGACGTCAGTTGGGGCGGGGCCGTAGTCGAAGCTTGCCCCATCGGCCGGGTCTTCTCGCGCTAGCAATCCAGAGTTGAAGGGAGCAGCGGCCACAACAGCTACTCCGCGAGCGTCACATTTGTCGATTAGTAGACCTGCGGACTGGTCAACGAGTGTCCAACGGCCAGCAACCATCACAACGTCGACATCCGTCTCTGACACGAACCGGAGCAGCGGGTCGACGAAGTTCATGCCGACGCCGACGGCACCGATGACGCCTTGCTCGCGTAGCTCGATCAGCGCGGGAACGGCTTCTCGGACAGCCGTGTCCATGAATTCTTCCGGGTCATGCACGTAGACGATGTCAAACCGGTCCAGCGACATGCGGTGAAGACTCGCCTCGAGGCTCTGCAGAATGCCGTCGCGACCGTAGTCGCGCCGTCGCATCACAGTGTCCGGCACGTCAAACCCGCCGGCACCCATGTCCGAGCCCACAGGCGAGGGATTCGGGACTAGCAGGCGGCCAACTTTGGTCGACACGGCGTACTGATTTCGCGGCCGAGACGCCAGGGCGCTACCGAGCCTCAGCTCAGAAAGTCCGAGACCGTAGTGGGGGGCGGTGTCGAAGTAGCGCACGCCCTCGTCCCATGCGGCGTTGACGGCGTCGAGCGCGGTCTGAGTGTCAATGGCTCGCGAGAGGTTCCCTATCTGCGCCGCGCCAAAGCCGAGTTCGGTGACGGTGACGCCGGAGCGCCCCACGGAGATCTGCTTCACGGTCGTCGCTCCGATGAGCCGGCTGCCAGACGCGGCGATCGTCTCGACTCGCGCGCTGAGCGCAGCCCGATCATGCCTCCGTCGACCGCGACCGTGGTTCCGGTGATCGACCCGGAGGCTGGTGATGCGAGGAACGCGATCGCGCTTGCGATTTCGCGCGGCGCTATGAGCCTTCCGTGTGGCTGTCGTGCCTCAAGGGCGGCACGCTCCGCGGCCGGATCCTCCGCCTTGTCGAGCAGCCGAGTAACCCATGGTGTGTCGGCGGTACCTGGAGCGACGGAGTTGACGCGGATCCCGTCTGGGAGGAGGTCGGCCGCCATCGCAAGCGTCAGCGCGTGAACAGCCCCCTTTGATGCTGCGTAAAGCGCCCGATCTGGCAATCCGAGGGTGGCTACGATCGAGGAGATATTTACGATCGCTGCCCGGCGCGATGCACGCAGCGCAGGCAGCGCCTCCCTCGAGACCCTGACGATCCCGATTACGTTCACGTCAAGGACGTGGTGCCATTCGTCATCGTCGTTCTCTTCGATTGTGCCCTGCGCACCGACACCTGCGTTGTTGATCAGCACATCCAAGCCACCCAATCGCTTCACGCACGCAGTGACCGCTCGGCTGACGGCGCGCCGGTCCGTCACGTCCCCGACCTCGTGGACGAAGCGTGCGCTTTCGCTGGGCGCGGCGTCAACGACGGCTACGGCAGCGCCTTGCTCTTGCATCAACTCCGCGACCGCGAGCCCGATGCCCGAGGCACCACCGGTCACAAGAACCCGTATCCCTCGAAAGTCACTCACGGGCGCGCCCGATCGCGTGGGACCGTGGTGCGGTCGCGGACTCAAGATGGTCAAGGTTCGCAACGGTACGTTTGCAGAGAGTCATATGACGTATTATGACCCAATCGCCGCTTGTTCGCGGTCCGTTCGGGTGATCCGTCCTGGCCGGAGAGCGCTCAACATGAGGGAGTGGGAGAGCAGGATATGCCGGTGGTCGGAGGTGCTGAGCGGGAGTGTTGGTTTCGGACGGGTAGCCAACACCGATATGGCGCGGAGGCCCTCAGAGCGGTGGGGGTACAGTCGCGGCAGGCCGTTGACTTGCTGAACGATGCGCCGAACTCACCCGTCACGAGGCTGATGGAGCCGGCCGTCGGACCAACTCTCAGGCAGGTCCATGCCTAGACGGCTCAGCGGCGTCCAGGGACAGGCCGTGCGCAGCCGCTTGCCGCACACACCGGTGCGACCCGGAGCGAGGCCCTGGTCTATCTGTGGCCGTGTCCAACGTGGTCCGGCGGCGTAACGAGGTCTCGTGCGTCCACGGAAATCGGCGTATCTGCTCATTGCGCCCTATGTGCTGCTGCTCGTGGCTGTCGGCATCTACCCGGTCGGATATGCACTTCGGCTTTCGCTGACCTCATTGAGCGGGCAGTTTTCCGGGGTGACAAATTTCGTAAAGTCTTGGCAGGATCCCGAGTTCCTGCCTGCATTTGAACACGTCGGGATCTTCCTTGCGATCTGGCTGGGAGCGATGGTTGTCTTTGTGGTTGGGCTGTCGCTGATCCTGCATTCGCTTGATCGGCGAATAAGCGCCGGCTTTCGCTTCATGTTCTATCTGCCAGCCGCACTCGCAGGCTCGGCTAGCGTGATGCTCTGGATGTTCATGCTGCAGCCTGGCGTAAGTCCATTTACCTTTGTTCTTCATGCACTCGGCTTTCATACGCTTGGCGACTCGCTTTCGTCCGGGAACCTCCCGGTCGTCTTCGCGCTGATCGCGTTCTGGAGCGGTGCCGGGGCCTGGATCGTTGTCATGTACGGCGCGCTAGCCACCATCCCGCCCGGGGTGCTTGAGGCCGCGCGCCTTGACGGCGCCGGACCATGGCGCGTCGCGGTCCGCATCAAGCTGCCGTTGATCAAGCGGTGGGTCGCCTACATGTTGATCGGGGCCTTCGCAGCCGGCACCCAGTTGTTCGCCGAGCCGCAGCTGGTGAGCGAAGCGACCGGTGGCATACTCAATCAGACTTGGTCACCTAATCAGCTCGCGTATTACCTGTCGTTTCAGCTGGACAACTTCAACTACTCTGCGGCGATCGCCATCGATCTACTGGCGATTGCCCTGATCTCAGCGGCGGTCATACTCCGCCGCACCGGTCTGTTCAAGGTGGGCGAGTGATTCGAGCTTCGGCAAAGACCGTCGCGCACGCATCCGCAGGGCAGATCATGGCGGTGGGGGCGCTCGCCCTCATGGCGGTGTTTTTTGTGGCGCCAATCATTTGGGCGGCATTTGAGGCGCTGGGCCCAACCGCGGTTCACTGGCTCTTGAACTCGCTGTTCTATTCGGCGTCCGGAGCCGCCATTGCTGTTGCCCTCTGCATCCCGGCAGGCTATGCGCTAGCGACCCATGACTTCCCAGGCCGTCGCCCGCTACTGGTTCTCACGATCATGGTGATGCTGATTCCTCCAAGCGCGCTCGTCCTCCCATTGTTCCTCGAAGCTCACTCGGCGAATCTGCTAGCCAGCCCGCTGGCAGTGATTCTGCCTTATGGGTTCTATCCTTTCGGCGTCTATCTGGCGTATTTGTACTTCCATACTGCTCGTTTTGAGGCGCTATGTCAGAACGCGCGGCTTGACGGCTGCGGCGAGTGGCGTGTATTCAGGAGAATCGCGCTGCCACTAGCGCCGCCCGTCGCGGTACTGATTGTTTTCCTTAATTTCCTCGCCAGCTGGACGAACTTTTTTCTACCGTGGGTGATGTACTGGTCATTTGGCACGACGAGCCGCTATCCATTGTCGCTCGGCATCGCCCTGCAGCTCGATAATTCAAAGGGTGCGGGGTTCTACGGAACGGTGATTGAGTTGCACACCGCAGCTTCTCCTAGGTACATTGCGGTGCTGCTTCTGGTGACATGCGCCCCGGTCATCATCGGCTTTTCGGTGGCGCAGCGCTGGATTGGTTCAAGCCCTCTTCATGGCGCGCTCCGTTAGCCACCGCGACGGCAGCACCGCGAGTCGATCAGCATCGCGTACCGGGACCAGAAACGCGGTCACCAGTCCAATCCCATCCGCTACTCGGGCACGATGCGCAGTCCCGAGTTGCCGTCGAACAAGACCACAGAGTCTCCTCTGATCCGCAGACTGATCCGACTGCCGCTCGGCGGGGCACTTTTCGGATGGACCCGCACTACGACGTCTGGGATGTCCGCGCCGTTTCGACCAGCAGCTGTGTGCTCGAGGCTCGCATAGACGTACGCCTCCGCGCCGAGCTCCTCAACAATGTTGACTGTCGCCAGTACGCCACCAGCGCCCCCGTCAAGCAGGGTGACCGATTCAGGACGGACGCCGACAGTGACCCGGCCGGTGCCGGCGGCGTCCTTGAGCTCGCGCGGAATCTCCACCACCGTGGATCCCACCGTCACACCAGCAGGACCGATGACACCATCGACTAGATTCATTGGCGGGGAGCCCATGAAGCTAGCGACGAACGAGTTGGCCGGCGCGTCGTAGAGAACGTTCGGTGCGGCTACCTGTTGAAGCACACCATCCTTCAGGACAGCCACACGGTCGCCCATCGTCATCGCCTCGACCTGATCGTGCGTCACATACAGGGTCGTGACACCAAGGCGGCGCTGCAGAGCTGCGATCTCCGAGCGCGTTGCTACGCGAAGCTTCGCGTCAAGGTTCGAGAGCGGCTCATCCATTAGGAAGACGCGCGGTTCACGGACGATTGCCCGCCCCATGGCCACTCTTTGGGACTGGCCGCCTGAGAGTTGATCGGGCTTGCGGTCCAAGCAGTCCTCCAGACCAAGCGTCCGTGCCACCATCAGCACTCGCCTGTTGATCTCGAGCCGGCTCAGCTTCGCGGTCTCCAGCGCGAAGCCCAGGTTCTTGCGGACCGTCATATGCGGATACAGCTCATAGTTCTGAAAAACCATGGCAATGTCACGCTTCTGCGGGCTGACGCCGAGCACGCTGCTGTCGTCGATCAGGATGTCACCCTCGTCGACCGGCTCCAGGCCTGCAAGCATCCGGAGGCTGGTGGTCTTGCCGCAACCGGACGGACCGACCATAACGAGCACTTCACCGTCACGAATCTCAAGGTCAAGCTCGTTGACAGCCTTCGTCGCATTCGCGTAGATCCGGGATGCTCTCCGGAAGGTCACAGTCGCCATCTGGTTGCCTCTGCCTCCATTTCCACGCTCACATACACCTGGTCGACCGGGTCGGCGCGCGACGCGATGGCCCGGGATGCGGGCCGATGCGCCCGCTGACAGGTTTGCACCGACCGAGCATCGGTGCAAACCGACCATCGCTGCTCGTCGACTGACACCGCACCGCCACTCGTATGCAGGCTAGGTACCTGCATACGCCTCACGGCTGAGCTGCCGCCGCCGCTGACGTCCTGATTCTGGCTCCGGTCGACGCGTCGAAGAGCAACATTGTTCCAGGGGCCACATGGAGCCTGATCCGCTCTCCCTTCGCCGGGGCGAGATGTGGCGCCAGCCTTGCGATAACCATCTGCGTCGCGCCCGCGTCCATCGCACGATCGGTCACCAGGGATGCGTGGATGAAGGCTTCGGCGCCGAGCTCTTCAACGAGCGTGACAACCGCAGGAATGCCCTCCTGCTCACCGCCGAGGCGTATCGCCTCGGGTCGCACCCCTACGGTTACGTCGCTCCCTGCGGGCAAGACCAATCCTGCAGGTCTCTGCAGGACAGTTCCGCCAACCTCGATCGCGTCTGGTGTTACGCTCGCCGCGAGCAGGTTCATCGGCGGCGATCCGATGAACCCGGCCACGAACGCGTTTACCGGATCTTCATAGAGCCGACGTGGCGTATCGCACTGCTGCAAGAGCCCGTCCTTCATCACGGCGACCCGGTCCCCCATTGTCATCGCCTCGACCTGGTCGTGGGTCACATAAAGGGTGGTGATGCGAAGTCTCTGCTGGAGGGCCGCGATCTCGGCCCGTGTGGCAACGCGCAGCTTGGCGTCAAGATTAGAGAGAGGCTCGTCCATCAGAAAGACGCGGGGCTCTCGCACAATCGCGCGGCCCATCGCCACCCTCTGGCGCTGGCCACCCGAGAGCTGACGCGGCTTTCGGTCAAGGTAGTCGGTGAGGTCAAGAATCTTGGCTGCGGCCTGGACCCGTTGGTCGATCTCCGCCTTGGGCACCCTGCTCAACCGCAGTGCGAACCCCATGTTCTGAGCAACGTTCATGTGCGGGTAGAGCGCATAATTCTGGAATACCATCGCGATGTCGCGGTCGCGTGGCGCCAGGCTTACCACCTCCGCGTCATCGATGCGAATCGTGCCCGCGTCGACATGTTCCAGCCCGGCGAGCATTCGGAGGCTTGTGGTCTTGCCGCAGCCTGACGGACCGACGAGCACGAGAAACTCACCGTCATTGACATGCAGACTCAGCCGGTCCACGGCCGGACGGTCGGCCTTGGGGAAGATCCTTGTGGTGTCTTCGAATGTGACAGTGGCCATCCGCTACTTCCGACTCCTGGTGTTGCGGCTAACAGGTCTTGAACGCATCTTCACTCCTTTGTGGCACCAGCCAGCATCCCTGACACGAGCGTGCGCTGAGCAAACATGAACACGATCAGCACCGGCGTGATCGAGATGATCACGGCCATCGCGAGGTCAGGCCGATGTAGTACCTCCACCGAACTGCCGGCCGTGAAGTTTGTCGGATTGAAACTCGCCGTGGAGCCGATCAGCTGCTGCAGCCCGATCTGCACCGGATACTGAGAGTTGTCATAGGTCATCACGAATGGGAGGAAGAAGTTGTTCCATGACGCCACGAAGGCGAAGAACCCAACCAACCCGACCACCGGTCGCGCGAGTGGCAACGCGATGTGTCGGAACACGCCCCATTCCGTCGCACCGTCGATCCTGGCGGCAGCAAGAAGGTCTTGTGGGATCGTTGAGGAGAAGTAGATGTACGCGAGGTATACCCCGAACGGGAAGAACCCGAACGGAAGGATCAGAGCCCACACGGTGCCGTACAGCCCGACTTTGCTCATTTCAAGAAAGAGCGGCAGAACAAGAGCGGTGGCCGGCATGATCATCACCACCAGCGTGATCGATAGAAGCGCCTTGCGGCCGATGAAATGGGTGAGTGCCAAGCCGTACCCTGCAGGGATCGCCGCGAGGATCGCCAGGGCCGTGCCGCCGAGAGAGTAGATCGCGGAGTTCTTCAGCCACACGAGCATGCTGTCTCCGCTGTATGTGATGACCCTGTGGAACGTGTGCGCCAGTGTGCTAAGGCTGCCGAACGCGAACGGCCCGTCGGCCAGAAGCTGGCCGTCGGTCTTTGTTGGAGCGAGCAGCAACCACACGATCGGGACGACGAAGAACACGACGAAGAACAGCAGCACCACCAGGCCTACGAGCCGGATTGCATATCGCTTTGGCAGCATCATCAGTCTGCCTCGAACAGACGTCCGCGCCAGACCAGGACGCCGGCGACGAGCAGGCCGAGGATCAGCAGCACGACCGAGATTGCGGCCGCCTCGTTGAACTGGTCGTACTGCGATGCGACAAACCAGGCGAGCTGATTGGGCGACCAGTACTTCGAGACGCCGATTCCAAGCGACGCGCTGCCAAGCACCGTGGGCTCCACAAATAGCTGCGTCCCGCCGGCGAAAGAGAGCATCAGCATGTACACGACCCATTTGCGGATCAGCGGCAGCTTGATCAGTAGCGCGGCCTGAAACGCGTTGGCTCCGTCTATCCGCGCGGCTTCGATCAGCTCCAGCGGGATGTTGTTCAGCGCGCCGTACATGACCACGATCCAGGCGCCGGCACCAGTCCAGAACGCCATCACCGCGAAGATCAGGGCAAGGTTGTTCGGCGCGATCACGCTGTCGAACGTCGAGTAACCAAACCAGTGCAGCACGAACGCAAACGGGCTGGCGGTGGGATCAAGCATGAACAGCCATACGATCACGCTCGCGGCACCGGCCAGCGCACCGGGAATGTAAAACAGGAATCGGTAGATCGATCCGACTCGCTGCGCCATGTTGTGCAGCATCAGGACGATGCCGATCACGAGCACGGTTTGGCTGACAAGCCAGATCGCCAGAAACTCGAGGATGTGACCGAACGCGGGCCAGAATCGGAAATCGGTGAAGGCAGTTCCGAACGCCGAGCCGAAGTGACCGCCGCCGAGTGCCAGATAGATCGCGTAGACGGCAGGTGCGATCCCGAGGAAGATCAAAAGCGCGACGTAGAGCGCTACGAAGTAATAGCCGGCGGTACGAGAGACCCCCGCCGGCGGTTGTTCACGTGTCCGCCCGGCCGGGCTGCCCAAGGAAGCGCTAACTGGCGTGCTTGAGGCAGCCGCGGCCGGAGGGACGGTTGTCATCCTTTTACTTGGTTACGTCAGCTAATCGTTGCCGGTTAGCTCTTGACCTGCCACCCAGCGCTCTGCGCCGCCGCCTTGATGTTCCCGGCGAGGGTCGTCAGTGCCGACGAGAACGAGCCACCGCTGAGTAGACCCGGCGTTACCGTATTGCCGAAGATGGACTCAACGCTCCACGGCACCGGACTCCATCCGGTCCAGATCTCGCTTGCGGCCGTCTTGATGGCCGCTTCCGTCCCCTTCGGGTTGGCGAAGACGCCGTTGAGTGACTTGAGCCAGCCATTCTGGTCAGGCCCATAGGCCGGCAGCCCCTGTGTGACGGCCGGGTTGTCCTGGATCTTCGGACTCGTGTCCATGTACTTGACAAGCGCCGCCGCAGCCTTCGGCTGCTTGGTGTGCGCGCTCACCATCCACAGGCCACCACCAATTGATCCGGTGACGTGTGCCCCGTTGGTCGCGGCCGGTGGCGGGTATGCCTCCATCACGTTGGTTCCGGGACCTTCGGAACCGGAACCCGTTGGATAGATCGCGCCGCCCTGCCAGATCGCGCCGATGTCCATGACCATCTTCTGCGCGGTTGCGTCCGAAACCCATGAGGTCGTGAACGGACCGTTGTTGGTGAATGCTCCACGTGCGGAGTCGATCAGCTTGGCGATCGTCGTGCAGTTCTTCGAACCTGGGTTGTCGAGAAGCTTCTGATGTCCAAGCGACTCATTGATCGGGCATTCGTTGCCCCACAGATAGGTTTCAGCATCCCACGGTTGGCCGAACTCACCGATGTAGTAGCCGGGGTGATTCTTCACCAACGACTGTCCGTCGGCGGCGTACTGCTGCCACGTCTTCGGGGGTGCCTGACCCGGGAAGAACTTCGACCACAGCTGCGTGTTGACCCACAGGACGTTGGCAGCATTGTCGTTGCGTAGGCACAGAAGCTTGCCGCTGATCTGGCAGTCTCCGAGGCCTTCGTCCTTGCTCCAGACGCTCTTTGGAATGTACTTCGACAGGTTGAGCAGGTCGTTGAACGGCGGCTCACCGAGCCAACCTGCCTCGTAGTTCTCCTCGTCAAAGACGACATCGGGAGCTACGCCGGCCTTCCAGCCGACACGGTTGTACAGCGCGAACTTCGATTGCAGTGTGCCGTCGCCATTGCTGTCGCCGCTGTACAGCACCCACTTGACGTTCTGGTGCGGATGGGTCGCCTTGTACTTGCTCACATACGCTGCGCGAGCGGCGTCATACCACACGACCAGGGGCGCACCCTTGCTCTTCGCGGTATGCGCGGTGTTCTTGGCCGAAGCAGCGGCTGTCGCCCCGAGCGACACCGTGACGGCACCCGCCAAGATTGCGACACACATCCCGACCGTGCGCGCCCGCCAGTCCAATTTGAGCCTAAAAAGCCTCATTACCGTTCTCTCCTCCTACTAGTGCGTTGGATTTGCCTTCGCCCTCGCGACGCCCTCTAATGTGCGCCGCCCAATGTTTCGAGATGCTTAAGAAGCCATAGATCGGTGATTAGACCTCCGCGACGCGGTATTCATTGACGAAGCCGGGCAGCGCAATCCCCGGTGCCTTCGGGGCCTGGACCATGCCGTCGGGTCCGACGCGGGGCTCGCGCACAACCGGGTTGGACGTCACGAGCGACTCGTAGTAGGTGCAGTTGGGGATTGCCATGCAGAGGTGCACGGCAGTCTCGGTCGGGCCGTGCACCTCCGCACGTAACTGATAGGAGTCCGCCAAGTGCGCGATCCGCATCGCTCCGGTCATCCCGCCGCGATGATTGGCGCTTGTCCGGACCGCAGTGGCGCAACCCGACGCAATGAAATCGGCGGTGTTCAGATGACTGCCGTCTGAGGTCTCGCCAACCAGCAGCGGCACATCGACGCGCTCCGAGAGCCACCGGTATGCCGTGACGCTGAACTCGCGCATCGGCTCCTCATACCATCGGTAATTGGCCTCCGACAGGGCACGTCCCAAATAAACGGCATCGGTCAGGTCAAAGCCGGCGGAGCCGTCGTACATGAGGTCGATGTCATCTCCGACGTGCGCCCGAAGGCGCTGGCAGAGTTCCGCGTCAGCGCGAGCATCTCCCCATCCGTGCAGCTTGATCGCCGGAAACCCGAGCTCGAGGCACTGGTCTGCAACGTCGAGGAACTCTTCGATCGTTTCGAAGGTGATCGTGGAGGCGTAGGCCGGGATGCTGCCGCGAAACGTGCCGAGGAGTCTGTGAACGGGAACGCCGAGCATCCGGCCCTCCAGATCCCACAAGGCAACGTCGACGACGCCGAACAGCCAGATCGGGAACTCCTCCGTACGGTCAAGCTCCCAAAGGCGATGCCAGAGCCATTCGCGTCGGTCGGGCCGCTGGCCGACCAGCTGCGGTCTCAAGACACGGTCGGTGATGTCGGCGAGCATCGCGCCGCTCCACTCGTGGTAGGCCATCCCTACAGCACCGTCGTCGGTGGTTATGCGGAAAATGGCGGTCGTATGGGCTCCTCGCGAGCCGAGCAGCCCATGCCGCCACGCATATGGCGGCGACACGGCAGGGAGGTCAATCAGCTCGACGTCGACCGCTGCGATTCTTGTCATACGTGCGATCATAATATGAATTTGGGAGCGCGTCAAGGAGCTTCCTTCGAAGCACCAATGCTCTGAGGTCGTCACCGCCCAGCGTTCGGGCGTCCGCGACCGTCCGAGGACGATCTGCCTACCGGAGGACGATGGACGCGACGGGGGTTAGCGCGCGCGCCGCTCAGCCCAGGCGGCGCCAATGTGATCAGCGATGCGAGTAGCCGCCAGGTCGCCGTCACGTACGATGAGGGCTTCAAGGATCGCCTCGTGTGCCGCCACCGTGCGAGCTAGCGACTCAGCGGCGCCAGGCAGGTTGAGGCTAGGAGTCCAACCAGCGTGCTGATGGATGCTCCGCACGATGGTGCTGCCGATCTCGTTGCCAGAGGCCCGCATCACGGCAGCATGAAACTGTTGGTCAAGGTGGCGAAACTCGGAGTAATCAACGACGGCCTCCGCCATTCGTTGAACGTTGTCGGCCAAATTGGCGAGCTCGTCGTCGCTCAGTCGCGACGCGGCCACGCGTGCCATGTCGGACTCGAGCAGCCGGCGCACCGTGACGAGGTTGTCAAGCAGTGTGGTGCCGAGGTCGTGCTGAAGTGCGATCGTCAGCACAGTCGGATCGAGGAGATTCCAAAGCTCGCGCGGCTGCACAGTGGTCCCCCGACCCTGCTCGACTCTCACGAGGCCGCGCTCTTCGAGCAATTTCAGACCTTCGCGCAGCACCGTGCGGCTGAAGCCGAATTCCTCACATAGCGCTGCTTCTGTGGGCAGCACGGCTCCCTCGGGCAGGCTACCGTCGATGATCCTGGCCGCCAGCTCCTCGACTACAACGGTCGCAAACCTCGCCGGACGCGCCGCACCGGGTCTCGCGGCGGAAACAACGGTCCGGGGCACAGGTGGGGTGAGAGCATTCACGTGCGAACATCATACGTCAGTCAACACCGACATCCGTGCGCATGGCAACTGCGAAGGCAGAACTCATCTGGCAAGCCGGCTGCGAGCGCAAGGCTTCCCTCACGACCGCCTACCCATCCACGGCCCCGGGGTTTGAGCTGACCACGCAGACCTACAAGCTCCATTCAGATCCCTCGGGTGCATACATGCTCGATCCGCAGAACCGGCATGGGCAGGGAGCTACATGGCCACCCCACGCTGATCCATAATACGTCATATGATCCTACGTCCGTGCCTCTCGATGCGCTGATCCCCGGGAACCCAACCGTGGCGGAGAACACCACAATGGTGGACGGTCATGTCCATTTCTGGGACCCCGCGCTGCACCACCACCAGTGGCTGCACGGTACGCGCCTAGATCGGCCCTATACACCCGCAGACGTCGACATTGGCGAGCATCCCATCGACGGGGTCGTCTTCGTTGAAGCGGACTGCCGCGCAAGCGAAGCTCTCGACGAGGCAAAATGGGCCTCCGACCTCTCGTGCGAAGCCACTCCTGTGCTCGGCATCGTCGCGCATGCTCCGCTGGATCAACCGCGAGCGCTCGGATCGCACCTCGAAGCTCTGGGCGACCTTCCGCTGGTTGTCGGTGTGCGCCGACTCCTGCAGGACGAACCGCCGGCAGCATTCGAGAACCGCGACCTGGTGCGCGGGCTTCGCTCCCTCGTGGCGTTCGGCTACACGTTCGATGCCTGTGTTCGACACGATCAACTGACCTCGCTCACCTCGCTCGCCCGCGGCTGCCCGGATACCCAGTTCGTGCTCGACCACGTCGGCAAACCTCCGATCGCCAGCGGGAGTACGTCCGCCTGGCGCCGAGATCTGCGAGCCCTCGCAGCCTGTCCGAACGTATCGTGCAAGCTGTCAGGACTCGCGACGGAAGCCGGGACGGACTGGACCAGCGGCGACATTCGGCCTTACCTGATTGACGCAATCGAAGCGTTCGGCCCAGCGCGATGCATGTACGGCAGCGACTGGCCCGTGGCCCTTCTTGCCACGACCTACTCGCGTTGGCTTGCGACCGTAATCGAGGCCACGGAGACGCTCTCAGCCCAAGAGCGGTCCGCGATCTTCGCCGACAACGCAACTCGCATCTACGGACTGCGAGTGAGAACCGATCACGAAAGGACCGAGCATGCTGGCGGCTGAATACATCGGAGACCAACAGTTCCGTACCACGGAGAGATCCGCTACTCCCCCAGGCCCCGGTCAGGTCCAGATCAAGGTCGCCTACGTCGGGATCTGTGGCACGGACCTTCACATCAAGCACGGGGCCATGGACAGCCGTGTACAGATCCCCGCCGTGATCGGGCACGAGATGTCCGGAACCGTGACCGCGACAGGCCCTGACGTCCAAGCGTTCAGGCCCGATGATCACGTCACCGTTATGCCCCTCGAATGGTGCGGCCACTGCCCAGCCTGTGCCACCGGGCACCAACACGTTTGTCAGAACCTCGTCTTCGTCGGAATCGACTCCCCAGGGGCAATGCAGCAATTCTGGAACGTGAACGAGCAGATCCTCGTTTCCCTGCCACCGGATCTGCCACTGGTCGAAGCCACCCTGTCAGAGCCCTTGGCGGTCGCCGTGCACGATGTGGCTCGAGCCGACGTCCAGACCGGCGAGAAGGTGCTGGTTGTCGGCGGCGGACCGATCGGCCTACTCATTGCATTGGTGGCGACTGCCGAGGGTGCGGATGTCCTCATCTCGGAGCCAAACGAATACCGTCGACACGTGGCAGAACGAATGGATCTCCGGGCGATCGACCCTACCGTCGTCGAGCTCGACGCGCAGATCTCAGATTGGACCGACAGCGCCGGGGTCGACGTCGCCTTTGAGGTCTCAGGAGCCCCGCAAGGACTCACGTCCGCAACACACGCCATCCGCGTTCGCGGCCGGCTGGTGATCGTGGCCATCCACAGTCACCCGGTTCCAGTCGACCTCTTTAGGGTCTTCTGGCGTGAGCTGAAGATCTTAGGGGCTCGCGTGTACACACGAAGAGACTTCGAACGTGCAGTGAAGCTCCTGGCCAGCGGGCAGATTCCGGCAACACAACTGATCTCCACCGTCGAACCGCTCGCACAGGTGACCACTGCGTTCGAGGCGCTGGAGAGCGGGGATGGCGTCGTAAAGGTCCTACTCGACTGCCAGGGGTGAGGAAGATGCCAATCGCGACGGGATCGCTCAGCGGCTCCCCCTTCAGCGTCAGCGGGCAGCTCGCAGTGGTCACAGGCGCTCGGCGCGGCATCGGCCTGGCCATTGCCGAAGCTCTCGCCACGGCCGGCGCAGACATCGTCGGCGTCAGCCTGAACCTGGAATCCGAGGGCAGTGAGGTCGGTAGCCGAGTCCGCCAACAGGACCGCCGATTCTGGGCGATGCCCACCGACCTCAACGATCGCGACGCAGTCGACAAGCTGACGGCCAGGATCTCCGAACTCGGTCGTCCGGTCGACATCCTCATCAACAATGCGGGCATCATCCATCGGGAACCCGCGATCCAGTACCCAATCGAGGAATGGGATCGTGTACTTCAGACGAACCTGAGCTCACCGTTTCTGCTGGCCAGAGCGATCGGCAGCGATATGGTCGCTAGAGGCCGAGGAAAGATCATTTTCACCGCGTCGCTGCTGAGCTTCCAAGGGGGGGTCAATGTGGTCGGCTACACAGCCAGCAAACACGCACTTGCCGGTGTTACCAAAGCACTCGCTAACGAATGGGCCGCCTCGGGGGTCAACGTCAACGCGATCGCACCCGGGTATATCGCCACCGACAATACCCAGGCCCTGCGTGACGACCCAGCCCGCTCACAGGCGATTCTCGATCGCATCCCGGCCCATCGCTGGGGAACCGCCGAAGACATCGCCTGGACCGCCGTTTACCTATCGTCCCCCGCGTCAGATTACGTCAACGGCACGACCATCGCAGTCGACGGCGGCTGGCTTGGACGCTGAGAGCTCAACTCACCTCACCGAGTGCGCCCTGGACGTCATTTCGCTCGGCGAGGTGATGCTTCGCCTCGACCCTGAAGCTGACCGCATACGAAGCGCCCGAAACTTCCGGGTGTCCGAAGGCGGAGGGGAATACAACGTTGCCAGAGCCCTTAGCAGCTGCTTCGGTCTGCGAGCAGGCATCGTCACTTCGATCGTCGACAACGAGCTCGGGCACCTGATAGAGGGGTTCATGGCACAAGGAGGCCTGGATGTCAGCGGCGTGAAATGGCGCGAATTCGACGGAATCGGGCGTGGCTGCCGGAACGGCCTGAACTTCGTTGAGCGCGGATTTGGAGTCCGCAAGCCGCTCGGTGTCTCGGACCGTGGCCACAGTGCAGCCAGCATGCTGGCGCCAGGCGACATCGACTGGGACCACTTATTCGGATCGCTCGGCGTGCGGTGCTTCCACACCGGCGGCATCTTCACCGCCCTCTCCGAAGGAACGGCTCGCCTAGCCGAAGAGGGAATTCGACCGTGTCGGCAGCGGCGATGGATTCGCTGCAGGCCTTATCTACGGCCTGCTCGCCGGAGCAGGCCTACCGCGATGCCTGGAGTACGGGATCGCCCATGGCGCACTCGTCATGACCACCCCGGGCGACACATCAGCCACAAGCCTCGAAGAGGTTCAAGCGCTCGCGGTATCTCAAGGGCAAAGTGACATAGAACGCTGAACCTAAGCGTGTGCTCTGGCCCGGCCGGCCACGGCAGCAGGCCGGTGGAGCCCGCACCGGACAGACCACGTGGAGCTTCGCTGCAGGCCGTGCAGGACCAACCAGAGACCAACGCGCGCAGAATTTCAGCTGTGAGTCAATCGACGATCCGCAGCGCCTTGGGGATCTGCGTCAGGATGCGGATGCCCTCGCCGGTTACCACGACAAGGTCCTCGATCCGGACGCCGTAACGCCCGGGCAGGTAGACCCCGGGCTCGACGGTGACGACGTTGCCAACCTCGAGCGTGTCCTCGGAGCGCTGTGAGAGCGTCGGCCCCTCATGGATCTCGAGGCCGACACCATGACCGAGGCTGTGGCCGTAATGTCCATCGTGACCGGCGCCGTAGATGATGTCGCGCACGGCCGTGTCGATCGCCTTGCCATTTCCGCCGGCGCGCACCTGCTCGAGTCCGACGCGCTGGGCACCGAGCACGAGCTCGTAGGCCTCCAGGGCGTCGGCGCCGGGCTCGCCCACAGCGACGGTGCGCGTGCAGTCCGAGCAGTAGCCGTCGACCTGCGCGCCCCAGTCGATCACGACCATCTGACCAGGCGCGATCGGAACATCGCGCGGCTGAGCATGCGGAAGCGCGCCTTGGGGCCCCGCCGCAACGATCGGTTCGAAGCTGGGCCCGGACGCACCGCGCGTGCGCATGTCGTGCTCGAGCGCGAGCGCCAGCTCGCGCTCGCTGCGACCCTCAAGTCCGCCCTCGAGCAGGGCCTCGAAGGCGATGTCGGCGAGCGCCGTGGCGGCCGCGATGCGTTCAATCTCCCCGGCATCCTTGACTCGCCGGAGGCGTTCGACGAGCCCCTTGGCCGCGGTCGGCTCAACCCGCTCCGGGGCCAGCTCGCGCAACCGTTCGAAAGCTGTGACGCTCGTGTGCTCGGGCTCGTAGCCTAGGCGCAGGGCCCCGTCCGCCAACAGGCCGATCGCCTCCGCCACCAGATCGCTTTCGGCGGTGACCCGGTCAAACTCGCGATCGACCTCCTGCTCAGCCTGCTCGGTGTAGCGGAAATCGGTGATGAAGATCCGCGTGCCCGGTCCGATCAGGGCCAGGCCGTTGCTGCCCGTGTAACCGGTCAGATAGCGCACATTCACAAGGTTTGTCACGAGCATCAGGTCAATACCTGCGGCCTCAAATCCGGCAAGCAGGCGCTCAGCGCGTGTGGTCATCCAGCTCCCTTTTCAGCAGTTCAAGCGCTTCCCGGTACCCCTCGGGCCCCTTCCCCGACACGGTGGCCAGGCACAGCGGTCGGATCACCGAGACCTGACGCCATGCCTCGCGGGCGTCCACGTCGGAGAGATGGACCTCCACCGCCGGCAGGCCGGTCAGCTCAAGTGCGTCGTGCAGCGCGTAGGCGTAGTGGGTCCAGGCGCCCGGGTTGAGCACAACGGCGTCGGCCACATCGACAAGCGAATGCAGGTGCTCGACGAACTCGCCCTCGTGGTTGGTTTGAAAGAAGCGGGCGCTCAGGCCCATCTCGGTGGCCCAGCCATCGATGCGACGCTCCAGCTCAAGCAGGTCGAGAGCTCCGTAGTGCGCCGGATCACGACGCCCCAGCTGATCGAGGTTCACGCCGTGCATCACCTCGATCCGGTTGCCCACGGTCACGCCCACAGCCGAGCCTCCGCGTCGGTCCGTCCCGCGGCGCGGCTCACGCGTACAGCTCCCGTATCGCGGCGCGCAACTCCGCAGGCGGGACAATCTGCCCAAACTGCGGCCGGCCCGGCGCCGTGCACAATACGAACGGGACCGGCCCCTCGCCGGTGCGCTTCTTGTCTCGCGCCGTCGCGAAAATCACGCGCTCGAGCTCCACGCTCGGATCGAGCTCGATCGGCAATCCAGCCTCGGCCAGCAGCTCCATCACCTCCGCACGAAGCCCATCGGCGCCGGATAGCCGCAGCTCCGCAAGCAGCCCGAGTGCAACCGCCTCACCGTGGCGGTAACGGGCATAGCCACTCGCGGTCTCGATCGCGTGGCCGACGGTGTGCCCGAGGTTGAGCAACTGCCGTAGGCCCGTGTCGAGCTCGTCCTCCGCGACGATCCGCAGCTTCGCGCGCGCACAACTGGCGATCACATCGGGATCATCGGGCGCCGCCCCGCGGCTGACCTGCTCCCACAGCGCGCCGCCCGTGATCAGGCCGGTCTTGACAACCTCGGCATATCCGGCGGCGAGCTCCTCCGGAGGCAGAGTCGCCAGCGTCGCCGTGTCGGCGATCACCGCTGAGGGCTGGTGGAACGCGCCCACATAGTTCTTGGCCTCGGCCAGATCGACCCCGGTCTTGCCGCCGTAGGCGGAGTCGACCTGAGCCACGAGCGTCGTCGGCAGCTGCACGACGGGCATTCCGCGCTGGTATGTGGCCGCGCAAAACCCGGCGATGTCGCCGACCACGCCGCCTCCGAGCGCCGCCACCACGTCCGTGCGCGTGGCGCCGGCGCGCACCATTTCTGTCCAGATGATCTCGGCGTGCGCGACAGTCTTGGACTGTTCGCCGGGCATGATCCTGATGTCCGCCAGCGCCGGCTCCAGCAGCTCACCGTAATGTCGGGCCGCGTTGTGGTCGCTGACGAGAACCCGCCGCCCCTCCACGGTCGCCGGCCAGAACCGGTGCTCGGTGAGCAGTCCCGCGCCAACGTAGGCCGGGTAGTCTCCCGATGGCGTGGTCGCCCAGATCATCCGAGCGCCGTGCGGCAGCCCCACGAGTGCCTCCAGGACCACTGGCAGCTGCTGTGACCGGCTAGCCGGAACGATCACATCCGCAATCGCCTCATACATGGGCCTGCGCTCAGCGTACAGCTGCTCAAACCCCTGCTGGTCGCGCGCCAGAGGCCGCGTTCCGCCCGAACCACCGACCCGCTTCCACGCCTGTTCAACCTCGATATCGAGCCAGATGACTCGCGTCCCGAGCAAAGCCCGCTGGATGGCCTGTGATTGGATTGCGCCACCACCGAGCGCAACTGTGTGCAGTTCCGGATCGTCCAGTAGCTCGAGCGTCACACGCTCCTCAAGCCCCCGGAACGCAGCCTCACCATCGCGCTGGAAGATCTCCTGGACGGTGTGCCCCTCACTCCGCTCGATCACCTCGTCGACGTCTGCGCTGCCGGGTCCTACGGCACGCGCGGCCGTCGACTTGCCGGCCCCCATGAAGCCGACCAGAACGGCCTTTGACGCTTGGGCCGGGGCGGGTGGGGCCGGATCTCCGGCCCCCGGGGCGTCGCTCATCGCCGTCAGCGAGCCCTCCGGAAACCGATCCGCCCCTCGTAGGCGGCGACGGCAGCGCGCACGTCGTCAATGTGGTCGCCACCGAACTTGGTGCGATAGGCGTCTGCGAGGACGAACGCGACCATCGCCTCCGCCACCACGCCGGCGGCCGGGACGGTGCACGAGTCGGTGCGTTCGCGCAGAGCCTCAGCCGGCTCGTGTGTGGCGATGTCGACCGAGCGAAGTGGCTTGGTCAGGGTGGGCAACGGCTTCATCGAACCACGTACGATCAGCGGATCGCCGGTCGTGATGCCTCCCTCGACACCACCCGCGTGGTTTGTTTCGCGGAAGTAGCCGCGCTGCGGGTCGTAGAAGATCTCGTCGTGGGCCCGTGAACCGGGCAGCCCGGCGACCTCGTACCCGTCCCCGATTGCGACAGCCTTCATCGCCTGGATCGACAGAATCGCCATTGCCAGACGTCCGTCGAGCCGCTCCTCCCACGACACGTGCGAGCCGAGACCCGGTACGAGCCCGAAGGCCTGAACCTCGAACACACCGCCGAGCGACTCGTTCTGCTTGCGCAGCTTGTTGATCTCGTTGACCATCGCCCGGCTGGCCTCGGGATCGAGGCAGCGAACCGGCGACTCGTCGACGTTGGCGAAGTCCTCGCCCGTGAGATGCTCTCGACGTGGTGCCGCGACAGACGTGATCTGCAGGACGTGGGAGTAGACCTCGACGCCCACCGCGCGCAGGAACTCCTTCGCGACGGCGCCGCCCGCCACCCGCGCCGCGGTCTCGCGGGCGCTGGCACGCTCGAGGATGTCGCGCACATCGCTGAGACCGTACTTCTGGGTTCCGACAAGGTCAGCATGTCCGGGTCGCGGCAGATGCACCTCGGCAACCTCAGCATCGACTGGCCACGGGTTCATGCGCTCCTCCCAGTTGGCGAAGTCGCGGTTGCGCACCTGCAATGCGATCGGACCGCCGAGGGTGCGGCCGTGGCGCACCCCTGCGGTGACCTCGGCACGGTCGGTCTCGATCTTCATGCGGCCGCCGCGGCCATGGCCCAGCTGGCGGCGCGCGAGATCTCGGTCGAGTGCCTCGCGCCGGAGCGCGAGGCCGGCCGGGAGGCCCTCGACGATGCAGGTGAGACCGGGGCCGTGCGATTCCCCGGCGGTGATCAGCTTCAGAGACACTGGACTCTGCAGGTTACGTGCCGTGCATCAACGATGGCCCCGCGAGCACGGCCACCACCCCGCCGAGGGCGAGAAACGGGCCCAGCGGGATCTTGGTCTTGCGCCCCGCCGAGACGCCGCGAACCGCGAGCACGCCGAGGCTGAAGACACCGCTTGCGAGCAGCCCGACCAACAGCGCGACCAGCACGTACTTGCTCAGGAACAGCCCCATCACCACCGCGAGCTTCACGTCGCCCATGCCCAGGCCGCCGCGGGAGATGATCGCGAAGAACATCATGAAGGCGCCGGCCCCGAGTCCCCAGAGGACCTGGGCGGGAACCCCCTTCGGGTGCATCACGACGCCGATCAAGAGCGCCGCCACCGCGGCCGGAACCGTCAGGCGGTTCCTGATCCTCCGGTCCTCGATATCGCCCACCGCAGCCTGGATCAGTACGGCGATCAGCACCAGGCCAAGCACCTTCTCGACGTGCGTGTGGTTGGTGAGAAGGTCAGCGATCCAGAGCAGCACCACAAGCGCGACACCGACCAGGCGCAGCGGCTGGTTGGGACCGATCCCTGCGGTGACCTCGTCTGTCTCGACGGTCTGGTTGGCCATCTGTCGGTCTCGGCTCAGTCGGCGGCGGCCGTCTGCATGGCTTCGCCGGTCTGGGCGTCGCGCCCCGGATGGAATCTCCCATCACCGCCGCACCATGGGCACGTGACCTCGTGCGGGTTCCCCCCCTTGCCGGAGATCAGCCTGCCGGTGCCTCGACATGCGGTGCAGCCGCCCCGGTCGTATTCGGATTTCGCTCCCGTGCTCACGGCGCCGAGCATAGAGCGAGGGCCCGTCGCATCGCCGCCACGGGCGCCTCGGCTCCGGTGAGGAGCCGAAATGCGATCGTGCCCTGGCCCAGGAGGAGCTCGAGCCCATCGACAGATTCAATGCCGAGATCGTGGGCGGTCCTGATCAGCTCGGTGCCCCCGGGTCGGTAGACGAAGTCCACAACGACACGATGGCGAGCGAGCTGGTCGGCACTCAGCGAGAGCCTCTCCAGCTGGTTTCCATCGTGCAGTCCGACAGATGTGCAGTTGACCAGGATGTCTGCTGGCCGGCTCACATCCGCCGCGAGTTGAGCGCCAAGCTCCTCGGCCAGCTCACGGGCCCGGTCAGGTGTGCGGTTCCAGATCGCGACCTCCGCAGCACCGGCGTCGAGCAACGCCCAGACGGCGGCGCGTGCGCTGCCTCCCGCGCCCAGCACCAGCGCCGTCGATCCACTGACGCCGCCGCGCCGCGACAATTCCCCCACCAGCGCGGGGGCGTCGGTGTTGTGAGCATCGATCCGGCCGCCCGGTCGGAAGAGCAGGGTGTTCGCGGCACCGATCGCAGCGGCGGGACCGCTGACCTCTCCCCCGGTCGCCCGTGCCAACTCCACTGCCGCAGCCTTATGGGGAAGTGTGACGTTGACGCCGCGGAAGCCGGCGCCGGGCAGCGCCAGTACCGTCTCATCGAACAGCTCCGGCGGCACCGGAAGCAGCTGGTAGCGCCAATCCGCGCCGAGCCCAGCTGCAGCGAGTCCCGCGTTCTGCATTGCCGGCGAGAGGCTGTGCGCCACCGGCCAGCCGAGCACACCCAACCGGTTCACGGCCTGCGCCCTCTGCAGAACTCGGCGCTCGTGTTGTGCTTCTCGGCCAGCGTCACGGCCGTGTTCCATGCCGATGACCATTGCAGGAACTGGTCGTAGCTGTTCGTGAAGCGAAGCGCACCACCGCCGCAGACCTTGTTGATGAAGTACAGATAGTCGGTTCGGGCCGGATGGGCAGCGGCCTGCATCGCACCGAGGTCGGGGCTGTTGATCGGAGTCGGAGGCAGTCCCGCATGGTTCCGGGTGTTCCAGGGTGAGGACGATTCCAGATCCTTCTCCGTCAGCGCCCCGTAGTGACCGGTCGCGTACTCGACCGTCGAATCCAGGCCGAGATCCATACCCAACCGCAGCCGGTTGTAGATCACGGACGCGACCTTGGCGGCGTCGCTGGGCACCCGGGACTCGCCGGAGACCAGCGACGCGATCTTGAGCACGTCGTACGGCGTCAGGTTCTTCGAGCGGGCGTAGTCGAAGTTGATCTGGGCGAACTCCCTCTTGAAGGTCGTGAGCTGATCGGTGACGAGGGCGCCGACCTTGACCGGTCGCCGCAGGTTGTACGTGTCCGGCCACATGAAGCCCTCGAGTGTGGGTGTGTTGCCGGGCGCTCCGTAATGCGCCGGATCAAGCAGCGGCGAGCTCACGGTCGCCTTCATGTAGTCGCCCCTGATCCGGCTGCGGGCGAGCGCCTCCTGCACCTGCATGCGCGATTGCCCAGGGATGATCGTCACGTTCACGGTCCGCTCCACGCGCGGCCCGGACGGAGACGGCGCCCTGTGGTGCCCGAGACCTCCGACCACGGCCACGACAACCACGACCAGGGCGATCAGAACGAGCAGCGCAGTCAGCCGGCGCCATGCGTGGACGCGGCGTCGTGGTCGCGGCGGCGTATTAGGGGCCGGCACGTCTGTCCAACCATGTCGACAACAGATGCGCCGCGGCGCGCGAGTCCTCGCTCGCGCGAGGTGCGCGGGAGCCAATCCCACCGTCGCGTGTGGCCAGGACCGTGGTGAAGCGCTCATCGTAGAGCTCGACAGGCACGCCCTCGAGCCGCTTCTCGAGCGACGCCGCGAAACGGCGCGCGGCGCGTGTCTGTTCGGAATCGCGGCCGCTCAAACTCAGCGGCAGCCCGACGATCACCCGCTCTATCTCGAGCTCGCGGACGCAGGCGAGAATACGGCCCATCCCGGGGCGGCCATCCGGCTTCAGAACCGGATCAAGCGGTGTCGCAAGCACACCGGTGGGGTCGCTGACAGCGACTCCGCACCGCGCGCTGCCGTAGTCAAGCGCCAGCACGCGCACGTTCAGGACCGCTCAGGAGGCGAGTGTCGCCTCGATCGCCTCACGCGCCGCGTCGATCGCGTCGGGGAGCTTCTCGACCTGTCGCCCGCCGGCACGCGCTGCTGTGTCGCGGCCGCCGCCGCCACCGCCGACGTGCGCCGCGGCCAACCGTACGATCTCTCCCGCCTTCACGCCCCGCTCCACGAGCGCCGGCGCGACGGCGGCGACCAGGTCAGCCTTGTCATCCGATACCGATCCCAGGACCACTGCGGCGTCGCCCAGTTTGGCCCTCAGGCGATCGGCCAGTTCCAGCAGACCCTGGCCGGATACCCCGTCGACCGAAACGGCCAGGAGACGACCGCCGTTCAGCGGAACGGCGGCCGCAACCAGAGCCTCCTCGTCGAGGCCCTCCCTCGCGCCCTGCTTGAGTTGCTTCTCGAGCTCTCTGACGCGGTCGCGCAGTTCGCTCACGGCAGCCGGCACACCGGTCGGCATCACTCGCAGCGTGCGCGCGGCGTCGCCCAGCGCATGTCCGTGCTCGCGCACGATCCCGACCGCCACCGGCCCGGTCATGGCCTCGATACGGCGGACATTCGCGGCGCTGGAGGTTTCGCCTGAGATCGCCAGCAGCGCGATCTCAGATGTGTTGTGAACATGCGTCCCACCGCACAGCTCCCGAGAGAAGCTGCCGTCCCCGACCTCGACCATCCGCACGATCTCCCCGTACTTCTCGCCGAACAGCGCCATCGCACCGAGGGACCTTGCCTCCTCGAGTGTGGTGGTCAGGGCACGGACGGGATGCGCCGCCAGGATCCAGTCGTTCACCTGGTCCTCGACGTCGAGCAGCTCGTCGTGCGTGAGCGCCTGGCCATGGGTGAAGTCGAACCGCAGCTTGTCAGGACCGACGTGGGAGCCGGCCTGGTGCACGTGCGTCCCAAGCCGCTGGCGCAGCGCGGCGTGCAGCAGGTGAGTGGCTGTGTGATTGCAGGCGGTGGCATGGCGCGCACGGCGATCCACGCGAGCGTGGACGCGCTCGCCATCGTGGAGTGAACCACGCTCCGGCACCACCGCGAGAATCTGGTCGTCGCCGACGCGCAGGACGTCCTCGACGCGGGCCAGACAATCGCCGTCCTCGCACTCGATGTGACCACTGTCAGCGACCTGGCCGCCGCCCGTCGCGTAGAACGGCGACTCCAGCAGTTTCACGAGCACCCGGCTGTCGGCGTCGGTTCCCTGGATCGCGCCGACGGTCGTCTCGACGCTGGTCGCCTCGTAGCCCCTGAACTCGGTCTTGAACCCACTCGAACCAGCCAGCGCCGTGGCGAGTTCACGCAGCTTGCCTGCGGCTCCCTCCCGCGCGCCGGACGGTCGGGACTGACGGCGCTGCTCGTCCATCAGCGCTTCGAAGCCCTGCTCGTCGACGCCCAGTCCATGCTCGGTGACGAGCTCCAACGTCAGATCGAACGGGAAGCCGTGTGTGTCGTGTAACCGGAAAGCGTCCTCAGCCGAGATCCCCTCGTCGCCACGCTGTTCCGCCCGGTCGATCAGCTCGTCGAGCAGCTTGGAACCCTCGTCCAGCGTGCGTCCGAAGTTCTCCTCCTCCGCGTTCAGCCACTTCGAGATCGAATCGCCGCGTTGAACCAGCTGACCATACTCATGGCCCATGATCTCGGTCACGACCGACTGGTACCGCTTCAGGAAACCCCGGTCAAGCCCGAGTGTCTTGCGTCCCTGAAGGATCGCGCGGCGCATGATCCGACGAAGCACGTAACCGCGCTCCTCGTTGGAGGGCACGACACCATCGGCGATCAGGAAGGTAGCCGCGCGGCCGTGATCGGCCAGGATCCGCAGGGCGCGGTCGGTCTCGAAGCTCTCGCCGTAGCGGCGGGCGGAGAGCTCCTCGCCAAGCGCGATCAGCGGCGCGAACTGGTCGGTCTCGAACACCGTCTCCTTGCCCTGCAGGATCGCGGCCATGCGGTTGAGCCCGAGGCCGGTGTCGATGTTCTGATTCGGCAGCGGCGTCAGCGGCCTGGGCGGGTTCTGGTCGTATTGCATGAACACGAGGTTCCAGAATTCGAGGAACCGCTCGTTCTCCCCACCGGGCAGATCATCCGGCTTGCCACGCGCGACGCCGAGGTCGAGGTAGAGCTCCGAGTCGGGGCCGCACGGACCGGTCGGGCCGGACTCCCAGAAGTTCTCCTCGCGGGGGCATTCGACGATCCGCTCGCGCGGCATCCCGACCTCGAGCCAGAGATCGATCGCCTCCTGATCGGGGCCGAGGCCGAGTTCATCATCACCGCCGAAGACCGTCACCCAGATGTCGTCCGCGTGGAGTCCAAAGCCGTTGCGCGAGAGATCCCAGGCAAAGCGGATCGCGTCGCGCTTGAAGTAGTCGCCGAAACTGAAGTTGCCGAGCATCTCGAACATCGTCAGGTGCCGCGCGGTCATGCCGACGTTCTCGATGTCCACGGTCCGGAAGGCCGGCTGGCAGGTCGTCAGCCGCCTGGCGGGCGGCTGCTCGGTGCCGGCGAAGTATGCCTTCAGCGGATGCATGCCCGCGACGATGAACAGCGCCGAGGTGTCGGTCGGCGGCGGGATCAGCGAGGCGCCGCGCTGCGCGAGGTGGCCGTGTTCCTCGAAGAATGACCTGAAGGTGCTGCGGATCTGATCGGACGTCATCGCCATGGCCCAGCAGTGTATGCGGGCGTGACGCGGGACCGAGGACTAGCGGGTGATTGTTCCCCAACCCACGATCAGGTCGCCATCCATCAGGCAGGCAAGCTGGCCGGGAGCCGCGCCCACGACAGGTTCGTCGAGCTCGAGCACAAGCTCTCGGTGGCTTCCCGCCGGTGTCTCGCGGTCCGCAATGTGAGCCGCCAGCGGACTCGAGCGGTAGCGCAGCTTCACGCGGTCGACGCTCGCTCCGGGACGGTGCAGGCGCGCACCACGCACACGTACGCGGTCCGTGAGCAGATGTTCGCGTGGACCCACCGTCACGCGGTTGCTCCGCGCGTCCTTGTCCAGCACATAGAGCGGCTCGGTGGCGTGCACGGCCAGGCCACGCCGCTGCCCGACCGTGAAGAGTTCGTGGCCGCGATGCTCGCCCACGACCCGGCCGTTCGCATCGACCACGGCGCCCGGCTGCGGACGGCCTGCGCCGTGTCTTCGCAGAAACCGCTCGCGCGTGGTCCCCGCCAGGAAGCACAGGTCCTGCGAGTCGGCCTTGCTCGCGACCGGTAGCCCAGCCGCCGCGGCGATCTCCCGTACCTGCGGCTTCTCGTACTCCCCGAGCGGAAAGCACATGCGGTTGAGCGACTCTGGCGAGAGCGCCGCCAGCATGTATGTCTGGTCCTTCGCCGGGTCCGCGGCGACCCTGAGCAACCCCTCCTCCACGCGTGCGTAGTGGCCGGTTGCGAGCGCCGTGCAGCCCAACCTGTCGGCGAGCTCCAACATGGCGTCCAGGCGCAGGTGGCCGTTGCAGCCCACGCAGGGGTTTGGGGTATCGCCCGCCGCGTAGGCGGCGATGAACGGATCCACCACGCGGCTGCGGAAGTCGTCACGCAGGTCGAGGGTGAAGTGCGACAGGCCCAGCCGGTGTGCGAGTGCCCGCGCCTGTGAGACGGCCGATGACGAGCAGCAGCTCTTCTCCGCGTCATTCTCGCTGTCGCTCCACAGCTCGAGTGTCACTGCGACCGCCTCCCCGTCGTCGGCGCACATGAGCGCCGCGACGCTCGAATCCACGCCGCCGGACATCGCCACCAGCGTCCTTGAGGGATCGGCGGTCAGAGCACCTCGCGCTCGCACGGCCGCCCCCAACGCGCGAGCCAGCGCGTCAGCCGCGACCGCCGCAGCGTGGCGCTTGGAGTCGCTCAAGCCGCCGAGCTCATCAGCGATCTCATCGGCCCCGACGCGCCCGGCGGCGAGCAGCGTCGCGCCGCGGACGAGGGTGACGGCCGCGGAGCCTGCCGCGTGCGAGGCGCCGCAACCGGAGGCACTGAACCCAGCATCCGTGACACGTGTCCCGTCGGTCTGGATGCTGAAGGTGACCTGATCGCAGCACTCGCCGCCGCCGAAGGTCACGGTGAACGCGCCGGCGGGACAGCGGCCCTCACCCTGCGGTGAGGTCAGGTGGTGCTCGAAGGCGAGCGTGTCCATGCTCCGGTCAGGATAGGCCTCGGCATCGCTCGATCGCAGCGGCCACGTCCCGAGCCATGCTCTGGCTGTGCCGGTTGACCTGATCGTGGGTGTAGCGAATCAACGGCACGCCGTGGGCGCGCAGCTCCAGGGCTCGGCGCTGGTCTCTGTTGCGCTGCGCCCCCGTGGCGTGGTTGCCGTCGCCGTCGAGCTCCACGATCAGGCCGAGCTCGGGCCAGTGACAGTCGACCTCGATGCCGTGCACGACGGTGTTGACCTGCGGAAGCGGGATCGCGAAGCGCTGGCAGAGGTACAGGAAGTCATCCTCGCGCTCGCTCCTGGTTCGCGCCAGCTCGGGCATGTGGGAGTCAAAGGGCCGCCAGCAGCGCCGCACTGCCGGGCTGGCCGCGACCGCAGGCTGCTCGGACGGTCTCGACATCGAGCTGGCGCTCGTAGTCGAGCTGGGCGAGCGATCTGCGTACGAATCTGAGCGACTCGGTGGCCGCGACGTCGAGGAGGGTCTGGATCACTGTGGTGCAGGGGAGGCCGCAGATCAGCTCCCGCTCGAGGTCGCGGCGACCGTGGACAACGACGCCGGCGGCCGGCGCGGCGACGCGGCGCGGGGTGCTGATGTGCGTCGTCGACACCCGATAGCGCAGCCAGCCGCGCCAGTACGCGGCCGTACCGTGGCTCAGCTCCGCGTCGGGCCCCGCAAACAACACGAGCGAGAAGAGCCGCGCTCGTTCGTCCATCGCCACGTGTCCCACCGCATAGACGCGCGGCATAACCCGCATGAGATAACCGGTCGCAACCCAGCGGCTGATGGTCCCCGGCGACGCGCCAAGCGCACGCAGCTGCGCGCAGGTGATCCGCCCGCATTGTCGACTCGAGAGCTCACCGACCCGAACTTTGGCAATCCGGTGTCCGTTCTGCGAACTGGATTGCCAATCGTCGATCGCTGACGAGCCCACCGGCCGAGCATGCCGCCCGGCGACGGCGACAACACCAAATGTGCCGGAATTGGCACATTTCGCATTTCGCCATTTCGCCGATCCCTCAGCGCAGCCGCAGACCGAGCTCCCGCAGCTGCAGGTCGTCGACGGGCGCCGGCGCTCCGGTCAGCGGGTCGGCGCCGCTGGTCGCCTTCGGGAAGGCGATGACCTCACGGATGTTGTCGCGGCCCGCGAGCAGCGCGACCAGACGGTCGATCCCGAACGCGACGCCGCCATGCGGGGGCGCGCCGTACTTCAGCGCGTCGAGCAGGAACCCGAATCGCCTCGACGCCTCCTCGGGATCCAGGCCGATGATCTCGAAGACGCGTTCCTGCACGTCCTGGCGGTGGATGCGGATCGAACCGCCGCCGAGTTCGACACCATCGAGCACCAGGTCATACGAGCGCGAGAGCAGCCCCGACGGGTCGGCGAGGTCACCCGTGGGCGCCGTGAACGGGTGGTGCTCGGCCGTCCAGCCCTCGTCACCGTCAGAGCTGAACATCGGGAACTCGACCACCCAGTGGACGTCGTGGGAGCCCTCGGGCACGAGAGCGAAGCGGCGTGCGAGTTCCAGTCGCAGCGCGCCCAGCACCGTTCGCGCGACGTGGCGCGCATCTGCGACCACAAACAGCGCGTCGCCCACCTTCGCCGACAGCGTCGCTTTGATCGCGTCAATCTCATTCTGAGACAGGAACTTCGCGATCGGCGAGCGCAGCGAGCCGTCCTCCTGCACGAACGCCCAGACGAGGCCCTTGGCTCCATATTGCTTGGCGAAATCGGTGAGAGCGTCAAGATCGGAGCGTGGCAGCTCGAGTGCCCCCCCGTTGACCCCCAGGACGGCGCCCGAAGCCGAGGCGAGGGCGCCGGAGAACACCTGAAATCCAGAACCGCGAACCGCATCGCCCAGGTCATGAAGCTCGAGGCCGAAGCGCCGGTCGGGCCTGTCCGAGCCCCAGCGGCTCATCGCCTCCGCCCACGTGATTCGTGGCCAGGGTGCGGCAGGGACGTCGAACCCGGAAGTTGCGAAGACCTCCCCCACCACGGCCTCTGAAAGCCCGATCACGTCGTCCTCGTCGACGAACCCCATCTCGATATCGAGCTGGGTGAACTCGGTCATGCGGTCGGCACGCGAATCCTCGTCGCGAAAGCAGCGAACGATCTGGTAGTAGCGCTCGAGACCGCCGATCATCAGCAACTGCTTGAAGAGTTGAGGCGACTGCGGAAGCGCGTAGAACGAGCCTGGCTCGACCCGCGCGGGCACGAGGAAGTCGCGGGCGCCCTCCGGCGTCGATCGCGTCAGGAACGGCGTCTCGATCTCGAGGAAGTCCCGGTCATCCAGGACGCTGCGGATCGTCCGTGTGACCTGGTGACGAAGCTCGAGTGCCTCACGCATCGGCGCGCGGCGTAGATCCAGGGTACGGTGCCGCAGGCGCAGGTTCTCGTCAACCGGGCCGTCCTCATCGACCTGAAACGGCGGCGTCTCGGCATCCGCGAGGATCTCGATCTCAACGACGTTCAGCTCGACCTCGCCGGTGATCAGCTTCGGGTTGACATTCTCCGGTTCACGTGCGACCACCGGTCCCGAGACCGTGATCACGTCCTCGGAACGGAGCCCGTGCGCCGCCTGATGGGCAGCGGCCGCCGACTCCGGATGGAACACCAGCTGCACCAGCCCGGAGCGGTCGCGCAGATCGATGAAGATCAGGCCGCCGTGATCGCGCCGGCGGTGAACCCAGCCGGCGACGCGAGCCACCGTTCCGATCCGCTCAGCGGTCAGCTCCGCCGCCCATGCGTCACGGAAGCCGTTCGGCCGCGGCGCCTGCTTCATACCTGCCGGCTCCCGCGCAGGATCGCGGCGATCACCGCGCCGGTGGCGACGTCATGCTGCTCGCCGCTGTGCATGTCCTTGAGGCCCGTCAGCTCAGCGCCGCTCACGATTGCAACGTAGCGAGCATCGATGCGATCTGCGTGTTTCAGCGCGCTCTTGAGCGAGCGGCCGGTCAGCTCCAGCTGAGCCGCCAGGCCGGCGTGTCGCGCTTCCCGGGCAAGCTCGAACGCCTGCGCGGCGACCGCTTTGCTTTCGCGGTCGCCCCTGACGACCAGCAGGTCGACCGGGTCCGTCACGACGGGCGGCTCGGGCGCGGCCAGCAGGATCCGCTCGACGCCGGCGGCGAAGCCGATTCCGGGTGTCGACTGACCGCCGAGCTGCTCGATCAGGCGGTCGTAACGGCCGCCGCCGCCGACTGCCGACTGAGCCCCGAGCGCGTCGCTCGTGAACTCGAACAGGGTGCGCGTGTAGTAGTCGAGGCCGCGTACCAGCGTGGGGTCGAGCTCGTAGGGGATCCCGGCGACGTCCAGCAACCGCCTGACCTGCTCGAAGTGCTCGGCATCCTCGGGAGCGAGGCGATCCAGCAGCTTTGGCGCCGCCGCCATCACCTGCTGGGTACCGGGGTCCTTGGCATCGAACGCCCGCATCGGGTTGAGGTCGATGCGGTCGCGGACGTCGGCGGGGAGCTCGCCGGCGTGTGTGCGCAGGTGCGCGGCCAGCTCCTCCCGGTACTCGACGCGCGTCTCAGGCGTGCCGAGGCTCGCGAGTCGCAGCTCGGTGCCCTTCACCCCGATCGCCTCCAGCAGCTCTGCCAGCAGGGCTATCAGCTCGGCGTCGGTCTCAGGCCCGCCGGCGCCGATCGCCTCGGCGCCGATCTGCCAGAACTGCCGCTGGCGCCCGCGCTGCGGCTGCTCGGCGCGGAAGAACGAGGAGAGGTACCAGAGCTTGACGGGCTGGGGCAGCTTGTGCATGCCGTGCTCGATGTAGGCGCGGCAGACCGGCGCGGTGCCTTCAGGCCGCAGCGTCAGCGAACGGCCGCCGCCATCGTCGAAGGTGTACATCTCCTTTTGGACAATGTCCGTGGCCTCGCCGACGCCACGCGCGAACAGTTCGGTGGCCTCGAAGACCGGCGTCTCGATCCGCCCGTAACCGGCCGCGCCGAAGATCCGTGCGGCGTGGCTCTCGAGCGCGCGCCGGCGCTCCATGTCCTGGGGAAGGACGTCATAGGTGCCCTTCGGCCGCTGGATCATCGCCGCGCCACCATCCCTGCGGGCGGGCTCACTGGTGTGCGAGCTCGCGGAGGAACGGATTCGTCGCGCGTTCGTCCCCCAGCGTGGTGATGCCCATGTGCCCCGGCAGCACCCTGGTCTGCGGAGGAAACTCGTCGATCAGCGACTCGATCGACGCCAGCAGCGTCGGCCAGTCGCCACCGGGCAGGTCGACACGGCCGACCGACCCCTGAAAGAGCACGTCACCGGACAGCAGCGTCTCCTCGCCACGAATCGAGTAGGTGATGTGTCCGGGGCTGTGGCCCGGCGTGAACCGCGCATCGAACGTCAGGCCTGCGAGCTCGAGCGCGTCGCCACCGGCAACACTGTGGTCGGCCTCATAGCTCTCGAACGGTCCGAACCCCGGACTCACGTAGCTGTTGAGGTCGGCAAGCACCTCGCGTTCCAGCTCAGGAACGTAGACGGGAGCACCGGTGGCGTCGTGCAGCGCCTTGACAGCGCCGACGTGATCGAAGTGGCAGTGCGTGATCAGGATCGCCGCGACGGTCTCGATTCCGAGCTGCCGCTGTGCCTCGATCAGGCGACCTGCCTCCTCGCCGGGATCCACGACGACGGCCTTGTCCGCCCCCGGGCGGCGCACGAAGTAGCAGTTCTCCTGCACCGGCCCGACCGTGAACATGCGGACGTCGATCATCGCGGCGGCGACGACGCCTGCTTCTTTGCCATCCGGCGGCGCCAGAGGAATGTCTCGAGCCAGTAGCCGAGCACGATGTAGAGCAGCGCCGCCATGACCGCGTATAGCAGCGCCGCGACGAAGCGGTTGCCGCTCTTGGAGTGGTAGGTGAGCATCAGGAAAAGGAACATGAAGCCGCCTGCGAGCACCGCACGCTGCGCCGAGCTCTTCCACGTCGGCTTGCGGTTCAGGCGCTCCTCGCGGCGCGTGTCGCGGGTGGAGCGCGTGGTGCGCTTCTTCTCCTCCGCGCTTGGTGGCCGGCCGGTGCGACCTCGCGCCTCGACCACGCCCGCGGCGTTGCCCCGGTGCTTGGTCTGGCGTTTGCGCTTGGTCTGAGCCATCTCTCAGACGGAGATTAGACGCTTCCGGCGTCTCTGTTCAGATCGCCTTCCAGAGCGTCCTCGAGGTAGCGGCGGTTGGCCACCGGCAGGTCGTCCGGGAAGCCGTCGAACGCTGCCCGCGGGGGCACTCCGACGACCTCGGCCCTGATCGGCCGGGCGTGCCTGGCGATGGCTGCCACAAGCGTTGCCAGGCTCGTCCGGCGGTAGTCCTCGACGTTGGTCGACACCTGCGCCACGTCCTCGCGGTCTGGGAGTGTGAGGCCGATTGCCCGCACGGACGGCAGCCCCTCCGCCCCACCCTCGCGGATCAGCGCCGCGATCCTCCGCGCGGTTTCGAGTGTCGCCGGTGGTTCGAGCTCGACGTTGAAGGCGATCAGCGGCTGGCGCGCGCTGACCAGCACCGCGCCGCCGCGCGGGTGCAGTCGCCGTGGCCCGAAATCGGGCACCAGCTCGCCCGCGTCGATCCGCTGCTGAAGCATCTGTGGGCCGCCGCGCCTGATCTCGGCGCGCGTGACCCTGAAGTCGGTGAGCAGGCCGTAGAGGAAGACCGGAATCTCGAGTTCATGGCCGAGCCGGTCGCCGAGCGTGAGCGCCTGCGCACAGGCGGCGCCGCGCCCTGCTTCGTCCGTGTAAACGATCGGCGCCACGTCAAGCGCGCCCGTGCGCGGGTGCAGACCGTCGTGGATCCCCACGTCGAGCAGCTCGATCGCGCGCGCCGCGCCCGCCAGGAGCGACTCGACCAGCGGCGCTCCGCCGCCGGTCTCAACCGCAGCGAGCGTGTACACACACCGATTGTGGTCCGGGTCGGTGTGCGTATCGATCAATCTCACGCCCTCGACGCTCATCAGCGCCCTCGCGAGCGCCGCGATCCGTCCGGCATCTCGACCCTCTGAGAAGTTCGGTATCGCCAGCATCGAGGACCTCCGGATCACACGGCATGTCCGGGGGTGACGACCGACTCGAGCCTATAGACTCGCGTCTCCCCGCCGGAGTAGCTCAGTCGGTTAGAGCAGCGGAATCATAATCCGCGTGTCGGGGGTTCGAGTCCCTCCTCCGGCATCATACGATTTGCAGGAACTTCCCGTCGTTACTGACGATCCTGCGGATTTGGCCCGAAGGTTCGTGACCGCTACGAACCGCTATAAACCGCCCGGTTCGTGACAAAACAGTCCAACGAACAGTCCAACCAGTCCAACGAGATTTCGTCGCTCAGACTGGCCTGAACCTGATGCTGGTCGCTGAGTAGTCCGAGTTCGATGGTTAGCTGCTTGGCGTGTCCCCCACACCACGTCGAGGCCCAGGCGCCGATCGACCCGCTCCTCGACGCCGCTGGCGCGAGTACCGCACGCCGTCCGGGCGAAGCCCAGTCGAAGCGTTCATCGATGGCCTCTCAGACGGCGACGCGGCCGCGGTGCTCGCCGGCATGAAAGAGGTACGTGATCAGGGGCTGACAGCAGCACGCCACCTTGACGGCGATATCTGGGAGGTTCGCGTCGACGGGGATCGTGTGATCTATCGCGTCCTGTTCGCCGAGGAGGGCTCCCGCGGGCGCGTTTTGCTCGCGCTCGAGGGCTTCAAGAAGAAGACCCAGAAGACACCACCAGCCACGATTCAGCTCGCCAAGCGCCGTCTGAACGAGTGGCGGCGCCGCGGCGTCGTTCAGGACGCCCGTCATGCAAAACGCGATATGGATCGATAGTTATATCTGCGATGAGATACCTCGCTTGGTATATTCACGGAGAGACCAATGCCTGAACGTGACTTTCTCGACCGGATGATTGCCAAGCGCACGGCGCGCAATCCGGACTTCCCAAAGCTCCTAGACGCAGCAAGCCGGCGCCGAGAACTGCTGCACGCGCTGGCAGCTCGTCGCGAGGCTGAGAACCTGACGCAGACCCAGGTCGCCGCCGTGATGGAGACCTCACAGTCTTTCGTGGCTCGACTGGAAAGCACAGCGGGCGACGCAAAGATCTCCACCGTCGACCGGTACGCCGAATCGCTCGGCTACGTCGTGCAGTACCACCTGGTCCCCGCTTCTGAGAGAGGCGACACTCCAGCCGTCGTCGTCCACTAGATGATTGATTCCACGGCCGGGGCCGTGTTTTGGGGGGTTTTCGAGGAGAAATAGGCAGCAGGGTCGAAGTCGGCGGTGCTCAAACGCATCGCCGACCCGAAGGAGTCTCGATGGACGCCGACCTCGACCTGCTGCTCACGACCGTTTATGTGACGGCCGACGATCTCCTGCCCGAGAGCACCAAGAACGTGATGCGAAGAGTGACGGACGCGGAGGTCGTCACCCTGGCTCTCGCACAGGCGATCATGGGCATCCCGTCCGATCGTCGGTTTTTGGCGGTAGCCACCAAACGCTTGGGTCATCTGTTGCCGGTGCTGCCCAAACAGTCCGGGTATTTCAAACGCCGGGCCCGATTGACCGAGAGTTTGGAGTGGCTGATGGGCATGTTCGCGAGCCAGGGCCCTGGGTTCCAGGATGATCTGGTGCTGGTCGACTCGACCCCGGTGGAGTGCGCCCGCTCCCGTGAGACGGTCAAACGCTCCGCCCTCGGTGACGCCGCCGACTACGGCTGGTGCGCGTCGCATTCCCGGTACTTCTGGGGTTTCCGGCTGCACGCGTTCTTCAGCCCGGATGGCACACCCCGCGCCCTGGAGCTGTGCTCCCCAAAGATCGACGAGCGCCACGTCGCTGTCCGGATGCTTGAACGCTGCCGCCGTGACGGGCACCTCACGCTGCTCGGCGACAAGGGCTACGCCGGCCGTGAGTTCCAGGCCACTGTCGAGAACCTGAACGCCACGATCATCCGACCCAGACGCAAAGACGAGACCGGACAGGCCCCGCACCTCGCCCCGATCCGCCAACGAATCGAGTCGATCTTCTGGACCTGCAAAGACCTGCTCACCCTCGAACGCCACGGCGCCCGAACCCTCCCAGGGATACGCACACGGATCCTTGCCAGGTTCTGCTGCCTCGCAGCAGCCATCACCCTCAACCACCAACTCGGACGCAAAAGCCGCGCACTCGTCAACTACTGCGCCTAACGATCCCGCGGAATCAATCATCTAGAGCCGTCGGGCGGCATTCTCCCATGCACTCAGAGGCGGCGGAACTCGGCGATGTGCGCGTGTGCTTGCGGCGATCTGCGGGTTAGCGCGGTTACCCGGTATTGGCGAATAGGAGGGCGCCTTCGTCGACGGAGGGGAGCCCTGCTTTCGCTCCGGCTCGCGACACCGACTCTTCAGACCGGCCCGAGCGTACGGTGAGCCCTGGCCTCGTGCGGAAGCGGCAGGGGTCCCACCGTCACGAGCAGTTGCGGGGGATGCGATCAGAGAGTTATTACTAAGCGCGTGCCCGCATCTCGAACAGTTGCGCGTAGAGGTCTCCGGCCTGCATGAGCTGTTCGTGGCTTCCGTGTCCGGTGATGCGACCTTGATCAAGCACGACGATCAAGTCGGCCGTCCGCACCGTGAGCGGTGGGAGACGAGGACCTTGATCGCGCCGGTGGCGCGAGCGCTCGCTCGGGCCGCGAGGTAGCGCTCGAACAGCGCGGCCTCTGTGAGTGCATCGAGGCTGGCAGTGGGCTCGTCGAGGATCAGCAGCAGCGGTGACGGCCGCATCACGCCGCGGGCGAGTGCCAGCCTCTGCCACTGTCCGCCCGAGAGTTGTTGACCGGCCTCGAAGGAGCTGCCGAGTGGAGTGCTCAGCCCGTCCCGCAGCTCGTCGACGACAGCTTGCGCGTTGGCCCTGTCGACTGCCGCGGCGATGGCCCGGCTCGTGAGGGATCTGCTGGATGTCGCCGATGCCGACGACCTCGTGTGCGATCAGCTCGAACTGGATGAAGTCCTGTTCATGGGCCGTGTCTTGCTTCAAGACATAAGATGTATTATGAAAGGATCTTAGTCCTAGTCGCTCGGGGCGCGACCAATAACGGTCAAAAAGGGGGAAAGATGTCGCGTATCTCGCAATGGATGTCACGCATCTGTCAATGCGTGACGCTGTCAGCGCGGCGCCCAATGCGGAGTCGGCGGCTTGCGACGGCCTTGGCGCTCCTGCTTTCAGCAATTACGCTTCTTCCGGCAGCTGCCCGCGCGGCAGACACCGACGTACCAGCATCCTGTACGACAACCGCCGGGTTCAACGAGGACACTGCCACGGCTGGGCAACTCTCCACCTGCGGCATTCTCAAGGTGCCCCTGAGTTCGACAACGAGCCTTCCTGGAGGTGGCACGTTGTACACGTTCGATGTCGCTGCGGGCCTGGTCGTGTCTCTCCCAGCGACACCACCTGGTTTCAATGGTCTAACCGCCACGCCCGCCGAGCAAGCCGCGTATGGGATTCCCCCTGCGCCGCCGT
>CAVXIA010000003.1:0-16191 GCA_963761675.1 uncultured Conexibacteraceae bacterium
CTTGCGTCAGTCATCGCGGTCGTCGGCTACGAGCGTGATGTATGCCGCAACAGCTCTCGGGGCAGACACCATGGTGCCAGGTACGATGGGTCTCAACAACTCGCTTCCGAATCAAACACCAAGTGTGGTCAACCCCGTAAAAGCGGGTAGCGAACACACCTAGAGAAAGGACGGCCCCCAGAAAATTGCTGCCGCCCTCCATGGATGCTCGCTCCACCACGAGTTACGCCACGATAGGTTGCTCGCAAGTCACGAACTGTCTTTGGCCCGTCGATGACCTCCAGTGGCAGCCCAAGCAGTTTCCTCAGAGCTTCCAAGCCATCCTGCTGCCACCGACTCCGCTCAAGCTTCAGGGCGACCGAATTGTCAGGCCTAACGAGCAGCCAGAACGGCACTGGCTGTGGGTCAGCTGTGCCACGAGGTTGGGTCGCGTCAACCTGCACCACGCGAGCAGGTTGGCCACGCCCTAACACGATTCGTTCCCCTCTCGGGGACCTGTAGAAGAGCTCTCCGTTGCGAACACCAACTGCGTAACGTGGACGCAAGACGACTGCAGCAAAGACGATGGCGAGCACGATCGTTGCGTCGACAACGCTGGCAGCAACAAGCAAGATGCCATGAAGGCGCAGGAGAAACGCGACCGAAGCCACTACCCACCCCCGGCCAGCAACATCCCCGTTCCGGTGGCACCTCGCATCGGCTCAGGTCGTAGGACGAGGTCCTCCGTGTCAGGCATGACTACGTACAGCCAGCCATCGCAGCAGCGTTCGCGTTTGCTGGATCGAAGAGTCCGGGGACAAGGGTCGCGGCGGTGCCAGTACCGAACGCAAATGCAGACGCCCCAAAGGCCAGACCAATGCCCGGCACCGCAGCTTCGACGCCACCGCCCAGCAGTCGGGCAATCGCCTCGCCGCCGAACGGAGCCGCTAGCCCAATCACGTCAAGCGGTACTGCGAGCTCGGCACCGGAGTCGCCGTTCAAGGCCTTATAAGCGTCCGCCGCTGTCGCCAAACCAGCAGCGGCCGCAGCGATCAGCTCCACCGCACCACATTCCTCGGTAGTGGCGGGAACATAGACCCCTGCTCTACATGCGGCGACCGCGAGGCTCCCAGCAGTCGCGACCACGCCACCCGCCGCCGACGCCGGTGTTTGTCGCGTTGAGGGCGTCGCTCCCGCAGTTTGCCCAGAAAGCACCCCAAGAGGACGTGTTGAAACACAGCCCTGTTGGGTCAATGTCGGCAATCGGGTTGTCGTTGGCGTAGCTATAGGGCTGTTGTGTGTGCGCAACGAGGGGATCGACTGAGATGAACTGTCCCGTATTCGGGTCGTACCAGCGTGCCTGGTCGTACTCAAATCCGGTCTCGGGGTCGGTGTATTGGCCTGCGTATCCGAGGTTGCTGGTGGTGGTGCCGGTGCTTGCGGACATGTTCCCGTAAGAACTGTAGGTGAAGGTCCCGACGGTGTCGCCGCTTGAGTTGGTGATCAGGCGGGTTGACCCGATCTGGTCGTGGTGCAGGTAGCTGACCGTCCCGCCTGAGCTGATCTGTTCGATCGGTACGTCGTCGGGCCCGTAGATGTAGCTGGTGGACCCGTCGGTCAGGAGCAGCGGGGTCGTGGTCGTGAGGTTCCACGCGAACTGGCTCGTGTCGCTCCCCGTCGTCTCGGATGCGAGCTCTCCGTTCCCGTCATACGCGTAGCTTGTGGCGCTGCTTGATGGCGGGGTGACTGCGGTCAGGTTCCCGGCCTGGTCGTAGCTGTAGTCGGTCGCGCTGCCGCCTGTGGGGGTTGCGCTTGTGCGCTGCCCGAGGTTGTTGTAGCTGTAGCTGCCGGCTGGACTCGAGGTCAGCTCGTTGCCATCGTTGTAGCTGTAGCTTTCGCTGCCGCTGCTGTCGATCTGGGTGGGGTCATAGTCGCTGTCGTAGCTGTAGTTGTTGCTGCCGGCGGTCGCGAGCTGCTGATCGGCGGTGTATGTGTAGTCGGTGCTTGTGGCGCCTGGTAGTCCGGTCTGGGTCTGGTTGGTCACGAGCCCAGCTGGGTCAAGCGTGTTGTCGATGCTGGCGAGGGTGCTTGAGCCCTGGCTCATTGTGATTCCGGTCAGCCGGTCGGCGTTGTCGTAGCTATAGGTGTCGATGTCACTGGTCGCGGACGGGAACGTGGTTGTTTGGAGATTGGAGTTGTCTAGCCCCCCGGGTTCGGTCCAGGTGGTGTTGAAGTAGTAATTATTTGTCAGGTAGGTACCCGTCCCAAACCTGAGTTGCACAGAGTGGTGGGTGAGCCCTCGAGGACTGAACCCGTCTGGTCCAGAGTGAGTGAGGGCAGACACTCTCATCGACTGCCCACTTTATCCGCCGTGTAGAACTGCTGGGGTGTGAGGAACCCGAGACCGCGGTGCGGGCGAACGGTGTTGTATTCAGCGACCCACTGGTGCAGAACGACCTTGGCCTCGAGCACGGAGCGGAACAGCTCGCCGTTGAGCACCTCATCGCGCATCGTGCCGTTGAACCGCTCGACGTAGGCGTTCTGCTGCGGCGAGCCTTTGGCGATGAACAGCTGCCCGACCTTCTGGGGCCTGAGCCAGTCAGCCAGGGTCTCGGAGATGAACTCGCGGCCGTTGTCAGAGCGGATCCGCTTCGGTCTGCCGTGCCTGGAGAACACGTTCTCAAGCTCGTCGATCAGATCACGCGCCCCGATGTTGCGAGCGACCCGGCAGGCCAGGCAGCGACGGGTGTATTCATCGACGATGTTCAGGATCCGCAACGGCTGCCCGTCCTCGGTCCTCGCGGCGACGAAGTCCCACGACCACACATCGTTGGCGCCTGAGGCCTGCACCGCCCACGTCCCGCCGGCGGACCCGCCGATCGCCTTCTGCCCGTTGCTTTTGCGCCTGGGCGGGACCTTGTGCCCTTCAAGCCGCCAGAGCCGCTCGATGCGCTTGTGATTGACCTCGAACCCCTCCGAGCGCAGCAAAGCCCAGATCCGGCGATACCCATAGCGAGGATGCCTGGCCGCGAGCTCGTTCAACCGCTTCACGAGCTCAAGCTCGAACCCTGGTGGCTGAGACTCATAGCGTTGCGTTGAGCGATGCTGCCCAACCAGCTGGCACGCCCGTCGCTCCGACACCGGATGGCGCTTCACCAAGTAAGCGACAGCATCACGCCGGCGGGACGGGCTCACCATTTTCCCTTGTTCAAATCCTTGAGCATCGAGATATCCAAAGCCTGCTCCGCGACGATCCGTTTCAAGCGGCCGTTCTCCTGCTCCAAAGCCTTCAGCCGCTGCGCCTCATCCTCCTTCAACGCCCCATATTTGGTGCGCCACCGATAGAACGTCTGGTCGCTGACCCCGATCCGTTTGCACGCCTGCGGGATCGTCAACCCCTGCCCCTGGAGCTTCTCGTGCTCCCTCAGCTTCGCGACGATCTGCTCAGCCGTATACCGCTTCGCAGCAGCCATCAGCACCCGATCCTCTCATTAGGACTCTCACAAGTCGAAGGACTAACACCAGAGATGGACCGAACTACGGGGGGCCGGACACTGGCAACCCCAGCACGCTTCGTGCGAGCTTTCTGCTTGCGCAACCCGCGGCGCCTGGCTGGAGGGCCGGTCGGTGTTCCGTCGGCCCACTGCACCTCCTCGCCACCGGGCTCGATGCCCGGCAAGGCCGCGGCAGAGGACCGGCGGTCATGCATCCCGTCTGACTCGCCCGCCACCATCGCCGGCCCTTGAGCGTCTGGCGCTGGGCTGGGTTGATCGATCCCCTGGCCGGCGATCAGACTCTCGCTGATCGAGAACCGCCGGTCAGGTGCAGTAGCGTCATCGCCATCATCCCGAGGGCGCAATCTATGGACGTTATCTACGGTGTTGTCGTCGGTCACGGTAATCTATGAGCGGTTGAACATGGCATCAGCGGCAACCATAACATAATTAGTGTTGTATAGCGTAATTTCGTGTGAGGATTGATGAGCGAACAGCATCTACCTGACGACTACACCCTCACGGTCAACGACGTCGCCGACCGGTTTCGGATGAAGCCGGCCACGATCCGCCTCTGGATTCGTGAGGGCAAACTGCCTGCGAAGCGTTTCGGTGAGCGCAAATACCTGATCCGTGAAGCTGACATTGCCGACCTGGTGGGCAACGCAAGCGACGCGCCGGTCCCCCCAGCGCCGCGTAGCGATGCCTCCTCGTTTCAGGTTGTCGGCACGTTCATCCAGAATGTGAAGCGCTGAGCGATGAATGTGGCCACAGCTATAGATCGCACCCGCGCAGGCGACGCCGCCTGGGCCGCAGCACAACGCGCACACGAGACCGCCCCACCCGACGCAGGGTTCGCCGAACGGCTACGTGACACCGCACGCGCAGCGTCTATCGAGGCCGCCGCGCTGGAGTACGCGATCACCGCAGGACTGACCGGCAAGCAACCCTGGCCAACCGCACCACAGTTCGCGCACGAACTCACCGCGGGCGCGAACCGCCCCGGCGACCCAGACCTATGGGAACGCTGGGATCAGACCGTCAGCGACTGGCAGACCGCAGCACAGGGCACCAGCATCGCTGAGCTTGCCCGCACCTTCCGGCTGGTGGCCGCCTACGCCGAAGCCCTCGCCGAAAGCGTCGACCAGGAACGCGGCACCACCCAAGCCGATCACCCGGACCAGCGTCAAGCGAGCTAGCACCAGCCGCGGGCGGCCAACCACCCTCACGCCGACCAGGAGCGGACTGCCACCGAGCGGGTCGACGAGAGGAAACGCGCGCGTGAAACGAGTGGCGCCCTGACATGAGCTCCCCCGGTCTCAGGCGCTGCTGGCCCGCTGAGCAGCAGTCGGGTTCAGATGCTGCCCGGGCCGTCGGTGGCCGCGGAGCGATCATCGTGAAGGACTGTCTCGATGCGGCCCGCGAGACGGTCGATCAGCACCGCGGACCGCTCGATCACGCTCACATCCGTCTGCTCAGCCCACGCGGCCAGATACGGGATCGACTTGCCGTCGGCATCGACACCGAGTGACCGGATGCACGTGAACGCGACACTCTCGACAATCAGCTCCTCGCTCGCGTATGCGAGGGAAGGGTCGTCGTCCTGTGGTTCGGCGCGAACCAAGGCGTGCGCGAGCTCGTGGCACAACGTCGCGACCTGCTGATTGGCTGACATCCCCTGCTCGATCACGATCCGCCCGGTTGAGGGCTCATAGAACCCGCGGGCGCCACCCGCGACAGTCGCGAAGCTCACCGTCGACCCGAGCTCGGAAGCGAGGTTGATCAGTCCCGGCAACAGGGGCGCGAGGTCGTCGCCACGGAGCTCCCGGATCGGGCACTCGACCGGTGCCGGTGCCGCCGGCGGCGGGAGCTCGTTGACCTGGTCCTGCGCGAACACCGCCGTCAGCTTGAAGAACGTCCGTGGCCGCTCCTCAGGAGCTGAGCCGTTGGACTGCCACGCCTCTATCTGGCTGCGGGTCGGTGGGCACGGCGCCCAGATCCGAACCCCCTTCTCGCCTTTGCGGACGCAGTAGCCGAGCTTGAGCCAGGCCCTGAACCCGGCAACCCGTATAGCGGTCGGGTGCTGCATCGCTATCAGCAACTGATTACCGAAGCTATAGGTATGAAAGCTTGCCCGGGCACGCAGCCACTGCTGCCAACCCTCGGTGCTGCGCAACTGCTCAACAGCCTGCCGCGCGTACCGGCGGTCCTGTTCGCGACGCTCCGCCCGCTCCTGGTCGCTGAGCCTCCGGCGAGTACTCGTGGTCGACATGATTGACCTCCTGTGTCGGTGGCCCGCCCGGGTGGCGGGCCGTCACCCGACCCCAAGCGCCCCACAGGGCGCAACAATGGGAGGGGACAGCCCGCCTGCCCGGGCGAGTTGCCACCGCCTCCGACGCGCAACTCTCCGGTCGCTCGACGTGGAGCGAGCGCATGGGACCGCGTGGCGCGACAGGAACGTGGTGTTTCAGTCGCGGGTGACGCCGGTGTCAGCCGGTAGCCGACCCCCACACGTTCCTTACCCCGCAGCCGTCGCTGACGCTGTTCAGACGCCTCCGCCACCGTGCGCCATAGCTGCAGCCGTGCTCGCTGTCAAGCAGTTGGGCCGTCGATCGAATAGCGCGGTGGTGCGGGAGTCTCGCACGACCCGCGGCGCCGGCCCGGCGACGTGCGACAGTTTGTGAGGTTGAGCGAGTGCTTCTAGCGTAATAATCGGATTAAGGACCGTCACGTCCGGGCAAACGTCCGAGGATGACGTTTTCTGGATTCATGTAGGCCACTGACGGTTGATTCACGCAGTCGGATCGGCAATGCATAAGTGGCGCTCGGACCGTGCTCCCTCGCACCCGGCGTTACCAGACTCCCCGAAAATCGGAGCCACGTCAGGATGACACGAACACTCAGCTTCCAGGCGTCGGATTCGCGCCCGGGCTGTCTAGACCCCTGACGGCGGCCATGTGATTCTCCCCAGGGGTGGCCATCGGAATTCCCCACCGGCGGCAAGTTTTTCTCCCCAGGGGTGGCCATCGGAATTCCCCACCGGCGGCCAGTTTTTCTCCCCATGGGCGGCCAGTTTTCTCCTCACCGATCGTGTCCTGATCGGTCGGCTATCCACCAGCCCATTCGTTCTCTGCGCGTGGCTGGAGGGCTGTTGAAGAAAGCTGAGGAAGTGATGTAGATACTCGAGGCCTATGACCTGACCGGCACTCTGCGGGGTGCTGCGGAGCTGGCGGGTTGTGATCACAAGACGGTCGCTCACTGGGTCCGGCAGCGTGAGCTGGCGGCCGGAACGGTTCCGGTGACGGATCGCAAACGCCCCGCGATGGGCGGTCTGTTCGCTCGGAAGATCGATGAGCTGGTTGAGCGCTCGAGCGGGAAGATCCGGGCGGATGTCGCACACGACAAGCTGATCGCGATCGGCTATGAAGGCTCGGAGCGGACGACCCGGCGGTGGGTTGCTGACTCAAGCGCCGCTACCGGCGGGAGCACGGCCGTCGGACCCGGCCGTGGATCCCCCAGCCTGTGCTGTGGATGCAGCGGGATTACGGGGACGGGCCGGTGATCGATGGGCGCAAGGTCGTGCTGTTCTGCGCGTGGCGTGCCTGGTCGCGGTTTCGGGTCGTGATCCCAGTTTGGGACAAGACGCTCCCGAGCGTGGTGATGGGCCTGGATCGCGCGTTCCGGTATTTCGATGGGGTCCCGACCTATGCGCTGGACAACGAGAAGACCGTGTCGGTCGATCACATTTGTGGGATCCCGGTCCGGAACCCGCAGATCGTGCAGGTCGGTCATCACTATGGTGTGAGCGTCCAGACGTGCGTTCCCGCGGATCCCCAAGCGAAGTTGCGCCAATGGTGCCGTCCAAACCAGCGAGTAGCTGTCTGTCGTGTCCCAAGCTGGGAATAAGACGGCTTCCAGCACCCCGCATTTTTGAGATCTCGAGCGCCGCCGCCACTAGACCCGCATCCACGAATGCCTTCGAGCGCGCAACCTTTTGCACCTCTTCTTGCCTTTAATATCTAATGGAACGAAACTGCTCATCGTTTGAAGACTTTGTGAGGCAGTATGGCGCTGGGCTACTGCGAACAGCCTATCTAATTACTGCTGATCCTCAGGAGGCAGAAGATCTTGTACAGGAGTGCCTTCTCAAGGTGTTACCCCGATGGCATCGCGTAGCCGCAATGAAACATCCGCTCGGATATACACGTCGGATCCTGATCAATCTATGTCTAAGAGGAGCCGATCTCAGAGGACGACGGCGAGCCGAACTCCGCCAGCAGCTTCCGGAACGCAGCGCCAACTCGCGTGCACTGGAGCTGGTTGCCGTCCACGACGAGCTCCGGGCGGCGTTGCTTCAGCTCTCACCTCGTCAGCGCACCATGCTGGTGTTGCGCTATTTCGACGACATGTCAGAGGCAGAGGTCGCCAAGGTACTTCGGTGCTCGACCGGAACGGTTAAGAGCACGACGTCGCGCAGCCTTTCCCAGCTGCGAGCGCTTACAAACGTGCCGTCTCAGGAGAAAAGGAGCTATCAGCGATGATCGACACCCTTGAACAGGATCTCCACGATCTCTTCGCACAGGACGCCGACAGCTACGATGTTTCCCTCGCGCTTATGCGCCTCGAGGCGTTGGGCGGGCGACGGCTGCCTAGGTCTCGCGCCATGTGGCCAAGTTTGGGGGGAGCTACCGCAGTTTTGGCCGGAGCGATCGTGACGGCGGTGCTTTTATTCACAACCGCGGGACCAGCCGCGTATCCAGCGTGGGCAGCTGTTCCAACGGCAGCCGCATCGTCGGCAGTCTCGGTCGCCGGCAGCGATTGCGCGAATGGGTTCACTGGTCGCGGGACTGCGGTCTACAAGGCAGCGTTTAGTCAGCAGCCTGTCCTGGCAGAAACACGCGGTGACTATACAGCTCTGGTGAGCACAGCCGACGGGAACCTTTATTCGTGTCTTACTATCAGCGGCTCGCGCAATGAGAGCAAGCCCGCACACATAAGGATTTCTGATTACGGCCAAGTCTTGCGATCGCCGCCTGCCGGTCGCATAACCGCCCCGTACCAGCTGCAGGGCGGCGTTGGTGGAGGGGACGGCGTGCTGGGAGCCAATCTGCGGGCGGCGAAACCAAGCCTGTCGGCGCTCCGCCCCTACTCGGCTCGTATTCGTTTTGGTGGCTACGGGCCTACAGCAGTTGGTCAGGCGGGCCCCGGCGTCGCCGCCGTGACCTTCACGTTTGCCAGCGGACAAACCGTTTCTGCGACTGTTCAGGGCGGCTGGTACTTCGCTTGGTGGCCGTGGCTGAGAGATCCGGCTTCGGCTACCATCTCAACCGATTCCGGAACCGCGACCTCGGCTCTGAAGAGCTACAATCTATTTCGCGACTCCATGGTGCCACAATGCCGTGGAGGGTCAGCTGGGTGCGTCTTCACGAGCGCCGGTGAACCGGCAGCGCCGACGAACTAGGAAGAGCTGTGACACGGTTCCATACGCTCGCGAACAGCCGCCGATTCGACCGGCGCCTGAGAGCGCTCGAGATGTCCAGTGTGCGCGCCGCCAGACCGGATCCTGATCGTCGACCGTTCTATCCTTCTCGCGGGTAGCCACGGCGATGTCGCCTCGACTACCCGGATCTCCCGCACCCGCGGCTGTTGACCGGACGGCCGTGGGTCGGTCGTGGCGCGGACATCGACCCAACTGCCTCGATCACTGTGTCAAGGTCGCGCGGGAACTCAGACCCATAATGAGTTTCGGTGTACCTTAGCTTAGGCTCGGAAGTTACCCACGTCACCCCTGCGACGCGCTAGTGCAGCGTCCCATTAGTCTCTTGTAATTGGAAGGGATTTTTAGTACGGTCTGTCGGTGGCCAGGGCTGCGGCGTCGATCGAGCTGACCGAGGATGAGGAACTTGCGCTGAGGGCGGTGCTGCGGACGCCGTCGGCCTCGCAGCAGGAGGCGATGCGCGCCCGGATCGTTTTGCTGGCGTCTGACGGGGCATCGAACACCGAGATCGCTCGGAAGGTCGGGGTGTCGTTGCCGACTGTGGGGTTGTGGCGCCGGAACTTCTGCCAGAGGCGTCTTGATGGTCTCGCGGATGCGCCGAGGTCGGGACGCCCGCGGGAGATCGATGACGACGAGGTCCAACGGGTGCTGGCCAAAACACTGGAGGCGCCACCGGACGGGAGCACGCACTGGAGTGTCCGCCGGCTCGCGGCAGCCACCGGGATCTCGTCATCGACGGTGCACAGGATCTGGCGTGATCACAAGCTCAAACCCCATCAGGTCCGGTCGTTCAAATTCTCCAAGGACCCGCAGCTGGCGGAGAAGGTGATCGATGTTGTCGGCCTGTACTTGGATCCGCCAGACGGCGCGATCGTCCTATCGGTGGATGAGAAGACCCAGATCCAGGCTCTGGATCGCACCCAGCCGACGCTGCCGATGAAACCGGGTAAGGCGCAGCGGATGACTCATGACTACAAGCGCAACGGCACGACGAGTCTTTATGCGGCGTTGGAGATCGCGACCGGCGAGGTGACCGGCAGTTGCTACCCGCGGCACACCCACCAAGAGTTCCTCGCGTTCCTGAACCAGATCGTGCGCGCCTACTCAAAGATGCCGTTGCACGTCGTGCTGGACAACAGCTCCACGCACTCGACCCCCGAGGTCAAAGCCTGGCTACAGCGGCACAAGCGAGTGCAGTTCCACTTCACCCCGACCAGCGCATCGTGGATGAACATGGTCGAGATCTGGTTCTCGATCCTCACCAAGCAGCAGGTCCGCCGCGGCGTCTACCACGACGTCCCGGAACTCATCGCAGCGATCGAACACTTCATCGACGGCTACAACGAGCATGCACAACCATTCGTCTGGACCAAGACCGCCGAGCAGATCCTCTCAAAGGCCATCAAAAAACAAGACACTTCAGAAACACTGCAAGTTGCCGCGGCCCATTAGGGCTCACGACTCAATTAGTGAAGGGTTGATGGTGTAGTTCCAGTCGCCGTGGAAGTCGTCGCGGGTGATGTTCACGCGGTCGAGTTGTTTGTCGCTGATCTCGATGCCGCGCTCATACACGTTCTTGTCGAGCTGGGCGTAGAGCTTCAGGCCGGTGTCTCGTTTTCGTCGCGGCGATCAGGTTGATGATCACCTCGAGGCTCTCAAGCGGCTTGCCGCGCCAGTTCAGACTGACGAAGCTGAACATGCGGTGCTCGATCTTGTTCCACTTCGAGGTGCCCGGCGGGAAGTGGCAGACCCGGATCCGCAGGCCGGTCGTGTTCGCGAGTCGCTGAAGTTCGTGGCGCCACAGCCGGGTGCGCGGGTTGTTCGAGCCGCCCGAGTCCGCGGTGATCGTGAGCGTCGTCGCGTTCGGATAGCGAGCCTTGCCGAGATGCTCCCACCAGCTGATGATCGTCGCGACCGCGAACTGCGCGGTGTCGCTGGTGATCCCGACCGAGACCCAACCCTCGTCGTTGGCGAAGTCGTAGACACCATAGGGGATCGCGTGCCCGAGTTGCTTGTCCTTGAAGTCATGGCCGCGAACCTCGACCGGTGTGCCTTTGGGTTCAAACTCGCGGCCGACAGCTTTGAAATCGCCGATCAGCTCCCGCTTCTTGGCGTCCACGCTGATCACGGGCTCACCGGCCACGACCGCTTCGCTGACGATCTGGTTGATGTGCTCGAACTGCGCGTCACGATCGGGATGCTGCGCACCCTCCCGCGTCTTCTTGTTCGCCTGCAGCGAGTAGCCCTTCGCCTTCAACAAACGCAGCACCGTCCGGTCAACAACCTCGTGACCCATCTCCCGCAGCGCCTCCGCAAGCTTCGCGCCGCTCTTGGAAGTCCACCTAAGCGGCGACTCCGGATCCCCGCGCGTGACCGGATCGATCAACCGATCGAGATCCTCCTCAAGCCCAGGATTACTCTCCAGCGCCGACGGGCGCCCCGCACCCCATCCTGCGGACCCGGCCAGCATCAAGCTCTTCCTCGCCCGCAAGCTCCGCCAGCCCGCGCCTCACTGTCGACTCCGAAATATCGGTGGCTCGCACAACCGCCGCGACCCCACCTCGTCCCGCCGACCGCGCCTCAGCCGCTGCCCACCGCCGCCGCGAGCGCTCGTTGAACAACCCCCGCATCACTCGATAGCGCTCAGCGATCGCCGACTCGTCAACCACACCCCCAAGTTCTACGCCCGAACCACAACTCCTCCACTAATTTTGTCGTGACTCCTTAGTCCGAAGTTCCCCTTGGTGAGGCGGGAAGATCTGGCTTGTTCATTGGGGTTACGCGGGTTTCGGGGTGCGCGGGTCGTGTCTACTTGATCACGACTGGTGCTTCGGTGGCCAGTTTCAGCGCGTGTGCTTGGAGCGCGGTGGGCTGTGTCAGCTTCTCGAACGTGTCGGCATGGCCGGCCAGTCGGGTCCGGTTCCGGGTCTGGGTAGCGAGCTCGCTCAGCAGCGTGCGGTAGCTGTGGGCGGGGCCGCCGTTGGTGGTGCGTTTGGTCCGGGCTTTCTGCTCGGCTGCGGGTGAGCGGACGGCTTTGGCGACCGGATCATCGGCCTCGGGCCGGTGCTCGTCGCTGAACAGCAGGGGTTTCCATGCGGCTTTCAAATGCCAGGTGAGGTAGTAGGCCAGCATGCAGATCAGCACGTGGCATCGGACGCGGTCCTCGAGGTGGTGGTGGATCGGGCGGATCTGCAGGTCGGGGCCTTTGAGCGAGCCGAACGCTCTTTCTGCTTGTTCGAGGTTCTTGTAGGCGCGGACAACATCACCGGCCGGAACGTCAGCTGCGGTGTGGTTGGTGCGCAGGATGTAGAACCCGTCCAGCGCCGCCTCCTCGCTGATCTCCTGCTCTTTGCGCTGGTAGGTGAAGTCCATGTCGGTGATCTGGATGTCGAAATGCTTTCTGACATGGAAGCGCTTGAGCGCGGGGCCGACCGCCATCCCGATCTGCGCGGCGCCGAGCAGAGTGCCTTTATCCACCCGCGATTTGATCAGCTCCAGGTCGGCCTCGGTTGCGTCCAGCAGCTCGGAGCGTTTGCGGGCGCGTTGAGCGCCAACCAGCGGGTTCTTGCAGACGATCAGGCGCTCACCGGGGAACTCGTCGATGTCGGTGAGCTCACCAAGGTTCTGCTGATCAAACAGCGATGGTTGGAAGATCCCTTCACGGACGAGCTTCTTGATCGTCGGCGCCTTGAGCGCGGTGATCCAGGAGACCCCCTCGGTGCCCTGAAGCGTTTCGATGTTCGCGCGGGTGACCATCCCGCGGTCGGCGACGACCGTGACGGTCTGAAGGCCGAAGCGGTCCTTGATCTTGGTCACCTGCGCCGGCAGGGTCTTGTCGTCGTGGAGCTCGCCGGAGAACACCTCGATGCTGACGGGCCGGCCCTCCCGATCGCAGAGCAGCCCGTAGATGATCTGCGGCAGGTTCTTCTGACCGTCACGCGAGTAGCCCAACTTCCCAAGCGGGCAGGACCGGCCCTCGAAATACGAGGACGAGACGTCGTAGAGCACCATCTCCCCATCCCGCAGGTGACGCTTGGCGAGCCGGTCCTCGACACGGGCCTGACGGTCGATCAGCCAGTCCATCGCCCCATAGAGATCGTCCTCGTCGACCCCCTCGACACCCAGCTCCGAGGCCAGCGTCGACTGCCCCAGAGTGCGGACAGTGGACAGCTTCGAGCCCGGTGAGATCACCCGGGAGAGGATCATCGCCATGCACAGATCCCGCGGACGGGAAGGCCGGGAGTCCAGCAGCCTGGCCAGTTCCAGTCGCCGGGCCATGACCAAAGCGGCATTCACGTGTCCCGCCGGCAGCGCCCGCTCGATCTCAAAGACCTCATCAACCGCTGTCAGTGTCTCTCCGGCCAGCACCCTGCGGATCGCGTCGATCGCCTCCGCCGGGAGATAGGACAGGTTCGCCAGCGTCTCCTTCTTGACCTTCCCGTCCTCACGGTAGGAGCGCCGCAACAACGTCGCGGTGTACTCACGATCCCCAGACCGACGCTTTGTCGTGCTCACATGCATCGCACCCGATGCTCTCGCTGGACGGCCCATAGCTCCAGCAGATCATAACACAACCCACGATAGTCGTGGGTACATCATGCGGCAAACAAAAAGCCGGAATCCCCAGCAACCACCAGGGATCCCGACTCAATACACGCCGATTGCAAGGGGGAACTTCGGTCTAAGCGGACCGCTCCACCTCACGACTGCGTCTGTCGCAATCCAGCAGCCACCTAGCTTCGTCTGAGAGTTACGGAATGATCGGTGCGACGCGAGGTCGCACACCACGAGTGAACAACGCTGTTTGGAGGCTAGGTCGATGACGTAGAGCGTAGTTCCGGGCCCGTGCTCGGTGCTTGTCCCCACCCCTGACGTGCGCGGCTGGTAACGGCGGGGTGCGGAGCTCGGGGGAAAGCCTAAGGGTCCTCGTTCCATCCGGGGGCTACAGGCGAGGGGAAGACCGGACGGGTGAATTGCGTGAACCCTCGTTGATGTCTCGTCAACGTGAGCCCCGGCAGGTGGGAGTGGACCGGGGTGTAGGGACTGGCCGTTGAGAAGCGGCAGGTGCCGGCCGGGCACGTCCGGTCCGGGGTGAGCACCACCGTCCCCGGGGTATAGAGGGCGCCCTACCCGGTCGTGTCTCGTGATGTGGAACGTGGAAACCCCGTCCGGGTCCAGACCCCATAGGGTCTGGTAGGCCGACTGTGAGGAGGGCTGAATCCCCGGCGGGAACAGGATGACCAAAAAGCGAATGCCGGTGGCCGAAAGGCGACAGGAAACCGCGGCGTGAGGACCGGCTCCTCCAGCTGGTCGCGCGCGGATAACTGGCCGGATACGGGCTGTTGCCCGGACCCGAAAGGGTGCTGACGCGGGTCAGGTGAGCCTGTGGAGGAGAAAGAGTAGACGAGGATGCCGGAACCGAAGGACAAGTTGGACGCCACGGCGTCGATCGCGGTGGTGAACGGACCAGAGGGCGACTTGCTCGACTGGGCGCCGATCGATTGGCGTGGGTTGAGCAGGAAGTACGGCGGTTGCGGCAGCGGATCTTCACGGCGTCGAAGGACGGGGGACCTCACGGGTCCGCCGGTTGCAGAGGTTGATGCTGCGGTCGCGCGCGAACACGTTGGTCAGTGTGCGCGGGTGACGGAGCTCAACGCTGGACGTTAGACGGCGGGCGTCGACGGGAGGTGGTGATCGACCCCGGAGGCCAAGCTGAAGCTGGTCGACAGGGTGCAGCGCTCGTCCGGACTCGTTCAAGCCCTTGCCGGTCAAGCGGGTGTACATCCCGAAGGCCGGCGGCAAACAGCGCCCGCTCGGGATTCCCGTGATCACCGACCGGGTCCATCAGGCCCGGGTGGTGAACGCGTTGGACCCGAGTGGGAGGCACGGTTTGAACCGAGGTCCTACGGATTTCGGCCCGGCCGTGGCTGCCACGACGCGATCGAGCGATCTTCGAAGTCGTCAAGGGCAAAGGCCCGAAGCGGCGATGGGTGCTCGACGCGGACCTGGCGGCGGCGTTCGACCGGATCGACCACGATCACCTGATGGTCATGCTCGGCGCGTTCCCCGCCAGGGAATGATCCGGCAATGGTGAAGGCGGGTGTGGTCGAGAACGGTCGGTTCGCTCCGCACCGAGGAGGGAACACCTCAGGGCGGGGTGATCAGCCCCGTGCTGCTGAACATCGCGCTGCACGGGATCGAGACGCCGCCGGGGTCCGCTACCACCACCGGTATGGGTCAGGAGCGGATCCCCGGTGCTGATCAGATACGCCGACGATTTGGTCGTGCACTGCCACACCCGGCAGGAAGCGATCGAGGTCAAGGCACGGCTCGCCGGGTGGCTGGCGCCCAGGGGACTGACGTTCAACGAGGACAAGACACGCATCGTCACCCTCGACGAGGGCTTCGACTTCCTGGGATTCACCGTCCGCCGCTACCGGCAAAGCCGCTGATCACGCCAGCAAAGCGGCCGTCAAACGGATCCGGGAACGGCTACGCGCCGAAATGCGGTCCCTGCGCGGGACCAACGCGCGGCGGTGATCAGCCGCCTGAACCCGATCATTCGGGGATGGGCGGCCTACTACCGGACGAGGTGTCCAGCGAGATATTCAACGCGCTGGATCACTACCTGTGGAGGCTCACCTACAAGTGGGCCAACATCAGCCACCCGAACAAGCCGAAGCGCTGGATCGTCGCCCGCTACTTCGGCCGGTTCAACAAGGCCCGCCAGGACCGATGGGTGTTCGGCGACCGCGACAGCGGCGCCTACCTCCACAGGTTCGGCTGGACCAACATCGTCCGACACCAGATCGTCAAGCGCGGGCGTCACCCGATGACCCCGACCCTGACCGAATACTGGGCCCGGCGGCGGCGCAAGACACCCGCTGCCGATCAACCCGACCACCCAGCGGCTCCTCGCCGTCCCAGGACGGCCGATGCGCGATCTGCAACGGCGCCCTCTACGCCGACCGACCGCCAGCCAAACCCCCCACGCAGTGGGAACAATGGCTGGCAACGCCCGCACAGCACTCACTCGTGCAGGCACCCGGCACACCGGACACGGCTGACTCCGTCTCATCCACACCGACTGCCAACCAAGCAGCCGCCCGCGCACCCTGCACGCCCAGACGCCCACGGGCTTGCTTGAGCCGGATGCTGTGAAACGGGCACGTCCGGTTCTGAGGGGGGCCGGGCGCAGCAATGCGCCCGGCCTACCCGACA